>CAYRYL010000005.1:0-101213 GCA_964428425.1 uncultured Anaerolineaceae bacterium | reverse complement strand
CATTTCCTGCTATTTACTTCTTACTCACTGTCCAAGATGTATGGTAATCCTACAAATCGCCGGGTTCATACATCTTGTCCCGGTTGACAAACCCGGGTTTGGGGATTAAACTGTAATTTCAATCATTTGACTATACGAAACGTGGAGTTGCCATGAATGCACAAACCGAAATCTTTAGCGCACACATCCAGGAGAGCACCCTGCTCCAACCTGCAATCCAAGCCTGGAAGATGTACCTGCGCGATCAGGGAAGGTCTCACCATACTCTGAAAGCATTTACTGCCGACCTGGCACTGTTGGAAAGTTTTTTGCCGACTGACAAGACCATCGGCAAGATCACTACAAAAGATCTCGAAGACTATCTTGGCTGGCTTGAGAAGGATCGCGATGTCCCTTGCAGCCCCAAAACGCTCTCGCGGAGGATCACTTCCATCAAATCGTTTTTCCGCTGGTTGGTGAAGGGCGGCGTGCTGAATGCTGATCCTGCTGAGAAAGTCCTTCAGAAAACCGTGATCAGCCCCCTGCCAACGGTGCTCACACCTTCCGAATACAGGCTCGCGTTGGATGCCGCGGACGCCCTGCGTACGGCCGCCAACCCGGACCCACGTCCGTATACATTGATGCTGCTTGTACTGGAAACCGCCATGAAAAAAGGCGAGTGCCTGAGTTTGATGACCAACCATCTTGAAATCGAAAAACCCGACCAGGCTTACATTCACGTGCGTTATGGCAATTCACGGTACCGCTACAAGGAACGCAAAGTGGAAGTTTCGGCGGAGTGGGTGGCAGCTTACCGCGATTATGCCGAAAAGTATCAGATCAAAGACCAGGTTTTTCCCTGGTCACAGCGCCGCCTGGAGTATCTGCTTGAGGATGTCACCAAGGCTGCCAAGATGGAAAAACACATTTCCTTTGACATGCTGCGTTGGACAAGCGCCTTGATTGACCTGACAAATGGAGTTGAGAGAGACAAGATTCGCCAAAAACTCGGCATTTCGAAGGTGCAGTGGCGTGAGGTTAGCAATAAACTCCGCAGTTTGGCTGAAGAAAATGGATACCCGGTACCTGACGAAGTTATCGAAGGCGAATCCGCTTAACATTGATTTGATATTGAATTGAATATGACATATACCGTTAAAAACCAACGGAAACACCGTTTTCCATGGGGCATCCTGCTGGGTTTGGCTGCCCTGATATTTGTATTACTGTCCGTGCTAAGTGTGAACGAAATGCGCAGTGGCAACCCGGGTTTTATCACTAACCTTTGGCATACGCCAAATCGCAACGCGGATGATCCCTTTCTTGCTAATAACGCGGATGCCATCCCCGTGCCCAATGAAGTCCAAACGATCCTGCTGCTCGGTTCGGATTTTCGCCCTGAGTTAGGCTATCGAACCGACGTGATGCTGCTGTTGGGGTTGAACACGCGCACTAACGAAGTGCACCTCATCTCCTTCCCACGCGACTTGTGGGTGAACATCCCCGATCTGGGTGAGCAGCGCCTGAACACCGCTTTTCCCTTTGGAGACTGGCAAGGACTGAGCGACACTTTTGCATCGAATTTCGGCTTCCGACCTGACCACTACGCCATGGTGGACTTTCAGGGCTTCAAGCATTTGATTGACGTACTGGATGGAATTGTGGTTACTGTCGGCGAGCACATGGAAGATGAATGCCACATGAATGACTCAGGTTGGTGCGTGGTGGAGCCGGGTGAAGTGCCGATGACCGCCGACGAGGCGCTTTGGTATGTGCGCGCTCGATTGAACTCATCCGACTTTGACCGCACCCGTCGAGCTCAGGAAGTGATTCAGGCAATGGCAAAGAAGGCACTCCAACCTTCCGAAATCCTGAATTTGGACAATTTCATTCGGGCAATCTTAAGAACCATCCAAACCGACATGAAGACTAACGACATTATCGTCTACGTCCTGCCGGTGAAGAAATTCACGGATATGAGCGTCACAACCTATCGGTTGACCCCTGATGACGCTGTTCCAGGGATAACCTACGGCGGAGCTTCGGTTCTATTCCCCAACTATCCCGCCATACGGGAAAAGCTGCTCCAGTTCTACTGGGTCAATTAGCCGAGCGGAGCGTGCAGCTGGAGGTGAAGGATTTCGCTTTCATCTCCGAGCAAGCGCCATGCTTGGGCTATTCGCAGCCCAGCCACCCAGACAATCGATCCTCCACTCAACACCAAGGGCCAGCTCGCTCGGGCAGTTTGGGGGATTTTTTCATTGACAAAAAAATCGCTCAGTTTCTGATGTTTCAGTGCCATACCCAAAGGAGACCAGCGTTCTCCCTTCCGCATAGGGCGAACTTCCAGTGGCCATTCCAGGTCCAGCGGATTGAGCCAGGCATGCATCGGGTGGTTTTTCAGCTCTTCGGGGAGCGCCTTGAACTTGTGGACATCGATCAATTCTGCCGAAAGCTCCCAACCCGCGTTCAGTTTTACTTTTCCTCCGCGTTTCAACTTGAACCCGGAGAGGTCTGGAAGTTGCGGATAGTCCGTGTGCTGATGGCGATAAAGGCGGGGGGCTATCACAAACTCAGTTTCAAAACAGAAGACCCACAAATCACCTGCCAGGGGTGTCTGTGGGGTGCCGCCTGCGATGGCTGCCAGTGCCCTTTCAACTGCCTCAAAACCAAGGTCCCGTACGTCAGGTCTCAATTCTAAAAAGGCTTGCCTGAGGACCATTCTTTGCAGGCTGAGGTGTAAACCCAGAAAGGTTTCCCTGCTAAAAATTGACACATTTTCTTCAGTCCGTACCAGCGTGCGTTCGAATGCCTCAGTAGCCAGCGTTTCAAGCAATTGGCGGTCGGATGAGAGAGTCTGTGCGGTTCGTTCGAGCCTCTGCCCAAAACCAGGATTGGATTTTTCAAGCTGTGGGATAAGTTCGAGCCGTAAGCGGTTGCGGAAGAAACCAGGATCAGTGTTGCTTTCATCCTCAAGTACTGCCAATCCATGCGCCAGGCAATACTCCTGGATTTCCTGCCTGTGGATGCCAAGCATCGGGCGAAAAAGCGGCAATTCTGGGTCGATCGCGGTCAACAGGCTTCTGGGCTGCATGCCAGACAAGCCACTCAAACCACTACCGCGCAGGAAGTGCATCAGAATTGTTTCCACCTGGTCATCAGCGTGGTGCCCAACCACCACTCCCTGGGCTCCGTTTTTTCGTGCAAGATCAAACAAGAAACGATATCGGCAGATGCGAGCGGCTTCTTCAATGCCGAGTTTGTTTTTAGCGGCGTATTGCCCCACATCCTGGCGCTGGCTGAAAAATGGCAATCCCAAGTCAGCAATTTGTTCGCCCAAGGCTTCCGCCTGCGAGGCTGAACTCCCGCGCAGAGCGTGGTCCAGATGCCCAACGATCAGGTGAAAGCCTCCCTCCAAAAGGCAGTGAAGCAGGCACAAGCTATCTGCCCCGCCAGAAACCCCCACTACCAAAGGCAGTTCAGGGTCAACACCGCAATCCTTTATCAGGGTCTGAGAAATTTGTTTTACCAGCATATTCAGATTATAGCATTTGCCTGGTTTTTCCTCGACAGAGCAGTGATGTTGTATACTTAGGTCATGGAACCCGATCGCAGTGTCATCGGACTCACGGGCAACATCGCCTCTGGTAAGAGCGTAGTTTTGCAGTGCCTGGCAAACTTTGGAGTTCTGACGATCGATGCGGATCTGGTAGCACAGGAAACTTATCTGCCTGGTCATCCCGCCTACGAACCGATCCTTTCCCGTTTTGGTTCCTATCTCAAATCAAGTGATGGTCAAATTAATCGCAGCAAACTCGGACGGATAGTTTTCCACGATCCTACCGCTTTGGCTGAGTTGGAAGCCATCATTCATCCTCTGGTGACTCAAAAAATCCTCGAACTCATTGAAACTACCCCGCGAAGCGTTGTCGCGATTGAGGCAATCAAACTTTTCGAATCCGGAATCAACAAACAATGTGATGCCATTTGGGCAATCGCAGCGAATGATGCTCTGAGACTGCAGCGTCTGATGGAAGACCGCGGGTTGGATGAAGCCGCGGCAATGCAGCGCATCAATTCCCAATCGCCACAATCCGAAAAGATCCGCCTGGCAGACCAGGTTATTTACACCGATGTCAGTTTCACCCACACCTACCAGCAAACCCATGAGCAATTCAGCGCTTTGGGATTAAAAGGTTTCGAGGTGGTGGATGGAGACATCCGGCTCAGCCATCTTGAGCTAAAAGATTTTGATACCGCCTCTGCATTCATGGAAGAAAAAACGGAACAGACCTGGGAAGACGAGGATCTCTATCGCCTGCTTGGTCAGCGCACGGTTGTGGGGTTTTATCACAGCGGAGAATTGGTCCAACTGATGATTTTCCGTATCGAACAGGGGATGGCTGTCCACCTGGCACATGCGCCATTCCGATCTGAGTTGCTGCCATCGAAGGTCAGTTTTCCGCTGCTGAAGAAATATTTTGCAGGGCTGATCGACATGTTGATCGTGACTAAGGAGTTTCTCACCCCGGAAGAAGCAAAAACACTGGGGTTCACCTATGGCGACGACCAACCTCAAGTGCATCCCCTGCTCTACAACAACTTCCTTCGTAAGCATGGTTTGATGCCTGGAGAGGTCTATTTTTCGAAAATCCAAGGCTAAAGCAGGAAAAAGATAGCTTTACAGGGTATACTTTAACGCAGGGAAGGCATTGCGAGTATGCAGGAACTGTGGAGTAATCTTCTATTCATACTGGAACGTTTTACATGGTCCAGTCTGTTGGATATTGTGCTTGTCACGATCGTTTTTGCGTTCATCCTCTACCTTTTACGCGACACAGAAGCTCAAACCCTGCTGCGTGGCATCTTTCTGATCGTCATATTGGTCACACTGCTGATTTCGCTGCTTGACCTGCCTGGTTTTTCCTGGCTGGTGGACACAATCTCGCCCGCGTTGATCTTTGCGATTCCGGTGGTGTTGGCGCCAGAGATCCGGCGCGGACTTGAACGCATGGGAAACGCCAGTGACCTGGGATTGTTCAAGCACCGCAATGCGAAAGCCAGCGAACACCTTGAGCAAACGCTGCAAGCCATCACCGCGGCAGTCGTGCAATTGGCGCAACGCCGGCACGGCGCGCTGATCGTGCTGCGCAGAAGGCAGTTCCTGGATAGCTATTACAAAAACGGGGTGGTCATGGATGCAACAGTGACACCCCAACTCCTGCTGCAAATTTTCTATCCGAACACTCCGCTGCATGACGGGGCAGTCATCATTGACGACAACAAGGTAAAGGCAGCTGCCTGCGTAATGCCCCTCTCGAGTAGCGGCGTTCTGAACGCCACGGTTGAACGCTCAATGGGTCTGCGGCACCGTGCCGCGCTCGGCATCAGCGAAGTAAGCGATGCCATCGCGGTGGTCGTCTCAGAAGAAACTGGTACGATCTCGATTGCCCATCGCGGGCGCTTGATCCGGAGGCTGGATGGCGAACGCCTGTTGAACAATATGCGCGCTTTTATGACCTCCAGTGAGGTTTTGAAACGCCAAAAATCGTGGCTTTCTTATTTCAAGCTTCGCACGGCTGGGGATGAGGAGGAATCTGATGAAACTACTTCGTAAACTCCTCCGCTTTCTGCCCACCTTGCTGACCGCCTTGGTGCTGGCGATCATTGTCTGGGTCTCATCCGTGACAGCGAGCGATCCCAATCAGACCCTCACTTACGAGAAACCAATCCGACTGGAGTTGCTGGGGCAAAACCCGGACCTGGTGGTTACGAATCAGCAGACAGAAGCCGTTACCGTTACGCTTAAAGCTCCGCGGTCGGTGCATGCCCGCCTGGCAAGCAATCCCAACCTGATCAGTGCCAACATCAACCTATCCGGGTTGGAAGCTGGCGATCACACCTTGACTCCGGAGGTCATGGTTGACTTGCGACCGGTGCAAGTGGTAGAAGTTTCACCTGCATCCGTGGACATTTCCCTGGAGAAGGTAGCTTCGGGGACCTTTCCGATCAGCCTGGTCCAAACGGGTACTTTACCCGTGGGGTACCAGGTGCGTACCGCAAAGTTAAGCCAATCAGAAGCCAAACTGGTGGGACCAGAATCGTCGGTGAAAACAGTCGTTGAGATTTCTGCAACCATCAACATCTCTGAACTGACGACCAGCATCAGCCGCACGCTGGACCTGAAACCCCTCGATGAAGCTGGGGTGGTTGTTGAAGGAGTGGTGCTCAGCCCTAATAGGGTAGAGGTAAGCATTGACGTGGAACAGTTGGTTGGCTACCGCAATGTGTTTGTCAAGATCGTGACGAGTGGATCTGTGGCACAGGGTTACCACCTGACCAGCATCGTCGTGAATCCACCAACGCTGACTGTTTATGCAGAAAACCCTGACCTGGTACGTACCATGCCAGCCTTCATCGAAACCGAACCAGTCAATTTGAATGGCGCGCAACAGAGTTTTGAGTCCCGGGTGGGGCTTCAATTACCAGCTGGCATCGTGGTGATCGGTGATCAGTCTGTTTTGGTTTCGGTGGGTGTTGAGGCAATCTACAACTCTACGCAGATTCTCGGCGTGCCTGTCATGGCAATTAACCTTGCTGGCGGTTTGCAGGCAAAACTCTCGCCCCAAACGGTGGACATTTACATCTCAGGTCCAATGAACCTGCTGGAAAATATCGGAACAAATTCGGTGCACGTCACCCTGGACCTCTCAGGGTTGACCGAAGGCACTTACCAGTTAGCCCCAAAAGTGGAGCTGGACCGCCCGGAACTGCGGCTTGACTCGACCTTGCCAGGTTTAATTGAAGTCGTAATCACGAGATAAAAAGAACAAGTAAATAGGAATTTTATGGACAAACCTGTCATTGTGCTCGTCGGAAGACCCAACGTGGGTAAAAGTACCCTTTTCAACCGCCTGGTGGAACAGCGCCTCGCCATCATTGATGACGTCCCCGGCACCACGCGCGATCGGCTTGTGGCGGAAGGGTATTGGGCTGGACTAAACTTTTTTGTGGTCGACACAGGCGGGATTGACCCCAGTAAGCAAAGCAACCAGGCACCTCTTTCAATCGGCTCCGCAGATTTCATCGATGAGATCCGAGCCCAGGTGGAAGTGGCGATTGAGGAAGCAGACGTAGTCGTGCTGGTGGTGGACGCGATTAGCGGCGTGACCCAGGCGGATCGGGAAGTCGCGACCATGCTGCGCAAACGCCAACGACAGGTGGAAGGGAAGTTGACACCACCAATCGTACTTGCAGTCAACAAAGCAGATAGCGAAACAGCCCGGCTGAACGCGCTGGACTTCTATTCTCTGGCGATTGGCGAGCCCTTTGCCATCTCCGCCATCCACGGCACTGGGACCGGCGACCTGCTTGATGAGATCGTGGTGCATTTCCCTGCCCAGGTGGAAGAAGTAATCGATGAGACAGCCATTAAAGTCGCCATCGTTGGTAAGCCGAATGCTGGTAAGAGCAGCCTGTTGAACAAGATCACCGGCAAAGAGCGCGCGATCGTCAGCGACATTCCCGGCACGACGCGCGACGCCATCGATTCACCCGTGACTATTGATGGGCAGGATTATGTCCTGATCGACACCGCCGGTATTCGCAAACGCGGTTCGATCATCCCGGGGGTTGAAAAATATTCTGTTCTGCGGGCGATGCAGGCAATTGAACGCTGTGATGTGGCAGTGTTGGTCGTGGACGCAACTACAGGAATCACCGCCCAGGATACCCACATTGCCGGGTATATCAACGAAGCCTGGAAAAGCGTGATTCTGGTTGTGAACAAGTGGGACTTGATTGAGAAAGACACCAACACCAGCATAGAATTTGAACGCCAGATCCGACAGCAGCTGAACTTTCTGCCGTACGTCCCGATTTTGTTCCTTTCAGCCATGAGCGGTCAGCGCGTGCACCAGGTTTTGCCGTTGGTGAAGCAAATCCAGGAGGAACGGCTGCACAAGGTTCCTACATCCTTGTTAAACCGCATCCTGATCAACGCGCAGGATATGCACCAGTCCACATCCGGCACGGGCAAGCCCTTCCGAATCTATTACGGCACCCAGGTGAAAACCGATCCGCCTACATTTTTGTTGTACTGCAACGACCCAACCCTGGGTCATTTTACGTACATACGTTTCCTGGAGAACCAGATCCGCAAAGAAGTGCCTTTCACAGGCACGCCTATCCACCTGGTTTTGAAGAAACGCGAACGTAAAAGCTCAGAGATTTAGCCTGGTTGGTTTGACTTATAATATCGGGAGTTCACGCTGCGCGACAGCGTGATAGAATGGATGCTTGTGGAACAAAACGAAACTGAAACCAACATTGTTGAACCAACTCCCCAACAACCTGTCCCCGAGAAGAAAGGTCGCGGTTTTTGGCGCGATTTAATTGAAACCATCCTTATGGCAGTGGTGCTTTTCTTGCTGCTCAATGCCGCCACCTCGCGCGTTCGGGTTTACAACATCAGCATGCAGCCTACGTTGTTTGAAGGCAATTTGCTGGTGGTGAACAAACTCGCCTATAAACTGGGCGAACCGAAACACGGCGACATCATCGTCTTTCATTACCAGGGAACCGTCACCGAAGATTACATCAAACGTGTCATCGGTCTGCCCGGAGACACAGTTGAGATTGGAAATGGGATTGTGCGGGTAAATGGCCAGGCGATCACCGAACCTTACCTTGCTGAATTACCCGGATACACGGGCTCGTGGAAAGTGCCTAATGGAGAGCTTTTCGTCCTGGGAGACAACCGCAATCATTCTTCCGATTCTCATGATTGGGGTTTCGTACAGCAGGAATGGGTGGTTGGAAAAGCAGTCGTGGTTTATTGGCCTCTTGATCGTATCCGGATGTTGATTAGTGCGGATCTTGTTCAAGCTGCTCCGTGAGAAAGCCCAGTGAAGAAGAAGCGTCTCTCGAAATCTCTGCTCGAAATCCCTGAAGTCTGCCCGCATTGCTACTTCGGTAGGATTCGACCTGGCAAACGCAGTTTTGCCGCGCACACGGATGGCAAGCCTTTGATGGTACCGGATTTCCCTGCCTGGATTTGTGATGTCTGCGGATTCACAATTTATGACCCCACCTCGTTGTTGAACCTGCAGCGCCTGCTGACAAACCCCTCAGAGCCATACTTTCCACGCTCCACCCCCAAGGTCTCCAAGAACAAACCTGTCAAGCCCCAAACCCAAACCGACCAACCTGGTTAGAATCTGTCTTGACCAGATTCTGAATGGCTGACCATACCTGAGTTGATCTTTTTAAGGTTTGAACTGATGGCGCAACATATTCTTTTTTTTTAAATCATTGCAAGTCTCTTTTAATCTGTCACATCGTGCCCGTAGGGTATTGCGAACCTCTCCTGCCCTTGTGTCTTTTCACAAGGGTTGTGAAGCAATCTAAACTGCTGGCAGATCGATAAGCTTGTTGGAACTAGATCACAGTCAAAATTCACAAAGTGCGTGTAAACCCCATACATGCTTCAGGGCGAACAGTCTAGATTGCTTCGTTCCTCGCAATGACGAATCTATTTGTCATTGCGACCTATCAACCATCACCTATCACCTCAAGTCCATATGAACTTCATCAGAAAGTGTAATATCCTTTGACTCTCGTCTCCGAGAGTGCTATTATTTTATTGAAATTATTATTCATTCCTGAATTTATTCTGCACGTTAAAATGGAGGTCTTATATGAGAGCAACTTTAATCTCACGCATCATCGGCGCAATTGTTCTTGGTATCATTGGAGTATTCACCAGTCTCCCTATTTTTAATTTTGTTCAGCAGTTTGTCGATGTGCCAGCCCTTTCACAGGGAGTGGTAACCGGTCTTACCGCGGTGATTTTCGCCGCGTTTGGCTTTTTAATCACCCCTTACATTACCATCAAGCCCTTCCAGGCTTTGATGAAACTGTTCACAAAATCTTCGGCCCAGTCATTATTGAGTGGGCTTATTGGTATTACCATCGGTCTTATCATCGCCGCCATCATGGCGTATCCTCTTTCGTTACTGCCAAAGCCACTGGGGCAAATCTTACCGCTTACCGGGTTGCTGCTTTTTGGGTACCTTGGCGCAGTCCTCTTCGTTACACGACGGGAGGATTTCTTGAATCTGCTTAAGAATATGGGCAGCAAAATTCCTGCGCGCGGTAAAGGGGAGAGTGAGAGGCGCGTGTTGGTGGATACCAGCGCGATTATCGACGGACGTATCTCAGACATTGCTAAAACTGGTTTTTTGGGCGCGACATTGGTCGTCCCACGCTTTGTGCTCAATGAACTGCAGTTTGTCTCAGACTCTGCCGACAGCCTGCGCCGCCAACGCGGAAGGCGCGGATTGGATGTGCTCGGCGAACTCCAGGAGAACAAGGAAGTAAACGTGGTCATCAGCGATATCGACGTGGAAGGCGTGCGCGAGGTGGACGACCGGCTGGTGTTGCTTGGGCGGCAGATGAACTGCCCGATCCTGACCAACGATTTCAACCTCAACCGGGTTGCCGAACTCCAAGGCGTCAAGGTGCTCAACATCAACGATCTTGCCAACGCGGTCAAGGTAATTATTCTACCCGGGGAAAGCCTGCAGATTGAGGTGATCCAGGAAGGCAAGGAATACAACCAGGGCGTTGGATATCTGGATGATGGCACCATGGTGGTCATCGAGAATGGTCAGCGCTACATTGATAAACAAATAGAAGTCACCGTTACCAAGATCTTGCAAACCTCTGCCGGGCGGATGATTTTTGCAAAACCAACCCACGAATGAAAGCAGGAGGTTAATGATGAGCCTGAAAATATACAGCACCCTTAGCCGCGTCAAGGAGGATTTCAGAACCCTCGAACCTGGAAAAGTCAGGATGTATGTTTGCGGTCCGACTGTTTATGCTGAGTCGCACATCGGGCATGCCATGTCTGCCCTGGTTTTTGACATCGTCCGGCGCTACCTTGAGTACTCTGGTTATGATGTCAATTTCGTGATGAACTTCACTGACGTGGATGACAAAATCATCAACAAAGCCAACGAATTGGGGCGAGACCCCTTTGACCTGGCAAATCAGTACATCCTACAATACAAAGCCAATCTCGACGCGCTGAACGTCAAACCTGCCACAAAGAACCCACGTGCCACTGAGGACATGCCGCAAATCATCGAGATGATCAGCCAGCTGATCCGGAGTGAGTCGGCATATGAGGTGGATGGCGATGTGTACTATGACGTCGAGTCCAAACCGGACTACGGTAAGCTTTCAGGGCGCAGGCTGGACACCATGAACGCTGGCTCACGCGTCCAGGTGGACGAGCGCAAAGAGCATCCGATGGATTTTGCCCTTTGGAAGTCCGCCAAACCCGGCGAGCCCGCCTGGGACAGTCCCTGGGGCAAGGGACGCCCCGGCTGGCACATTGAGTGCTCGGCAATGAATATGACCCATTTGGGTGAACAGATCGACATCCATGGCGGTGGAAACGACCTGATTTTCCCCCACCACGAAAACGAAATCGCGCAGACCGAAGCCATCACGCACAAAGTCTTTGCCACCTATTGGATGCACAACGGCATGCTTGGCTTGAAGTCCGAGAAGATGTCGAAATCGCTCGGAAACATGATCACCATCGACCAATTCCTGAGTGAGCACCCGGGCGATGTGATGCGATTGTGGGTGCTTAATGGTTCTTATCGCAGCCCGCTCACATATAGCGAGGATGTCATCGAACAAACCGAACAGACTTACCGCCGCTTGCTCAACGCCAAAAAACCCGCCTTGCCAGGCGCAACCGGATTGCCGGAAGACAAGGCAACTGCCCTGCAAACCACCGCTGAACAAGCCCGCCAGGCTTTTAAAGAGAGCATGGACGACGACTTCAATACTTCCGCGGCTTTGGCTGCAATCTTCGAATTGGTGCGCAACCTCAACCAGGCGCGCAGCGATGGCGCCACAGATGCTCAACTTCTGCCTGCAAGGGGAGTTTTTGACGAGCTGACAGGTGTACTCGGGCTGCAGCTGGTGGAGCAATCCGGCAGCAGCAATGCCGCTGATCCGTTCATCGACCTGCTGGTTCGGCTGCGGCGCGACCTGCGCGCGGAGAAGAACTGGGCGCTTTCGGACAAGCTGCGCGATGAGCTCAAAGCGTTGGGTGTCATCCTGGAAGACAGCAAAGACGGCACAACCTGGAACTGGGAGCAAGGGTGAAAGAATGGATCACCGGGCGAAACCCGGTCTTTGAGACGCTGCGAGCCAAAAGGCGGCACGTTTTCCGCCTGATGTTGCTGCGCGGGATCAAACTGGACGGACATCTGCCAGAAATCCTCAAAATGGCGCAGGAACGTAAGGTGCAGGTGTTGGAAGTCCAGCGCCAGCAGCTGGATGCCATTGACGGGCACAACCAGGGCATCGCGCTTGAAGCCAGCGAATATCCATACGCTGCCCTCGAAGACCTCTTTGCCCATGCACAGGCAAGCGGTGAAGCGCCTTTCTTTTTGCTGTTGGATCTGATCCAGGACCCACAAAACCTCGGTTCGCTGCTGCGGACTGCGGAGTTGATGGGCGTACATGGGGTGGTGATGCCTTCGTCGCAGGCTGCCCAGATCACGCCGGGCGTGGTGCATGCCTCCTCCGGAGGCTCGGAGCATCTATTGATTGCGCAGTACAACCTTGCCCAAGCAATCGACCGTATGAAACAGCTCAAGGATGTTTGGGTGTACGGGCTCGACGCGTCGCCGAAAGCACGCCCGGTGCATCAATTGCGATTGAGTGGCGGTGTGGCGCTGGTTGTTGGCAACGAGGGGGAGGGTTTGCGCGACCTGGTGCGCAATAAGTGCGACGATCTGATCAGCCTGCCTCAATTTGGCAAGCTCGATTCGCTCAATGCGGCAGTCGCCGGTTCAATCGCGCTATTTCTGGCAAGGCAGGCAAGACAACAATAAAAAATTTAAAACCAACGCATTTTCCAAACATATCTTGTAGACCTGAGAGAGTTTGGTCGTAGGGGCGAAGCATCCTCGACAAACTTGTTCGGTATGGCAGGATTCTCAATTCAAGATGCTTCGCCCCTACCGGTAACCACCAATTTTGCCATTATCTACCCTGTATATTCTGTGTCCTTTTCCCAATTCTGCGGGTTCGTTATGATGTAATCGGAGATTGCATTGAATTCGCCTTCGTTTCGAATAACGTGCTCATAATAGTTGCGCTGCCAGACAGACCCTTTCCTTTTCTCGTTTTGGGTAGATAATTTTCGAGATACAACCGATTTGAAATTCTGAATAATCGCCCCGACCGAACCTGGTGTCGTTCCCGTTGGTCGTAGTGGAGAAGCATCCGCGATAATTGATTCTGATTGTAGAGGCGAAGCATCCGGTAAAAAAAGAGCCGCATCAACATTTTTAATCTTTAGGGATGCTTCGCCCCTACCATTACACGCTTCTCCCCTTCCGGTGATGATCAATATGCCATGAATATGGTTGGGCATCACAACCCATTCCCCCAATTCAAGATCAGGAAAGCGATAGGTTAATTGCTGCCATTGAGCCGATACCACACGACCAATTGCATTTAGTTGCATTTCCCTTTGTTGAATTTCCCCAAACAAACATTGGTGATTTTTTGTGCATATAGTGACAAAGTAAGCTCCTGCCTGGGAGTAATCGAAATCTTTCAATCGGAGAGTACGCCGGTGGAATTGTTCTGATCTATCCATGATTTATTCGCCTGTTTATGAGGGCGAAGCATCCAACAAAAAATGTTGAAAAACTCCAGAATCAATCATTAAGGATGCTTCTCCCCTACATTTGCAAAACACGCTTCACCCTTTACCAGGTTTACAAGAAAATTACCGTAACCAACCACAGGCAGACCATCACAAAGCCCATGATCAGGCGGATGCCAGCGGCAAGACCGTAGCCAAAGGCTAACGCCTTGGTGGCTTCCCAGGCTTTTTCGCGGTCCTGGTTGAGTCGGCGGAGTTCCAAAATGTAGAGAAGCCCCAGAGCGACAGCAATCCCCCCAATCGGGGTCAGGAAGATGCCGCCGATCACCATCCCCAGCCAACTAACAAGGATTTCCCACCAAGGCACACCAGCATCCCGGGTCTTTTTTGCGCCCAGGAGATTATCCGTCAGTGAACCGATCAGCATGATTAGGGTGTTAATCACAAAAAGCGCGATTGTAAGCCAGAATTGAGCTTGCGAATGCCCTTGATTGAAACCGACGTAGATCACCCAAACCAGATGACCCAACCAACTGATGGTCAACCCAGGGAAGAATACCAAGAAGAGACCAAAGAATCCTACGGCATTCAGAATGCCGCTGCCGGCGATCACCAAAATCCGGATCCAATCCGCACTCATTTGATCACCTCAATGCCACCCATAAGAGGCTTCAGAACTTCAGGTACGATGATGCTTCCGTCAGCTTGCTGGTAGTTCTCGAGTACGGCAATTAACGTACGCGGTAGGCCAAGACCCGAGCCATTCAGGGTGTTGACGAATTGCAGGGAGGAACCGTCTGCCGGGCGATATTTGATGTTGGCGCGCCTTGCCTGGAACTGTCCGATGTTGGAAATCGAGGAGACTTCGAGCCATTCCTGGCAGCCGGGTGCCCAGACTTCCACATCATAGGTTTTATGCGAACCAAAACTCAGGTCGCCAGTGCATTGCTTAAGAATGCGGTATGTGAGCCCAAGACCTTCGCAGGTGGCGCAAGCGTCCGCGACCATGTTCTCAAGTTCTTGTTCAGCGTTTTGGGGCAGACAGTACTTGTACATTTCAACTTTGTCAAATTGATGCCCGCGCTTGATGCCGCGGACGTCCCTGCCGGCGCTCATTTTCTCGCGCCTGAAGCAGGCGGTGTACGCCGTCAGGTTCATTGGCAGGGCAGATTCATCGAGTATTTCGCCCATCATGATACCGGTAAGGGGAACTTCGGCAGTTGGCACCCACCAGAAATCCTCCTGGTGGTCGTGATAAAGATTGTCAGCGAATTTTGGAAGCTGCCCGGACGCAAACATGACTTCCTCGCGTACCATCCAGGGCGGGTAAAACTCCGTGTACCCCTGGCGGATGTGGAAGTCGAGCATCCAGAAGATTAAGGCACGTTCGAGCCGCGCGCCAGCGCCCTTGAGAACGTAAAATCGTGTGCCGGAGAGCTTCACGCCAGCTTCGAAGTCGATGATGTCCAGCGCTGTGCCCAAATCCCAATGGGGTTTTGGTTCGAAGTCGAATTGCCTGGGTTCGCCGATGGTGCGCAGGACGACGTTGTGCTTGTCATCCGGACCCACCGGAACATCCGCGTCGGGGATGTTGGGCATGCCGGCAAGGGTGTCGAAAAGCGTTTTCTCCGTTTGCTTGAGAGTCTCGTCCAACGCAGCGATGTCATCACCAAGGATGCGCATCGCATTGATCTTGGCTTCGCGCTCTTCCTTGCTTTTCATCCTGCCGATTTCCTTGCTGACGGCATTGCGTTCTGCTTTTTTGACTTCAACGTCGAGGATCAGGCGGCGACGCTGCTCATCAAGAGAAATCACTTCATCCACGATGCTGGCGTCCATGTCTCGTTTTGCCAGGGCTTCTTTTACAAGTTCGGGATTATCCCGGAATAATTTCACATCCAACATGGCGACCTCTTCTCTGGCTCCTTATGAGCCTAACTTTTCAATTTTACCATTCCAGCAGCCCAACGGTTGTAGTTGGGTATTGTGAAGATGTTTTTAGTAGGCCGGATTGCGCAGTTTAATCCGGCACCACACAGTATTCAAATTAATGCCGAATTCAGGAGAAAAATCTAACCTACAAGCCCTCATCATCAAATACCGCGTGGTTTCTTAGCTAGGGCACGGCATGCCGTGCCGCTACTCAGATAGTGGGCTTGACCATGAGTATCCAGATGGATAATTATTCTTCTTCCTGACCCAATTAACCAAAACAGCTATAATAGTGCCCATGAAACTCGTGAAACTCATAGCGCTGGTGTGCCTTGGCGTGCTGATTGCCCTGCCGTTCAGCAAAACGCTGGCGCAGGACCCAACGCCAAACACCTATGGCATCCTGACCTCTACCCCACAGCCGGATGGCTCCATTTGGCATATCGTCCAGCCCGGCGAGAGCCTGTGGGTGATTTCGCAAGCCTATGACGTGCCGGGCAGCGAGATCATGGTGCTGAATGGCAACAGCGCTGAGGCAGACGAGGTTTACATCAACGACGTTTTACTTATCCGCCGTGCAAACACCCCCACCCCGACCAGCAACGTCACGCCCACCCCCATCCCAACCACCCCTCAGCCGACGATATTCATCCCAAGCCGGACGCCCATACCAACGAAGACTCCCCTGCCCACTGCAACCCCAACCCTGCCGCCATCAACCGCGCAGGTGGTTTTCGGAGACAGTCAGAAGGTCGGTTGGACGATGGTCGCAGTCAGTGGCGTGGGCTTGTTACTGGTGATTGCCTTCGGCTTCCTGAAGAAACCACGCTAAATCGACGCGCATGTCCACAGATCAACGCATCGTAATACTTGCTGATACCCATGTTGGAGATCGCACTTCGTCGATTGAGCCTGCTCTTCTGCGGGCTATCCAAGCAGAAAACCCGGATCTCATCTTTCATGCTGGGGACGTCTGTAAGGCGGAAGCAATTGAAGAGTTATCGAAAATTGCCCCGACGGACGCAGTCCAGGGGAACCGCGATTGGTTCATGGGGTACCACCTGCCGCTGGAATGCCATCATGAAATCAACGGCGTTACCATAACACTTGCGCATGGTCATATGAGCATCTGGCAATGGTTCCTGAATTACCTGGTGCTATTTTTGTTTGGAACAATGAGCGGACATAGGGATTTTCAGGCAAAACTCGCCAGAAAATATCCAGATGCGGACGTGATTATTTACGGGCACATCCATGTTCGCCAAAATGAGGTTATGGATGGAATCCACTTTATTAATCCGGGTGTTGGATATCCTGAACGGCGCAACCAGTTCAAACCGCAGTACGCAGTCCTGACCATCACTGTTGGGGGAGAAATCCAGGCGGAATTCAAATCCGTCCAACCAGACCCGCCAGCATCGGTATAATAAGGGCATGCCTGGCGAATTATTAACCTCCTCCAAAAACCCGAATATTCAACTCGTGCACAGCCTGCTTGAGCAGAGCAAAGCCCGCCGCAAGCATAATGCCTTCGTTGCCGAAGGAGCCCGCGTGCTGGAAGACGGGCTGGCTTCGGCTGTGCCTTTGCGTTTTATTCTTTATAAGACCAGCCTCAGCCCTCGCGCTAAGATGCTGCTCGAGCAGATCAAACCTGACCAGGTTGCGTTAGAGGTGGAAGACCGGTTATTTGACAGCCTGAGCGACACCGAAGCCTCGCAGGGCATCCTTGGCGTTTTTGACATTCCTGAGGTATCCCAACCCGCCAATCCCAGTTTCGTGGTGATCCTCGATCAACTGCGCGACCCCGGCAACCTGGGCACGATCCTGCGCTCAGCAGATGCCGCCGGGGTGCAGGCGGTGTGCCTGCCACCTGGGACGACGGACGTGTGGGCGCCAAAGGTCGTGCGTTCGGGGATGGGCGCGCATTTCAGGCTGACGCTGCTACGTTGGCCTTGGGAAGCGATCAGCGCGTACGTGGAGGATATGAGCGTTTATCACGCGGATATGAACGGGCAGGAAAACCTCTGGCAGGCAGATTTTCATGGACGCACTGCGCTGTTGATCGGCGGTGAAGCGGAAGGCATCAGCCCTGAGGGGCAACTCCTCGCGACACACAGCGTGTGTATCCCGATGGTTGGGAAGACCGAATCGCTGAACGCCGCGGTTTCTGCGAGTGTGCTGATGTTCGAAGTGCTGCGCCAACGCAGTCAGAAGGTTAACCCATGAAAATTCGTTCCATAACAGTCTTTTGTGAACCAGGCTACCCGGTGAACCGCCTTTTGCTGCAGCAAGTGGGAATCTTCGCCACGCATGCCCGCAAATTGTTTGAAGAAGCAGGCTTCGAGGTGCAATCCCTGCGCCTGGCGACGCCGCCCTTCGGTCAGTTTGTGGCACCGATCGACCTGCCCGATGCGGTTCAGAGCTACGCGATTGAAGCACATGCCGATGGGTTTGAGTACATTTCGCTCGGTCCTGCCGGGTCTGACCCAGCTGAATGGGCCGCGATCCCGGCTGCCTTGGGGAGGAGCAACCGTGTGTTTCTTTCTGGTTCGCTTACCACCCCAATTGGTGAGCTCGACCTGGCAAACACGGCTCGCTGCGCTGAGACAATCGTAGCGCTTTCAAAACTAGAGCCGGATGGTTTCACCAATCTGCGTTTTTGCGCGCTGGCAAACGTGCCCGCCTTCACGCCATTTTTCCCCGCTGCCTACGCGCAGCGCGAAAGCCCTGCTTTCGCGCTCGCCTTACAGTCCGCGGATCTGGCGCTCAACAGTTTCATGCAAGCCAGAAGTTTGCCAGAAGCCCGGCAATCCCTGATTGATACTGTCAATGAAAATGCCGCCAAGCTGGAAGCTGTGGCTGAAAAAATGGAAAAGATGTACGGTTACGAGTTTAAGGGTCTGGATTTCACATTGGCACCCCACCCAGACCAACACGCTTCCATTGGTAGCGCGCTCGAAGCCCTGGGGCTGCCCAGCTTTGGTCCACATGGCAGCCTGTTTGCCAGCGCTTTTCTCACCAGCAGCCTGCAGCAAGCCCAATACCGCAAAATCGGTTTCAATGGTTTGATGCTGCCAGTCCTGGAGGACAGCCAGCTGGCTTTGCGCGCGGCTGAGGGCAGCCTGAGCGTGAGCGAATTGTTGATGTTCTCGGCAGTCTGCGGCGCAGGGCTGGACGTCATCCCCCTGCCTGGCGATACTACTCCCGAAGATATCTACCCCGTCCTGCTGGATCTCGCAGCGTTGGCTTTGAGGCTCAACAAGCCGCTGACTGCCCGGCTGATGCCCTTGCCAGGCAAGCAAGCGGGAGATTTGACCACCTTTGACTTTGGCTACTTTGCCAACAGCCGCGTGATGCCGTTGCGGTCGCAGAAGCTTTCAGGTTTAATGATTGGGAGTGAAAAGATTAAGCTGCCACAGCGAGATGCTCAGGGCTGAATTTCGCGGACTTGTTTGTAATTAACAATCACCAGGTTGCTATCGCAGTTGCCCGTGATGGTCAGATTGGTCAGGGCGGATAATGCCTCACCGTTGGCGTCGAACAACTGGATGGTGATGCCACTTTCCCTGATGCGTTGATTCTTTACCACGAAACCAAAGCCAGACTCGCCATATGCTGTCATTTCTCCCGACACACTCGTCAGGTCTAGCAGGCTTCCGCCGTAGGTGCCGCCAAGTTTCACTGTCAGATCGTAGACGGGAGCTTCACGCAAATCCCAAATTTCTCCGCCAATGAACAGATACTGCTCGCAGGAGTATTGCGAGAAGAGCATCGCGTTGGGATAACCTGTAGGTGCACCACGCAGGACAAAAGGCATAGGTTTTTCGGTGGGCGTGGGGGTGAAGGTTGGGCTTGGCTCAGGAGTGTAGGTTGCGGTTGGCTCCAGCGTTTGAGTCTGAGTGGAGGTGGGGGTGGCAGACCGAGTGGGCGTGAACGTAATCATTGTCGTGGGCTCAGTGGTCTGCCCTGCTGGCAGATTAGTGGCAGTTGGTTTTTGTTCGAGCGGATTGGGCAGGATGCCAAGAAACATCAACAACACCGCCAAAACCAGGATTAACAGCAAAATGCCGACCCCAATGCTTCCACAACCGGTCTGTTTCTTGGGCTGCTCCATTGGAACCGCCATGGGACGGGTGGCGGAGTTGGAACGGCGGGCAGGCGGGCGGTTCTGGTTGCTCACGGGATCTGGATGACTATTTGTGAATTGGTGACTGCCTCGCTGAGCCAGCTTTGGAGAGCTTGGGTTTGCAGGGCGATGCGCGCGTCGGTGGTGAGGGGGTGGGCAGGCTCGTGTGCCTGGACCTCGATGATGTGATAGCCGATTTCGGTTTGGATGATCTCAGAACGAGACCCAACCTCCAGGCTGAACGCGGCGGCTTCGACTTCGGGATAGAGAAGGTAGCCGCGGGGGAACCAACCCAGTTCACCGCCAGATTCGGGGCTGTATTCCCAGGCTAATTTGCTGAAGTCGGTACCGCTTGCAAGGCTGGTGAAGGCACGTTGAGCGCCTGCGGGGGTGAGGGCGAAGATTTGCCTTGCCCGCACCTGTTCGACAGCGTCGGGGATGGTGGCGGCGATTTGGTCGCGCTGCCAGGCAGCTTCTGAGGCGAGGGTGAGCGCCATGCGGAACTCGGTATCGTCATAATGATTGTTAGTCATCCAGTCTGTGAAGGCGCTTCCTGAGCCTAATCCAGTGACCAACACGTCAATCTTTGACTGTAAGTCTGCCTCGCTTAGGGTGAAACCTGCCTTGCGAGCTTCCTGCGCGAGCAGTTGTTGCTCGATCAGATAATTGATGACAGTTTGATTGATGGTGGCGTCGTCGGGTTTGACCGGCTGATCAGCCAGAGAATCGCGGTAGCGCCAGACTTCATTGTTGAAGTAACTCAGCGGGATCGGCTCGCCGTTGACCATAGCGGCAGCAGGGATTGCGGTTGGGGTGGGCTCCAGGGTGGCGGTGGCTGTGCTGACAACCACGGTCGGGAGGATGGGCTCAGGGCTCGGGCTGGTGGGAGGGGTTTGGGCCTTTTCGCACCCGGCAGACAAAAGAAGCGCTGCGGTCAGGACCACCAGCGCGAGGATTTTAATAGGTTTGCGTAGAAACATGCGTTTATTATACTCATTCTTGGTTTATGCTCCAGACGTGTTCTTGCCAGCGTCCGCGCTGAGCACGGGATGTGACCAAACGGTCTCCCACCTTGCAAAGAAGCCAAACCCTCTTCAGTCTCCCATCCGCTTTGCGGTGGGATCCAGCTTCCCCCAGGGGAAGCCCAGGTCTCAGCTTTACCTGATCGTGCCAAGTCCTCTCCAGGCACGGGATTTGAATTTAATGGCGGTGATTTGCTTATTGTCAAAAAAACAATCCTTCACATTTTCCTAAAACCCTTCTCCATATACACCAAAGCATTTCATCGTTTTCTTGCGAAATGGTATACTTGACAAAAGCGGGTTGAACCGTTTAATATGCTATTAATCGAACTTTGTTAACTGACAAAGGAAGGAATTAGAAACATGGCACAGAAAAAATCTCAGAGCTTGCTCTCTTCTTATCGGAAGAAATCGCGCAAAAACAGCAGCAAAGCGCTCCTGTTGGTGCTGGTCGCGATTCTGATCATCGCCGGGTTGGTAATGGTGGCGCTGTGGGCAACAGGGAAACTGGGCGGCGGCGGGCTTCAGGTCTTCGCGACCGACACCCCCACTCCCACCATGACCCTCACCCCCACTCCGGTCACCCCTACGATTACCTCCACGTCTACCCCGACAATCACTGAAACACCTACGCCGTCACTGACACCGACCCTGGATGGACCCTTCGATTACGTGGTCCAGGAAACCGATTATTACTGCGCCCAGATTGCTGAAAAATTTGGCGCGGACCTGGAAGTGTTTTTATCGATCAACCCTGATTATGTTACTGGCGGGAATTGTTACATCAAAGCCGGTGACATCGTCAAGGTGCCTGCTCCCTGGCAGCGCATGCCCACTTCAACACCAGTTCCAACCGATGTTAAACCGGGTACACTCGTTGACTACTACGTCGAAGCTGGTGCCAACCTCGATTCGGTCGCCCTGTTCTTCCGCTCAACTCCTGAACGCATCATCGCTGAAACAAACAAATACCGCTCAGCTAATGGCATAACCCCACTTTTGAGCGACACGACACCTTTGTTCATTGGTGAGTTACTAAAGGTGCCCGTGAACATCGCCACGCCGATCCCCTCGGCGACCGCCACCCGCACGATGACCCCCTCACCCACACCCTAATCCTGAGATTAGAATCAAAAACGGATGCGGCGACACCGCATCCGTTTTTTGTTACCTATAGTAGTTACTCAGAATCTTCTTTCCGGATTTCGTCATCTGGGACCAGGTTGAGCCAGTCGGTGCCGGGCATCAGGTGATAATGCATGGAAGTCTCGATGTCATATTCGAGGAAGATGGTGATCAGGACACGCAACAGAACAATGATGAAGAGCGATACCAAATGATTGAAACTGGGGGAAATCGCAATACTTAAGATGTCCGCAGCCATGGCAAATTCCAGCGCTAGGCTCAAGCGATGCCCCATACGCAGGCGAATGCTTTCCGAAGATCGAATTTGAATCAAATAATCCCGGGTAAACAGGCGTTTTACATAGGAAATAAGTCCATGAACAGCAGAGGTCATAATCACAACCACCGAAGCTGCCTCGCAAAATAAAACAGCATAACCCACGACCTTCCCGACCAGTTCGTGGTGGGGTGTTGCGGGACCTGCATAGTCAGTCCCTTTAGCGAGATACAGCACGACGATCACTGCCACGATCAATATCGTTGGCAGAATTACTTTGTTTAGGGATACTGATCCCCCGTTGTTTGAACTCGAGTTGCGGTTGTTTTCGTTCATTTACTTTCTCCTTTAATCAACTATTTGATATTTACCAATCGTCCGTTATCCACGGCAGACTGGAATAAGGCGTCGAGGACAACAAGGTTATTGATGGCGTCTGAAAGTGGGAATTGAGGTAAATCCTTGCTGACAACCACGTTGTAAAAGTGATCCAACATGTGTTTGTAGTCATTCTCAGCGCGGTAGTTGAGCCGTTTAGCCTCCTTGCCAGGCAGGGTCAACCAGCCGTTTGTGCCTTCGCCCTTCGGATTGAAGGGGTTCTCAATGTGAATTGTGCCCGCAGAACCGACAACACGCAAAAACTGCGACCCGGCTGCGTTGAATGAAACCATGAACTGCCCAAAAACCTGGTCACCAAAGTCAAGCGTGGCGACGGTCTGCAGGTCCACCCCCGATTTGCTCATCTGGCAGATCGCCTGGACGCTGGTTGGTTCACGCCCAACCAACAACCGCTCAAAATTGACACAATAACAGCCTAAATCGTACAAGGCCCCGCCGCCAAGGTCGGGGGCAAGGCGGATGTCATCCGGGTTGCTGAGCGTAAAGCTGAACTCTGACTGAACGAGCCGCACTTTCCCGATCGTCCCGGAGCGAATCAGCTCACGGATCTTCTCAAAGCGTTCACTATAGCGGTACATGAAGCCTTCCATAAGGACCACGGAATTTTCAAGAGCAGTGCTGATCATCAGCTGAGCTTCGTTTGCGTTTAGGGCGAAAGGCTTTTCAACCAACACGTGTTTTCCGGCTTGCATCGCCTTGATTGCCCAGGGCGTGTGTTCGCTATTTGGCAACGGAATGTAGACCGCATGCACGTTTTTGTCAGAAAGCAAGTCTTCATAATTGCCGTAGGCGCGTGGTATCTCAAACGGCGCGGCAAACTCCTGCGCGCGGGTCAGATCGCGGCTGGCGACGGCAATAACGGGAGTGTGCTTCATACTCTGAAGGGCTGGAATGACCGCTTTTTCCGCGATCCGGGCAGTACCAAGAATTCCCCAGTTCAATTCCGGCTTGCGAAACAAGTTGCCCCCAATAGGCTTTGATGATAATATATCCATGAAACCTCAATTCTTCAACTGTACGATGCTGTTTAGTAGCATTATATACTGTAATCGTGCAGTTTTTTAACCCGAATAATCGAATTTTGTCAAAGGAGATAAAATGCCCTCACCCGAAGTAGTACAACAATTAGAAGAAAAAATCCAATCTCAACGCGAACAGATCATCCGCTTTATGCGCGAGATTTGCGCGATTCCCAGTATGGAATCCAATATCGAGGATGTTGGAAAGCGCATCGGGGAAGAAATGACTGCCCTGAATTTTGAAGAGGTCCGCTTCGACAAGATGGGCAACATCATGGGGCGGATTGGCACTGGCGAGAAGGTGATCGTATTCGACTCTCATATCGACACAGTCGGAATCGGCGACCCACATGAGTGGAAGTGGGATCCGTTTGAGGGCAAGGTGGAAGATGGCGTGCTCTACGCCCGTGGTGCCTGTGATGAGAAGGGCTCCACCCCTGGTATGGTCTACGGGTTGGCTGCGGCACGCGATTTGGGTTTGCTTGAGGGTTGGACTGCCTGGTACTTCGGCAACATGGAAGAATGGTGTGATGGAATTGCCCCGAATACCTTTGTGGAAGTTGACCCGAAGGTCAAGCCAGACTTCGTGGTGATTGGCGAACCGACCAAGATGAACGTTTATCGCGGTCACAAGGGTCGCATTGAACTAAAAGTGACTGCCAAGGGCGTCTCGGCGCATGCCGCCAGCAACCACGTTGGCATTAATGCCATCTATCTGCTGCTGCCGGTTATCGCGGGCATTCGCGACCTGGAACCCTCGCTTGGCGACGATCCCTTCCTCGGGAACGGCAAGATCACCGTTTCGGACATGTTGGTCAAGACCCCGAGCATCAACGCGGTTCCTGATGAGGCTGTCATTTACATCGACCGCCGGATGACTTTTGGGGAGTCCCAGGAAGAAGCGATTGCCCAGGTGGAAGCGCTGATCCCTGAAGAAAGCAAGAATCGCGTCAAAGTGGAAGCGCTGTTCTATGATGTGCCTTCTTATACTGGCTTTGTTTACCCGGTGGATAAGTATTTCCCCGCCTGGGCGATCCCGGAAGAGCATGGGCTGGTACAGGCTGGGCTCGAAAGCCGCCGCTTGATTGGGTTGGAGGACGCCCCAGCCAGCAAATGGGCATTCAGCACCAACGGCATTTACTGGGCTGGCAAGGCTGGCATTCCCTCGATCGGCTTTGGTCCTGGCGACGAAGTCACCGCGCATACGGTCAACGATAGTGTGATATTGGATGATGTCGTCAAAGCGGCTGAGTTTTATGCCTTGGTTGCGAGCTTGATAAAGTAAGCATTTTAAGGAAAACCTACTAAACGGATTGGCTAGCGCCTATCCGTTTTTTATTGTTGATTAGAACCCAGGCGAAGGGAGTAAACACTCTCCGTGTAAATGAACCTCGTAGTAATGGATGTTTACGAATAGATCTTTTCATGTTCTCGTATAAAAAGGGATGTTTGTGTAGGTCAGGTTCCGCAGTTGAACCTGACATAATGAACACATGCTAACAAAGGTTTTGTATAAGAAACCTGAGTTTTGCTATATTGAATTACACCAATGGACGCAAAATCAAAGAATGATGCAGGCCGAGGTTCGTATTGTCAGGTTGAAAATCGCAACCTAACCTACGCGCCACAGTTTGTAAAACATATATCCATTTTAGTTTCAAGCACGGTTATGCTTAATAGTCTGGCTGAATCCTCAGGATTTGTATTGGCTTTAGCATAGCTGCTCCTTCAGCCTAAACGTCAAGCAACACAAATCTCACTGCGGCAATCCTTGCATGTTACAATCACAATCAATCAGATATATTAAATATCTATTATGGGAGGTTACTATTGGTCATCTGGCAAAATCTCATTGTACATACAGGAATTGCCCTACTATCGCTCATTTCATCGGTCCAGCCTCAGGCACAGGCTCCGCAGCCCTGGGAACCTCTTGGTCCGCTTGGGCAAACAATCAGCGACTTCCAAGCGGATGCAAACGATCCCAATAAGATTTACGCGGTGGGAGGCAGCTACTTCTTCACAAGCTCTGACTTTGGAGTTTCATGGGATTATTACCAAGTGGGGGATGGAACGGAATGGTTGGATTCTCTCTTGAACGATCCAACAGATCCCAAGGTTTTCTATTCTACAAGCCCATACGAAACCTATAAAAGCATCGATTCCGGCTTATCCTGGTATTCCATCGGATCAGGTTTTAGACAGATAGCGGCAGATCCGTTCACACCCGGCAAGCTCTATGCTGCCGACGGTGGGCTTTATTTGAGCACCGATTTTGGTGAGACCTGGGCTTTGTCTCCCTATCCAACCCCCTACACGGTTTCAACGGTGACTGTCGACCCAACCACTCCATCAGTAATCTACATCAGCGGAAGTACTGGCATTGATAAAAGTATTGATGGTGGGGAAAGTTGGACATCCATTTACGGCAATCTGACCAACCAAAGATTCACCAAACTGCTCGTCAGCCCACAGGATTCGAATGTGATCTACGCGGTTCCAGGCGATTACGGAGTGTACTTAACCCGCGATGGCGGGGTTGAGTGGACAAGGGTGACAGAAGAGTGGGTCCTGATTGCTGCTTTCGCGATGGACCCAAACGATTCCGCGACCATCTATTACGGGGAATCTTATAATGGTGTGTATCAGAGTGAAGATTGGGGCCAGACCTGGAATAAAATCACCCAGAACCTGCCAGCAATTTATCCCAAATCGATTTTTCCGCTGGGAGACCCCGAAAAGACCGTTTTTATTGGATTGTCCTCTGATGGCGTTTTTCATAAGAATGGTAACGAAACCCTCTGGACGCCCTGCGGGTTGTCGAACAGTGTAATCGGGGCTTTTGCGGCAGACCCTACCAACGGTGAGAGGATGTATCTTGCCAGGAATAAGTCTGGTTTGTATAAAACCAGTGATGGCGGTAAACACTGGTCCCTGATCAACAACGGATTGCCAGAGTTTGCGGTGACCGGCTTGGCGATTGACCCGCATAATCCCGATTTGATTTATCTTGGGTTAGATAGTGAAGGCTTGTATCGAAGCACCAACCAGGGAGCAAGTTGGAGTAAAGTAAATATTGGCCCTTATAGGGATAGTCAAATTTCTTCATTGATCATTGACCCCAGGAGCTCAGAAAGAATATTCGGGATTCAAGGCAACCAGTCTGTATTACGCAGCCTTGATGGAGGGTCCACCTGGACTATGGTAGGAGACATAATGTATGGGAAATACTCTCTGAAGCTTGACCCGTTTGATCCCGATACGCTCTACCTCACAAATCGAGGTCTGCAAAAATCAGTAGATAATGGAGATTCTTGGGAAATAATCAGCAACGGGATTCCTACAACCAATCTTTATGGGGTTTTCCCGAGCCCAGCGCAACCTGGTGTGCTATTTGTTACCACAGAGTATGGCGAACTTTACAAGACTGTCGACGGAGGGCAAAACTGGTCAGCTTTACTCCTTTTTAATAACCGTATACATGATCTGACTTTTGATCCCCGAATTCCTTCAATCATTTATGCAAGCGGCAGAATAAACGAAGTCGCGGGCATGTTCTACTCGACAAATGGCGGCTCGAATTGGAGTTTTTATGGTAATCCCACAGACTCAACCTCTGAACTGGAGAGATTGTACATAAACACCAGGCAAAATGAATTGATCGCCTCGAAACACTATGATAGTTTTGGTGTTTACAAGACTGATTTACTGCCAATAATCGATTCCTTCTTGCCAATCATTTTCGGGTGGTCAAAGTAGAACGTGCTGAGTATAATCAAGAAAAGAATCTTCGAGGAGAGTAACAATGCAAACCTTTTTACATGGTCGTGACCTGATTGGCGATCTGGACTTCTCAAAAGAAGAAGTCGAGACCGTATTGGATGTCGCCTGGGATCTAAAGCGCAAACGCGCCCTCAACGAACCTCACCCCTATCTGCGCGATAAAGTGCTGGCAATGCTGTTCTTCTTTAGCAGCACGCGCACCCGCGGTTCCTTTGAAGCCGGCATGGCTCAGCTCGGCGGGCACGGCGCTTTCATCGAGAGCACAACCACCCAAATCTCCCACGGTGATACTGCCAAGGAAATCGGCATGATCTACGGCCGTTATTTTGATGGCATCGCCATCCGCCACTGTGACTGGGGAGTCGGTAATTCCTACCTCAATGATGTCGCCAAAAACTGCCGCGTGCCAGTCCTGAACATGCAGTGTGATGTTTATCACCCCTTCCAATGCCTGGCCGACCTGATGACCATCATGGAAAAGAAGGGTCGCGATCTGAAGCGCAAGAAGATCGTCGTCTCCTGGGCCTATGCTGCCTCTTACCTCAAACCCATCTCCGTGCCGCAATCGCTCATCATCCAAATGCCGCGCTTTGGGATGGATGTAACCCTTTCCTACCCCAAGGAATTCCCGCTGATGCCCGAAATCGAGCAGCAAGCAGCTGATGAAGCCAAAAAATGGGGTACCTCCTTCGAGATCGTGCACGACATGGATGAAGGCATGAAGGACGCAGACGTGATCTATGCCAAGAGTTGGGGACCATTGATGACCACAGCTGATCCTGTGCAGGGAAAGAAACTCCAGGATTCTTACACTGATTGGATCATGGACCAGCGCCGGTTGGAACTTGCCAAGAGCGATGCCATCTATATGCACCCGTTGCCAGCTGACCGCAACATCGAAGTCACCGATGAGGTCATCGACGGACCCAATTCCGTGGTCTATGATGAAGCTGAGAACCGCCTCCACGCGCAAAAAGCCGTCATGGCGTTGACCATGAGTTAGGCTCTGCCATAAAACCTAAAACCGGGAAGCGTTTGCTTCCCGGTTTTTTTCTAGCCAGAAGTGTTCGTCGTGCACGGATTTCATGTAAAATAAATGATATGTCCCATCATAGCGTTCCAAAAAGGAGGTTTGGCCTTGTATAAGTTCACACTTTTTCTGGTTAATGTGGCGATGGGGCTGACACTGGCTATCCAGGTGCTGGTTCATCCCACTTTCGAAGCATCCGCCAAGTCCATGTATCTGATCGCGGCAGTGATCTTTATCAACTGGGCGGTCTTTACCTGGCTGGCTTATTCCTCTGCTATGAAGGAAAAACAACTCGCTGCTGCTTCCAAGCCTTCCCTGGATTTGCCCGATGACGACTCAGACAAACGCAGTAAATCCTTGCTGGATGTGATGACGGTCGTTTACCTGGTGGTGATCCTTTTGGCACTGATCAGTCTGAACGTGCTCGTCTTCCTCGAAATGACCAAGACCACCTACCTAGTCTGGATCATCCTGGCTGCAGTCCTCTTTCCTCTGTTGGTTGCCGGGATTGCAAACCGCAGCATCAACAGATCGGGAAAGGTGCGTTGAAATGGCAACGTCCAAAGAATACATCAACTACGTGCTTGAGTGCCTGGGCCACATTGAAGGCATTGACGCCCGAAGGATGTTTGGCGAGTATGGTCTCTACATGTTCAACCGGGTGATGGGATTCGTGTGTGACGACCAGGTATTCCTCAAGATCCTGCCGGGCAGTACGCGCGTGCTGGGTGAAGATGCGCCCACCGGAGAAGCTTATCCGGGATCAAAACCGTATTACATGATCGAAGACCTGGAAGATAACGACAAGATGGCGCTGCTTTTTCGCGCGCTCTACGACGACGTGCCCGAGCCAAAGCCCAAGAAACCGAAAAATGCAAAAACTGCCTGACATTTTTACTGGAGGGATTGAATGAAAGCTACCACTCTCGATGTCATCATGTTTGTGATCCAACTTCTCAGCCTGATCGCATTGGTGGTGTATGTGATCAAGACGGCCCAAATGGCGGAGGGGACAAGGCGTTCTGCCGAGGCGATGGACCGCAGCGTGGCAGAAATGGTGGAAGACCGCGATCAGCAGATTGCGCCATATGTGGTGGTTTTCTTTGATCATCAGACTGACTCACCGATTTTTGACCTTGTAATCAAGAATACCGGTCGCACAGCAGCACGCGATGTGCAAATCGCTTTCAACCCACCCCTGCAGACTTCTCTGAAAAATTACGACATCGAAAAGTTGGCGTTCATCCACCAGGTGATTCCAACACTGCCCCCCGAATATGAGATCCGTGCTTCTGTGGATGTGATTAAAAACGTCCTGAACTCACAAACTTTACCAAAGCAATACCACGTGAAAGTGACCTTTTCTGGCGGCGTGAAATCTGAGCTGCGTGAGGCGGAGTATATGCTCGATCTCAACGTTTTTAATGGAATCCTTGAGACCCACACGCGCAGCCTGACAGACCTGACCAAGGCGATCGAGAAAATTTCAGATAAGCTTGATGATCTCGCGAAGGTCACCCAAGACAGTAACAAGCCATTTTAGGGATCAAACAACCAGCTTGGCGCCATCTGCGGGCTCCGCGACGAGCACCGTTTTAACCCCCGGCAATTCCAAAAGAGCTTGTTTTAACCACTCCAGTTCACCTGCCGTTGCCAAAACATGCACGTTTGGTCCGGCATCCACCGTGGAGCAGACCGCGTGACCCTGTTTGCGCCACTGCCAGACTTGCCAGAGCAAGACTTCGGTGGCTGGTTGCCAGTAGACAAGCGGGGGATTGCTGGTGCGCATGACAGCATGCATATAGTTTGAATCCAGCTCGACCATGTCGGCAAAGCGCGTAAAATCTTTCTGCAGCAGGGCTTCGCGGCATGCTTTGAGGCGTTCCGGAGCGTCATGTACTCGTTGTGCGTTGAGGGGCGAGGTGTGAGCCAGCTGGTGCCCGGCGCTGGAGCCCACTGGCTTATGTTCCTGGCTGATCACAGCAACCGCGTCCACCAGCTCCCAGTGGTCTCTGGGGGCAATGCTGACGGCGTAGGAAGTGGCGTCATCCTCGCCAGGCAGCCACTCTACAAATCCATCAGGTACTGAGCGGCAGGCAGAACCAGAACCCAAGCGTGCAAGGCGGGAAAGGTCTTTTTGGCTTAGGGTCAGCCCGGCAGCCTGGCTGGCAGCCAGTGCCAGGGCGGCAAAGGCGGAAGCTGAGGAGGCGATGCCCGCACCGGTGGGGAAGTTGTTCGAGGAAGAGACCCGGGCGTGGTGATTTGAACCCGATAATTGCCGAACATGATCAAGAAATTGGCTGACTCTTTGGAGTGATGCGCCTGATTGACCTGTACCATTCAGGTCGAAAGTGTCGTGCTCAAGACCCGCGTCAAATTGGACGGTCGTACGGCTTTCCAGCCCGCTCAGGTTCATGGAAATCGAGCCGTTGAGGGGCAGGCGCAGGGCATCGTCGCGATTGCCCCAGTATTTGATGAAGGCAATGTTGGGATGGGCAATGGCGGTGATTTTGGGCAGCATGTGAATTCTCTCCAAGGTGAATTATAGCTTAGCTTACACAGACCATCCTATCAGAGGTAAAATTAATCAAACCGGCCAGTGGGGAACCGGAACAATCCAAGGAGTGCATTATGACCACCAAAGATTTCCAACCCGTTTATGCTTTTCAAAAAACCCTCACTTCTCATGGGCAATCCATGACAACCTATTTCGATAAAAAAGGACGTGTTCAGAAGGTTGAAGCTTGTACAGACTCTGACACCACCGACCACGCCATTCCGCTGGTGAGCATCATCGACCACACCCTCCTAAAGGCGGACGCCACTGCCGAGCAGGTCGCGATCCTCTGCGAGCAAGCCCTGCAATACAACTTTGGCGCGGTTTGCGTCAATAGTTACTGGGTGGCTTTCTGCAAAACTGCGCTGGCAGGCTCGAACGTCAAGGTCGGCGCGACGATCGGCTTTCCTCTTGGGGCAATGTCCACCAAAGCAAAAGTTTTTGACACCAGACAATCGATCAAAGATGGGGCGACTGAGATCGACATGGTGATCAACATTGGCGATCTCAAGTCGCGCAACCTGGCAGCTGTCGCGAACGACATCCGCGAAGTGGTGCGGGTGGCCCACAAGATGGGTGCGATTGTAAAGGTCATTTTGGAGACCTGCCTGCTGACCGATGAAGAAAAGGTGACTGCCTGCCTGCTTTCGAAGGAAGCTGGGGCGGACTTTGTGAAGACCTCAACCGGCTTTTCGACCGGCGGCGCGACAGTGGAAGATATTCGCCTGATGCGCAGCGTGGTGGGACCGGAGATGGGCGTCAAAGCCTCAGGCGGAGTCCGCACCCTGGCAGATGCCCAGGCGATGATCGCAGCCGGCGCGACGCGCATCGGCACCAGCGGCGGCATCAAGATGGCAGAAGAACTTGCCGCCCAACAAGCCTGAGTTTTTCGTTTTTATTCAGATAAGAGCAAAACCCACCCTGTTTGGGGTGGGTTTTGTGTTCCGGTTTGAAAATTACTTCTCAGGCAGATCGCGGCTGGCGATGACGTCCACGCCGGTGCCGATGACATTCGGGATGATGATTTGCGTCGCTTTCACCGGCGCTTTTACTTCGACCGCGCGAATGGCAGCCAAAACCTCCGCTATACGCCGTTTAGGGATGCTGCCCTTGGTGTAGACCGGTAAAAGCGGATGCAAACCACCCACAACCCTGACGGTGCTGGCGACCATGCGCTGAGGTGCAATGGCTTCCTGGCGACCGTAGGTCTCGCCGCGCCGGCAGCGATGCCCGAGCACTTTGACAACCTCGTCGCCTTCCATGCGGACAATCAACTTGCATCCCATCGGGCAGGCAGTGCAGATAAAGTTCTTTTCTTCCATCTTACGCCTCCGCCTTGGGGTACACATCCACAGTCAGGCTTTCCGCTTCGCGGACTGCGTCTGCCATAGTCGGTTTAAGCATGATGGTCACCATCTCGCCCGGGCGGGCATAGCGCTCAGAGCGGCGTACAATGCTCTTGCTCTCACTGCTGACTTCCAGCCAGACGTCCTCTTCGATCGGTCGGGTTACGCGCAGTTGGAGCTGCACATCGCCATGCTCAAGCGCTTTGCGGTCGAGCTTGTGGGGCACAACGTAGCGCACATTCTTTCCGGCTTTGACGGGAACATAGTCCGCTACGTGTTGTTGCTCAGCCAGCGCGTACCTGGCAGCGTGCATTCCGGCGGTGTCGCCAGCAATCGAGACGTAATCCACCAGGTCGTAAACGTGTACCACGTTGCCAGCGGCGAAGATGCCCGGCATATTAGTCTGGAACCGTTCATCCACAAACGAACCACCAGTAACGGGGTCCAACAGCACGCCGGCCTTCTTGGAAAGCTCATTCTCAGGGATGAGACCGACCGAGAGCAGAAGCGTGTCGCAAGGGATGATCTCCTCAGAACCCGGAACGAAATTCCAATGGTCGTCGACGGCAACTGTTTCGATTGCTTCAACGCGGTCTTTGCCCATCACGCGTTTGATGGTGTGTTGTAGTTGGAGGGGGATGCCCCAGTCTTGCAGGCACTGCACGTAGTTGCGGCTCAGACCGCTCAGGTAAGACTGGATTTCGAGCACGCCCGAAACCTTCGCGCCTTCAAAGGTCAGGCGGCGCGCCATGATCATGCCGATGTCGCCTGAACCAAGGATGACAAAGTTCTTTCCGGGCATGTAGCCTTCCACGTTGACCCAGCGTTGAGCGGTACCGGCAGTGAAGACGCCATTCGGGCGCATACCTGGGATGCGGATTTGGGCGCGGGTGCGTTCGCGGCAGCCCATCGCCAAAACGATCGCGCGCGCATCCAGGGTGAAGTAGCCGTGCTGCCGGCTGGAAAGGTACAACCGCCGCTCTGGGGTGACATCCATCACCATCGTATCCAGCAAAAACTCCACGCCAACCGCGCGAGCTTCGTTGATGTAACGCTGGGCGTATTCCGGACCGGGCAAGTCTTCTTTGAAGGTTTGCAGACCAAAGCCATTGTGGATGCATTGCAGCAGGATTCCGCCGAGTTCCACATCGCGTTCAATCACCAGCACGTCCTGCGCGCCGGCCTTTTTAGCCTCGATCGCGGCAGCCAGCCCGCCTGGACCCGCGCCGATGACGACCACATCATAGATTTCCTTAGTCAGCATCGTGCACCCCCAGTTCCTTGGTCTGGCGGAAGAGGAATTCGGAGCCAAGCCCTCGTTTGCTTACTTCCAGCGGGGAAATTCCCAACTCGCGGGAGAGGATCGCCACCACACGCGACATGTCGAAGCCGCCCTGGCATCGCCCGGTTCCCAGCCAGGTGCGGCGCTTGAGGGCATCGTAGGTGGTGGCAGGGATTGGGGCGTGGATCTCGCGGATGATTTCGCCTTCGGTGACGTTCTCACAGCGGCAGATCACGCGTCCAAAAGCCGGATCGATCTGGCAAAGTGCCTGGCGCTCTGCGTGGGTCATATTTCTGAAACGTGGTCTGGCTGGGCGAATGGGATTCCAGCTCTTCTTTTCAGTCAATTTCTCGCCGGCATCCTTGAGGAGCTCCACTACCATTTCAGCAATGGCGGGGGCGGCGGTCAGCCCCGGGGATTCGATCCCACCGAGGTTTACCAATCCCTGCACCTGCCGTGGGATTTCAATCACAAAGTCGTGACCATAATTGATCGCAGGGTTCAGAGAACGGGCGTTGCCCATCGGGCGCAGCCCCACAAAGGTTGCAATCACGGAGCGCAGATTGATCGAGGGGATCAGTTTGCGCGCTCCCTCGGCGATTTCATCCAGACCTTCTTTGGTGGAAGAGGTATTTTCTTTATCATCGATGACGTTTGCGTTTGGACCGACAATCGTGTTGCCGTGAACGGTGTTGGTCACCAGGATGCCCTTGCCCTTTTCAGTCGGAACCGGGAAGTAGATGTTGCGGGTGCGGATTTCAGCGCTGTCGAAGACAAAATACTCCCCTTTACGAGGTGTTATCTCAAATTCCGGGCGAACACCAGCTTTGTGCATGACCACATCGGAGTAGATGCCGGCAGCATTAATGACCCAGCGGGCAAAGAAATCGCCACGGTTGGTTCGGACGCCGATCACACGGCTGCCTTCCATTAGGAAATCCTGGAAATCCGCCTCCAGCAGAACCTCGACGCCGTTCATGACCGCATTTTCAGCCGCAGCCACCGTCACCTGGAAGGGATCGCACATGCCGCCAGTGCTCGCCCACAACGCACCGCTAACCTGCGGGTTGATGAGAGGTTCGCGTTCTCGCATTTCTGCGCCGTCAATGATCTTCATGCCGGGCACGCCGTTTTGGATGCCCTGCTGATATAGCTTTTCGAGGGCTGGCAGTTCGTTTTCACCAATTGCGACGACGAAATCGCCAGGGCGTTCAAAAGCAAAGTTGAGCTCCGCGGAAAGCTGGTCCCACATCGGGTTGGCACGCACGTTGGTGAGCGCTTTGAGGGACCCCGGCTCGGGGTCATAGCCCGGGTGAACGATAGCTGAGTTTGCCGCAGTCGCGCCCATGCCGAGATCCACTTCCTTATCGATCAGCAGGATGTCTGCCTGGTAGCGCGAAAGCCAGCGGGCGATCATGCTGCCCACCACCCCCGCGCCAATGATGATGTAATCAAATGTAGTATTTTTCATCAAGATACTTATCTCTCTCGTTAGTTATGTACTTACTCACCAACAATCTTGCTGTCGGTTCATCCACAATCAACTCTTTAACCAATCCCCCTGATAGAGCTGCATGTAGCCCTGCTACTTTAGCCAGTCCTGAGACTACGCAAATTGCCCGTTTTTGTTTAATCATGCTCAAATTTGGGCCGCTTGCCCTGAGATTGAGGGGAATGTTATGAAAGGATCCATCTGGTCGGAAGAAAACCGTCGCGATATCCCCGGCGATATCCAAGCGCCTGAGCTCCTGGTAGTCCATTTTCTCCAAAAAACCACCGGAATAAACATGACTTGGCACTCCAGATTTTACTGCGCCAATGCTGTGCAACAAGAGATCAGCCCGCTCCTGCAAGTCCAAAATCCTTTTGATGCTCCGTTCCTTCCACATTGCCTCTTTAGTACTGATGTAATCAAAAAAGGTTGGCACAGGAAAGAGATCAACGCTGGCCTGATAAGCTTTAGCAAATCGCAGTATGATCTCACTGGCATATTCGATGCCCATGGATCTTGTATTGCCGGCTCCGTTAAGTTGCACAATGTGGGAGTCGTGGGTTGTTTTAGGTTGCAAGTGTCTTGATATTGCACTAATCGTTGCTCCCCAGGCTACACCCATTATCATATCTGAATCAAAAATTGTATTCAGATAATTTGCGGCGTACTGGGCGGTTCTTTCCAACCAATCCGACTCGCCTAAAACATGGGAGACTGGAACAACATGAACTATCTTGGCTTCCTTGTAATGAGATTGGATAGCGTGGGCCAGGAATGTGGGCTGGTCATCGATATCTATGATTTGAATGCTTACTAATCCTTGATCTTTTGCATATGCAATAAGTCGAGAAACGGATGAACGTGAAATTCCCATTTCTTGAGCGATTGCTTCGGTTTTGAGTTGTTGGTAAAAATACAATTTTGCTGCAACAATCGCATTATGTGTTCTTTCAATTTCATCCATAAGCACCTAAGCCTAAGTATAACAATTCTTTGCACATTCTTTCAATTGAGGTGAACGTTTTCTCAGTTTGTTTCATTTTAATCTGGATTTGAGGCGCACATTTGATGCAAAAGCAGCGTAGCAATCACCAAATGCTGTATATTTTATTTAAAGTAACTAACTTTCTCAGCCTCCATTAAAGTAATAGGAATCATTACTATTAATGATACTAACAAAAAAAAAAGAAGAAAAGGAGCTATACAAAGCATGGAAGCATCGAAGAGAAAAAAGTTTTTTTTGGTTGCGTTAATTCTTATTTTTATCGGTTCAGCTGGAGCAAGTTTACTGCAGACAAATTTCGGTTCGGTAACAATTCGAGAATTAAATATCATCACTGAACAACAACAGCATCTTCATGGGCTTATTTTTATGCCTAAGACTGCAACGCCAGAAAATCCTGCACCTGTTGTAGTCACAAGTCATGGTTGGTTAAACACCGCAGAAATTCAGGATGCAGCATCTATTGAGCTTGCCCGCCGAGGTGTGGTGGTTATTGCGATGGATGCTTACAATCATGGTTTTTCAAGTAGCGTTTTAGTCAACCAATTAGTTGATTCCGACTTATACGGACAAGGTATGGTCCCACTCGTGGAGTATGTATCCAGTGGAATTATGGATTTTGTCGATACAAGCAGAATCGGTGTTATGGGCCATTCGATGGGTGGTCGCGCAGCAAAGAATACAGCAATTCATTACAGTAATCTGTACAATGAAGCGATTCTTCAAGCCGAGTCCCCAACATCAGATGGTGGGTCCGTGGTTACACCAGAAGAATTGGAATATGCAGAATCTCAGTTAAAGATAACAGCATCCTTACCTACTGGTCAATCGCCTGGTAGCCTCGCAGATTGGTCAGCCATTCGTCTCAACATGGGCTTTCTTTACGGGTTGTTAGAAGAAGGTGGATACAGCCAAAGCACGGGCTCAGCTAACCTTATTGGCAGTTCAAAAGAAGCCCTCGCCATGATCAATAGTTCGGATCCAACAGTCACATCTGTTGAGGAAGCAAAGTTCTATGGGTCAAAGGAAGATGGCACTTTACGTGTTCTATACCAACCTTACATTACACACCCATTGATTCACTTTGATCCACAATCCACAAAAGATGTAATCGATTTCTTTACCTACACCTTGGACCTTGAGACCAATTTAAAATCAACCAATCAAACCTTCATGTTAAAGGAAATCTTTAATTTAGTTGCCGCGATTGGTCTTTTACTCTTAGTCGTTCCGCTTTCGAGCCTGATTTTGGATACCCCTTGGTTCCAAGATCTTAAAGGCAAGGAAGGTCCGAGAATTCCAGCATTATCCGCAGAAGGTAAGAAAAGGTTCTGGTTTGGCTGGGTTGTTGGTGGCGTAATTTCGTTTGTTACTGCCATAATCGCTACCGTTGTCGTACCATCACTTGGCAATACTACGCACGGGTTCTCCATGTCCAATTGGACCTTGTTTGCTGCGCCAACAATGAACACTGTCACATTTTGGACGATTTTAAATACGATTTGGTTATTCTTCTGGTTCTTCTTTAATTACAATAAAGACAAGAAGAACGGGGTTCGCACTGAGGAAATGGTGGGAATCAAGATTACAAAGACCCAATTATGGAAATCCATCGCACTTGCAGCAACAATCCTCGGATTTATTTATGTGGTTGTCTGGTTCTGCAAGTGGGCCTTTAATACCGATTTCCGCTTCTGGACACCTGCTATCAAGACCTTCAATGTTGAAAAGCTGTTTTACTTCTTCCAATATCTGCCGTTTTTCTTCGCTTTTTACTTCGCAAATTCTCTGGTAATCAATGGAGCAGCGCGTTTCGAAGGGATGAACGAAAAGAAAAATCTGTGGTTGCTTGGATTAGGCAACATCCTCGGTGTACTTTTGATTTGGTTCTTCCAGTACGGTAAGTTGTTGCTGACTGGAACCGTCATTTGGGGTCCTGGTTGGATCAATGTGCTTGTTATTGTATTCACAATTTGGCAATTGTTCCTTGCGCCATTCTACTTAAGAGCATTCTACAAACTTACTGGGAAAAACTGGGTTGGTGCGCTTGTTGTATCGAGTCTCTGGGTGCTTTCCGGGATTATGAACACTGCAATTCACAGCACAGTTCTTTAGTACTTCTTGATCAAAATATAGAAAAAACCTTGCACGGCACGACAGCGTGCAAGGTTTTTTCTCACTTAGTGTTATATTTTTTGTGAACTAGAAATTTGAAATATTAGAAAGTGTAATAGGAGGGGTTCTCATGAAAAAATACGTCCTCGCCATTGACCAGGGAACTACCAGTTCGCGTTGTATCCTGTTTGACCGTTCCGGATCGATCGTTGCCACGGCTCAGAAAGAACACCGGCAGATTTACCCTCGCCCAGGCTGGGTGGAGCATGACGCGCTTGAGATCTGGCAAACGGTGCAGCTTGTGATCACGGAAGTATTGGTGAAAACTGAAATAAAGGCGGAAGCAATCGCGGCTTGCGGAATCACCAACCAGCGTGAAACCACCGTGGTGTGGGAGCGCGCGACAGGCAGACCGATTGCCAACGCGATCGTCTGGCAAGATACCCGCACTGCTGGTTTCATGAACCATTTGGCGGCGGAGGGTGGGCAAGACCGCTTCAGGCAGATCGTCGGGCTTCCGACCAACCCGTACTTTTCCGGTTCCAAAATCCGCTGGCTGCTGGACAACGCCCCCGGGTCGCGAGAGAAAGCAGAAAACGGCGAGTTGTGCTTCGGCACGATCGACACATGGTTGATCTGGAACCTGACAGGCGGTCCACACGGGGGCAAACACGTGACGGATGTCAGCAATGCCTCACGCACCTTCCTGATGAACCTGAAAACCCTCGATTGGGATGCTGACATGCTCGAAATTATGGAGGTGCCGCGTTCCGTACTGCCCGAAATCCGATCCTCAAGCGAAGTTTATGGGGAAATCTCCTGGCAGGCACTCGAAGGCATCCCGATGGCAGGCGACTTGGGCGACCAGCAGGCGGCTTTATTTGGGCAGACTTGTTTCACGGCAGGGGAAGCCAAAAACACCTATGGGACTGGCTGTTTCCTGCTGATGAACACCGGGACCGAGCCGATCCAGTCCAAAAACGGGCTGTTAACCACGCTCGCCTACAAAATCGGCGATCAGCCAGCCTATTACGCCCTGGAAGGCTCGATCGCAATCACCGGCGCGTTGGTGCAGTGGATGCGCGACAATTTGAAAATGATCGATACATCATCTGATATTGAGACCCTGGCAAACACGGTTGAGGACAGCGGCGGAATCTATTTCGTGCCGGCGTTTTCGGGGTTATTTGCGCCTTATTGGCGCAGTGACGCCCGCGGGGCGATCGTGGGGCTGACGCGCTACATCAACTCCGGGCATATCGCGCGGGCAGTGATTGAGGCCACGGCGTATCAGTCCGCCGAGGTGCTCGAAGCAATGAACAAGGACTCAGGCGTGCCTCTGACCGCGCTGAAGGTGGATGGGGGCATGGTGCACAACCAGACGCTGATGCAGTTCCAGAGCGATATTCTGGGCGTGCCGGTGATTCGACCTAAAGTGGCAGAGACGACCGCGCTTGGAGCGGCGTATGCCGCCGGGTTGGCGGTTGGGTTTTGGACGCAGCTGGAGGACCTGAGGGAGAATTGGCAGGTAGACCAGCGCTGGCAGCCGCACATGGATGCGGAAGGTCGCAGGACTCTGATGGCAGGTTGGAAGAAAGCCGTCACACGGACGATGGATTGGGTGGAGGAGTAGAATGCAGTTCACCCTAGATTAAAATTGATAACAACATTCGTAGGGCGAGATTGGAAGCATTGCACACATCATCAGGTATAAACCGTGATGTGCTTCCAATCCGCCATCACATCATCAATGGTTTGCAATTATTGATTTTTCCAAATCTGAACTTCGTCGACGGCGGATTGAGGGCACGATACATTCGACCATTAACTGATTCAAGGTGCCCTCAATCTCGCCCTACGAAAAAACAAAAGAGAATGGGGAGCAGCCTTCCCTTAAGAGAAGACTTGAAAAGCAGACTGCCGCGTCGCCCTAAAGAGCTCCTCGCAATGTCGAATCCTCTGTCATTAGTATGATACCCAATCAAGGGATATAGAATAAAGAGACACGGCAGATCGACTGTCATTAGGTCATAGAGACCGTCTCAGAGTGTAGATCGCCGTGTCCAGTGCACGTGGTACCCGAACAGTTGCCTGGGACAAAGAGCCCGTAAACACTAATGTGGGTCCACAGCATAATTATATAACAGGAGGCGATCATGGCAAATCAAGTTTTTGCAGGGATCGATATTGGCAAAGATAAAGTATTTGTCAATATCTATATGGACAGTCAGGTAAGAGACTTTCCCAACACACACTCAGGTCTTGAGCGAGTGTCCAGATATTTGATGAAGAATGCAGTAGATCTGGTCGTGATGGAGGCCAGTGGCGGTTATGAACGACAGCCTGCATCAGACTTGCGGGCCTGTGGTTTGTCAGTGGCAGTGGTCAATCCGACCTATGTGCGCAGGTTTGCACAGGGAATGGGAACACTGGCAAAGACAGACACGATAGACGCTCGTCTGATTGCCCATTTTGCCTTTGTGAAACAGCCAAAACCCCAAGCAGCTAAAACAGCAGACGAAGAAGAGTTGGCCGCACTGGTTGAGAGACGTGAACAGTTAGTAAGCTTGTTATCCATGGAGAAGAATCGCCTCAGTAAGGCATCTGCCTATAGTAAAGCGTCCATCCAAAGCAGCGTTCAATTCTTGACTGGACAGATTGACACAATCGAGACAGAGATAGAGGGACTGGTGGCAAAATCACCAGAACGACAGGCAAAGATGGGTTGTATGACGAGCTTTATTGGAGTTGGAGATGTTACAGCAGTAACGTTGCTGACTGAGATGCCAGAACTGGGGAAGGAGAGCAGGGAACACATTGCTGCCCTGGCTGGGGTAGCACCTATCAACCGGGACAGTGGCAGGATGAAGGGTAAACGCAGAACTTATGGAGGCAGAGCTCGTGTTCGCAGGACCTTGTACTTGGCAGCACTCTCAGCGTCCAAACATAATCCCATCATCAGAGAGTTCTATGAACGACTACTTGCAGGAGGAAAGGAGAAAAAGGTAGCATTAGTTGCATGTATGCACAAAATACTGACCATTCTCAATGCGATGCTCAAGAAAGGAGAGCTTTTCAACCCGGTACGCTCTTGACATTCAACATAGTTACTCTGAGCCTCTTTTGCGAAGAATCTGATAATAAGTGAATAGATCCTTCGCTTCGCTCAGGATGACATTAGGAAATTCTCTCCTTGCAGTACCTTGTCGACCTTGGCACAAGAATTGCTACCATTCGGGTAAGTACTATCATCGAGGGAGTTATGTCTGAGCCAAAGAAAAGCGTTCGCATCCTCATGTTCATCGGGCTGATTGCCCTGAACGTGTTTTTGCTTGGCTTGGTTCTCAAGCGCACGCTCCCAAAGCCGATCTCTCAGGCGAAAGATTTTAGCCCCCACACGGTTGCGATTGCAATGAATAATCACCTTTACCTCCCCATGGTAGCAACAGTCTATAAGGAAGCAATCGTGCTCCTGCCTGGTGACGGAGTCTATTACGAACGCGATCAGGGAATACAAATCGTACATGTGGTCGGGGAAGTGCTCAACAACACTCCAACAACCGTGAACAGAGTCATGGTTGAGGCGGTGCTGAATCTGAAATCTGGCGGTCAGACCACTTTGCGCGGTTTTCCGCTGGTTGGCAGCCTCGCGCCGGGCAACCGGGCTTGTTTTGACCTCTACGTGGTGGAGGCAAAAGAAGTTGAAAGTTATGCGGTTAAAGTGCTTTCGTATGGCACTGGCAGCAGCCTTTCTGGTGGAATAGATCCAGTGGTTACCAACGCAGGGTATGACGCGCAAAATGGCTGGTACAGCGTGGAAGGAACGCTTAACGCCAGCGACCCAGCCGTGATTATGAACGATCTCCGCGCGGTGGTCACCCTCTTTGACAGTTCTGGCAGAGTGTTGGGCTGTGAGCAAAGCTATGTGCGCACTCAGACCGAAGAAGCCGGCATGCCTGCCACCTTTGGCGTATTGTTCATGAATCGGGACTTCTCACAAGGCTCTAATTTTTCACTCACCATCGCTGGCAAAACCGAGTAAAAGAACCCTCCTTTCCCCTAATATCGAGAGAATTTGCAATTAACCCAAAGTTGCCATTTCATCTTGACAATCCCAAGCCCGCGCCTTATAGTTAAGCCCGTTTAACTATCAAGGAAGGTTTACAATGCAAGCCAAGCAAGAAAAACTAACCGAACAACTCAACCAGTTTGCTGGCATAACGATGCACATCAACATGATCTACAACATGCAGTTCATGCTGGAGCACGATCTCTCCTTTACGCATCTCAGCAGCCTCTTTTTTATCCATCGCGCTGGGTGCACCAACATCCAAAACCTCGCCGATCATCTGGGGGTCACTAAGGCAGCTGTCTCCCAGATGGTGGACCGGCTGGTGGAATTGGGCTTGATCTCGCGCGAAGAAGACCCAATCGACCGGCGCAGCAAGCTGATCTGCCTGAGCAAAACCGGCGAAAGCCTGGTACAAGAAGCCTTCCTCACCCGCCGCAAATGGGTGCCGGACCTGGCAGCCAGCCTGACTGACACGCAAGTGGAGCAGGCGTGCCAGATTTTCGAGATTGTGAACGTGAAGCTTAAACAAATCCAGGAAGGATTAAACCCCGAGACATCGAGAAATCACCTATGCTAAGACTAAAGAAATACTACAAACCATATTTAAAGTTCATCCTTCCAGCCATTTTGTTTGTGCTGATTGTCGCATGGAGCGATTTGCAACTGCCAGATTACCTCTCGGACATTGTCAACATTGGCATCCAGCAGCAAGGTGTCGAGTCTGGCGCCCCAGTGGTGCTGAGCGAGAGCACTTTCCAAAGCATCGGGGATCTCTATCCGGACGAGCAGGCAAGACTGCAGCAATACTACGAGCTGGTTGCCCCAGGCAGCCCGCAGTCTGAAGCGCTTGTGGCAGATTTCCCCAAAGCCGCAGAGGAAGCCATTTACGCCCTCAAACCGCTCGATGAAGTGCAAAAGTTGGAGGTTGAAAACCTGATCTCCAAGCCGATGGTGTTCATCCAGAGCATGCGCTTGATCCAACAGGACCCCGAGCGTGCCAAACAAATGCTGGGTGAGAATTTCCCGCTCGATCCCTCAATGATCAGCAGTGGGCAGGATTTATTGAGTTTACTTTCGATGATGCCCCAGGCACAGCGGACGCAGTTACTCGACAAAGTCAATCAGCACCTTTCCTCGCTTGAGGGAACCATCCTGCACCAACTAACAGTCTCGGCTATCACGAATGAATATTCCGCCTTAAACGCGGACACCGGGCGTTTCCAGACCAATTACATCTTACGCGTCGGCGCACAGATGGTGGTGGTTTCGCTGTTGGGATTAGTTGCGTCAATAGTGGTCAGTTACCTGGCTTCACTGAGCTCTGCGAATGTTGCCCGGGATTTGCGCTCAGGTGTTTTCCGTAAAGTCACTGACTTCACCAACGCCGAGTTTGAAAGTTTCTCTACTGCCTCGCTCATCACCCGCACCACCAACGATGTTGAACAAGTGCGCATGGCGAGCTTCATGCTGATCCGCATGGGCGTTCAGGCTCCATTGATTGGCATCCTGGGCATCGTGCGGGCGCTCGAGAAAAGCCCGGGCATGTGGTGGACGATCGCGTTGATAGTCGGGACATTGATGTCAGTCATCATCGGTCTATTTATCATCGTCGTGCCGCGTTTCACCCGCATTCAAGCCTTCATCGACAGGCTCAACCTTGTGATGCGTGAGAACCTTTCGGGCATCATGGTGGTGAGAGCCTTTAACAAGCAGAAATATGAAGAAGCAAGGTTCGATGTTGCCAACAAAGATCTGACCAGCAACATGCTGTTTATCGGCCGCGCGATGTCGTTCATGTTCCCAATTATGAACCTGGTCATGATGGCTGGTCAGGTCTTTATCATTTGGATCGGCGCAGGAATCGTAGCACAGTCCAAAATGCAGGTTGGCGATCTGATCGCCTTCATGCAATACGCGATGCAGATCATGTTCTCCTTTATGAACCTTTCCATGTTGTTCGTGTTTATCCCGCGCGCCGGGGTATCAGCCAACCGCATTGCGGACGTACTCGAGAAACCAGTCTCCATCAATGACCCTGCCCAACCGGTCTCTTTCGGTCAGCCAGTTCGCGGTGTTGTGGAATTTCACGACGTCGATTTCCGCTATCCGGATGCCGAAGAAGACATGCTCCATGATGTGAGTTTTAAGGCAGAGCCCGGGCAGGTGACAGCCATCATTGGTTCAACCGGTTGTGGTAAGTCCACCCTGATCAACCTCCTGCCGCGCTTTTTTGACGTGAGCAAGGGCAAGATTACGATTGACAACGTCGACATCCGCGATGTGCCTCAAGCTGTGCTGCGCGATCAAATCGGCTACGCGCCGCAGCGGGGGCTGCTCTTCAGCGGCACGGTTGCTACCAACCTGCAAGTCGCGAAACCCGACGCAACTGAAGATGAAATGCGCGACGCGATAACCGTCGCACAGGCGGCTGATTTCGTCCTGGATGGCGAAGAAGGGCTGAATATGCCCATCGCCCAAGGTGGCGATAACGTATCGGGTGGTCAGAGGCAACGGCTATCGATAGCGCGTGCCATCGTCAAACCGCGCCCAATCTACATCTTTGACGACAGCTTCTCAGCATTGGATTTTAAAACCGATGCAGCTCTACGGCGAGCCCTCAAACCACGCATTGCAGACAGCACGGTTCTCATTATTACCCAGCGTGTTTCAACTGCCAAAACCTCTGACCAGATCATCGTACTGGACAAAGGCAGGGTGGTTGGGCAGGGTAATCACCAGGAACTATTGTCCAGTTGTTGTACCTACCAGGAGATTGCAAGCTCCCAGTTAAGCGCGGAGGAGTTAGCATGAACCAGCAAAACAATCAAAAACCTAACCAAATAGATCCCAAGAATCCTTTCGCCAACAGTCAACCTAAAGCTGTCAGTGGATCACAGAGGCATGGTCCGGGAGGGATGATGATGCCCGGCGAGAAGGCGCGCAATTTCAAGGCCAGCATGAAACAGCTGATCAGCTATCTTGGACCTTTCCGCTGGTCGATCCTGTTCATGATGCTGATGGCTGCTGGTGGCACAATCTTCTCCATTTTTGGACCACGCACGCTTGGTCAGGCAACCACCGAACTTTATTTAGGCGTCATGCGTATGGTTCAGGGCAATCCGCTCGGGATAGACCTGGCGAAGGTCGGCACAATCCTGGTGAGGGTGCTATTACTTTATGGCATTTCCACGGTCCTGAGCCTGACCCAGGGCTTGATCATGAGCAAGATCTCGGCAGATATCACTTACAAGATGCGCCAGGAAATCTCAGAAAAACTCAACCGGATGCCGCTCAGCTATTTCGACCGGGTCACACAGGGCGAGGTGCTTTCGCGCGTCACCAACGACGTGGACGTCATCAGTAACACGCTCAACCAGAGTCTCTCAGAGATCATCACCTCCGTCACGCGCATCATCGGCGTATTGATCATGATGGTTTCTATCAGCCTCCCCATGACCCTCATCGGTCTGATCGTGGTGCCGTTGACCATGATTTTTGTAAAGGCGATCATTGGCAAATCGCAGGTGCACTTTCGCCGACAGCAGGAGTACCTCGGGCATATCAACGGTCACGTGGAAGAAATGTACGGCGGGCATTTGCTGTTGAAAGCCTATAACGGCGAACAAGGCAGCGTCGAGCATTTTGAAACCCTCAACGACACCCTCTTCACCAGCGCCTGGCTCTCGCAGTTCCTTTCAAACATGATGATGCCGGTGACGCGCTTTTTCAGCAACCTTGGTTACATCGCTGTCGCGATCCTGGGCGGCTACCTGACCATCCAAAACCGCCTGTCGATTGGGGATATCCAGGCGTTTATTCAATACCTGCGTTCGTTCCAGCAGCCTCTGATGCAGATTGCTAACATTGCCAACATCCTCCAGCAAACAGCGGCAGCCGCCGAACGCGTCTTCGAGTTCCTCAACGAGAAGGAAATTGAACCCAACTCCCCCGACGCATTGGCTCTCGATACCGTTAGGGGTAAAGTGGAGTTCCGCAATGTTTGGTTTGGCTACAACCCGGACAATTACATCATCAAAGACTTCTCAATGGTCGTCGAACCCGGGCAGAAAATTGCGATCGTCGGTCCGACTGGTGCTGGAAAAACGACGCTGGTCAAATTATTGATGCGCTTCTATGACATCGACCGTGGTGAAATCCTGATAGATGACGTCAACATCAACAACATGACCCAGGAAAACCTACGCAGCCATCTGGCAATGGTGCTGCAAAACACCTGGCTTTTCAACGGAACCGTCCGCGAAAACATCCGCTACGGTCGCCAGGAGGCCAGCGACGAGGAGGTGGTGGCGGCTGCTGACACAGCATATGCCGACCACTTCACCCGCACGCTTCCGGGCGGATATGACATGGTGCTCAATGAAGAGGCTTCCAACGTTTCTGCCGGTCAGAAACAGTTGCTGACCATCGCGCGCGCTGTTTTGGCTGATCCAACCATCCTGATCCTGGACGAAGCCACCAGTTCGGTGGACACCCGTACCGAAGTGCTGATCCAAAAAGCCATGGACAAGCTGATGGTCGGGCGTACCAGCTTCATCATTGCCCACCGACTCTCCACCATCCGCAACGCCGACCGCATTCTGGTGCTGCGCGATGGCGACATTGTCGAGCAGGGATCTCACGAAGAATTGCTAGCGCGCCAGGGCTTCTATTCGGAGCTTTACCACAGCCAGTTCCTGCAGCCGGTGGATGCTTAAGAGATAGTTTGTAAAGAGAAGTAATGGCGCAGGGTCAACACCTGCGCCATTTGATTTAGCTCGGGTAAAATTATCTAAACGATTTTTGGAGACAAACATGCCAAGAGCCACATTTACCTTTCCTGCCGGATTCCTTTGGGGAACTGCCACCGCATCAAACCATGTGGAAGGAAACAATCTCAACAACGATTGGTGGGCATGGGAGCAGCAGGAAGGTCGCATCATTAATGGCGACCGGTCTGGCAAGGCGTGTGATTGGTGGGGAGGGCGCTGGCGTGAGGATTTTGACCGGGCGCACGAAACCTACCAAAACGCGCATCGTCTTTCCGTGGAATGGTCGCGCATACAGCCAGAAAGAGACCGTTGGGACGAGGCTGCGCTTGACCGTTACCGCCAGATGTTGCTCGGGTTAAAAGAGCGCAATATGGTGGCGATGGTCACGCTCCACCATTTCACCAACCCGTTGTGGCTGGCGGAAATGGGAGGATGGGAGAACGAAGCCGTCATCGACCTGTTTGCGGCATTTGCCCGCCGGGTGGTGGAGGCTCTGGGCAACCACTGCAACCTTTGGATTACCATCAATGAACCCAACGTTCTGATGACCGGAGCGTACCTGGGCGGGGGCTTCCCACCGGGAAAGAATGATCTCAAAACTGCCCTCAAGGTATTGAGTAACCTGCTCAAAGCCCACGCTGCCGCTTACAAGGCGATCCATGAGGTGCAGAGTGAAGCGCAGGTGGGCGTGGCGCATCATTGGCGTGGGTTTTTGCCGGCTAACAAAAATCCCCTTACCAATCGAAAAAAATATCTCTACGACAAGGTTTTTATCGAGTCGTTTCCACAGGCACTGGTCACAGGCAAGTTCGATGCCGTTTACCTCAAAGAGGACATTCCGCAAGCAAAGAACACCCAGGATTTCATGGGATTGAATTATTACACGCGGGAATTGATCCGCTTTGAGCTCGGCAAGCGAGAGGAGACCTACGCCAAACGGCCTTTCCCGAAAGATGCTGAACTTTCGGAAAGTGGAATGGTGGCTAATGACCCTGAAGGTTTCAGGGTTTGCATCAAATGGGCAAGGCAATTCCAATTGCCGATTTATATCACTGAAAATGGTGTGGATGACAGCAAGGATGATTTCAGGCGGAAGTATTTGGTGCAGCACCTCTACGCGATGTGGCATGAGATCAACCACAATCTGCCGGTTAAGGGGTATTTTCACTTCAGCTTGCTGGACAATTTCGAATGGGAGCGCGGTTGGAGCCAGAAATTTGGCCTGTGGGGTCTTGACCCTGTCACGCAGCTGCGCACCAGGCGCAAGAGCGCCGACCTTTACGCGGAGGTCTGCCGCACGAACAGCATCACAGCCGAGTGCATTGAGAAGTATTGCCCGGAGGTCTACGACCGGATTTACCCGGTTTGATGGATTTTCAGCACACCATAATTTCAAACTCTATCTTTGGTGGGTTGGCGTCACGGAATCTGGATCCATCCTGACATCAAAATAGCCAACCCACCCTACAAAGATTGCGTGTTTATCAGTGAAAGTATTGATCTGATCGCCCTCCAGATAATTTGAGCTGCGCCGCCCTGCCAGGCTCCTCACAAACAGATACCCCAAAAACCCCATTTTTCCAATCCCCAAGACATTGGCGCGTTTCTTGCACCATATAAAGCAAGTCAATAAAGGAGTTCATTATGACTGGATTACTCATCAGCTTTTTCAAACAATTTTTCATGCCTCTGGGGTTTGTTGCCCTGTTGCTGTTTTTCACCCTCTTCCTGATTAAAAAACATCCCAAAACAGCCACGTGGTTCGTCCTGATTTGTGTTGTGATTGTTGGCTTGTTTGGCAACCCAATCTTCTCCACCTTCTTTACCCGCTCGATGGAATGGCGCCATATGCCAGTTACCCCGGAAACAAAAGCTGACGCCATCGTTGTGCTCGCTGATGGCATCCTGCCCGCCGACACTCCCCGCCAGCGTGTGGAAGTTCAGGAACAGGCAGACCGCCTGCTTTACGCTGTCACGCTCTATCAACAACAAGCCGCACCCCTGATTATTGTTAGCGGCGACGTGAATCAAACAACCTCCGCGCGCACTTTCCTGCTTGAGCTTGGCGTACCTGCTGAAGCCATCCAGGTTCAAGACAAATCCTCCAATATGCGTGATGATGCCGCGCTTACATCTCCAATCCTGACCCTCCAAAACGTCAAACAAGTTTTGCTGATCACATCGGCTGTCCAGATGGACCGCGCTTACTTTTTGTTCCGCCAACTCGGCTTCCAAGTCACCCCTGCACCCACTGACTACCGTGTAACACTGCAAGACTGGGAAACCCTGACCGACTGGAACTGGCGCAGCGTCATCACCAATCTCATGCCTACAAGCGAAGCCTTCAACCAATCGGCTACGGTGCTCTGGGAATACATGGGGTTGGCGTTCTATCGCATAAAAGCGATCTTCTAAATTGGTCAAATCGCTGACCCTCTATCAGCGACAAAACTTCCGCAAAAAGTCTGCCGACCCCCTGGTTGGCAGACTTGAATTAACCACCAAATGGAACCTTACCGTGCAAAATGACGTCCGTAACTAAAGCCTATTACAGGAGGAAACTTATGTTTCGAAAAATATCTTTTGTAGCCTTGTGTTTGATGATCCTTGCAGGTTGTGTCGCCAGCCCAACCCCCACGACATCTCCGCAGATCGGGGATCTCACCGGCAAGCTGGCATACGAAACGGTGTCGCAATTCTCTGAAGCTGAATTGCAGCAAATCGTAGCAAGTAATAATGACTTTGCCAGGGCGATTTTTGTTCACCAGGCAGAAGCCAAAGAAAACCTGGTAATTTCACCCTACAGCCTCTACCAAGTGCTCAGCATGCTTTACGCCGGCGCTGCGGGTCAGACCGCCAGCGAAATGCGGGTGGCAATGCGCTTGCCGTGGGAGGATGCCCGCGTGCACCGCCTGGTCAACGCGCTCAACCAGCAGCTTCTCAGCTCTGCTGGCGCCGAAAAGACTGAGTCACAGGCTTTTGAGCTGCAAATAGCCAACGCCCTCTGGGCCGCCCAAGGCCGCGAGTACCAACAGGCGTTCCTCGATACTCTCTCGCAAAACTACGATAGTGGGTTAAAAACACTCGATTTTAACAATGCCAGCGCTGCTGCTGAGGTTATCAACGCCTGGGTCGCAGAGCACACAAACGAAAAAATAACCCAACTTGCAGATCCTGCCATGTTCAACTCAAACACCGCCCTGGCGCTGACCAACGCGGTCTATTTCAAGGCTGCCTGGAAATTCCCTTTCAATGAAGCCGCAACAGCTGACGCTCCCTTTTCGCTCCTCAGCGGTGAGCAAGTAAACGTCCCAACCATGCGCCTAAGCGAAACGCTCAACGTCAGCGTCATGGAAGCGCTCACAGTGGTGCGGCTGCCTTACGCCGGCGGGACAATGGTGATGGAAATCCTAATGCCCAGACTGGAAATGTGGGACTCTCCCGAGGGGATCAGCCAGCTCTGGGCAACCGAACTCAATTTGGTTGAAATGCAGCCTACACGTGTATCGCTCAGCTTGCCAAAATTCCGCATCGAGACCCCAACCATGGATTTGATCCCTGCGCTAAAAGCCAATGGAATGCTGCTTGCCTTCTCAGACGCAGCTGATTTCTCGGGCATCAGCGGCGATCAATCGCTTTATGTCAGCACCATTGCCCAGAAAGCTTTCATTGACGTCAACGAAAAGGGCACAGAAGCCGCTGCTGCCACCATTGCCGTCTTGCAGGAAAAATCCGCCCCTGGTGGCGAACCCCTGCAAATTAGTATTGACCGCCCCTTTATCTTCCAGATCCGCGACACCGCCACTGGTGCCATCCTTTTCATGGGCACGGTGATGCAGCCCTGAGCCTGAATGGGAACAAATCGGGATAAACAAGCGTCCAATTCTTAGCGGAGCCAACAACGACCCGCGAGAGGAGAAAAAATGAAATCAAGCAGAATTTTATTCAATATCGTCATCATCAGTGCTTTCATGCTGGGAGCTTGCATGCCAACCCAAAACCCAACCCAAAACCCCACCGAACCCTACCCCGTGGATGAGACCGAAGAGCCCGCGCCAGTAGTGGAAGAGCCAGGTGAGATCAGCGACTCGAGCGGCGACGTAGCATTCATCGTTGACCCTCAGGCTGACCCTGAAGCTGTCAGGCAGCTTGCACATGCTAATAACGGCTTTGCGTTGGCGCTTTACCAAGCGCTGCGTGACGAGGACGGAAACCTGATCTATTCGCCTTACAGCATCTTCCAGGCGTTGCTGATGACGGGAGCCGGCGCGGAAGGGGAAACAGCCAGCCAGATGGCAAGCGTTTTGGGAGTGGACTTGGGCGATCCCGAAGTGCACAATTTGATGAACGCTCTCAACAAAGCGCTCACCTCGCTACCTGAGTACCTGAATGGTGGCGCGCAGCCGCTCACCTTCACGGTAGCCAATGCTCTTTGGACTCAGAAAGACTTCCATTTTGAACAAGCCTTCCTGGACACGCTCTCAGCCAATTATGACGCCGGACTGAAACTGGTGGATTTCAACAATCCCGAGGATGCGCGTGCCTTGATTAACCTGTGGGTGGCTGCCCAAACTAACGACAAGATCCAAGAGCTCATCCCAGCAGGCGTACTCAACCAAATGACCCGCCTGGTGCTGACAAATGCGATTTACTTCAAAGGTGGTTGGTCCAACCGCTTTGACGCAAAAGACACCAAGGATGGCAGTTTCACACTCGCCGATGGCAGCAGCAAAACTGTGCCTTTCATGCATGGCAACTTCACCATGTCTGCCCTGGTGAGCGATAAGATCCACGCGATCAGGCTGCCCTACGAAGGCGGCACCTATGCCATGGCAGCCATCATGCCACTGGTTGATTTTGCAGGGTTCGAAGCACAGCTGACAACCGCAGATTTGGAACAACTGCTGACAATGCTCCAGTCTTCCAGAGCCACAGTTGACCTGAGCATGCCTAAATTCCAGGCTGAAAGCAGCTTTGGTTTGGGTGACACTTTGGCAGCTCTTGGCATGCCGGATGCTTTTGATCCCCAAAAAGCTGATTTTTCAAAGATGACGGGTAAACCTGACCTGATGATCAGCTCGGTTATTCACCAGGCAACCATCGACGTCAACGAAGAAGGCACTGAAGCAGCCGCGGCGACCGCGGTTGGGATGAGCATGACCTCCATGCCCGCCGAAAGTTACACCATTCGTTTGGATAAACCGTTCATCTATGTGATCTACGAAACCACCACCAACACCATTGTCTTCATGGGGCGTGTGGTCAACCCATAGTCTTACAAAGATATAAAAAAACTCCTGCAATTGCAGGAGTTTTTTGTTGGGTAAATTTAGCCAACCAAATATGCCATGGAGACGGTGCCGGGACCGACGTGGCTGCCGATAACCGGGCTGACCTCAGAGCGAATGATTTCGATCGGGTTGAGCCGTTCTTTTGCCATGTTTTCCATCTCGACCATGTCGTCAAAAGCCAACGCGTGGAATGGGGCCAGGCGGACAGGGGTTCGACCACTAACGCCTTTCTCGATCAGTTCCACCATCCGATTAAGGGCTTTCTTGCGCGACCTGACGCTCTCGACCAGCTCGATTTTCCCATCACGGATTTCCATGATCGGTTTCAGGTTCAAAGCCGAACCAAGCAAGCGTTTGGCGGAGTTGATGCGCCCACCACGATGGAGATATTCGAGCGTATCCACGGTGAAGAAGACACCAATGCGTCCATATAGGTCCTGCGCTAATTCGTGGCATTCCTTCAGGCTTGCGCCCTTTTCAGCAGCTTTGGCGACTTCCAAAACCATGAAACCAAGTGCCATCGAAACAAGCTGTGAATCATGCACGATCAGATTTTCGGGGTCACCCAGTTCAACTTTAGCCTGGAGGGCAGAGTTGATCGTGGCGGAGATACCGCTGGAAATGCCGAGATACAGCACCTGGTTGCCCGCCTCGAGTAATTTTCCGAAAACCTCCAAGAATTGCCCCACTGTCACCTGGCTGGTGGTGGCCATGCTCTTGGATTGACTTAACTGCGTGTAAAACTCCTCTGCCTGGATGTCAATCCCATCAAAGTAAGACTTGCCTTCCCAATTAACGGTCAGCGGCAGGACAGGTATTTGATATTGATCCACAACCTGCCTGGGTAGGTAAGCAGATGAATCGGTTGCTATGATAACTTTATTCATGGTATCCTCATCAATCATGATTTTATGAAAGTATAGCATAACCAATCTCAAGCTGGTCTGTGCAGACTTGTACGAGGCGCAAATTTTAGCGAGGTTTTGGCGCTCTCAGATAGTTTTTGAGAGGATGAGAGACCTTCCTGGTGATAAGATAACCTCGTATTGCCCGACCCACACCGCCGCAAGAACGGCATGGGGGTCCAAGAAAGGATGTTATGGAAACAATTGATCTTGAAAATAAAAATGTAAACGAGGAAGCTGAAGTGCTCTCCTCAGACAGCAAAGAAATTAGAACTCAGACGGATGGAAAACTCAAGCACCCATTTCCCATCCTGATGGTGGTATTTGCCGCGGCTATCCTGCTTGACCTGCTCTTCTTTGAAAAGATGTGGGGCTGGCATTGGGCTGTGGCGGTAAACCTCTTCCTGGTTGCCGCTGTGGTCAGCGCGCGGCTGGAAGGGAAGAAACTCCCGCCAACCAGTATCACTTTGATGGCGCTCACCAGCCTCACTGCCCTGCTGACAGGCTTCCGCACTGCCAGCGCCACCACCACGGCGCTCGTGCTTTTTAGCGGGTTGGGCATGCTGCTCGTGACAGCCAGCCTGCTGAACGGGCAGTGGATGCAATTCCGCGTGCGGGAACTGATCGGTGAACTCTTCAAGCTGATTCCTTCGGGCGTGATTGGCACACCGCTATTGATATTGGAAGGCATCCAGCTTTCGCAGGAGAGCAAAGAACAAAACCCTCAAAAAAGTAAACGCGGTCTGGCAGTTCTGCGAGGCGTGCTGATCACCATCCCACTGTTGCTGCTATTTGGATTGCTGTTGACGGCTGCAGATGCGATCTTCTCCACGATGCTCGGATCGGCTTTCGACTGGCTTAAGCTCGACATTTTCAATGACATCATCCCCCACACCATGATCATTTTGCTGCTAACCTGGATGGGTGCGGCTGCACTCTGGCACGCGCTGACAAAAAGCGAAAAGCAGTTGGCAATCGATCCGGATAAACCCTTGTTCAAACCATTTTTGGGGATGACGGAAACCAGTATCGCTCTGGTAAGTCTGAACGTGCTGTTCGCGTTCTTCCTGGTGGTCCAGTTCCGCTATTTCTTCGCCGGCTCAGCAATTGTGAGAATTGACGGCTTCACCTATGCCGAATACGCCCGGCGTGGATTTTTTGAACTGGTGGCTGTAGCTGTGATCGCAAGTGTCTTGTACTTTAGCCTGGCATCCTTCACCAAACGAGGCACACAGGCAAAAAAGCGCGCGTTTTCAGTGATGGCGGGTCTTCTGCTGTCCCAGGTCGGTGTGATGCTGATTTCGGCTTTTCAGCGTTTAGGCCTTTATGAGCAAGCGTATGGTTTCACCAGCTCGCGCCTGGCAGCCCATGTCTTCATGGTGTTTGTCGGGCTGCTTTTGTTGGCTTTGATCGTTATAGAACTGACGAATGCCTTCCGCAGGCTGGGCTTGGTGCTGGTGCTTGGGTTGTTGGCTTTCGCGCTCGTGATGGTGGGGCTCAATGAGGACGCACTGATCGCCCAACAGAACCTACAGAGGGCTGTGCAGGGTGAAAAACTCGACGCTGAATACTTGATCCATAGTCTTTCCAATGATGCGGTGCCGACCCTTTTCCGTTTCATGGACGATAAACAACTCGACCCGAACTTGCAGAAAAAGTTGCAGTTGGTGATGGCATGCCGATATGCCAAATACGATGAAGTCTACGGAGACGCTCCCTGGCAGTCCACTTCCATCTCCACGATGGTTGCTGGAAAGCTGTATATAGAGCACGAGGGCGTCCTCAACAGCCTGCTGCCAAAACCCAGTGCCACTGGTGCCAGTATGACCATCGACGAACAGGTCATTTGGTGCTACGGATATCCGGATTTTTAGATCAAGTCTCCTTTGCTTTATGAACAGCCAGCTTCGCCTGGCTGTTTTTTTAGCCGATAGTCCCTTCACTGGCGAGGTGTGCAGTCGTAGGTCAGGTTGCGCCGTAGGCTTTTTATTAATGTTTTCGAAGGCCGGATTACAGTCTTCGATACAGCTTTTTGCGTGTCAGATTCTTCGCAAAAGAGGCTCAGAATGACCTGAGTCGCTGCGAGGAGCGATGTTCCGGCTGTCATCCTGAGCAAAGCGAAGGATCTGTCTGTTAAGAATCAGATTCTTGGAATCATTTGCGGTATCATTTGATAGGAATATCTTCACCATGCACTATCAATCTCTCACTCCCCAGGATGCAACCGGTCTGCTCAGCCTGATCGGACTGATTGGGCTTTTTGTTGGTGTTTTAATCCTAATCAGGCGCACGCAAATCAAACGCTTGAAACAAACGCAAATCAACCTTGCACCCGCGGCGAAACCTTTCCCCCAGGTTTCCAGTTTCATCCAACAGCAATTGTCTTCAATGCATGTGGGTCTCGACGAAAGGCAGCTAACCCTGCAAAAAGCTTTTAAAGAGTGGAAAGCCACATACCTGTTGAGAGGGTTTGATGGAAACACGGAATTTCTTCGCGGCGAAACCCACAAACACGGTCTGCGCTACCAACTTACCAGCACGAGCCTGACGCAAGGGCTGTCCATGTTCATCCAGGTGCAAATGGCTCAAGATGAGGACGATTCCCGCAGCCGCTTCGAGCGTCTACTGGCTCACCTGCTGGCACATCCAGCCCAGGACCAACCCGCATTGAGCAGCTGGCTCTCCATGCCCGACCTGCCCTCCTCGCCCGGGCTTGAGCCTGACCTGCACGCGGAAGCCTGGATCCTGGCTGCGCTGCTAATTGGCAAACAGCAGTGGGGCAGCCTGCAGCGCTTTGATCTCGATCAGATCTTTCAAGAACGCTCGCGGGCATTCCTCGAGGTCCTCCAGTCTGAATCCGAAAACCAACCTGTGATCTATAGCCCCTGGTTACTCCAGGTTATCGCGCGAGAGGTCTCTGATTCCCACCAGGAATCTCAAATCGAAGAGGATTGGCAGGCGTTGGTCCCTATTTTTTGTGAAGGCGAGGGGCTGCCCGGCAGACGCGAAGCTTTGAGCCTACTGCAAATCGGACTGGATGGTTTGTTCTGCCCTAAAAGCCAATTTGCCGAAAAATACGACCTGTGCTTTGATCGTATTGAACGCGCGTTGACCAACTCAGAGCCTCTCGAAGGCGAGGTTGAGGATGGATTTTCGCGGCTTGCGAGTTTCGGTTGCTGTGTTCCACTGGCGTTACTTGCTAAAGGCAGTAGCGACGCAGATTTGCTTTGGTCGCGCTTGTGCCAGGCGCTACCAGCCAAACAGGATTCACTGGGGGCGAGTTTACGGTTGATCGCGATGATGAGTGTGTCGGGGACGTTTTGGTCGATATAGAATAACCAGCTGACTTAATGTTATAAGGGAATGGCGCGAATTTCCACCTTGGGCATCAATTCCAAAAAATCTTCTTTCCGAATAGCATCGTAGTCCTTATTAGAAACATACGACGCGCGAAAGGCTGAGGCACGTCTGGCAATTTCCACCAGGTCCAGACCTCGAACGAACCCATCCACCAGACCAGCGCACAACGCGCTTCTCGCGCCTGTCACTCGTAAGACCGGGACCTTGAGCGGCGCAGCCATGACCATCAGGCTCTTTGACGAGAGCAACAAACCTCGATTTTCGAGCATCAACGCCACGTACTCAACCCCCTGCTGCAGAAAATTCATAGCTGCCCGTTTTGCCATATCAAAGTTTCGGATTTCAAAGCCCACCAACCGCTCAGCCTCAGAGGCTTCAGGATAGAGCATCCAGGGGAGTTCCTTGACCCCAAGCTTAAGGGGTGCCCCAGTCGCATCAAAGACCACCTGAACGCCTTGGGTTTTCAGCATCCGGATCAAACTGGCAAAAAAGTCCTCCGGTACTCCCGGTGGTAAGCTGCCGGCGGTGACCCAGATGTCTCCGGGGTTGGCGTATTTACTCACCCTTGCGATCATCTCATCAATTGCCCCAGGCGAGATGTGTGGACCGGGTTCATTGACCAGCATATACCAGTCATTGGACTCTTCCTGAACAACCGTGTTGGTGCGGGTTTCTTCATCCACCCAAACAAAATCCGTCTTGATGCCGAGCTTCGTCAGCCCATCTTCAAGCATCTTTCCCGCACCCCCTCCCACCCAACCAAGAGCAAGGCTGGGCTGCCCCAGGGTAACCAGACCACGTGACACATTGAAACCCTTGCCACCCCAGTCAAGATGAGCTGGCTCAGAGCGCAAAATCTCATTGAACTTAAGTCGGTTCACGACCAAAGTCCTGTCAATGCTTGGGTTGGGGGTGAGGGTAATGACCATAGTACTATTTTATCAGTTGTAGACCTCTTTAAATATTTACTTTGTAAATCATTAATCATCATGTGACAATATTTGTCCGAAGTTGATAATTGCCAACAGATGGTTCAAGCTGCAGGTTTTCAAGATAGCACGCTGTGCCTGTTTCAGATGTCAGCCAGTTGCCGACTGCCTGCCAGGCAGGTTCAAGATCCACTCCGACCTCGTTTTTTATACGCCCATCCTTGCCAAGCCAGAAGACAGGGCTGCCAGGAGCAGGCTGAGGGAACACCCGTAAATCACGTTTTGAATTTACCTCCACCAGCAGTCTGTTCGACCCTGGTGTGCCCAAACGCAGTAGATCCATAAACGCGTCATGGCAGGTCATCCCGGTTGTGCTCACGTAAGGCAAAGTGAAACCCAAGCCAGCCTCATATGAAAAGCTGCCGAAACATGTAGATTTCTCAGCAATCTGCGCCATCAACTCAATTGAATCACTTAGCGTTGCCAATTTGAAAAGCAGATCAGCATCGGGTGTGCGTGACGACCATTGGTTTTGAGAGGCATTGAAAAGCAGCAGTTTACCGCCAGAGAAACCCAGGCTCTCATCCAATCCAAGGCTGAAATATGCTGTAGAACTTGCCGCCCCATCGCGCGATACCACCAACCAGAGGCGTTCGCCAGCTGCGATAGCGCAAGGTTCGGCAAACCACACGCCCACCCAGGCGTAACTTTCCGTCGGGATAGCGCTCGCTGCCAGGGTTGCCTGAGCCCGAATGCTGCCGGAAGGCTGCCCAAGAGCGTCGGTCTGGAGTTGGAAGCGGACCTGGTCTTGAGGGTCACCAATTTTTCTGATGCGAACACTCATCGACGCTACTTTTACCGCATTCGGAAATGCGCAGGATTGTGCCAAACTTTTTTGGGCAAGGCTTGCGCCCATAGCCTGGTAACCTTGCTGAATTGGACTGTGCCCCAGGATGTCCGTGCGTGCCGGCCACTGTCGCCAGCGCATGCGTTCAAACCAGCCTCGGCAAAACACCTGGCTCCGGTTTGCTTTGGTGAATGGCAACAGCCTACTGACAGGCAACGCCAACTGCTTCAGACTCGAATCTCGCAGGAGCAAGGCTTGCTCCTCGCTCAGCACTTCCCGCTTGAGCAGAAGCTCCTTGATGCCATAGATCGCCTGGCTGGTTAGGTCGTCCTTCCAATCTGTTTGCACCATTGCGCCATAATCCTTGCCGGGTTCCATACTTCGGTAAAGCACTGCCACACGATTAGCCACTTTTTCAAGGGAAGAATCGAGCCCCGTACTCCCCAACGACTGAGTCACCTGATCCACATAGCCCCACCACGCTAAACGATCCAAGGGGTCGTAGATCTCAACGCCTGAACCTAACCAGCTTTGCATGCTCGCGAAACCAATCGCGTCGTCATCTAAGCTCAGAATCGCCTGCTGCGGACCGCCGATGGCATCCCAAGTCAGGTTGAGTGGCTTTAAACCCGGCACATGCGTCCGGTCAGACAGAAAAGCGCGCCAGCTCATGGCAACCTCCATGCCGGGCGATACCAGGCTCTGACCGAAAGCGTCCGGGTAATTGGCGCGGAGCGGTTTGGATCTGTCTGAAAACAATAGAAACGTTGCAAGCTGCCCGGCTGCAAGTGGTGCCCGGAGCCGACCCGTAAGTGCGTGGTCAGCTCCCACCCACCGCTTTCGGACCACACTGCCTGTTGTAATTGATCATCGATCAGGCTTGCATCTTGTTTCAAGCTTCCAATGGCATGGTAAGCTCCAAAGGTTTGCTGTGGAAGTAAGAGAATATCATCAAGTTGTAAGCGATGCGTCCCCGTGCCAAGGTGGAACGCTTCAAGCACAAGTTGGTGCTCCTTCGCAAGACTGCGCAATGGCAGGTTTCCCCATGGGATGAACATCGGTTCCATGTGCACCCAGGTTTGACCCAACTCAAGGTCGGTTGCTGGTCCAATCCAGACAACGTAGCCCTCCACAAGCAGCTTCCAGCGCAATTTTAAGTTGGTTTCGGTGGGTGCTGTGAAAAACCGCAGCAATGGCATCAGCCCTATCTTTTGCATGCGCGTTACGTCCAAGGCGGAGATCGTCCAGTTTGCAAGGCTGTACCAACCACTGCCACTCCAGTCATAGCGGCTGTACTTGCCCGACGAAGCGCTGCTATCGGTCAAGATTGTCCCTCCAACTCCGTTTTCCGCTTCGAAGACCAGGTTTGGCAGGCTGCCACTCCCAGGCAGACACATACTGCCCAGCCAGAAGTCGGCTAATGGCTCTCCGTTGACGGTGTTCTTAATCTCAATGCGCAGCGGAAGCTGCAATATGTTTCCAATCGAAAGCAGGTTCACATCAAACCAGTTGTCATGTCCCGCCGAAGGATCGTCGTGGTTGTAAAGTGTCAGACCGTTCGTAATACCGGAACCGGATGTATTCGAAATTGGCAATGAAACTTCATCAGCATAGAATACATTATCGCGTTCCCAGCTTAGTTTTATGCCACAACTTCCCGCTTCCACAGACAGGAGATGATCTGGGAGGACGTACCAATCGAATCGACGCAGAAGGGTATACAAAAAACAGTTGCGGCTCTCGCTCCAGATTCTTAAACAAAGGTCCCCCTTCCTTTTTCCACCCAAGCGCAGGGATTCAAAGCCTTCGGTCACCTCTTGCAGTTCCTGCAGAGACCCCCGGACGCTGACGATAGCCGTTTCTTCGACGGTTTCACCGCTGCCTGTCTCCATTTGCCATTCACAGCCAAGCATCCCCGGCAGCATCGCCCCACCCTGGAGTTCAAACCAAGACAAGCCGGAGGCGTTGCTCAAAAAACCTAAAGCGATTGAGGTTTTCACCGCCAACTACCGCTTTCCTGCCATTCCCATTGAAGATGCGCAGCACTTTGGCCATTTTGCAGTTCCTGCAAGCGCAGTCGGTCCATCTGCAAGTCGAACTGGCGTTTGAGGTGTTCAGCCCAAAGTTGAAGTTGCGCGCGGTCAGCCTGGAGGTTGGAATGGCTGCTCAGATCGTAATGCAGCACGGTGCTGATCAGGATGGCTGCCGCGCCGCTGAGAAGGGCTGGCAAACAGGTGTCGGGCAGGTCGCCATTAAGCGTGCCATCCAGCCCGGTGATGGAGTAGGCATGGCTCAGGCTCAGGTTGATCTCTTCCAGCGCTAAACGCACGGCTTCTTCACGGGTCTCCTGGGGGGCTGCCAGGGAATGTGGGTCCAGAAATTGCGTGCCAAGGCGCCCTGTGATAGTGTTCAGTGTGATCATTGCGTGCTCCTTTTTGGGGTTTTTGCAGGGCTTTCGTGCAGACTTTGATAGTCTTCAGGCGTGAATTTTCGCTTCCAGCCACGGGCATCCACGATCGTCAGGCTGCCGTCCGCGTGCAAGGCATAGCCAAGCGCGTCTGGACCAACCAGGTCTTCAACTACTTTCTTTAACTTTTCTTCGAGCATGTTTCCTCCACTTACCCCGCATGGTTTTCTACCATGCGGGGCATTGTTAAAACGACTATTTGCTGGCGCGCAAGCCATCTTCCAGGGCAGTGCCCAGGATATAGCTGACCAATAGCGCCAGGATGCCAGCCAGTTGATCCCCATCCAGCGGGAAATCAGGCTTCACAACTTTGATGATCATGAAAACCAATCCCACCAGGGTTGCCCAAAACTTGCGTGAACCTAAGAGGGTTTTCCATTTATCCATACGTTTCTCCTTTCGAACCTAAGCAACATTGCATTTAAACAGGGGACGGAAGTCGTTGACCCAAACTGCCAGGTAGTGGCGCACTTTCAGGCGATGCTCATCGTTGCTGAAGACTGCTGGTGAGAGCTCATCGCCGGCAATAAAGATCTCTGGCGCCAGCCCAAAGCGTTCCCCGACGAAGATTGCGGGTGCCACGCGCGGATCGCAGGCAGCCGCCCAATCGTTGGCATCTGTCCATTCCGGCACAACCAGCGGCACAGCACTGCCCTTGAGGACGTTATCGTAGACGTTATCGGTCTCACGCACCAGCGAACCGGTGCAAATCTCCATCGCCGCTTTTTGGAGCGATCGCCCAACCAGGATGAATTTGGGGTTGACTGCCATGCGCGGACCTGTGCCGTAGTAAGTGGCGGCATCCTTGATCAGCATCGGCTGCTTGTAAACCTTGCCGCTCACCACGTCCCAGTTGGTATGGTTAAGCGCGATTGTGTCGAGGTTGGCATGCCCACCTGAGGTTGTTACAGGTGTGGGATTGAAAAGTTGGCTTCCATCCGAAAGGTAGGGTCCAGTTCCGCCATTCACCGTGAAGATTTCCGCCACCAACCTGGAGATTTTGCGCATACCTGCAGATGCCAGCTCACGCGCGTAGGAACGGAGTTTGCGGGTTTCATCGCGGTCGATCAGCTCGAGTGTAAGGGGAATGTAACCGCCATATTTGACAAAACTGGCTGTTTCGGGCGAATCGCCAACCTGCAGCTCGGTATAGGCTCCGCCTTCTACAATGCTTGGCAGGTCGCCTACTGTGCCGATCAGCGTCCCGGTGATATCGTGCAGGCTATTGAAGTGCTCCTGCACGGTGACGTCCTTCCACCAGTCGTAGCCAGCCTTACCGAGTTCTTCCCAGGTGTTGGTGACCAGTTTGTTGAGGCTATTCTTGACCAACCCGGTAAAGTCGACGGTCGTTGCCAGTTGGGTGTGCTCAGGGAAGTATCCTCCGTGCAGGTCATAATCGCCAGTGGTGGTGAGGTAGAGTTCGCGGATGCCTGAAAGGCGCGGCACAGAGGCAGAGCTCATCTGTTTCTCACGTGGCGCGCCAAACATGTCATCCACAGCAGCCTGCAGCCGCTCACCAGGCTCAACCATGCCTTCGATTCTAGCTGGTCCCTGTACGCTTTTCGCGCCGTCGTACTCCCCGAGCAGGGTGTGGGCTTCACGTAGAGCCGCTTTGAGCTCGGCAGGCGCAAAAGTGCGGTCCTGGAACTGTTTGCGGATCCGCTGCTGCATGCCCACAGGCAGGCGCGTGTTCGCCAGGGAACCCTCGAGCAGAAAGGCACTCATCTCAGAGCGCATAGCCCGCATCTCTGAGAGTTGCTCCTGCAGTTCGGGGCCTGCTGAAACAGGCCGCTCTTCCACAGCTGCTTCGGCTGACCCATTTAGGTTGTCTTGTAAGTTTGATTGCATGTCTTTTCCTCCAATGTGTAACGGTTCAATTCCTAGTTGATTGAGCGCGCGCAGGAAGATCCCGCCACGTGCCGGGTTATAGACCAGGTCGACGGAGTAGATTTTGAGGATCCTCTCCACTTTTCCGGCTTTCCCCTTGAATAAAACATCCGCTGAGAAGCCCACCCTCACTGCCGGTTCGTCGCTGGCTTCCAACACCTGCTTTCCGATCTCCGCAAGCACTTTCGCGGACGGACCAAAGGCGGTCAGCTCCGCCCGCACACCGCTGACGGCTTCATCCCAACGGGTGTCGCGCAGGACCCCGGCAATGTCCCGCACCGAGCGTGCGCTCAGGCTGTGATCCACAAAACAATTGACACCTTCCCAAAGTGCCAACGACTCGCGCAGCACTTCCGCCGGGAATTCCCAGCCGTTTGCCACCCCGGCAGTGATCGCCAGGATCTCAAATCGGTCTTTACTGACAGGGTTTACCTCCAGATTTAAATGCTCTCTGAATTCACCCATTCAACTCCTTTCCATTCTTGCACTCCAGACGCTTGTTTTGCCCCACGCAAAATTCCGAATCTGAATTTATTACTGCTCACTTTGGCTCTGATCGCCTGAAGGCAGTTGCTCGCCCATGAAGCGATAAACCAGGCGCAGCAACTCCTCCGGGCTGATCAAGCCCTTGTCGTGCAATCCTGATGCGATCGCCGCAGCCTTCTGACCGGCATCCGCCAATTCCGCGTTATCCCGGGCAGAGATATCCCCACCAGAAACTGAAATTTGGGCAGTAATATCCAGACTTTGATCGAAATATGCCCGCCGTTCAACGACTACGCGCAGCATATCCTGCAAGATCCAGCACATCGCCCGCTGGCGTTCCGCGAAGCGGCGATAGCTCGGATTGCCTGATGCCTCAGCCGTAGTTTTGGTCGACGATTCTGGCTCAGCCAGAAAGTGCAGCGGCAGCCCCACGCCAGCCGCGATCATCTTCTTGATTGCCAGACCATCGCTTGAGGCATCCAGCGCCTCGAGTTTCGGCGCGATGACCGACCACTCCTCGTTCTCGTCGGTCACCAACACCGAGCCAGGCGCGGGCGGATGAAGCGCCAGCTGCGCCTGCCGGTTCGCGCGCGTGGTTTCATTGGCAAACCTCGCCCTCACCACGTACACAAAAGCATTGCGAAAACGGTTCAACCGCACCCTGTCCTCCAACCAGGCGTTGTAGCGCGAAAGCCACTTCAGGATCGGCGCCAGGTCGCTTTCACCCCATTGAGACCCAGCTGGACGGTTGACCGCGTAATGCAACATGACCGGGATGAATCCCCCACCTTCGTCCGGTCTGTCCTTGCCTGGCTGATAAGCCGGATAGATCCTTTCCTCTCCCGTCAAGCCGGGTTTGCCCACGTAGCGCAGTTCCTGCTCGATGTCCGACGCGCTCGATTCAATCCGGGCGATATCCGCGCTCGGGATGACGCGCAGGTAGCTCATGCCGGAAGCATCAGTGGAAATCAGCAGAAACAAATTGCCGCTGAGTACCAATTCATCCGAGAGCTCCGCGGTTCGCAGGCTGAGATGATTGAGGCGGTGGTTCCAAAACCGCTCGAGGAAGGTTTGCGTGGCGGCGTGCGAGGACCTCACCACAAAGCCGCCACCTGTTACATAGGTTGTGGTCAGCTCGGTGATGCGCCGCGCCAGGGGGTTGAAGCGCCAGGCCTCCATGCAATCTGCCAGCACGTCCTGGCGGTCGTAAGACAGGCGGTCGCGCTTGTTTTCCCCTGCCTGCCATGCGCCAACCAGCAGGGTGTTGTCCGTTTCTTCAAGGCTAAGTTGTTTCTGATGGCGTTCAGTTCCAGGTTGAAGCCCAAAGAATTGCTGTAATTGCTGACGCAGGCTGCTCATGCTGCCACCATTTCACAGCGCACACTCTCAGCCTCACACTTACCCCTGACGGGGCAAATCTCTCCATCCAATGGGCAGGTCACCCCAATAGCCTCGGTTCGCCCAAAATAAGCCAAAACATCGGCGGGAGTGCCGTTCCAACGGTCGTAATCCATATAGTTGCCCACGCCGCCAATCGCCGGACCCCGTTCGGAGGTCTGGTGGATCAGCCAATGGTCCACGCCTTTGGGAAGACGCGGCGGACAGGGGTATTCGGGGGTGTACTGCGGGAAAGGACGGCGGTAGTAGTACTGCGCTAGCCACCAATCCACACGAGGCAAGTCCGCAATGCGCAGGTTGGCATCCACCCACATTGCGCGCGAGTAGACAATCGGCAAACGACCGGTCTCCTGCTCGAGCAATTCAAGTGCGGTCAGCAGGGTGTTGGTGATCACCGCCCGGGTTTGCCCGTGCTCAAGTTCTACATCGAGCACCAGCCTCACCTCATCCAGGTTGATCCCCTCGAGGATTTTCAAGAAACTATCCACTTGTTTCAGGGCTGGCTCGCCGGGATAAAGCACGTGGTAAGGCAAAACGCAAGCACCGATTGCCTGAGCCTGCGGGAAAAAGTGCCTGAACATCGGGTCGCGATAGCCCCACGAGACGCCAGCCCGGATCGCGATAAAACTCACGCCGGGGTTGTGAGCGCCAATATCAGAAAAATCAGGCATCTGGGTAAGATCAGCGCTGGCGTTATACCGCGACAGGTCAATCCCGAAGGCAAATTCCTGGTTACGCACAAAATAACTCATCAAAAACCTCCATCCATTTCCAAAATCGGATCGCTGGCTGGTATCAACACGGATTGTGAAGACAGATGCCAGCTTTGTTCGTCTAAAACCGCGACCATCGCTGCCGAAAGCGCCAGATCGTCGTGCAGCAAGCCGCCTTCGGGATCGTGCGCGCCTTCAGGCACGCTCCACTTCAATAGCCGCTCGGGACCCGGGCTGACTTCCGCTTGCAAGCCTGCCAGCTGGCGGTAAAAAAGCGCCTGAAGTCGGTCTTGTTCGGCAGCCATCTGCCCCAAAAGTGGGTTGACGTTCCATTGTTCGGGGTCAGTACGCGGAGAAAAATCCTGGAACCGACCGGTATCCACTACTGCCAGGAATCCCCATCCCAGCCGTGATTTCAACTGGCTGGTAAACTGCAGCGTGATGACCCGTTCGCCAAGCTTATCGCGCAGGAAGGACCCCACGCCCGCTCCCACGCCGCTGGCATCCACCACGATCTTTTCCGGCTGCCAGAGTTCCGCCAGGTGTAAGAGGCGCGCGTAGAGCGTGCTGTGCTTCTCGCCCTGCCAAACCTGCCGGTTAACGACTTTGTAGATGGGTTTGCCCACCAGGTCATCACCAAAGAGAGAAAAATCCAGCTCCACGATCGTCACCGCGGTCAGATCCCGATCAGGGTTCGCCAGCGCTGGGATCGCCCCGCCCTGGCGCAAAGCTTCATCCTCGCCTGCCAGGTCGATCAGCAAGGCATAGCGCTTACCCGGCAACGAAGTCTCGAGGGCAGTGTGCGAGCCTTGCATCAGCCCGAGCCGGCTCGGAGTGAACAAGCCGCCAGCAAAATCAATCTCCTCGCTGAAGAACTGACTGCGTACCATCGGGTGGCTGCGCCCCATGCGAGCGATCTGCTCGTCCACAAACATGCCATAAGCTGGAACTTCCTGCCTGACCTCTTCAGCCGTGATATGAAAGACCCTCCTGATGCCATCGCGCGCTTCCGCTTCCCGGGCAGCCCGCAATTCGCGCGCCAAAAGCGTCTGCGCGCTCCAGGCCGTGCCCCAGAAGACGCGCGTGGCGTTGGTGGAGGCTGCCATGGGGGCGATTTGCTTGTCGTACTTGGCGATCTCGATGTCCTGTGCCTCATCCAGCGAAAGTAAGGTGGAGGCGGTGGCACCGACGATATTGGAGCCCGGAGCCGCCGAGAGAAAGGTGAGATGGGATTTGTGGAAGCGATAATGATTGCCGGCGCTTTTGTGCCATTTGCCGCGCGTCAGGAAGTTGGCTTCCAGCGCCGTTTCCAGGCGGCGCATGGCATTCAGGCTTTGGGGCTGATAGGTGGGCGAGAGCTTCACCATTTCAGCGCCTTCTTCGCCCAAAAGTGCCATCAGGTAGACCTCGAGTTGGGCTTGCATCAGGTTCTTGCCGGATTGGCGCGGGAACATCACCACGATCGAGAGCCCCTGGTTATGTAAAACAGAGTTTACGATTGCGTTGGCGGCAGCCTGCTGGTAAGCGCGCAGTCGGATGCCACCGAAAACACGTGTGAAGTTGCCAACCATGCGTAAAGACCGCAGGAACTCAGGGCGACTTGGCTTTTCGGGCTCCGAAAGCATCATGCGGCGGGTGTAGCTCAGGCTTGGACTGGAAAGAGCTAACGTTTCAGTCATGCTTCTCCTCACTCATGTGCTTTATCTCCTGCCCAAAATCGGTCAGCTGCTTTAGCAGTTCCTCCGAATACCCATTCTTTTCCGAACCGTTCACCATGATATTCACACGCAGCACGGACGCCATGCGTGAACATGTCAGACCGAGCAGATCGAGCGCCTTAGCCAGGTTGACCGGGTATTTCTCCTCGCCAGCATTTTCGGCGGCACGCACAAAGCGTCTCAGCGTGTGGGAGAGCATGCTGATTTCTTCGTCGAGGTTGATTTTGGCAGCCTCCGAAAGCTGCAGGCGCTCCGCAGAGCTAAAATCCGTCAGGAAAGCTTCCCGGTCAGCAAGAATGTTATGTTGCTCGCAATCAGCCTGCCGGGGTGAGCCCGCCGCGATTGGGCGGGCTTTTCCGGTTGGCTGCGTAGAAGCCTGACAAGTGGGGTTTGAGTGTCGCATGTTACGCTGCCTCCTTTATAGAACTTATGTTCTATTTGTAGGCTTAGTTTAGCGCCTTTTAATGCGGTTGGATAGAGGTCAATAGTTGCCAATTTCATCAGAAATTGTCATCTTATACACCAGCGGTATACTTAGGCTGTGATTACCTGGAGGTAAAAATGCGCCGAAAAGACCGTGAGATGGATTCTGATTTTGCCCGTGAAGTGATTGACCGCAGCGACTATGGCGTTTTAGCCTGTGTTACGCCAGATGGAAAACCGTACGCTATCCCGCTTTCCCTCGCGAGGTCTGGCGACAGGCTTTACTTCCATTCAGCGATTGCCGGCAGCAAAGTGGACTATCTGCCAGATGGTCGGGAGGTCGCGCTGACTTTCGTCTCACACGTGCAGGTGCCCGAGCTCTTCAGCCCGGAGGAACTTGCCAATCTGACAAATGAACCCGGAGCCGCATCCAGGCTGGGTTCGAAGGTCTTCACCACTGAGTTCGAATCCGCCTGCGTGCAAGGCAAAATCAACGAAGTGACCGACGCGGCTAAAAAGATGGCAGGGCTGAAAGCGATTTGTGAGAAATTCACGCCTGGCAAGATGGCCTACTTTGAGTTTGTGGCGCTTGAAGCGCTGAATATCACAAAGGTGTATGAGATCAGGATTGATAGCCTGACTGGTAAACGCAAGCGCTTTGACGCGCAGGGAAACGAACTGAAAAGGCAAGCGAAAGGTTAGAAGTCCGGTAGTTTGAGCCCGTTTTGCTTCAACCAGCGGCGCTGGGCTTCATAACCTGGCAGAATCTGACCCAGGAAAGTCCAGAATGCACGTGAATGGTCGTGGTGGCGGGTGTGCGCAAGTTCATGCGCTACCACGTACGCGAGCGCTTGCGGTGGAACCATCGCCAGGCGCAGCGAGAAATTGAGCGAATTTTGCAGGCTGCAAGAGCCCCAACGCCTCTTCGCCCCGGTGATACGGATCGACTTGACCTGCAAGCTCCACTGCCTTGCAACTCTGTTCACTTCCGCTGTGACTGAGTTGCGTGTATATTCGCGATAGAAGGCTTCCAGCCTTTCCGCGCCTCTCTTTTGCTCGCCCCTCGCCAGGAAGAATCCCTGCCCCTCCTTGAAAACCAGGCCTTTCAGGCCTTTTTCCACCAGGCGGAGGGGATATTGCCTGCCTGCCAACCAGAACAACTCGCCTTCTACAAAACGGTGAGTTGGAGTGGGCTCCGCGACCTGCGCCATCAGAGCTCGCTTCTCGGCAATCCAGTCAGCATTTTGTTCAAGAAAAGCATTAATCTGGCGTTTCGGGGTACCGAGCGGCGCTTTCAGAACCACCTTACCCCCTGGCAGCACCTGCACCATCAGGCGCTTTCGGCGTCGGTCGAAGATGATGTCATCCGGTTGTGGAATCATGGGGTGATTATAAACGCGGAGTGGGGATGTGAGCAGGAGTTTGGATGAGTGAGTGATCGTAGGGACAGGCCCCTGTGCCTGTCCGATGAGACAATCAAATCGGCTAGCCAAGGGGGGCTACCCCTACTTCTGTTCCTCACGTTCGTACCACCTGTTCCCGCCGTGAAACAGATAGGTAGTGTCCAGAATGCGAAGCCTCGCTGTGAGACCGAGCAAGTCCTTTGACCGGAAGTCCCCGTAACCTGCCTTCATGCACACATAACCCTCTCCCCCGTTTCACGGACCCTCCCCCTTCGTTCGCTGCGCTCACTGGGGAGGGCTATTGATCCTCCTGATGATATAGCACATATTAGGCGTTGATTTCGGGTACAATCGGTGCATATGAAACCGCTCCAGAAGGGCTGGATTTTTTGTCTTGTCTTGCTGCTTTCTCTGACCTCCTGTGGTGGAGGCGGAAAGCCATTAACGCTTGTGTCCACCCCGGATGCACAAGGTCGCTTCGACTTTTCAATGCCGGAAGGCTGGCAAAGCCAAACCGATGGCGACATCAGCACCTACACCCCCTCCAATTACGACGGCAGCGAAGAAGACCTGCGAGTGCTGCTTTTCCTCTCCCCCACCAACACTATCGACACCAATCAGCATCTTGACGTTGCTGAACCACTGATCCAGGATTTTCTCAGCAGCCACCTGGATGATTCTTTCGAGGTGATCAACCAGGCTGAGATCAAAGTGGACAAGTATCCCGCCTTGAAACTTGAGATTGCCAAACCCTACCTGGGATCCTACATCCTCGGTCAGGTCGTGATCGCGGCGATGCCTGGCGTGGTGGTGATTGTGCTTGGCACAGGCGCGCGAACCGATTGGGAAACCTTCGAGCCGACCTTCCAAGCCATGCTGAAAAGCTTTCACCTGATCAGCGCCTTCACACCCACCCCTCCACATAGTTAGCCATGCGAACCCCTTGCCGATTGATCGCACTGCTCCTGCTGACAAGCCTGCTCAGCGCCTGCCAATACCAGACAACCCTGCCAGGTCGAATCGAGGTCCCAATCTACAAACCTCCTCAGCACGTCACCTCTACTCCCGCGCCAACGCCAACGCCTCAACCGCCCAACTACATCCAGACTGGCAGCCCGGTCCAGGTGCAAGCCGGCATGTTTTCCTTTGAACCCGTCACCACCTGGGATGAAGGTGGTGTGCCGCTCGCGCTAAACATCAGGGATAGCCGCGTCACACTCAGCAATGCAGAGGAGACGCTCTTCTTCAGCCTCACAAGCGAACCCGCGCCATCAGGATCCACCACCCAGGTCTGCCTGGACACGCTTCTGCAGCGCATGGCAGCCGACCTTGCCGACCTCCAGTCTAGCCAGGCAACTCCCCTATCCATTCAAGCCGGCACCGGGCTGCAAGTGCGGCTTCAGGCAACGGTTTTCAGCCAAACCTCTATCGGTTTACTCCAGGTGATCCAGGTCAACCAGCGCTGCTTCAGTCTGTTTGGGCTGGCAACCTCGGAGGATTCGGGGACCCTCTGGGAGCTTAGCGGCGCGCCAATCCAGAGCCGATTGCTACAGTCTGTGCGCTTCCTGGAGGCTTCGCAGTTGATGTACTGTGATGTTTCCAAGGATGCTTCGTACGGTGTTTCGCCCGAAAACCCCATTCGGACGGGTAACACCAACCTATATGACGGTCGCACGCGGCAGGAGACTTACTTGCTAACGCTGCGCGGACCGAATTACGAAGAAGTCTTTTTTACACGTCTTTTGCCTGAGTTCAACGAACTTGGCGTCGTCGTGGACCCGTATCGCGTTGAATACGACCAGATACCTGAAGCGGTCACGCTCTATTTCGACATGAACACCTTTGAGCAGCTCTCTGCCCCTCAGGGTTTCACCTGCGAAGCAGCCTTCCCCATCCCTGCTCCGTAGACCACAACCTCCCATGTTGAAAAAATACCCCAGCCAATTTTGGTTAATGCTGCTCGGTCTGATCATCTCGACTACCGGCACAACCATGGTCTGGCCATTTTTGACCATCTTTGCCAGCGAAAGGCTCAGCCTGCCGATGGCGGCTGTCACCAGCCTGATGAGCATCAACTCGCTTTCGGGGCTGACTTCATCAATCCTGGCAGGCTCGCTCGTGGACCGTTTCGGGCGCAAGAGCGTCATGGCGGTGGGGTTGTTTGGGACGGCAATGGCGTATTTTGGCTACATTTACGCCAGTTCCTACTGGCACTTTGCGCTCTTGATGCTTGCCTCGGGCTTGTTCAACCCGCTTTACCGGCTTGGCTCGGATGCCATCCTGGCGGATATGCTCCCTCCTGCTGATCGCGTACAAGGCTACAGCATTTTCCGCATGGCACGCAATATCGGCGTGGCGCTTGGGCCCATCCTTGGGGGGATTGCACTCTCCAGCAATTACAACATCGGCTTTGTCGGTGCGGCAGCCACATTGATATTCTATGGTCTGATCACGCTCTTCTTCCTGCGCGAAACCCTGGTGCGCGATCCAAATGCCAAACCTGAAAGCCTCAAGGATCAGGTCCGGGTTTACCGGCAGGCTTTCAACAACAAGCCCTTTGCCCACATGGTCGGCGCGTTTACTTTGATGGAAATCTGCGCTGCCTTGATGTGGGTCTTATTGGCTGTATACCTTAAAGAGAACTTCAAAATAATGGAATCGACTTACAGCTGGATTCCAACCACCAACGCGTTGATGGTGGTTTTCCTGCAGGTGTTCATCACGCGTGCGATGAAACCCCACCGCGCCACGCAGGTAATGCCAATTGGTGCATTCTTCTACGTGCTCGCGATGCTGATCGTGGGAGTGAGCAACCAATTTTGGGGTTTTTGGTTTGCGATGGTGGTTATGACCCTCGGCGAACTAATCACCGCCCCGACTGCAACCACTTTCGTGGCGAATCTGGCTCCGCCAGACCAGCGCGGACGCTACCTGGGGGTATTCGGGCTCACATGGCACATCGCCATGGCAATTGGACCATTCGCCGCGGGAATTCTGACCGACGCTTTTGGCATTCGCTCACCCTGGTTCGTCGGCGCGGTGGTTGGCACGCTGGCCGTCTACGCTTTTGTTTTGTTGGATCGAAGAAGAAAGCGTTTGGGATTGATCTCTTAACCGATGAACCCCAATCCTTCACCCCCTTGACAAGCCCTTCATGACCCATGATAGAATAGAACATATATTCTATATTCGTGGGTAAAACTTTGACACAAATGTTTGTTTTCAATCAAAAGGGTGAGTTACAGGTGCGGGAAGTCTCTGAGCGACCAGAATTTGTCGTGCAGACTATCAACCGCGGGGACTGGGAACGCTACCTGCCTTATGAGCCCTCCCCCACCCAAGCCTGGCAAGCTGTGAGGGTAGACAGCCTGGTGGTGGTCACACCGCTGATCATGGCAGAGAATTTTCCCCAGATCCAACTAACCCCTCGTGAGTTTCAAACCCTGCAAGGACTCTGTTCAGGCAAAACTGCGGCTCAAATCGCCTACCAATTGCATATCCAGGCACGTACGGTGCATCGCCACTTCAACAATCTGCGTGCGAAGCTAAAATCAAGCACCCTGGCGGAATTAGCAGCAAAAGCCGCCGCTCTTGACCTGGTCAGACCTGATCTGGATGAGATTTTCGATTAATTTTTGGTCAAAAACTGAAATGGTCCGCCTGCTTTCGGCGGGAGCAGTTTGGGCTCAGTTTGCGGGATCGCGACATCCCACATCGCCTTGGCGACCGTCAGTGCCGCTTCAGGATGCCCCAGGGCGGCAGACGACCGCGCGACCTGGTTCAGCTTGTTACCCTCTTCCTGTATCCAAAAAGTCATGATCGCCCGGAATTCGCCGACGTTCTGCACCAACGCCCCAGCCTGGTGGCTGAGGAGGTAGCGCACGTTGCCTTCCTCCTGACCCGGCAAATAGTCGATCAGCAGGATCGGCAAGCAAGCCGCAAGACCCTCAGAGACGATCAGCCCGCCCGCCTTGGTCACCAACACGTCGGACGCCATCATCCATTGGGGAACGTTCTTTTCAAAATTGCGCACTTCCACAGGAAAATCATAGTGGCTCCCGATTAGGGCTTTATAGAGATCATCATTTCCACCAGCAATCACCACCGCTTGTACAGGCGTTGGAAAGTTTTCCAGCGCCTGCAGATAATCCTGCAGGTTGCTCACGCGGCTGCTTCCCACGAAAAGCAGGGTAAGGCGGTGCGGATCCAATCCCAGCGAACCGCGCAAAGCCTGTTTTTCCACCTGGTTGAGGGCAAAATCCGGGCTGACTGGAATCCCTGAAATTACAAGCTTTTCTTCAGGTACACCACTTTCCAGCGCTTTAACCTTGACCCACTCGTTGGCGATAAAAAATTTATCGGGCTCAGGGGAGAACCAGAGCGAGTGCACATCCGCCAGATCGGTCACTACCGTGTAAGCCGGGATCTTGGGATCTGCATCCTGCAGCACTTTGCCAATCGGTGTGTTGAACATCTCATTCGTGTTGAGGATCACATCTGGCTTAAAATCGCGGATCGTGTCTGCCATTATTTTTTGCAGCATGAGTGTCAGTGCGCCTTCCACAACTTCGCTTACCAGGCGTGAATCGCTAACCTCGTAGCTGAGGCGGTAAAGCCCCGGGCTGATGCGTAAGCTGCGGTCATAACCCTTTTCGATTGGTTTCATGACCGTCAGAGTGTCCGTTTCCTGGATCGGGTTGGTCACAAGGATTTCCACCTGACCAGGATACAAAACCTCAAGCGCTTTCGAAACCGAAAGTGCCGCACTACGATGCCCAAACCCGGCATCACTGGTAATTATCAAACAACGCTTTTTTTGCATACTTTTCTGTTAACTTCCTAACCATTCTCCTCGTTTGACACCTGGCTGATTATACCTCTGAGTGAAACCTCTTCCTTCTGGAGTTAAGATTGAGATTTGCTTGAGTCGTTGGTCTCCTGCATGATAAAAAGAAATCTCCTGCTTGGAGATTTCTTTTTATCAATCATACTATTCGTCTCGTTGACCCCCCAAATTAAAGCACAGCCTTCAAGAATGAGAAAACTCCGCTTTATGTTACATAAAAGAGACGGTTTACAGAAAAACTAAGCTTACTTCTTGTCCTTTTTCTTGTCTTTCTTGTCCTTCTTATCTTTCTTGTCTTTCTTATCCTTATCCTTGCCCATTTTTTCCTCCATTTCTTTGAGATCGATTTCGTCTGGTTCGAAGAAACTAATCAATTCACCGGTGGTAGCCTTGGTGAGGTCAGACCAGTGTTTGATATCCAATGAAAGATAGGCTAAAGCGCCTGTCGTAAGCGAGCTTACCTTGCCGTCCAGCATTTGAAGCAGGGCTTCCAGCCCGGGGTTATGACCAACAACCATAACGCGTTCAATTTCATCCGGCAGTCCTTGTAGTTCCTTAATGTAATTTTCGGGCTCACCCATGTAGAAAGAGTCGACATATGTCAGCCCACCTTTGAACTTCGACTCGGCTGCAACCCGCTCGGCTGTCTGTTTTGCCCGCTCAGCAGGAGAGCAAAGGATAACCTGGGGTACCAATTCAGCCATCACCAAGACTTTGCCCATCAGGTTGGCGGATTCTTCACCACGATGTTTGAGAGGGCGGTCAAAATCCTTCAGTTTTTCATTCTTCCAACTGGATTTTGCGTGTCGCAATATTAAAAGGGTTTTGGTCATTTATTAAACTCCCGGAAAAACCGAATATATCGAACAGTAAAATGATAACATACGAATCGGAATCGAATTGTTAAGGTTGTGACAAAATCCCCGCCGAAGCTTTGGAAAACGACTTCTCAGTTATAGGATAAAATGCCTCCACGGAGATCAAATGATTTTCTTAACTTACGATATCAATCTATTGTTACTAGCGACGGGCTTTGGCTGGATTGTCGCCCGCCTGGTGCGTTTCGCAATTCACAAGCGCGGCAGTCTGCTGCGCGAGCTGATATTGACGGTTCTGTTTCTTTTCCTTTGGTTCCTGATCCAACAAACCCTGGAGCCCTTTGTCCTGATCCTTGATCGGACTCCAGAGCCTCCAAATCTCGTTCCCTTGCAAGGTTTGGTGCTGATGTTGCAGCGGGCGATCGCCGTCGACCACGCCTTCACACGCTGGATCGTGGCTGTCAATATCCTCGGTAACATCCTGATTTTTGTGCCAATCGGCTTTATGGTCTCAGTGCTCACCCCCCAACCCCACAAAGGCTGGCTGGCGTTTGTTATCGGGCTGGCGATCTCTCTGACTATCGAAATCGTCCAACTCAGCTTTGTCATCCGCGTCTTCGACGTGGACGACTTGATCCTAAACAGCGCGGGTGCCTGGCTTGGCTTCCTTGTCTTTCTGCTCGCCAGCAAGGTCAAACCCCTCAAACAACTTTTCGCCCAAATCGCCGGCGCTCAAAGACCCAGAGCCTGGCTATTCGTGTTGCTTTATGGTGGCTTTGCGATTGCGGCTGCTGCCGCGATTTATTGGATAGATTACACGGCTTACCTCCAAATCCCACAATAATCCGGTAACTGGGAACTTTCAGTCTCACTTCAGCGTTTTAAATGTAAAGTGTCATGGATATGACCATCTGTTTATGATGGCATAGAAAACGAGGAAATATGAAAAAAATCGTCTTCGCAGTGTTATTGTTAGGCTTGCTTGCCGGGTGCAGCTTTCCGCAGCCAACCACTTCGCCTTCCGATTCAGCCACCCAGGTAGCCCTCTTTGCGCAAGCCACCCTGACCAAAGCCGCGGTCGTTGCCCAAGCGGAGCAGACATCCACAGCAATGGTACTCCAGCCAACCAACACGGCAACGAGCGTTCCGCCTACCGCTACAACCGTCCCACCCACTGCTACAACCATCCCACCCACAGCGACCAACGTACCTACTGTTGTTGTCACCCCCATTCAGCCCACCTCAACCTCCGTCCCGACCCTTGGGCCAACCCCCGCACCCACCAGCGCGCCAGGTCAGGCTATCCGCCTTAACTTTGCCGCTGGCACCACGAACACCACCGCAGAAGGTCAAATGGCTGCCAACACCACCCGGCGTTACGTTTTCTGGGCGAACAAGAACCAGTTAATGGATATCTCTCTTGATGGTGCCAGCGGGGCGTACATCGCCGTCTCAAGTGCCAGTGGCACAAAATTGGTCGAATTCGATCAGGGCTGGACCTGGTATCGGGATTACATCCCGGAAGCAGGCGACTGGTACATCGACATCAAGGCTGGCAAGTTTGACACGGGTTACTCGCTCTACCTCGCCATTCCGCAGCGGTTGTCGTTTGCCCCCAACACCTCCAGCATGACTGCCAAGGCAACCATCCCAGCCGGCAAAGTGCACAACTTCGTTGCCTGGGCAAATAAAGGGCAGACGCTCGAAGTGAGCGTCTCGCCTAGCCAGAACTTCTGGCTCTCCATCTGGCACATCGACCGCACCGTTTTGCTCTCTGGGCTGAGTCATCAAAGCAGTTATGAAGGGGAGCTCCCGGAAGCTGGGAATTACATCATCAGTGTGATTTCAGGCGCGGCCACACCCACCGAAATTTCGCTTTCGCTATCCATCGAGTAAATTACTGAAGACAAAAAACCACCCTGGTATGAGCCAGGGTGGTTTGCGTTCAGTTAGTTATTTGCGATGCGCGAAGACGTACTGCTGCTGGAACTGAGTTTCAACCGCAAAAGGGATGAAACGCCTCACCCAGGTGATGGCAGCCTCAGGCGATAGCCCGAGCAGATCCTGTGCCAGGCAAGCTGCGAAAATCCCAGTGCGACCCACGCCAGCATGGCAATGGATGGCTACATTCTTGCCCTCCCGGAGCAGCGCTGCGACTTTGTCGAGCGATTCGTCCCAAGTGCCGTGAGGGGGAGCAGAGAAGTCGGGCACAGGATCGTAGATTACCTGGATGCCCGCCTGCTCGTAAAGCGGAAGGAGTTCGCGTTCGCTGTGACGCAGATGCTCTTCGACCGGGTTCAGCACAACCACTGCGTTGATATTGGCCTCTTTATAAAGCCCCAAAACGCGGTCTTCCGGATCAAACAATTTGCTGCCGGGGGTTGGCGAGCGGAACACACGCCCGGGTTGCCCGTAGAGCAACTCGGTAAAGAGCGCCGGCTCGGGGTGGATGAGTGCCTGTGGCAGGCTGACATCCCCATTTTCTTCATGCCCAAGTTCGTGGACGGCCCTGACCGCGCTCACAGGTAAAACGCCATAAAGATGAGGGAATGGCATCTCGCCACCTTCGAGATTCTCGTAGACGAGTTCCGCGCCTTTAAGGTCGGGGTCGATCTCAAGCACGATTAACTCGGGCGTATCCCGATAATAGCGATTGGCAGTATTTTTTATCTGGTAGTGATCCGAACAGTGAATAAAACCGTCCTTGGCAAATCCACTGGGAATATAGACGCCATTTTCTTGTGCTTTTTGCCATTCAGGCAGGGTGGTCAGATGATAGATCATAACAAACCTCGAATTTATAGTGGGCTAAATATACTCGTTTTCAATGGTGGTCGTCAAATTTTTACAAAATTTTGAAACCAACTTCCTTTGATCTCTAGTAATGACACCCCACTTCGTCCTAATCAGCCACTTTTGGGTGGAATCCTATCAACTGTGAATAGTTTCTGAGGTTAAGGGAGACAACATAGTAGCCATTGATTTATCGGGTGAAAGAACAACCCGGCATACGGATATTGAGTCGGGTAGGGTGGGTTGGCGTGAGAGGATGTTGGGTCAAACAAGCGTTTAAAAGCCAACCCACCACAGGAAGCCGATCGGTGGGTTTGCTACAACAGAACGTTTGAAGACGAAGTCTCCATGACGCCAACCCACCCTACCCTCTATTGGACTCCGTCAAATGGAAACCTATCTCGATAATTTATAGAATCAGGCAAGACTGTGTAACTTAACCCTTGACATAGTGTGTATCATACACTATACTGTTATCAACAATATTGCAAGGAGAAGCATGAACGAACTAAACGAGATCTATGCAAACTTTGTGGTCGAACTCCGGCGCGGCGTCACCAATCTGGTTGTGCTCAGCCAGTGCCAACAGCCGACCTACGGCTATCAACTCGTAAAAGAACTTGCCGAAAGCGGCATCCCCCTCGAAGGGAACACGGTTTACCCGCTCCTGCGCCGCCTTGAAGACCAGGGACTTCTGCGCAGCGACTGGGACACCAGCACTGACAAGCCCCGAAAGTATTATCAAATCACTGAAACAGGGCGTCAACTTCTGGCTCAAATCACCAACTATTGGCGCGAATCCGTCAAACATATTGAATCAATCTTGGAGGCATGACATGGAATCAAAGGAATTGATCAAGCGTTACATTTACGCTGTCACCAAACACTTGCCAGAAAATAAACGGCAGGACGTCGGTCGGGAACTGCAAAGTCTGATCGACGAAACACTCACCGAACGCAGCCAGGGCGGGCAACCAACCGATGCGGACACCAAAGCCGTGCTGATGGAATTGGGTCGCCCCACTGAACTGGCAGCCAAATACGACCCCCACGCCAAAGACGCGCTGATCGGTCAGCCGCACTTTTCCGTCTATCTGCGGATCCTGAAAATAGTTCTGCTGGCTGTCACCCTGGGAATGACAATTGTATCCCTGCTGGAAGGAATCACCGACTTTGAAGGCAACGTCTTCCAGTTTTTCGCGAACACCTTGAACAACATTTGGCAGGGTCTGCTGGGTGCTTTTGCGTGGGTCACAGTGATTTTCGCCATCCTTTACCAAAAAGATGTCAAATTCGACATGGATACAGAAGACCTTGAAGACTTGCCTGAGGTGCCCGAAAAGCGCCAGGAGATCAAGCTTGGCGAAATCATCGCCAGCTTCATCTTCACGATCTTGTTCCTGATCTTGTTTGTGGTTGTACCGCAGGTGAACCTGCCCTTCTCATGGCAGGGCTCCGGTCTGATCCCGGTCTTCAATCCGGAAGTCCTGATCAGTCTTCGCTGGCTGTTCATCGCCGCAGCCGCAGCATCCGTGCTGAACCAGTCCATCCGCTTCCTCACCCGCCGCCACACCCTGCCAGTTTTCCTGACCACCCTTATTGAGAGTGTGCTGCAGCTGGCGCTGCTGCTCACCTGGTTTGGCACCCCAAACGCGCTCAACCCCAGCTTTGCCGGGATATTCGGACGCTTTGCGCCTTTCATGGTTGCTCCCGCTAACTGGGCGCCTTTGCAGTGGCTTCCTGCAAACCTCAGCCGCATGCCCCTTTTGCTCCTGATCATTCTCGCGGGTATCCTGCTGGGCACAGTGATCGAAATCATTGAAACCGGCGTGAGGACTTTTGTTGGCCAGAAGGCTTGATTTTGGAAGAAATCGGGTATCTTTAAAGCAATTTCTTATGGGTCAGAGTGGCATGGCGTGTTATACTTACCGCGTAATTATCAAGCTGGCTTACCAGTATGTAAGCTCGAGTAAGGAGAAGTTTGATGAGAGTACATGTTGACCCCGATCTTTGTATCGGCTGTGGGATCTGCGAAGGCGATGCCCCCGACGTTTTCAGCCTCGCCACCAGTACTGTGGCTGAGGTGATCATGGACCCGGTAACACCGGAATTTGAAGCAGATGCCCGCACAGCTGCTGGCGATTGCCCCGAAAACGCCATCAGTATTGAAGATGGCGATGACTCAGATACACCAACGGCACCTGGCGCGGATAGCGCCGATGACGCTGAGGAATCAATAACCGATAACGATCTTGAAAGGAAAATAGAAATGAAAGCAACTGTTGATCAGGGCCTGTGCATTGGCTGTGGTATTTGCGAAGGAATCGTCCCCGAGGTTTTCAGCCTCCAGAATGAGCCCTACGCCGAAGTTCTGCTGGACCCCATCCCCGAAGAATTCCAGGATGCCGCCCGCGAAGCCTCTGAAGAATGCCCTGAAACCGCCATCACGATCGAGTAATCAGCGTCTGGCCAAACACATAAAACCGCTCTGGATACCCAGAGCGGTTTTTCTATGTTTAGTAGGGAAGGGGCTTGACCCCTTCCATAATGATGTAATCCGGAACGGCGCAAGACCGTTCCCTACGCGAATCGGCCGTTAAACGGACCAGTGCACCCTATCCGCTTCGCTACCAGGGCAGGGATCGTTCCCTACCGCGTTTCATCTTTCCGTAAGTTGGTCAACACGTGTCGGATGAACATCTCGGTATTGTTGATCTTTCCCTGAACGGCAGGTACAGCAATCTTGTTGTGCATCAAAAACGCGCGCGTGGTCACTTCGCGGATATCACCAGCGATCGGCGAAAATCCCGGTGTGTCCAGCACAACCCAGTTGATCGTCCGATGGCGTTCATCGGTGTTTTCCTTGGATGGCACCATGTAGAGAATGGTAGTTTGGTCGAGCTTTTCAAGTAGATTCCGCTCGCTTTTCTTCACCAAATGCTTGCGCCACTCGCTGATCAAGCTATTTGCCCCCTCGTCCAGCACACAGCCTGCAAATTCGAGCTGCTGCGTGGTGTAGTAGGCGTTGATGATCGGTCTGCCGGCAAAGCAGCGGTCCTCAATAAAGAACTCTCCCACCGAAATCGCTCCCCGCAGAGGAAAACCCGCTGTAAAGCAGCGGTTCATCAGCGACGCGCACACGATTGAGAACGCCAGGTAGTTTTGCACCAGGTCGTGTTCCGACAGGGCTGGGTCGAACGGCAGGCTGATCAGGATCGAATCGGAAAAAATAATCCAACTCACCCGGTCCAGGATTTGGCTCCAGTCATCCCGCTCGGAAGAATCAGGGGCCACTTCCAAGGGGCGAACTTCCAGGAAGGGTGATCGCAGCGAGGCGATCATATCCCGCGGAATATTCATCAGGGTGTCAGAAACAAATTGGGCAGTCTTATGGATGTTATTGTTGAGCATGATCTGGGTATAGCCCAGGATATCAAAATAACCCACAAAACCAGTGGCAGGTTGAATCTCGCTCATCGTTCCCCTTCCGGTTGATAGGTGACGGTTTGCCAAATCCGCAAGTGTTCCATCAGCTCGTCCGAGTCGTCCAGGTAAAAGGAAGTCTGCAGGCAGCCGTGAGGCGCGGTGGTGAAGGCGTGCAGCGCCAGGCGGGTGTGCCCGGGTTGGATGTCTTCGGCTTTGAAGTAGCCAAAGCGCTCGATGTCGCCATCCAGATCCGTGATCACTTCCAGTTTTTCCGCTTCCGCACGCGCCTTGAGGTTCGCCAACAGGATTTGGCGGTTCTTTTCACCGGTGTAGGCGAAAATGGTGGTCAGGATCGTAGCGCCTTTGCGCCAGAAAATGACGTGGTCTTCTTCCTTGCGCCGCTGGTAATCCTCGGGCACGTCGATGCTCCACTCTGGGGAAAGTTGGGTTCTCATGCCCTCGATTATAACCTTCTCCAAGTACTTTTTTGGCAATTTTGATGATATACAAAAAAGGAAATTCGTAGGGCGTGATTGAGGACGCTATTGCACAAGTTGAATAAGTCGTCCTCGCGTCCTCAATCCGCCGTATTTCGATTATTTTGACCACGGTGGCGGATTGAACGCATTTTCGAGGTCTATTTGTAAAAAAGTATCGATGCGTTCAATCTCGCCCTACCTCTTTAATAAGCAAGTCCCTGTTGGCGGAATGCGCTGTATTTGCGCACTCCGCCAACAATGTAGATGTCGGGGGTGAGGGTGCAGATGAGTTCCTTGACAGTCTTGCCGCTGGCGGTTAGAATTTCAGTTCGTTGCCGAGTTAGCTCAGTTGGTAGAGCATTCGACTGAAAATTGAAGGGTCCACGGTCCGAGTCCGTGACTCGGCACACAAAAAAACCGCTTGTAAAAGACCAGCGGTTTTTTTTGTTTCTCTAACCCTACAGATTGTCGGATTAGTCTTCGTCGACCTTTTTGTCCTCGCCACCAAATTCGATGTCATTCTCATCAAAATCGAGCGCGTCGAGGTCCTCAACCTCCTCCTCGTCAAAATCGTCCTCTAAGAACATGATCTCAAGGGTGTCGTCGATGTCTTCCAGCGAGGTGGCTATCCGCTCCAAGGTTTGGCGCAGTAAAACAATTTCGTTCAGCAATGCTTCATTCAGTTCCATGTCAATCTCCTTTTTCATAACTATAACAGGCATAGGACAAAATGGGCTGTGTTGTACGCAGCTCACATGTTAATTCGACTCATTCGTCTTCGACAAAGGCTATAATTAGACTATCGAATAACAGGAGTGTGCAAGATGAAAGTTGGAATAATCACCGCTGGCAGTGACAGCCCAGGCGTCAACGCCGCCATTCGTGGCTTTGGTAAGGCAGCCGCTAACAACCATAACATGGAAGTGCTGGGTTTCCGGGACGGATACCTCGGCTTGATTGAGGACCGTTGGGTGAACCTGCTGGGGGGAACGATGCTCTCGGGTATCCTCACCCAGGGAGGCACGATCCTAGGCACCAGCCGGCATGTGCCCGAATTCATGCCCAGCCCGCAGGGTCCCATCGACCGCACGCAGGAAGCTGTCGATAGTTACCACCGCAACAATCTTGACGCGCTGGTCATCATCGGCGACAACAAAAGCCAATCCGCGGCTCACCATCTCAGCCAGGCTGGCTTGAACATCATCACCATGCCAAAATCCTGCGAAAACGACGTCCCGCTCACGGATAAATCGATCGGTTTCGATACCGCCCGCGAGATCGCCACCCAGGCAATTGATCGCCTGCACACCAACGCGAACGCCACCCACCGCATCATGCTGGTGGAGCTGCTCGGCAGCTCTTCCGGTTGGCTAACCATGGGCGCGGGCTTGGCTGCCGGCGCAGACGTGATCCTCATCCCGGAGATACCTTACGAGTTCGATGTGGTCATCGACGCGATCCATCGCCGCAAAGCGGCCGGGAGGAACTTCTCGCTGGTGGCTGTCGCCGAAAAAGCCCGGTCAAAGGAATTGGTGGATTTCATGGAGCTGGCTGCAAGCAAGCGCGCAGACAGCATCGAGGAGCAGGAAAAAGCCTTCGAACGAATCGAAAACAACTATTCCGCGCAAACGCTGCTCTTGGCGCGCCGGCTAGGCGAGGCTACTGAGCTTGAAACTCACATCACCATCCTCGGTTCACTCGTCCGTGGTGGAACGCCGACCGCGGCTGATCGGCTGCTTGCCAATCAGCTGGCGGAATGGAGTGTGCGCATGGCGGTTGAGGGGCAGTTTGGACGCATGGCTTGCCGGATTGACGGCTCGGTCACGAGCGTTTCGCTAGAGGGCGTGGCAGGTAAAACTAAAGTGATGCCACTCGAACACGATTGGATCCGCGGTTCATTCCAGGTGGGTGCCTGCCTGGGCGTTTCGGACCTCTCCCTCGCGTAAATTGGCTAATAGTTGAAAAAGACCTGCTTGCAAGCAGGTCTTTTTTGTGTCGGGACCAATCTGATTGCTGAAACCGCCTATTTGGAGTAAAAATCTTTCCGGATTTGAGGATCGCGAGCCAGACCAGCCTCGAGGATATCCATCAAGTTGTCGAACAGGTCCTGCGTCGGGCGATCATATACCGAAGAAAGCTTGCCCGAAGCGATCGCGGGTGCTCTCTCGCCAATCCGTTCAACAAGGTAGGGGGCAATCCCGCCCTCGATGAGCTCAAGCATGAAAGCCGCCATGTCCACATCCACCCAGGTGGCGATGTCGTCGTGCAGGATGCCTTGGGTGAGGAAGGCGTGGAAACGCCCGTCCCCACTCACGCGTTCACCCGTCTCAGGGTCAACGCTGCTTGGGTTGGCAGAGCTCTGGCGCCGAAAGCGCTCGATGGCTGCAAGTTCAGGGTACATAATTTGGAACTCAACCGCTGCTTGCAGAACGCGCCGCAGATAACGAAAGGTATCAAGGCTGGCTGAATCCAGCGGCAGACTGTTGATCACTTCGATCTTTTTCTTGCTAACAATGTTTAGAATGTGGGCATGCAGATCTTCGATGTTTTCGAAATACTGGTAGAAAGACCCCTTGGCGATCCCAGATTCACCTACGATGGCATTGATCGATGCGCTTTGCAGTGGGTTGGCGGCAAATTCTGCGATGGCAGCCTTTTCGATTTGCAGGCGTTTCTCTTCGGGGAGATTTCGGTAGGTTTCTGTGGGCATGGGGTTCCTTAGGTTAATGTGACCGCTCGGTCATATTGTAAATGTTGGCGAGGTGGATGTCAATAACAAAAATCTATTCTCGCCGGTGTCCTCACCTGCGAGAACGTAGTGGCAGGCCCCCGTGCCTGCCAATCAGAAGGCCCCGTGCCTGCCAGTCAGAAGGCCCCGTACCTGCCAGGAAACCAATCGAACAATGGTCAACCACAGGGGGTTGACCCTACCGAAGATATTGCCTAGGTCAGGTTCGGTTCCTGAACCTGACATCATCTAGCAAATCCCTCACCTCCCCCATTATCTGCTAAAATTGTCCCCATGCAGCACATCTACTCCACCTGGCGGTCGGAATACATTGGACGGGATAAGCACAACGAAGGTTGCGCCTTCTGCGTCGCCCTCGAAAGGCAAGACAGCCCCGAGAACCTGATCTTCCACCGCGGCGAAACCTGTTTCGTAATCCTCAATCTCTTCCCCTACACCAGCGGGCATTTGATGGTCGTGCCATACAACCACACCAATCAGCTCTGCGATCTCCCCCCCGAGACCCTCAACGAAATGATGCTGCTGGTTCAAAAGGCTGTGCGCGTGATGGAAGAGGTTTATCACCCCCAGGGCTTCAACATCGGTCTAAATCTGGGTTCTGCCGCCGGAGCAGGCATCGCCGCCCACATGCACATGCACGTCGTCCCCCGTTGGCAGGGCGATGCAAATTTCATGTCCATCATCGGGCAGACGCGCGTCATGCCCGAAGACCTCGCTCTAACTTACCAGCGCCTCTCCGAAGCCTGGCAGGCTGATTGCCTTTAGTAACTTACTTATCTCCCAGCGATTTTAACTGACCAATTCCACCGATGCTTTGAGTAATATTTGGGCTGCCCCAGTAGCTTACGCTGTACGCGCCAGCCAGGTCGAGGTTTAGTGTTTCTGTTGCCCAAACAACCACATTAGCTGCTCCGGCAACTTCCACGTTCACATTGGCACACTTGAAATCCTCTGCCTCAAAATTTGTGCCACCCGAGACATCGATGGTCAAGTTTTGAGCTGCTCCAGAGACCCGAATGTCACCACCGCCAGCCAGGGTCATGTTCAGGGTGTTGGTCACCAGTTTGTTGAGCCTGACGCTTGCGCCGCCGTTAATGTTGAAGTTCAGCTCTCCGAGGTTCAGGTTATCCGCCTTCAGCTCCGCACCGCCATCCAACCTGAAAGCGCTCAAATCCTTGAACGTGATCGTCAGAGTTGGGCTTTCGGACCAGGTTTCGAAAAGCTTTCGATTACGGTAGTCAATTTCCAACACGCCGTCTTTGACTTCGGTTCTGAGCTGATCCACAACACGCTGAGTGCCCTCAACCTTGACCGAGTGCTCATCGCCCTGCACCAGGATAACAGATGCGCCGCCATCCATCTCAATTCTGGAAAATACATCCAGTGTACGTATTTCACTCACCAACATTTTCTGATCTTCCTCTCCTGTTTGGGGAACTGTGGTCGGGGACAGGCGGGTGATGCTGCACGCCATGCTCGTCAACGAGAGAACAGACAGGAAAGCAATCAGTCTGAAACGGTTATTCATATGTCACCTCTTTCACGATCTAAATCCATTGTACATTAAACTGCAAGACCCATCCAAATGGTAAATCTTGATGGGTCCTGTAAATTTGGTTTTTGTAAGCGTCTGGTTAAAGTTACTTACCAGTCGGACGGAATTGCCGTTTTAGCCAGGATGCAGCCGGGCTCTCATGTTGCCGCAGCACCAAAACCGAGGTGTTGGAACCCCTGACAACCTTGTCGACGATTTCACCAAAAGGCAGCCCTGGCTTGGTTTGCCCCTCAAAAGAGCCGATGATGATCAGGTCATAATCGCGTTCCTGAGCTTCCGCCACGATCGTGGCGGCTGGATCTTCCCCGCGGACACTATACAGGTTTGCGTTACCCGGAATGTTGCCCAGGGTGGTGATCACCACTTCCTGCAAGAACGCCATCTGGTCTTCGTAGATTTCCTCATCCAGATCCATGTCTACAACGCGCATAAAATCGATACTCGCTTTATCCGCCTGAGCCAGGTTTTCAGCCAGCTGAATCGCCAGCTTGCAGTGAATTCCGCCGCCAACTGGCACAAGAATGTTCTCAATAAGGTCGATACCGCGGTCAAACAAGACCCCAACGTTCGTCAACCCTGAGTGTATGATTGCGTCCAGGTTTTCACCAAACTCAACCTGCTTTTCTTCATTGACCGGCCATTTGAAGAGCAGTAACTTCACATTGTTATCACTGCGCATCTCATCAATAATTCCGGACCCAGTGGAAGACCCGCTGACAGTTTTGGAGTACATCGGAACGTTGCGTTCCACCGCGTACTTGATGAACTTCTCAAGCGCATACTGCCTGGACCGCATCAACTTTTCGCGAGCCTGGTCATCCTCAGCAGTTTGCCGATCAACCACCTGCAAAAGGCAAAGGTTCATCTCGTTATCCGCATTCGCGACGCGAGCGCCAAGGCGAACCACGCTGTTTAGCCCACTCTCATCCTGCATCGGCACTACCAGGCGATACCGACCGGGGTCCATGCTGCGTTTGTGTTCCGCCTGCCATGATTCCACACCGAGTTTTATAAAATAGTAGAGTGCAAAAATCCCAAGCACCCCACCCATAAACAATAACGCCTTCACGTCAGAGTATCGCAGCACAATCAAACAAACCAATGATGCGATGATCGGCGTCAAGGGAAACGCGGGCACTTTAAAAGGACGATGAATGTAGGGGTACTTTTTGCGCAGCGTGATCATTGACAAGTTCGAGAGCAATAACACGAACAAGTAGCCTCCTGAGGTGATGTAACTCAGGAAGTCCACCGCGCCAACCAATGTGATGAACATCGACACAACGCCGATCATAAGGATGGCATTGTAAGGTACACGCGACTTATTCAATCGGGCAAGAAACGCTGGCCAACTGCCATCCCGGCTGAGAGTGAAGCTCTCGCGTGTGGCTGAAAGCATGGACGAGTTGATGGAGGTTAGAGCCCCAACCATACCCGCGATGCCAATCATGGTCGCCCCAGGTGTGCCAAGGAAGATGCGGATGGTGTCGGAAATCGCCGTCTCAGACCCTGCAATGTTGCTCGAGGTGCCCATTGCAACCGTGACCACCAGGGAGTATACGATCACGATCAGGAATAGGCTGATCATAATAGCCAGCGGGATGTTTTTGGTCGGGTTTTTAATTTCCTCCGCGTCATCCGCGATGACCTCGAAACCCACATACATCGCGTAGATCAGAGCGATGGTCTTCAGAATAACCCCAAAATTGGTCACTGGATTATCCGAAGCAAACCACCGACCAAAAGGCAACAACGTAGCAGTGCTGAAGCCGTTGGGCATGGTGAAACCAGCAATGAGGTAAATCGCGAAAGCCACCAGCAAGCTTCCGCCCATGATCACCTGGATGTTGCCGACTTTTGTCACCCCCAGGATGTTGAGGATCACAAACAACAGGATCGCACCAATCGCTACCGCTGCAATTCCAAAGGCACTCTCGTGTAGCGAGGGGACAAATACCGAAACGGAGTAGGCAAAGCCTACCGCGGAGAGCGCGGTATAGAAGGTGCTCGAGATGCAGTCCATCGAGCCAACCAGGAACGAAAGCAGCCCCTTGCCCCAAGCTTCACGCACATAAGTCATGGCGCCGCCGGTCTCGGGATAGGTGGTGGCGAGTTCGCAATAGTTGAGGGCGATGCTGAAGCTGAGAATTCCAGCGACCACCACCGCCCAGATTGCCGCGGGTCCTGCCACAGCCGCGGCATGCCCGGTCAGGATAAACACACCCGAGCCTAGTGTGCCTGCAGTTCCAAGCATAACGACCTGGAGTAAATTCAATTGTCTTTTAAGCGTTCTCTTCTGAGCCATTTTTACCAACATTCCTTCAATGCATAAGTCCGACTCAGATGCCTGCATCTTCATCGGACTTGGGAGTTTTCTATTTATTTGCGCTCCTTATTATATAACTTAATTCGATATCCGCGCATAGCAATAGTAAGAATTGTTAATGCAAATTTCTCCAACATATGCTTACATTTACTGTCATCCTGGGCAATGCGGCGATCTCATCATCAACACTATCATCCTGAGCGAAGCGAAGGATCTTTCTGTTAAATAATCAGATTCTTCACAAACGAAGTTCAGAATGATTGGAATGTCAGCTTGAAGAGCGCAAGCTGACCTACAACAGATTGTCATCCTGAGCAACGCGACTGCTTGCGTCCCCTTGTGGGAAGGATCTGACTGTTAATCATCAGATTCTTCGCGAAAGAGGCTCAAGATGATAGGATTGTCGGTACCAACCCACAATCCGACCAACGCCAACCCATCGACCCAATATGTTTTTGCGAGACACGAAGCAATCTAAAATAGTTGCCCTGAAGGATCTCTCGAGGTTCACAAACCTTTCGTGGATAATCAGCTCGGTCTTCTTGCCACTTACGATTTTAGTCTGCTGCCAGTTGAGATTGCTTCACAAAAGAGGTTCGCAATGACAGGGAACTCGTCATCGCGAGGAGCGAAGCGACGTGGCGATCTCAACTCCGACTCTGTCATACTTAGCAACGCAAAGGATCTGTTTGTTCACTCTCGTCTCTTCACAACTCTTGAAAAAAGACACAAGGGCAGGAGAAGTTCAGAATGACAAAGGATTCGTCATCGCGAGGAGCGAAGCGACGTGGCGATCTCAACTCCAGCACTGTCATCCTGAGCGAAGCGAAGGATCTGTTTGTTATAAATCAGTTTCTTCGCAACCCTTGTAAAAAGACACAAGGGCAGGAGAGGCGCAGAATGACTGGAAAGCCCAGCAAACCATTTATCCTGCTTCGCATCGTGGCTACTGAGTAGAAAATGTTCCGACCCGCCAGTGCTATAATTCCTGCTAATCATCAATAATCGCGTGGAGACTCCATGGCACAACGCAAGCTCAAGCGTCAACTAACCCTTCTGCAGGTCATCATGCTCGGCACTGCCGGCACAATCGCCGCAGAAATTTTCGTCCTCACCGGGCACGTCGCCAAAATCGCCGGACCCGAATCCGTGCTGGCGCTGGCTCTTGGAGGTATCCTCACCCTCAGTATCGCTCTCAACTATTGCGAACTTGCCACAACCTTCCCCGTCACCGGCGGCGCAATGACCTACGTTGGAGAAGCCTTTGGCAAAGGCTGGCTGATGTACCTGGTCGGCTCGTTGGATTGCCTTTCGAGCACCTTCTACGCTGCTCTTTCCGCTGTCGGTTTTGCCATCTCGCTCTCCATCTTTATTCCTTCGCTGCCCATCATCCCGGTTGCGATAGCCGTCATCGTGGTCATTGGCGCGATGCACGTCCGCGGCGTTACCAGCGCAGGCAACCTGCAGGTGGTGCTTGGCGCGTTTTTGCTGGTTGTTTTTGGTATTTTCATCTTCAAGGGATTTTTTGGCACTGGCGGTTTCTCGCTTCCGAATTTTCTTTCTGGTCGCCCAGTCTTCGAAAACCAAAGTGGCTTTGCCCACCTCGGGCGCATGCTTTCCGCCATTGCCCTTGCTTATAACGCCTACGTTGGTTTTGAGGTCATCGCCGATGACGCCGAAGAAATCACCAAGCCCAGCCGAAATATTCCCATTGGCATCCTCGTCAGCCTGCTGCTCACAACACTGATCTATACCTCGGTCACGATGGTCACTGTCGGCACGGTGCCCTTCTCTGAACTTTCCGGCTCGGACACCGCCCTCACTGATGCCGCCGCCCGCTTCTGGCCTACCATTGGCGTGCCTATCATGGGCATTGCAGGCATCGTGGCCACCCTCACATCCGTCAACTCAGCCATGCTCTCCGCCACGCGCGAGGCCTTCTCGCTCAGCCGGGATCGCGTTTGGCCGCGCCTGTTTTCGCGCTTGAGCCACTGGCGCACCCCCTGGGTGGCTGTGGTGATGGTGGCCATCGTCAGCGCGCTCGTCGCGGCGATCGGCGTGGTGGACTTCCTGAGTTTTATCTCAAGCGCCGGCTACATGTTTGTACTTTTCTGGGCTACGCTGGCAATGCCAAGACTGCGCAAGAAATTCCCTGATATTCAGCGCCCCTTTAAAGTGCCCCTCTACCCATTCACGGTTATTGCCGCTGCGCTGACCGGCTTGTTGATCATCTCATTTGCCAATCCCAGGGCATTGCTGTTCCTGGGCGTCGTGCTGGCGGTCTTGAGCGTGTCTTACGTTATTTCAAAGCAAGTGAAAGCAAGGCAGGATCTTACCGCGCGGCTTGAATTTCAGGAAGGCGGCGGACGTGTGTTGGTTGCTGCCAAACGGATCAACACTGCCCGCAACCTGGTAAACCTGGCTGCTCAATTAGTCGACCAACAGGAAGACACCGCGATTTGCCTCTTCACGGTGGTAAAAACCCCCATCAACCTGGCTTCAGCCGATGTGCCCGCGCTGGTGGAAGCCCAAAAACAGGAACAACACAAGATCCTTGAGGTAATCACGCCGATTGCCATGCAGCAAAACGTTCCCATCTATGCCAAGTTGAAGGCTGCCAGGCGGGTGGAGGAGGGGATTTTCTCGGAACTTAGTCGTCATAAAGATGTAAACCTGGTGATGTTGGGTTATCCGCACGAACATGCAAAAGTGGAATATCCAAATAACATCATCAAGGAAGTCATGATGATGGCAAACCGCAATGTTGCCGTTTTTCGCGATCGCGGACTTCCCAACCCAGTCAGGCGCATCCTCGTTCCGGTTGGCAGCGGACCAAATGCCAGGCTCGCCTTGCAAATGGCGCGGGATATCGTGATGCCCAACACCGAGGTCGAAATCGCGGCTCTCAGGCTGGTGCGGGGAGAAGCCGACGAAGAGCGGCTGGAGGACGAGGAACTGCAGGTGCGTGAGATTGTCGAACAGGAATTAGGCGAAATCGACAGCACGCTCAAATTCAAAGTCCGCACCACGGAGTCGATTGCTGATGGGATCCTGGTGGAATGCCAGGAGGGGAATTACGATTTGATGATCATCGGCGCGGCAGAAGAAGTGCTTGCGCCTGAGCAGATCTTTGGCGTACTTGACGATTATTTGATGGAAGTCGTGCCTTGCTCGATGATGGTTGTCCGCCGTCATCAAACCGGCGGCGCGCTTTGGATGCGCAAACAGATCAAACGTATTGAACAATAGATGGGTGATGGCAAGACAGTGCCCACGAGTTTGCGCGCGCACTCAGCGCCATCGTAGCCGATCACATCCTACAAGTAGGGGCACTGCATGTGTCTAGATAATGATGGTTTACAGTTTGTTTAGGGTGATCATTTACATTTTCATCAATCAAACAAATCAGCTACGACCGTAGATTTATACCTCCAAATACGCCACACAGGCGGGTAACCACGGGGGGTTACCCCTACTTCTGGGCATCTGATGGCAATGGAGGGCGTAGGGGCAGACCCCCGTGTCTGCCCTAAAACTGTAAACAATCACCTTGGATATTATGAAAACAATCATACTTGTCTAAACAGCATGCCGTGCCAGCCCTTGCGAGACGCCATGCCTCGCCTTGCGGGACGCCGTGCCTGCCATTGTTGGATGCCCTACCTAGCTTGAAAAACGGATCGCCACGGGGGGCTACGTCTACCCAAGGAAGACCTGCCGGTCAAGTGCCTCGCGTGGCCTGTACCCGAACCAAAGTAGAGGGTATTAAGAGAACGGACTGCACAAACATAAATAAAAAACTCTACCTTAACATCGTTACCTAAGAAGTAAAAGACCGACGACCTGAGTTATCTTATCCTCTACCATCTTTTCTGTGTCGAAAATTTTAAGTCTGCCAGCCGGGTTTTCACAATAATGTTGAGAATAAAGTGGAATATTAAGATACTTATCCATTATTAAACCCAAATGTTCACCCGTACCAAAGGCTTCAAATACTGAAAGTTTGTCTCCGAACTCAGGATTAGAGAAGATATATTCCTTGAATTTATCCACGGTCATACCTGCTGGAAAACTATGATAGGCGATGGAAATTAGAAATATCATTGAGCCATCTTGAGTTTTTTCCAATATTTGTTTTCCTGAAATATCTGAGGTTTTTGGGCCAGACAACAAATCCACAATATCTTTTCGACTAGAATAATTTTCAGGACCGATGGGAACTTTCAACTCAACATATTTATTATAACCATTTGGAATCCTAACAGCCAAAACATCAAAAACGAGATTTTTTCTGTTATAGAATATACCCGCGTCATAGTTACTTAGAGAATCAAAGTCATCAATTAAATATTGGCTCATGTCAATTTTTTCCTGACCCACTACTTGGCCAACCAAAGCACAATGACTATCACCAATCATTTCAACACATTGAGCTCCCAGAATTAGTTGTTCACTGTCTTTATCATGTAAATTATCGTACCAAAAAATAGACTCAACATAGCCCCTCGAATGCGTAAGTTTCTTTCTGACGATCCAATTATTACCAAAAACATCAAACACCACATCACCAGTGAAATCAAATTCCGAATTGTACGCAAATTTCTCCTTACCCAGATCCCAAATTAAAGTGTCAAGATTCTGATCCCAAGAAGGTTTGGCAAGTCCTGCTTCAATTTTCAGCCTCAAATATCCGCTTGATTGCATCCCGCTAATGTAAGCATCTTTCCATTTTTCAGGATCAACACCCTGAGGTGCCTCAGGGATCGTGAAATCTATACCTTGGGTCGGCGTCACTGTCGGCTCGGGGGTCAGGGCGTGAGTTGGAGTCTGGGTGGGTTCTTCAGTGGGAGGGACTGAAGTTGGCTCCATAGTCGCCGGATCTTCTATTACAGGGGCTGTTTGGGCAATTGTCTCAGCCGGGACGGGTATCTGGATAACTGAACTGCATGAGCTAAAGAGGCTGGCAAGCATCATGAGCAAGAAGAGACTAGCGCCAAAAGAATCGCTGGCATTGTGTTTGGATTTGGTGTGCTTTTTCATAATTCCTCCCGCTGGTGAATACATAGAATTCTACACCTGCAGGCTAAAAACAAGCGCACCAATAAGAGGGTTGTAGGGTAGCCAAAAAATATTCTACGTAGGGGCACGGCACGCCGTGCCTGCTCTTGCAGGATGCCGTGCCTGTCCTGAAAAACGGATCACCACGGGGGTTACCCGACCCAGGGAGACTTAACTGTCAGATTCCTCGCGCGGCCTGGAGACCGGCGAGAACTGAGGAAACCTAACGCTAATTCAGAGGTAATTCAAAACTGATGGTCGTGCCGGAACCGGGTGTGGATTCTGCCCAGATTTTGCCACCGTGGGCTTCCACAATCGCGCGCGCAATCGCCAACCCCAGCCCGCTCTGGTTGCTGTCGGCATGCCGGCTTTTATCCACCCGATGAAACCGCTCGAAAATCAATGGCAATTCCTCTGCGGGGATGCCTTCGCCGTTATCCGTCACGTTAAAAATCAACGCGCGACGGTCTGCAACCTCTGAAACATGCAAACCGATTTTCCCGCCAGCCAACGTGTGCCTGAGCGCGTTGGCAACCAGGTTTTCCAACACCTGCATCAAGCGCCCCTCATCCCCAAAAAGCACAGGCAGCCCTTCTGCCGCCTTGACTGACAGGCTGATCCCTTTCTGTTCAGCCTGCAGGCGAAAAACTTCGCTGATCTTGGTCAGCAGACCCACCGGGTCCACTGCTTCACGGCTGATGATCAATTCGCCGCTATCGGACTGAGAAAGAGTGCGCAAGTCGCTCACCAGGCGGTTTAGACGGTTCACTTCCAGCCCAAGCACATCCAACCGATCGGGCGTCAGAACCAACGCGCCATCCCTTGCGGCTTCCACATAGCCGCCAATGACCGTCAGCGGCGTGCGCAAATCGTGCGCGATATCTGCCGTCATTTGCTTGCGCAAGCGCTCAGCGTTTTCGATTTCCTGGCTCATGCGGTTAAAGGACTCCCCAAGTTCCCCCAGTTCATCACGCGAGCTAACTTCCACCAACTGCTTGCGTTTGCCCTCCGCCAGGTTGCGGGATGCGGCAGTCAGCGCTTTGATCGGGCGGGTTAAATTACCGGAAACCAACAAACTAAGCAGCGAAACCGCCAAAACGGCTGCCAGCAAAGTCCAAAGCAGCCCGCGATTGACCTGGTCGAGGAATTTTTGCTCAATGCCAGAATAACTGATCGTGCGGGAGCTCAAGAGCGTGCCCACCTGCTTACCCTCAAAAAGAATCGGCCACCCAGACTCCGCCTGTTGTTCCGTCAGTTGGCTGCCAGTGGGATAGAGCCCTTCCAACCCCACCAACACAATGCTATTTGCATCAGCCAAACCAAAAGCACGCTGACCAGCCATCATCCCCGACTGGTTCGGGTTGCCACCCTGCCCCATTCCGTGCATGGCTCCCTGCCCCCCCATCATGCCACCACTCGAGACCAACACCTGGTCCACGCCCTTCCAACTTCCATTGCGGGCGTAATAATCCTCAACCAGGACAAGTTTGGCCTGCGTCTGCTGGTCGACCACGTACCGCTCGAAATTCTGTGAGATCAACGAACGGAAAATGAATGCCAGCGCCAAACCCGTCAGCAAGGACACTGCCACAAAAGCTAATCCCAGTTTTACACTAATCGAAGTTTTCAAGGACGCTCCTGGTTGTTCATGCGATAACCTACGCCAAAAACCGTTTCAAGATAACGCGGCGAGGCTGGATCTGGTTCAATCTTCAAACGCAAATTGCGGATATGCACATTCAAAGTACTCTCCAGACCCGTAAAACCGCTTTCATAAAGGCGGTCCACCAGCTCGGTGCGCGAGAAAACCCTGCCGGGAGTTGCCATCAAAACTTCCAGCAAGTCGAACTCAAGCGCTGTCAGGTTGGCTTCCTTTTCCCCAATCTTAACGCTATGCGCAGCCCTATCCAGCACCAAATCGCCAACCCTCAGCAGGCTTGCCGGCTCAACCGGCGTATCCACCCGCCGCAGAGCCGCCCTGATTCTTGCTAGCAGCTCCCGCATCCGAAAAGGCTTGATCACGTAATCGTCCGCCCCGAGTTCCAACCCGAGCACGGTATCCGTTTCTTCTTCTTTCGCACTGAGCACAATTACTGGCACCTGGTTCTCGCGCCGGAAGGCGCTCAGAAACTGATAGCCGTCCATTTTGGGCATCATGATATCCAGTAGCACCAAATTTGGGTGCTCATGGCGCGCCACGAACAGCGCTTCCTGCCCATCGTTCGCTGTAACCACGCGGTAACCCTGGCTGCTCAGGTAATCTTTCAGCAGCGTGCGCACATTGGATTGGTCGTCGACTACAAGGATGGTTTCTGTCATAACACCTCAATTATAGGGTAGAAACATAACAATATTTCATTTAGATTCTATGTAGACGGGAACAATTTGTCCGCTTGTTCAATTTCTCACCCACACTATTTTCCGTTACAATAGACAAAAGGCAGCACGTTTGCGACGTTCTGGAGGAAAACTATGGACCCAATTACACTCATTCTGATTGCGCTGGCGGTGATAATCCTGGCGATTGTCGGCGTTTTGCTTTACCGCACCAGTCATTTTGCCATTCAACTCCCTGAAGAAGATCTGCTCCCGTTGGATAAGATCGACGGGGAAGAAGTCGCAAGGCATATCGGCTTGGCAATCCAAATGAAAACCATTAGCCACGAAGACCCCGAAAAGGTCGACCCCTTGCCCTTCGAAGGCCTGCGCAACCTGCTCCAGGTGCTCTATCCCCAGGTGGAGGATCACCTGACACGTGAAGTCATCAACGGCGGCGCGCTGCTCTACACCTGGCAGGGCTCCGACCCCGACCTTGATCCAATCGCCCTGGCTGCCCACCAGGACGTGGTGCCCGCGAATGAGGCTCCTGATTCCGGCTGGACCCACCCGCCTTTTGCTGGTGAACTTGCGGACGGTTACGTTTGGGGACGCGGCGCAATCGATTGTAAAAGCAACCTTATCAGTATCATGGAAGCAGTCAACAACCTGATCCGCGAGGGTTTCAAGCCTAAGCGGACGACGTACCTGGTCTTTGGTCACGACGAGGAGGTTAGCGGCGCACGCGGTGCGGTCGAACTAGCACGCACGCTTGAAGCTCGGGGCGTCAGGCTGGCGCTTTTACTCGATGAAGGTGGTGCCATTACCAAAGGTACATTGCCCGGGATTGAATCCCCAGTTGCCATGATCGGCGTGACCGAAAAAGGGCACCTCACGCTCAAGCTCAAAGCCACCACACAGGCTGGTCACGCCTCAACTCCCTCCCACCAGACCGCCATCGGCGCGCTCAGCCTCGCCATCGCCACGCTTGAAAACAACCCCTTCCCCCAGCATTTGGATATGGTTGAGTTCATGATGAGTTTTGTGGGCAACGAAATGCCTTTCCTGGACCGCTTGATGCTTGCCAATACCTGGCTTTTTAGCGGCGCTATCAAGCGCAAAATGAGCGCGAATCCGATGACGGACGCCAATACCCGCACCACCATAGCCCCAACCGTGATTCGGGCTGGCAATGCAGAAAACGTGCTGCCTGCCACGGCTGAAGGGTTGATTAACCTACGTATTTTCCCGAGTGAAACCGTGCGTCAGACGTATGAACGCATCTACGACCTGGTGGCGGATGAAACTGTTGAAGTGCTTCCTGCGCACGGCGAAAGGCTTGAAGGCGACCATACCTGGGAGCCCGCAGAGATTTCGAACATCGATTCCCCTCAATTCCGGCTACTTTCCCGCCTGGCACGTTCCGCTTACCCGCAAGCACTCGCCGCACCTTTTATGATGAACGGCGGTACCGATGCCCGTCACTACACCAACCTCTCCCACTATCTCTTCCGCTTCTCACCCATGGTGCTCACCCAGGAGGAGCAAGCAACCCTCCACGGCGTAAATGAGCGTCTTTCCTTTGAGAATGCCGCACGCATGGTTGGCTTTATGCAAGCCCTCATTAAAAATGCAAGCGAGTTGGATTTCGAAAGTTCCGGGAGTGAAATTGTGGACGAACTGGAACTCGAAGAGGATAGCACCATTCGCCGGATGCGGGAGCCGCTACCGACCAAGCCACTACGCCGGGTTACTGAAGATGAGGATGAATTGCCCGATCTTGAGCCCTTACCAGACGATGACGAGCCTCTGATCGCTAAACCAATCAAAGAATCTGACCCGGAAGATTGATTTCACATCCGAAAACGGATAAAAAATAGCATGACCTCACAAAAACCTGCTCCCCCGCTTGATCGGGCGCGTATTCGCGCGCTGTTGTTCGACGTGGATGGCACGCTTTCCGACAGTGATGACCACATGGTCAGCAGGCTTCGCGACAAACTCATGTTTCTTGACCGCCTCTTTAAGCCGGGCAGTGCCCATCGCTTCGCGCGATCCTTCGTACATTCTGCCGAAAGCCCGGGAAACTGGCTGCTGCAAGTGGCTGACCGCATGAATTTGGATCACCTGCTGGCTGCCTTCCTGGATAAACGAGCAAACCAATCAGAAGCCGAGTTGCAGAATTTCCCTGCCATTGCTGGCATCCTGCCCATGCTGCAGGTTCTGAGTGGGCGTTTCCCTCTCGCTGTCGTTTCTGCCCGAAACGAAGTTACCACACGCCATTTTCTGCGCCTCAATCAGCTAGACGCCTTCTTCCCTGTGGTTGTAACCTCACAAACCTGCCGGCGCACCAAGCCTTTCGCCGACCCACTGTTGTTTGCCGCGGAAAAACTTGGGGTGCCCATTGAGAACTGCCTGATGATTGGCGACACGGTCACGGATGTGCGTGCCGCGAAAGCCGCCGGCGCGCAGTCGCTTTCCGTTTTATGTGGTTTTGGTCTTGAAAAGGAATTGCGCCGTGCAGGCACCCAGAAAGTGCTTGTCAGCACCAGCGATCTCGCCACCTACCTCACTTCGACACCCCTCTAACGCAACCGCTTTCCCGGCTAGCTTTCAACCGGTGCGGACTTTTCCTCTGGTGTAATTAACGCTCCGCCTTCTTTCTGAAGGTCGAGGGTGTTCACGCGTTTGTCGATCATCCCAAGCAACCCAATGAGGATACAAGCTGATCCCCCAGCTATATAACTGACCTGTGTGCCAAAACGGTCTGCGATGGGTGCTGAAAGAAACAAACCAATTGGCATCATTGCAAGGGTCACACTCGAAAGCAGCATGAAGACCCTACCCTGGATCTCAGGCGGCACTTTGGTCTGCATCAGTGGTCCCAGGGAACCATTAGCGAAGGATGCCATCAGACCCACTATCCCCAAACCCACCAACGACCATGTATAGCGGTCCGCTGGGATCAATCCAAAGGCAAGCATACCTGCCCCGATGCCTACGATTCCCATCAGTATTGTCCAAGCTTTGCGCTTAAAACCGCCCCAAACTCCCAACAACAGCCCACCAACAATACCGCCAACGCCCATCGCCACCTGCAGCCATGCCAACTCCTGGGCTCCCTTACCGAAAAAGTTGGTGATATGCAGTGGCAACAGGTTCGTTCCAGGGGCTAAAACCATGTTTAGCAAGCTTGCCATTAGTAACAAGATCAACAAGCCTGGCCAGGTGACAATGTAGCGCACAGCATCACGAACATCCGCCATCAAGGTACGCGGTGTCACCCGGTCCGCAGTTGGTCTGGCTTTGGGCTTTGGGACTTTGACAAAAAAGATCATCAGGCTAATCGCGATCGCCGCGGTGATGATATCCACCGCTAAAACTCCCTGCATGGGCAGCAGTTCCATCAGCAACGCTCCCAGGGCTGGCGAGAATACGTTAATCATGCCATCCACCGCCTGGTTCACCCCTCCCAGCCGGCTGAGGTGTTCTTTTGGCACCATCAGCGTGGTGGCTGCTGTCCGGGCGGGACCCTGAAAGACGCCCGCGGCGGAACGCGTGAGTAGAATGACGATGATGTGCCAGATCTGGATCGCGCCGGTGGCAAAAAGGATTGCAAGAACTGCAGTCGCGAGTGCCACCACCAAATCCGCAATGATCATCACCAGTTTGCGATCCCAGCGGTCCACCAACGCCCCAACAAAAGGTCCAAGCAGGATGTTGGGTACCAGGGCTGCTGTGGTAGCCGTGGCAAGCACGGTGGCAGAGCCGGTTTGTTTGGTTACGTACCACACCAGGGCAAACTGCACCAACGCGCTGCCAACCAGTGAGACTATTTGCCCAATACCCATTGGGAGATAGTTTTGTAACCACCTCCTGTCGATTGGAGTCTCGCTGGTTTCTGAATTTGCTTCTGCCATTGTGTTTCTTAAACCATCAAATCGCTATATAACGCTCTATCTGCTTGCCAACCTGCGCCAGGGAGGCGGCCCAAAAGGCTTTTGAGCGAATATCGATACCAAAGCGCGCCGCCAGTTCTGCTGCTTGATCTTCACCGGTTGTGGCAAGCAGGGCTTTGTAATCTTCCACAAACGCTTCTCCGCGTTCAAGATATACGCTGTAAAGACCCTTGGCAAACAGACTGCCGAAGGCATAGGGATAATTGTAGAAAGACAACTGCGTGCTGTAGTAATGCGGCTTCCAGGTCCAGGCGAACTTATTCAAAACATCCTGGTCCAGCCCGTCGCCATAAGTTTTCTTCTGAGCTTCCAGCATCAAATTGCTGATCTCGTCGGCTGAAAGTTTTGATTCCTTACGTTTTTCGAAGACCGCTTTCTCGAAGATGAAGCGGGAATAAATATCCACGATGGTTTGCGCGTCACTGGAAATGGTCGTTTCCAAAATCGCGCGTTCCTCGATGGGATCGGAAACGGTTTTGAGAATGGCGTTGAAAACGATGGTCTCGCACATGATCGAAGCGGTTTCCGCCAGGGTCATGGGTGTGGTGGTTTGCATTGGCGTCTTGCCAGCCTGGTAGGCACAGTAATTATGGAAGCCGTGACCAAGCTCGTGCGCAAGGGTCATTACCTGGTCAAATGAACCATCAAAATTCGCCATGATACGGCTTTCCTGCACGGCGTCCACACCCATGCAGTACGCTCCACCTTGTTTTCCGGAGCGTTGCTCCGCATCGATCCAGCGTTTCTCAAATGCCCCCCGGGCAAATTCAGCCAGCTCAGGTGAGAAAGTGCCAAAATGTTCCAGGATCAGGTCGCGGGCTTCATCAAAAGTGAATTCCTTGTTGACTGCGCCGATTGGAGCAAACAAGCTCCACCAGGGCAACTTCTCGTGCCCGAGAATGCGTGCCTTCGCCTGGAAGTAGCGGCGGAACATCGGCAGTGCGTCATCCATGGCACCCAACATCGCCTCAAGAGTGCCGCGGTCAATCCTTGCAAAACCGAGAGAGGAATGCAGGCAGTCTTCGCGACCGCGTTTGCGGTCAAGGGTAACAACCTCGCCTTTAACGCCATTCAAACAGGCAGCCAGCGGCTCCTTCATCTCTTCGAACACTTGCTGCTCAACCTTGTAAGCGCTCTCGCGCACCGCCGCGTCCGGATGCGAACGCAGGTTGATCAGCGCTGGCAGTGGCAGGGATTGCAGCTCACCATCGAGCTCGAAATCGACGCTCTTCTGCGATGTGAGTACGCCCTGCAGGTCGTCCCAAGCGCTGCCGCCGGAGAGTGTGAGCTCGTTGGCAAGGATTTCCTCCGGTTCAGACATCAAAAAGCGGCTTTCCTTCGCCAATTCCAGCAACCTGAAAGCGTGATCATGCGCCAGTCCGGGAATTTCAAGCGCCTGATTCAGCCGATCGCCTAGCGCGCCGAGCCATGCGCTGATACGCACGGATAAATCATGCAGCGGGAGCATAGCGATTGCCATTTTCGAGTGAAGTTGTTCCGCGCCTTTGTCAAAGGAATCGGTGGAGATGATCGCGCCTAAAAAGGCAAAAATCTTCCCAGCCTTCAGTTCAAGGGCGTTGGCACCCTGGACATAATCGTTCAAGACGCGGTTCAGCACCTCAGCGGGCGTGGCTGGATCAAGCAAAGGCAGATATTCGGTTTCGAACGCCTGGGTTGCGTCCTGGATGGCTTGTTTCACAGCTTCAATGTCGGCTGCAAGCGCTGGATCTTCAAGCGAGAGGTAAAGATTGGAAAGATCCCATCGTGGGGGTGTTGTCATGGTTGACTCCTTTAGGGTTAATGAGGGAATTATAACTGTTCCGATCCGCTTGTTATAAATCTTGCGTCATTTCCGGCAGAATTATTTGAAGTCATAGGATGGGTTGGCTAAAAACTAGGCTTGTGTTGGTATGGGTACTTGACGCCAATCTACCGTTAAGATAATTTATTTTGAGTGTCATCCTGAGTGAAGCGAAGGATCTGTCTGTTAGAAATCAGATTCTTCGCAAAAAAGGCTCAGAGTAACTA
>CAYRYL010000004.1:0-101545 GCA_964428425.1 uncultured Anaerolineaceae bacterium | reverse complement strand
TCCCGTCGAGACCTGGCATCCCCATGCAATCTTCATTATACAACATTAAATTCCAAATCCCTTCCTGGATAGGAAGGGATTTGGTGATTAGATTAAGCTACTATTTTACAATCTGAGCCAGTTGATCGGCTAGGATGCCGTTAGCAACTTCGTTTAGCTTAGTAAGTTCGGTCTGGACATCCAGGGTAGGATCCTCAAGCAGGGCAGCCATGGTGATCTTCATCTCTTCACGGATGGGATCATATCCAGGCACCGGGGGCTCGAAAGCACCGAATTCGATCAATTTCCAGGCGGTCTCGTAGGGAGGATACTGTGCAAAGAAGTCGGTCATATTCGCAGCGACACTGGCGCGCACAGGGAAGTACTGAGTGCCCTTTGCCCAGTCAGTCTGAACATCTTTGCTGGTGTAGTACTTAATGAACAGCCAGGCGGCGAGTTCGCGTTCCGGAGTGCTCTTGGGGATGCTGACACTTGCACCGTAGATGTTCGGTTTGACCTGACCAGTTGTTGTGGGCAGAGCCGCAACAGACCATTCCATTTCACCAACACCTTCAGCAATGGCCTTGGGATAGTACACACCCAAACCGGAACTGGAAGCAACGGTGAAGAGGGATTTGCCCTGACCAAATTGAACCTGATCGTTGTAACCATCCACAACGCGCACGCAGCCATCTTTTGCTAGACCCTGAAGGAATGTCCATGCTTCAACAGCAGCAGCACTATCGAGCGAGAACTGGTTGGAAGTGTAATCAAAGATATCTCCACCGAATGCAAATACCCAGCTGGCGAAGTTGGAGGCATCCATTCTCATTGCCAGACCCACAGGTGTGGCATCGCCGGTACCCTTGGAGTAAGGTTTTGCAACAGCGTCACATGCCATGGCTTTGAACTCTTCCATGGTGGTGGGGGCAGCTTCGTAGCCCATTTCCTTTAGCCATGAAAGGTTGTAGTACATAACTTCCATGGAGCGATTAGGGGCAAGACCGAGGCGTTGATTGTCATACAGTGAGTAAACATCCTGCTTAAAGAAGGTTGGCAAGAAGTCAGCCTGATCTTCAGCAGAAAGTCCATATGTTGGATTGTCGATGATTTCGTTCATGTCCCAGATTGCGCCATCTAACTGATACATAGCGATCTGGTTCTGGTAACCAACTACGATGTCAGGAACATCAGCAGTATTGAGCACTGGCAGCATTTTCTTGTAAATGTCGCTGTAGCTTCCAGCCACTTCGGCTTTTACCGTTATACCGTAAGTATTTGTTGCATTGAAATCCTCAACTATCTTATTAAGGATTGGCTCACGATCACCACTGTGATTGTGCCAGAAGGTGATCTCTGCTGCGGGAACGACATCAGCCCAGGGATCGACCACTGGGGGTTCGGTCGGGGCTTCGGTTGGGGCTTCAGTTACGACTGGAGCTTCGGTTGGAGCTTCGGTTGGAACTTCGGTTGGCGCAGGGGTCGGCTTGGCGCAAGCACCCAGTACCAATGCTGCAATCATCACGACTGCAAATAAACTAAACAATTTACTTCTCATTTGTCAAAACCTCCATTTTGAACAGATAGTGTAGTTGATATCGGGTCAATTCCCGTAATATCTAATGTTATTTTATCCCTTTAATCCAGTAGTGGCAATTCCCTGGGTAAATTGCTTTTGGGTGAATAGATACAAAACCAGTATAGGAATGAGCGTGATGACAGCTCCTGCCATTAACAACTGAGTTTCTGTGCCAGCCTCTCCCACAAAGTTCCACAAACCAATCATCATCGTTCTCCATTTGTCTGTGGACGTTACAATTAGAGGCCACGAAAATGCGTTCCATGAACCCGTAAATCCAAACAAAAGCACTGTCATGATCGGAGCCTTGCTGATTGGAAGGACAATCTGCACCAAGAATCGCAGGTGATCGGCTCCGTCCATGCGAGCAGCATCCCAGAGTTCATTAGGTACCTGCTGAAAAAATTGCTTTAAAAGGAAAATGCTAAACGCATTCGCGATGAAGGGTACGGTAAGCGCCCAATAGCTATTCATCCAACTTCCGCCCGGAAGAGGAAGAATACTGCCTCGAATCATCAAGTAATTAGGAATGAGGGTAACGGACTCAGGGATCATCATGGTTGCCAAAAACGACATAAAGATCAGATTACTTCCCTTGAACTTAATCCGTCCAAATGCGTAGGCTGCCAGAATGGATGTAAACAACAAACCAGCCATTGTTCCAAGCGTGATCAGGAGGCTATTAACCAGGTATTTGTCAAACTTAGCTCGCTCTATAGCCTCTGCATAATTTGCCCATTGCGGTACAGCCGGTAACAAGCGGAGTTGCAAGGTTTCACCCAGCGTCATTAATGAAGTGGAAATCATCCAAAAAAAAGGAAAAAGACAAATGAGGGCACCAACACTTAAAACCACGTAGATCAAGACCCTGCCAGCCAAAGCTAATTTTGGATTGGTTTTCCGCAATCCTGAGGTACTAGGTTTTAAAAGAATCGAATTATCCATAGAAGACTCTTTCCGCCATTACCTTGTTTTGAACAACAGTAAGACCGAGAATGATCAAAAATAGAACAATTGCTTGGGAAGTTGCTACACCAAATTGTGTGTACTGATAAAAACGATCAAAAATGTACACGCTTGCGGTAATAACCGAATATCCTGCCGATGGCAGACGTAATACATAAATATGGTTGAAGGCTTTAAAGGTACCTATGAGTGAGATCAATGATAAATAAAAGGTAATTGGAGAGAGATATGGAATAGTAATGTATCTGAATAAATCCTTTTTTGTTGCTCCATCAATCTCTGCTGCTTCGTACACTTCCTTGGGGATATTTCCTAATCCGGACAAGAAAATGACAATGTTATAACCTACAAATGACCAAATACCATAAATCATGATGGTTATGAGTGCCAGGCTTGGTCCAGCAAAGAAACCTTTGATGTCAAAACCTAAAAGCTGCATGATCGGCATCTTTTCAAATCGCCATTTTAATGGATCAATCCCAATGAGGCCAATCAATCGGTTAGCTATAGAGTAACCCGGTCGGTCAAAAATAACTCGAAAAACAACTGCTGTCGAGACGGCAGGAGTCACATACGGAAGAAAGTACAACATACGGTAAAGATCTTTTCCCGCTATCTTCTGATAAAGGAGATACGCAATCACCATTCCGATAATGATCTGCGCTGGTACAGTGCCAATAGCATAGTAGAGTGTATTGACAAGTGAACTCAAATATGCTTTATCACCAAACTCGATCATTCTCCCCCAGCCCGTCAGAAAGAATACTCCTGCAAGCACCAGAAGAATGATGAAAACAATGAAGCTGTATTTGCTAAACTTCGACCCCGAATTTTTTACTTTTCGCGACAGAGTAATTGCTAGTACGATTAGCACAATCCCCAGCACCACTTGAAAGAAAGCTGTCCAATCACCAAAAATATTGAGGTAATTTTGCAGACCAATAAACTTTCCTTTGCGCACATTCCAGTTATACAAAGACATGTAAAAAGAATAACCGATCGGAAATAGTCCAAAAAAGAAAATGACAATGATCGCTGGAAGAGAAAACAGGATTCCTGTAACTTGGTCTTTAAAAGCTTCCTTCTTGAAAGCATTAGCCCTTTTCGTGGATTTGAGTATGTTGCTAGATTCCATAGCACCTCAGAAGTCGATCATATGATGATTGGTCACGACAGCCTTATCTAAATTACTATTGTACCTGATTTTTTCAACAAAACCCAACTTTTGGACTCTGATTCACAATAATTTACTTCCAGCTTAAGAACGGACAGAATCCCAATAGCGAACCAGGATAACTATCACTGATCAGCAAAAAGCCCAGATCATCCAACAAAACAACGCCTTCCCAGTTCCTGGCGATGTTGAAATCAAGCAACTGGAGGTAAATGGGCGCCTGGTCAACGTGCGAGATCTGATCCGCTTCAATCTGAAGCTGGACCAACCGCTCGACTGGCTCATTGGCGGCGTGGGTTTCCCCTTCGCCATATTCCAGGACCAAATTATCCTGTTCGACAGCAAGATGGGTATCGCCGGGATAAAAGTAGTTCACAACCCAAAACAACCCAGAAGGATCGCTGATCGTCGCGTCTGTAACGCGGAAATCTATCAATGGGAAAGGAATCTGACGCTGAAATTCAAGGTCCAAACTGTATTCGTATGCAACCGGCTGAGCCACATTTTTCGTTGAGTTGTGTTCATAAATGATGTAGAGGCTGCCATTCCATAGTGTCATTGCCTCAAAGGTTGCGTTTCTCTCTTTCGAGAGCGGCTCAAGCTCCACTAGCGACTCTGGGTCGAGCGTGATACTCTCCAAATCACCTTTCACCTCGCCTCTTATCAGGTAGCCCATCATCGGGTTCCCGGCACGGCTCTCAATTGTAAGGTAGACATCTTGACCCACAAACAGGATCGACTCAAACCCCTCATAACCCTTGATAACGCTTCGTAAATCAGAATTAACTATCGGCACATCCCGGACAGTTAACTCAAGGCTTGGATCTTTGGCTGCCAAAATTAGCTCGTCTTTTGTAATGGCGAACAAGTTGGGCTCACGGTTACCCTCTTTATCATCAGGAAATTGCGGCAATAAAACCAATACGTCTCCGTACCAAGCCATTCCGGAATATTCGAAACTGGGTGCCTGGATTCTTTCGGGAATCTTCAGAGTCACGACTGCAACTTCTTCGAGGGTTGGCTGACTGGAAGGAGTAATTGCCGTACCGGTTGCGCTTTCCTTTACTTTACTGCTCGACTCATTCGGTGCAGTCTCACTCTCAATTGTTTGAGTAGGCACGATAGTTAATATTGAGCTTGTATTGCTACACGCAACTATGCTTAATATTAAAATGCTTGCTATTATATTTCTTACCGGTTTCACAATCGTCACTCCAATGCGCTCAGATCAAACACCGCGACGACCGGGTCATGATCGCTGGAAGACTCGCGCGCCAGGCTCAGGCTGTTGATGTGAATAATCTCGTAGCTCTCCAACCTCGGTGCCAGCGCTTTGCTTGCGAGCATTTGGTCGAGGATCTGCCCATTGCCCTCATGCAGGTAAGTGAAGCGTTGGTTTTCGGGTAAGGTCAGCGCCAGGTTTTCAAGCAAGTCGCTCTCAAAAGTTTTCATGCTCGCACTCCAGGGGAAATCGTTAAGGTCCCCAAGCACAACAATGAGCGCCTTCGGATTGATGTCCAGAATATCCCGCACAAAGCCATTCACCGCTCTTGCCTGCGCTGTTCTTTGTCTTTCAGTCGGCTTTTGTGGTGGCTGCTGATCGCCGTAGAGCGGACCATCCTCCCCCTTGGAATTGAAATGGTTTCCAATCACATAGAGGTCCTGCCCATTGAAAACGAACTGGGCGATGATGGGTTTTCGGGAGTCAAAAAACGCAGAATTTCCAGGCCAGATTCTGCCTGGGTTCAGACTCAGCATCGCACGTCCGTTCTCGTTGCGCAAGCTGGTTTCTTCAGTGGCTTTTCCTGGCTGGGCACCAGGCAGTCTCAACCCCCGTTTGGTTTGATAGAGAATCACAGTTCGGATGTTCCCACCAGCAACTCCCCCATCCAGATTGTTTGCCGGGTTGATGTTCAATGCTGCATAAACAACCTCACCTTTACTAGCGTCAACGATATCGTCAACCAGGCTGGCCAGGTTGCGCTCCGCGTTGACCTGACCTGAATCCATGCTGCCGTCATCATCCATTATTTCCTGCAAAACAAGAATGTCTGGTGCCTTGAGCATCTCCACAATTTCCATTGCTATCTGCTTTGAGCGTTCCACTTCTTGCAGGCTATTGAAGTTTTCCAGGTTGTATGTTGCGATGGCCAACTCCCAATCCGCCTGCACACCGCGAGCACCTGTTGCCTTGAATGGCACATTTTGGTTCAAAATCGGCTTGCTCAACAATTGGATGCGGTAGTTGCCAAAATCGTAATCCACCACACCCACAACTGGTTCGCTAAAAACCGCGCCAACGTGGATTTCTGGCATCATGATGAAGGCATCATCCAGCATGATCCTCTCGGGATTGGGGTCTGTTTCTCGAAGCACCAAAACGCCCTCTTCAGAAAAAATTCCGGCATTCTGACCACTGTCAGCAACCACCGAAACTTCGTTGTAGCCATTACGGGTCGAGACTGCCTTGGCGTTATTGATTTGCACCAACATGCTCTCAAGGCTCTCAAAAAAATCGATGCCGTCTTCTTGGGGGTCGAGCGCTTGTTTGCTTTGCCCCATATAGCCTTTTACATCGTTCTCAATCACCTGGTTGGGAATGATCCTGCCGCCTTTCCCGATCACAACAGGTTTGGGCAAAAGCTGATTATTAGCCAACACAGTCACATCCTTCGCGACCAGGGTCGTAATAGTCAAAGAATTTTCACCGAGACCCGCTGGATTCCATTCCCGCACCCAACCATCCTTAACCAGCACCTGATCGCCCCGTTTGACGTTCACATAGGCTTCGAGATCAACGTAAAGTGCTTCAGAGGTGCGATCGTCCCCGTCGGGCGCCATGCTTTGCAGGTAGAATCCTTCACCATCCACCGCGGTAACCATGCCGCTTACTTTGGCGATCGTTTTCCCTTCCATCGGCGAACGATGAGTTAGCCCTTGGATTTGGCTGATTGGCGTCGAGCCGTCGTTGGTTGGTGAAGAAGTGGCTGGCGAGGTTTTTGTGGGAGAAGCAGCAGGCGTCTGAGCGACACAGCTCACGCACATCAACACTAAACATAAAACAATCAGGGTTTGTTTCAAATTGCACTCCTCATAGTCGTGAGATATTTTACATGATTTAGTGGTCAGCTGTGTTCACATGGCGGGAATGCGATAAAATTGTGACATGGAACTTCAGGCAGCTATCTCAAAAACCGATCGGTACTCTTCTGTTGAACAAGGCGACAAGGTAGAAATCATCGAGCGCCCTCACGGGGGGATTTCTATTATCATGGCGGAGGGAAAGCTTAGCGGACGTCGATCGAGGTCGATTGCCATGAAAGCCGTTCACTCCATCCAGAGCCTGATCGCCAGTGGCATACACGATGGTGCTGCTTCCAGAAACGTCCTCACAAGCATGAACGAGGAGCACAAAGGCAAGACTCAGGTAAGCATCAGTATCATTTCTTGCGATCTGGATTCCCAGTCGATCGTCATTACCAAAAATAACACCACCCCGGTATTAACTGTCTTCGAAGGTGTAGTCGATTACCTGCGATTTGACGGCGCAAGCGAAGATGAACTTTCCATCGAGCCCTCTGTTTATCAGTTTGAAATTGAAGAAGGTCGGGATTTCATCCTTGTCTCCGACGGAGTCCTCAAGGCAGGCAGCCAGTATGAACAAACCCTGGATCTGCGGATTTCGGTTGAATCTTTGTTTGAGGATGATGAACCCACCGTTCAGGAAGTTGCTGACGCCATTCTCAACCAGGCGGTCAACCAGGATCTTGGCCGTCCCCGGGACGACATGACTGTCACGGTTTTGCGAATTTCACCCACTCCATCCTCCAACATCAGGCGGGAGTATGTTCACTTTCCAATCTTTGACCGAAAATAAAAGGAGCCAATTTATGCGCGAGGAAGTCGTTCTGATCACTGGAGCAAACGGAGAAATTGGTCATGGTCTGATCCACCACCTTGCAAATCAAAAAATAGCGATTGTTGCTCTTGACCTCAACCCCCTGGACGAGGTGCTCCAACCGCTTGTACGCCATTGGGAGATCGGCGACATTCTCAACTTCTCGCTACTCGAAGCGTTGTTTGAAGAATACCGCTTCAGTGTCGTATTCCATCTGGCTTCAATTCTTTCGACAAAAGCTGAACAAAATCCTGTGCTCGCTCACAAAATAAACGTCGACGGGACGCTCAATCTGCTCCGTTTGTCAGAAATGCAATCCAGGCAGGATTGTGTGCCTGTCAAGTTCATCTATCCCAGTTCGATCGCGGTCTATTGCATGCCTGACCTGGAGACCAAACAAGCAGCTGGTAAGATTTGTGAAGACCAATTCACAACCCCTACCACCATGTATGGCATCAACAAGCTTTATTGTGAGAATCTTGGGCGATACTACAGCAGACATTACAAACAGCTTGCGGACAATGCCAATCCCGAAGAATTGCTCGATTTCCGGGCCTTACGTTTTCCGGGTTTAATCAGTTCTGAGACCGTTCCCACTGGCGGCACCAGCGATTATGGTCCTGAGATGCTCCACGCTGCAGCTAAAGGTGTTTCTTACAACTGCTTCGTCCGCCCCGACGCAAAACTCCCTTTCATGGTCATGCCAGATGCCATTAAGTCGTTAATCGCACTCCAGGAAGCTCCGCGTCAAGCCCTGTCCCAGACTGTCTATAATGTCACCAGCTTCAGTCCGACCGCACAGGAGATTTACGATCTAATTTTGTCGGCTTTTCCCGGGGCCGCGATTCGCTTTGCGCCTGACAGCCACCGACAGTGCATCGTCGATTCCTGGCCAGCTGACATTGACGACTCCGCCGCCCAGCGAGATTGGGATTGGCAGCCTGACTTCGACTTCCAACGTGCATTTTCCGAATACCTTTTACCTGCGATCCGCGCCCGATATTAATAATTAAGGAAAACTCATGCCTCTTTATGAATATGTTTGTCAATCATGCGAACAAACCTTTGAAACACTCCGCCCGTTTAGCCAGGCCGATCAACCCATATCCTGCCCAGCCTGTGGAAGCACTGATGCCAGGCGGCAGCTTTCGCTGGTGAACGCTTTTAGTTCTGGGAAAAACCTCAGTGGAAACAACTCTTGCTCGTCCTGTGCTTCTGGAAATTGCTCAAGCTGCGGGCATTCATGAAAACTGAAGACTATTTTCGCGGAAAATCCGTACTGATCACAGGTGGATCCAGTGGGATCGGCTTCGCCATCGCCAACGCTTTGGTTGAAATGGATGCCATAGTGATCCTTTTGGCAAGAGATTACGAGAAACTCAAGGATGCAAAAGAATCTATTCTCGAAAAATATCCAACTGCCAAGGTCAAAATCGTCTCAGCCGATGTTACCGATGCACAGACACTCATCTCCCTGCACGAAAAATACATTCGCAACCATGAAACGCCTGACATCCTGATCAATTGTGCTGGTGTCGCGCGCCCGGGTTATGTTGAAGAAATGCCCCTGGATATCTACAAATGGACGATGGATATCGACTACCATGGAACTGTAAATACAATCAAGATTGTCTTACCAGGAATGATCGAACGAGGATCCGGACACATCGTTAATTTCTCCTCCATGGCAGGAGTGATTGGGGTATTTGGCTATACGGCTTATTCAGGCGCAAAATTTGCGATCAAGGGTTTCACCGATGCGCTTCGAACAGAGCTCAAACCTAAAGGGATTAAAGTTAGCATCGTCTATCCTCCAGACACCGACACGCCCCAGCTTGCCTGGGAAGATCAATACAAACCTTTTGAGACTCGTGAATTGGCGGGTTCCGATAAACCCATCCAGCCAGAAATGGTCGCCAAAGTGACCTTGAAAGCTGTGGCTCGGGGTCAGTACAAAGTTGTGCCGGGATTTTCCGCGAAACTTACTTATTTTGCTGCTACTCGTCTGGGCAACTGGTCCAACCCAATCATGGACTTCCTGGTCAAACAAGCCTCAAAAAAGAAAGCACGCCTTGGAAAATGATGGTAAACAGCACCAAAGCGGTGCTGGCATCCGCTCTCTGATCGATCAATGGCAGCAGGACCAGGAGTTCCGTGACAACGTTGCCTATTGGCAAGTGACAGCTCCGAGTCAAGCCGTCAGCACGTCAATCCCCTCTATACTGGATTCCCGCCTTCAAACCGCTCTAAACACGCTTGGAATTACGCAGTTATATTCTCATCAAGCAGAGGCAGTCGAGCGGGCTCACAATGGGGAGAACCTTGTCATTGCCACAGGCACTGCCAGCGGAAAAACCCTCTGTTATAACCTGCCCGCGGTCCAGCAAGCGCTTGTCAATCCCAACGCGCGCATTCTTTACCTCTTTCCCACTAAAGCGCTGACCCAGGATCAATTTACCAGCCTGGATGCGTTAACCCGAGCCATTCCTTCCAAAAAGCCAATGCCCGTAAACATTTTTGACGGGGACACCCCGCAGCAGATGCGGTCTGCCATGCGCAAGCAGTCGGTTTTCCTGCTGACCAACCCGGATATGCTCCATCAAGGCATCCTGCCCCACCACGCCATCTGGCAGCCATTTTTCCAAGGGCTCAGCCTGGTGGTCATCGATGAAATGCACACCTACCGGGGCATATTTGGCTCGCATTTTGCCAACCTTTTGCGCCGCCTGAAGCGCATCGCGGCATTTTATGGCGCATTTCCCAAGTTCATTCTCACTTCCGCCACGATTGCCAATCCGGTGGAGCTGGCTGAGGTGCTGATCGATGACAAAGTCAGCCTGATCGACCAAAGCGGCGCTCCACACGGAGAGAAACACTTCCTGCTATACAACCCACCCCTGGTCGACCAAAAACTGGGTTTACGCAAGTCCAGCGTGCAGACGAGTGTGAACCTGGGGCTTACGCTGCTCGAAGCCAACAGGCAATCGCTGCTATTTGCCCGTACCCGCCGCACGGTTGAAATGCTCCTCACTTATCTGCTCGAGAGGTTGCCGTTCCAACTTCGACCAAAAGTTCGCGGCTATCGCAGCGGATACCTCAAGAGTGACCGTCGTGAGATCGAGCAAGGTTTCAAAAACGGCGATATCCGCCTCGTGGTCGCGACATCAGCCCTGGAACTTGGGATCGATATCGGTGAGCTCGAATCGGTTATCCTGGTTGGTTATCCTGGTTCGATTGCGACTACTTTGCAGCGAGCAGGACGTGCGGGCAGAAAGCAGCAGGATTCTCTCGCCCTCCTGATCGCCACCAACGACGCCATGGATCAATACCTGGCGAATCATCCTGAATATCTCAGCAATTCCCCCGAAAAGGCGCTCGTTGATCCAAACAACCTGCTGGTACTTTATCAGCATCTGCGCTGCGCGACCTTTGAACTACCCTTTGCGCCCGATGAGGGTTTTGGACCGGTCGATCCTCAAAAACTCAAGGAAATTTTCCAGTCCATGAGTGCGGCTGGAGAAGTGCTGACCCGAAATGACTCCCACTTTTGGGTTGCGGACGCCTATCCTTCGGCTGAGATATCCTTGCGCTCTTCCACTCCGAACATTGTCTCCCTGCTGGTTGATGGACCCGAAAAACCCATTCTGATTGGTCAGATGGATGCCTTTAGCGCTGAATGGCTGGTACATCCCCAGGCGGTATATCTGCATGAGGCTGAAACTTACCTCGTTGATGAGCTCGACCTGGCTAAAGGGGAATGCCACCTCAAGCCTGCCCAGCCTGACTACTATACCCTGCCTACAATTAAAACTACCATCGAAAACTTCCAGGAACACTCAACTCTGCCGGTAGGCTCATCACACATTAGCAGCGGACCGCTTTCGCTTTCCATCAGGGTTGAGGGATTCAGAAAAATTCGTTGGCAGACCAACGAGACCCTCGAACGTCTGCCTCTCGACTTGCCGGCTCGCGGTCTGGAAACCGAAGGCGCCTGGTTTTCGATAGGTGAGAATCTCGTAAACCATCTCAGAGACCTTGCCTTGTGGAATTCTGATCCTAACGATTATGGTCCAGGTTGGTCTACACTCAGGCAAAAGATCCTCGCCCGAGATCAATACAAATGCGCCGCCTGCCATCTGACCTTCACTCCTGCTGAGCTGCATGTGCACCACATCCAGCCCTTTAAAACCTTCGCAGATCCATTGCAAGCGAACGCGCCTTCCAACCTCGTTACCCTATGTCATCGCTGCCACGCCGTCGTGGAAACCCGCGTGCGGGTTATCTCTGGCATGGCTGGCGCGCGCCACGCCTTGCGCAACATCGCCCCTTTACTCATCATGTGTGACGATGCCGATATCGCCATGCTTTCTGAACCAAAATCAATCCTGAATGACGGCCAACCGGCAATTTTGGTATACGATACCATTCCCGGTGGTGTGGGGCTTTCGCGTCAATTGTTCGAGGACCACGCCTTTTGGCTCGCTCGGGCTGCTGAAATGATCAGTGACTGCCCCTGCGAGGATGGCTGCCCAGCTTGCGTCGGTCCATTCGGCGAGGATGGCTACGGCAGCAAGCGCGAATCGCTGGCTTTGTTGAGGGGGTTGCTCCATGAGTGATTGGAACAATCTTTCCGAAAGACTCAAGCGCCTTGGCGTCCAACTGGGTGTCTCCCAACCTCTCCAGGCTAAATCAGGCAAACCACAACCTATTGAAGACCTGGTGCCTGGTCGAAATGTGAGCACCATCTTCGGCGAGGTTTTTTCCCTCAACCACACTTACCCCGAAGACCGCCAACATGGTCACCTGCCGCTGAAACCCCTGACCTCCCACGAGTGGCTGGCGCAATGGGCAAAAGCGCCTGCCACACCTTCCCTCACATCCCTGGTCTTTCTTGATACCGAAACAACGGGACTCTCTGGCGGAACAGGCACCATGCCCTTTATGATCGGCGCGGGTCGGTTCATTAAGAACAATTTCGTGGTGGAACAATTCTTTGTCCGCAATCCAGCCGAAGAAACTGCCCAACTTGCGGCTCTATCGGAGTTTGTTGAGGGCGTGGAAGGCATCGTCACCTACAATGGCAAAGCTTTCGACCTGCCAATCATCAATACCCGTTACATCATGCAGCGCCTCTCAAACCCTTTTACTGGAACCACGCATTTCGACCTTCTGCCCTTCACCCGACGGATTTGGAAATCCCGCCTGGGTCAATGCAACCTCGGGAATATCGAAACACAAGTGCTTGGATTTCAACGCGAACAAGATGATATACCTGGCTACCTGGTGCCAGATTTCTATCGCGAATATCTCTTCACTGGCGACGCCACCCATATGCCTGGCATCTTTTATCACAATGAAATTGATGTGCTCAGCCTTTCTGCGCTTTTCAGTTGGCTAGCAGCCATCCTCGAAGATCCATCCGACGAACGATTCACCGACCCAGGAGATTTGCTTTCTGTCGGACGAGTGCTCGAAATCCTTGAGCGCGACAAATTAGCCGACAAGGTGTACTCATCAGACCGGTTGCAACAGCTTGGTGAACAAGACCGTCAAAAGAGCCTGCTCCTGCGGGCGGGACTTCAGAAACGCAAGGGGAATCTGGAAGAAGCCTGTGCTTTGTGGCACCAAGCCGCCTCCTTGGGTTCCATCGAAGCCTTAATCGAACTGACAAAAGTGTTCGAACATCAGAGACGTGATTATGATTCTGCACTGCATTGCACAAACCAGGCGTTATCCATATGCTCCGACCCCACTTTGGCTGCATCTCTTTTACACCGTAAAACCCGACTTGAAAGTAAAATCCTCAGGAAATTTTCTTCCAAGACCACAGGCTCGATATAATCATAATTTTTTACCATCCTTGGAAGAATTTTCATGGAGATTCCCTAATACTTTAGTCCTGCTAATAAAGTTAGTTTTGGTTATGTGCACACCGCTTTTCTTCCCCGCGTGTAAAACTTTATGATATAGTTAATTGCTTAGCTTTTCATTCAGATTTAAGGAGATTTTTTATGTCAGGACATTCCCATTGGTCCACGATTAAACGCAAAAAGGGTGCTGCAGACGCCAAAAAAGGCGCAATCTTCACCCGTCTCGCCCGTGAAATCGCCCTTGCCGCACGTAATGGCGGCGGCGACCCCTCTATGAACGTTTCACTCGAGCTTGCCATCGAACGCGCAAGAGCGGGTAACATGCCCAAAGACAGCATCGAACGTGCTATCAAACGGGGTACTGGCGATGACAAAGACGGAACCGAACTGCTCGAGATCACCTATGAAGGCTACCTCGGCAAAGGCGCCTCAGCTGTTATTGAATGCGTCACTGAAAACCGCAACCGCACAGTCGCTGATCTGCGCCACATCCTTTCAAAAGGCGGCGGTGACTTGGCGAGCAACGGTTCAGTCAGCTGGCAATTCGATCGCAAGGCGATCTACACTGTAAAATCCGATGGTAAAAACTTCGACAAAGCCTTCGAAGCCGCTCTTGAAGCCGGCGCCGATGATGTCACTGAGGAAGACGGTTACATCGAAATAGTTGGTCCTGCTGAAACCTTCAAAGCAATTCATGACAGCCTGGCGAATGCTGGTCTAAAAACGGAAGACGCTGGCGTGCGCATGATCCCTCAACAGGAAATTGAGCTCGACTCTGACCAAACTCTTGCAGTCTTGCGCGTTATCTCCGCCCTTGAGGAAAGTGACGACGTTCAGAATGTATACACCAACCTCAAATACACAGACGAAGATTACGACAGGTTGGAGGAAAATTAAGCCTTAATGCTGATTTTGGGTATCGATCCAGGTCTTACACGCACCGGCATCGGTCTCATTCGCCTCGATCAGCGCAATGAACCAGAAATGGTTCACTACGAAGTCATAGATTCAACGGCTGTGAGCTCAACCTCCAGCCGTTTGATTTTTCTTTACGACAGGCTGTCCGAGTTGATTGAGGCTTACGATCCAACCGAGTCCGCCATGGAGAAACTCTTTTTCCAGCGCAACATCACCACGGCAATGGCGGTCAGTGAGGCTCGCGGCGTGGCAACCCTTTGCCTAGCCCAACACAATCTGCCCCTGGCTGAGTACACACCCAACGAGGTCAAACAGTCCGTCTCGGGGAGTGGTCGAGCAGATAAGAAGCAAGTTCAAACCATGGTGCAACTGCTGCTCGAATTAAACGAGCCCCCCCAACCTGACGATGCCGCAGACGCGCTTGCCGTTGCCCTGTGCCATGCCAGCCATCTAAACCTTCGCAGACTGATGGAATAACCAGATGATCACCAGTTCAGCCAATGACCACATCAAAGCCCTGCGTAAGCTGGAGCTAGCGAAAGAGCGCCGCGACAGCGGCAATTTCCTCGCGGAAGGGCTCAAGGCAGTCGGGCAAGCCTTCGATTCCAACGCGAAAATCCACGAACTCCTGATCGCCCCCGAACTGTTGGTTAGCGACTATGGAATGTCACTAACTGACCTTGCGCGGTCACGCAATATTCCAATTCTGGAACTCAGTCCATCGGTTTTTGCCACACTAGCCCGCAAGGAAAAGCCCCAGGGCATCGCGGCTCTTATCGCCCAAAACTGGTCAGATCTTGCCGCGACTTCTGCCCAGCTGGGTTCGTTTTGGGTGGCGCTCGAATCCATCCAAAACCCGGGCAACCTAGGCACCATCCTGCGCACTTGCGACGCTGTCGGCGTAAACGGGTTGATCTTGCTGAACGACTCCACAGATCCTTACGATCCTGCCGCCGTCAAGGCTTCCATGGGCTCTGTTTTTACCGTTCCTCACTACCGTGCTGGTTTCAATGATCTGAAGGCGTTTTTGGAGCGCAGCGCCGATCTGACGGTGATTGGCACCTCAGATAAAGCTGCCAGCTCCGCCTTTGAGGTCACATTTCCACCCACTGTTCTCCTGCTTTTGGGCAGTGAACGCCAGGGGCTTTCAGACGAATACGTGTCACTATGCTCACAAATGCTGCGTATCCCGATGGAAGGAGCTTGCGACTCGCTCAACATCTCTGTCGCGGCAGGAGTCATGCTTTACCAAATCTACCAGGACCGCCACAACCAACGGAGGCAACCATGATCGCTTCGATATCCGGAAAAGTAATTCAAGTGACCAAAGAGACAGTCATCATCGACATCAACGGTATCGGAATCGAAGTGTTCGTTCCAAAACCGCTTTTAGGCGAAACCGAAACCGGAAACTTACTTTACCTTTTCACCTACATGCTCGTCCGCGAAGACAATATCTCGCTCTACGGCTTTTCCAGCCTTGAAGAAAAGCAACTCTTCCTGCAGTTTTTGGCTGTTGGCGGAATCGGTCCAAAATTGTCGCTGGCGATCCTTTCAAGCCTTTCCATCGACAACATCCGCTCTGCTATTCTGAGCGAAAAACCAGATTACTTTAGCCGTGTGCCCGGCATCGGCAAGAAAACAGCTCAAAAAATCATCATCCAGATGCAGGGAAAACTTCCTGACAGTGATGGGCTATCCATCCGCAGCATCACCGACGCGGATGATGCCGTCGTCGATGCGTTGATTTCCCTTGGTTATAGTGTTGTCGAAGCCCAAACTGCGTTGCAAAGCTTGCCAAAGGACACACCTGATGATGTCGAATCAAAGCTCCGGGTGGCTCTGCAGTATTTTGACCATTTCTAAGCTTGTATTTTTACACTCGTAGAGATGGTAAAATGAGTAATTGAAAATCATTGAATCATTGGATAACACATGGGACTTTCTCGAGAACTAGGTATTGACCTCGGCACTTTCAACACGCAGATTGGAGAAGGGAATCAGATCCTTCAGCAAGAACCGACTGTGGTGGCGATCGTTGTCAACGAAATGAAACTGGTCGAATATGGCACCACCGCCCTTGGCATGATGGGCCGCGTGCCTGAATCGATTGAGGTCATTCGCCCGTTACGCCATGGTGTGATTGCCGAGTACGAACTCACCGAGATCTATCTGCGTGAAATGATCAAGAAAGTTACCGGTCCTACCCTCTTCTTCAAGCCCCGCCTGCTTATCACTGCGCCTTATGGCGTTACCAGCGTCGAGAAACGCGCCGTGGTTGAAGCAGGTCTGGGTGCGGGTGGACGCGAGGTAAACATTATTCCTCAACCCCTGGCTGCAGCCATCGGGATTGACCTCCCGATCAACACGCCCACCGGCAACATGATCATCTGCCTGGGCGCTGGCACCACACAGGCAGCAGTTGTTTCGATGACTGGCATCGTCAGCGCTGAAACCAACCGCACAGCCGGTCTCAAACTCGACGAAGCCATCATCAATTACGTCCGCAAGAAGTTTGGTCTGATCATCGGTCAGCCCACTGCTGAACAGCTCAAACTCAACATTGGCGCTGCTACTACCACTCAGGATGAAAAAACCGTGGAAATCCAGGGGCAAGACCAGGTCACCGGTCTGCCCAAACCTGCCAGCCTGACCACCAACGAAATCGTTGATGCCTTGCAGCCCCCCTTGGAAGAAATCGTTTCAGCAATCCGACGCGTCCTTGAAAAAACACCTCCTGAATTAATTTCCGACATCATCGATCGTGGTGTCGCGCTGTGTGGTGGCACTTCATTGCTGAAGGGTCTCGACAAATACCTGACCGTTGCACTGGGCATCCCTGCATACGTTGTTGAAAACCCGGTTACCTGCACCGTCGAAGGCGCGGCTAAGGGTTTCTCAATCCTGGAAGTTATTCTGCGCAACCAGGGTCGCTAAACTTATCGTCTATAAGTAGTACGTAATTGTTTGCAAGCTCAAAACAGGGTCGATGTTTGCGAGCCTAACCCCTTCGGGTACCTTGAGTGTGACTGGCGCATAGTTCAGGATCGCCTTCACCCCACAACGAACTAACTGATCTGCCATCTCTTGTGCCTTTCCAGCTGGCACGGTCAGGAGGGCAATTGGAATGCCTCGTGGGCAGATGTGATTCTGCATCTGCATGACATCCAGGACTTCGATGCCCGCAAAGGTTCGACCAATGACCTTTGGATCATTATCAAAAGCCATCACGATCTCGAATCCCTTTTGTGAAAAGCCCTGGTAACTCAGCAACGCCTGACCAAGGTTCCCAACACCTACCAGCACAACTTCCCAGATTTGATTCAAATTCAGAATGCTTCGCAGTGATTCTAGCAAGTTAATCACGTTGTAACCCGTTCCCTGTTTTCCAAAACCTCCAAAATGAGACAGGTCTTTTCGGATCTGGGCTGAGGTCACGCCGAGGTGCTCCGCCATCTCCTGCGATGAGACATTTTCACGCCCTTCTCTCACAAGTTGGTTGAGTTTCTGGACATAAACAGGCAATCTTGCGATAACAACTTCTGGTATTGATGACTTTTCCATAGGACCCTTAACAAAAATTTACTATAATATAAATTCAGATGACATGTTTGATGTTATCATCATAAGTAAGCATATTATATAGGGTTTTGTCTGACGTGTAGTGTTATGCTCAAGACAATACAATAGAACCAAGGAGTTCCTATGAAAGCTGGCAGCGTTATTTCTTACATTCTAGCGGCAATCGTCATTGTATTTTCCTTCCTGTTCCTGCTCGGATCAGGTGGCGAAGGCGGTTCCCCTTCCTGGGTTATTTATGGGATTATTGGGTTGATTTTGGGCTTTGGGCTGATCTTTGCAGGCGTCCGCCTGGCAGCAGCCTCCAAACAGACCGTCCAGAATGTGACTCTCAATGTTGACCTTCCCGGCAATGTGAAGATGGATACCATCAAGTGCCAATCCTGCGGCGCTCCGTTGGCTCCAGATGACATGAAACTTGTCAATGGCGCTGTCACGGTCCAGTGCCACAGTTGTGGCACAACCTATCAGGTGACTGAAGAACCAAAGTGGTAAGCATATGAACAAACTTAAGCGAATTTTCTTGTTGTTGAGTGTCCTGCTCCTGCTGATCCCGCTCGGATCGGTGAAAGCACAGGATTATCGCTTTTCCCTCACAGCTTACGAAGTTGAAGCCTATCTCGAAGCGGATGGCACGCTGACGTTGTATTACTACATGGCGTTTCAGAATGATCCTAACGGGCGCGCGATTGATTTTGTTGATCTTGGCCTGCCAACCACCCAATACAAACTTTCCAACATCAAAGCTGAAATCAACGGCGTCCAGATGCCTGAAGTCAACGACTCAGCTTACGTCCAGGGCGCAGAACTCGCGCTGGGAAAGTATGCGATCCAGCCTGGTGAAGCCGGCATTGTTACCGCTTGGGTCTATGAGGTCAAGGGAGTTTTGTCTGTGTACGACAACGGGGATCGCACAGACTATGCCAATTTTCTCTTCACTCCGAGCTTTTTCGGCGAACAGTATGATCGCTCACAAAATACAGCATATCGGATGACCATCATCTTGCCCCCTGCGGTTGGTGCTGACCAGGGAGTCTATTATGAACCTTCGGGCTGGCCAGGCTCAGCCGAACCCGAAGCCACCATGACCACAGACAATCGTGTCAACTATTCATGGTACACCACCAACGCGGACGTCCACAGTATCTACTCTTTTGGCGCAGCATTCCCTGCTTCCGCGGTTCCGGCAGGGACAGTGATCTCCGAGTACACTGTGCCTACGGATAGTGGATCCGCAGATAATGGTGGTTCTACTGCGCCAGGTTTCCTTTCCAAGCTTTGGGGCTTTATCAGTTGTGGTTTCTTCCCGCTGCTTTTCATCAGTTTCTTCATTTTTGTAATCATCCAGGGTAAGAAGCAAACCGATAAACGCAAGATGCAGTACCTGCCTCCCAAGATTTCAATCGAAGGCAAGGGCATCAAACGCGGTCTCACAGCCGTTGAAGCTGGCATTCTGTTGGAAGAACCCCTCGATAAGATCCTGACGATGATCCTCTTCGGATTGTTGAAAAAAGAATTGGTGACCGTGACCACCCGTGATCCCCTCAAGATTGAGATTGTGGAAACTCTGCCTGAAGGGCTCTATCCTTACGAGCAAGCATTCCTTGAATCCTTCAAAGATGAAAACAAAGACAAACGCCGTACCGGGATCAAATCGCTCATGATCGACCTGGTCAAATCCGTTGCGGACAAAATGAAAGGTTTCAGCTCTAAGGAAACCAAAGACTACTACCAGGACATTATTCGCCGAGCCTGGGTGGCGGTCGAAACCGCTCAGACGCCTGATATTAAGAGCGCTCAATATGACCACACCCTCGAGTGGACCATGCTTGACAAAGAATTCAACGACCGCACCGAGCGTACTTTCACCGGGCAACCCGTTTACGTTCCAACCTGGTGGCCTCGTTACGATCCAACTTATCAACCCGTGATGAGCAGTGGCGGTAGCGGTGGTGGTCTGGCAGCCCCGACAGTCACAAGCACAGGTTCAGGTGGAAGCCGTCCTTCCGTGAGTCTGCCCAGCCTGCCTGGCGCCGATTTCGCCGCGTCGATGGTAACTGGCGCCTCCAACATGGCTGCCGGTGTAATCGGTAATGTAACGGACTTTACTTCGTCCGTAACGAATCGCACCAACCCTATCCCCGTCAGCTCTCCGAGCAGCGGCGGTGGTGGTTTCCGCGGTAGTGGCGGCGGTCATTCCTGCGCCTGTGCCTGCGCCTGTGCTGGTTGCGCCTGTGCCTGTGCTGGCGGCGGTAGATAGCCAGGCGACTGGCTGGATAAACCAATGTTGCGAGCACTTAGTGAAGGGATGTACCAATACGACATCGCCGATGCCGACTCTAAGTCGCGCATCCATTTACGTGTCGATCCGGACCTAAGCGGTCTGCTGGTTGTCAACGCCTCGCGAGTCATCCACCTCAACCCCACAGCGCTCTACATGGCCTTTCTTACCCTCGAAAAATTGGATGAGAAAGCCGCGTTGCAAGCCCTTCAAACCCGGTTCAATGCCTCGTCCAGACAGTTAAAACAGGATTACCTCGAGACGCGTGCGCGCGTTGAAGCCTTAATCAACGAGAAATCAGGTCTTTGCCCGGTGTGTGACCTTGGGCTTGAGATGGACCTGCCTTTCAGCAAGGAATTAAGCGCACCCTATCGCATGGACCTTGCGATCACGTATCGCTGCAACAACGACTGCGCTCACTGCTACAACGCCCGCGTTCGTACTTACCCCGAACTCCCTACTCAGAGTTGGAAAGCCATCCTGGACAAGATTTGGAGCCTGAAGATCCCCCACGTGGTCTTCACCGGCGGGGAACCCACCCTGCGGGCGGATTTACCGGAATTGGTTGCGTTTGCCCAACAAACCGGGCTCGTGGCAGGGCTAAACACCAACGGGCGGAAGTTATCCGACCCTGGTTACATCGCCAGCCTTGTTGAAGCGGGTCTTGATCATGTTCAAATCACCCTCGAGTCCAACCGCGCTGACGTGCACGACCAGATGGTACGCAGCCAGGGTGCCTGGGAGCAAACCATTCAGGGTGTGCGCAATGCGGTAAACAGCAAGCTCTACATGATGACCAACACCACCCTGCTTGAGAATAATGAAGCCTATTTGCTTGAGCTTCTCACTTTTCTGCGGGATCTCGGCGTGCCAACCATTGGACTGAACGCCTTGATTTATTCAGGCAAGGGCAGCACGGTCAACACCGGGCTGAGAGAGCAGGACCTGCCTCACTTGCTTGAAATTGCGACGGATTTTACGCAAAAGAGCGGGCAGCGCCTGATCTGGTACACCCCTACCCAGTATTGCCACTTCGATCCTCTCCAACTCGACCTTGGCATCAAAGGCTGCACCGCCGCTTACTACAATATGTGCATCGAACCGGATGGGCAGGTCATCCCCTGCCAGTCGTACTACGAACCTTTGGGCGACATCCTGACTTCTCCCTGGTCTGCCATCTGGGAACACCCGCTTGCTCTCTCTTTGCGCCAACGCAGAGACGTTCCGCAAGCCTGCAAAACCTGCGATTTTTTCACGGAATGCGGTGGTGGCTGCCCGCTGGCTCGTGAGCACCAAAATCCTCAGCCGATTTACCGCGATCTTGTGTTGAGAAGGAGCTAAATATGCTTGCAAAACTTGCTAACCTACGCGCAAATAGAGATTCATTTAAACCCTTAACTCCAGGTTTTTATACTTACCACACAGCAGCAGATTCGCCTGACCAATTTCGCCTGCATCTGCGGGTTGAACCGGACGGCGAAGGCATCCTGGTCGTCAACGCCGCGACCGTCTTGCATCTCAACCAGACGGCTACTGAATTCGCCTATCATCTGATCCAGGGCAAGGATAACGTCCAGATCGTTGATGCCATCACCGAACGTTACGACGTCTCACGCGATATTTTGATGCAGGATGTTCAGCTTTTTATCGACCAGATCCTATATCTCGGTCGCCAGAATGACCTCTCGCCGGCTGCCACCATTGGTTTTGAGTCGCATGTATTCGAGAAAAATCTTTCTGCCCCGTTGCGCATCGATTGCTGCCTAACTTACCGCAGTTTCACCGATGCCGAATCCGAACAGTTTGCGTCGAATGAGCTCACGACCGAGGATTGGAAAACGCTGCTTACCAAGCTCTTCAACGCTGGCATCCCCCATGTGGTCTTTTTTGGCGGAGAACCCACCCTTCGCGCTGACCTCACCGAACTGATGGCGTTCACTGAACAGCTTGGCCTGGTCAGCGGACTGGTTTCCTCGGACCCGAAACTTAAAAATCCCGACTTCCTGCTGCCTCTCATCGACGCAGGTCTGGATCACCTGACCTTCAGCCTCGATCCCGCCTCGGGCGAAGACTTGCAGGACTTGTCAAACATTCTCGATCAGGATCTTTTCACCTGCTTGCGTCTGCCCATCCACGCCGACCGTGACTATCACGACCTCATCAGCAATCTGCAAGGTCTCGGTGTCAATGCCTTCAACTTACTCCCCGAAGACACACCCGCACACGCCCACACCTATCAACTCCAGCAGGAACTGAGCGAAAAAGGCGTCTCCTTTGTGGATGACATGCCGCTCACCCATCACCCCCACACCCCAGAAGTCCTTTTCAGCGTTTGGGACCCCGATACCCAACCCGCCCAGCATTTTGTGATTCAACCTGACGGCAGCCTGGCGGACTCTGCCAGCAGCCAGAGCCCCTATGGCAACTTGCTTCGCGAAGAATGGTCCTCTCTTTGGTCACGCGTCATAGCTGGAGGTGCAGCTTGAAAATATCCGACTGGCATGAGCGTTACCAACTCCAATCTTCCTGGACCCAAAATTTACGCAACCACATTTTTGGCAAAGTGAATGCCCAGCCTGGACAATCCCTCTTGGATGTTGGAATTGGCACCGGGGCACTGTTGGATGAATATGTAGGTCGCGGCTTGCAAGTAACTGGTTTGGACCTCGACCTGGAAAATTGCCAGTTTTCCAACCTCCATCACGCAAAACCAACCATTTTCAACGCAGATGCCCACCGCATGCCATTCAAAGCGCATCAATTTGATCTGACGGTGACACATTACGTCTTACTCTGGGTGCATGACCCTGCCCAGGTGGTCGCTGAGATGGCGCGCGTCACCAAGCCCGGAGGCTATGTGATCGCCTTTGCGGAGCCAGATTACCATTCCCGCATTGATTATCCGCAGGTATTCCAGGATATTGGCAAAATTCAAAACCGCTCGCTCGCTTTCCAGGGCATTGACCTTAGCATGGGTCGCAAACTGGGGCACCTCTTCCGTACGATTGGACTGAAAGATGTCCAACTCGGCTTGCTCGCCGGCCAGTGGCGTCTTCCCGAGAGAGATGTATTTGAACACGAATGGGACATCATCGCCTTCGATCTGGGCGGTTTGGTTCCGGTGGATGAAATCCTGGAAATGAAGGCACGTGCGCTCAAATCCTGGCTGGATGGGGAAGCCACCGTTTTTATCCCAACATTTTACGCTTACGGAATGGTGTAAATCTCGTTTAATCAAACTAACTTTCCTCAAAGGATGCGTATGAAAAAGACTAGGTTGGCTTTGCTCGTCATCTCGATTGTCCTCCTGTTTTCCGTACCTACTACTTCTGCCGACAGCCAAACCCCGGTCTGTCCATCCAGCCCAACTGTGCAGGAGATCCTCAACCAGGTCTCCCAGGACGCTGTGACCCAATGGATTCGTAATTTCAGTGGAGAAGATTTTGTCACTATTACTGGAACCCAAAGGCAAATTAAAACCAGGGTTACTTCCCAGATTTTTGGCATGAATTTCAACGCCATGGCGTATCCGTACCTTACGGAGCAGCTCCAGTTGTTTGGATATTTGCAAGGCTCTTCGATGACCGACCATTATTATGCCTATCCGCAAATCTTTAAGGCAAAAGTCCAGGTCATCCGTGATCTGATCAGAAATGATAACAACGGACTGCTTTCTTTGACCGAAGATTTCGCATTTCTGGATCAAACCGCGACCTGGAAAAATAAAGTTATTACCATCCCGGGGCATGGACCCAACGCGGATGAGATCGTCCTGATGACTGCTCACCTGGACGATTCTTCCTCTCAACCTGTTACAAACGCTCCTGGCGCGGAAGATAATGCCAGCGGGGTGGCTGCCCTGATGGAAGCCGCCCGGTTATTCCGCTTTTATAAGTTTGACCGCACCATCAAGATCATCTTCTTCACCGGTGAAGAACAGGGGCTGCTTGGCAGCTTTGCTTACGTGGATGACCATCAAACTGAAATGCCGAACATTGTCGGTGTCGTCAACCTGGATATGTTTGGATATGATTCAGATAATGACCGCTGTTTTGAACTGCACGTCGGTACATTGGCAGCTTCGAACACAGTCGGCACCTGTTTCACGAATGTCAATACCAATTACGGGCTGAACTTGACCTATGACTATCTCACCAATGGAGCAATTGGTGCCTCTGATCACTACCCGTTCTGGCAGGAAGGTGTTGGGGCAATCGAGATTCTTGAAAACTATGCTACAGACTCTGTACCTGGAGGGTGTGACGGGGCTGACGAAAATCCTTATTATCACACTATTAATGACAAAATTGCTTACATGAATTTACCGGTGACTCATTCCATTGCCCAGGGTGGGATTGGCACTGCCGCCAGCCTGGCATCGCCGATGGGCAGGTGTTTTGCTGCAGATCCTGTCGTCACCGCGACTCCCCAGATCGATTCCATCCTCCTGACCTGGCCAGAGGTAGTAGACGCGGATGTCTACACCGTCTTTCGCAGTGCCAGTTGTGATGGGACCTTCACCAAAATCGTCCAGGTAACCAGCACCAGTTACTTAGACACCAATATCATATTCGATACGGATTATTCCTATAAAGTCCAGGCCGCCGAGACAGGCGCCGTCTGCTTCTCGCAAATGTCCAACTGCGCCGTGGCAGAGGTCGTTGAACCCATATTCTTTGACATCTTCATACCCCTGATCTTCGCTGGGGAGTAACAACTTGTAGGGTCAACCCCTTGGGTACCACCCTGGTGAGGGCCGTGGTTGACCGCCTTTCGTTTTCAACTCATTGTAATTGACCTCTTCTTTGGAAAATGTCCTGACTGTCGTAGGGGCGAAGCAACCTTAATGTTGAGTATATGGTAAGGCGAATTTGTTTATCGAGTTGCTTCGCCCCTACCGATCACTGTCCGCTGTTCTAGCCAGTCTCCCGATACCCTCCACTTCGTTTCGGGCACAGGCCGCGCGAGGAATCTGACCGTCAGGTCTCACACCACTACACTATGGAGACCTTCGGTCAATAACCTTGCAGGTCAGGAGATCATGCAAGAACAAAGAATGTTACGGAGGTCCTGTGTTTTTTACGGTTGGACAGTGATTTTTGCGCATCTACTTTGCCAGTAAACACACCCCTTTAATTCGTAATATCTCCCAAAATCAATTAGTCTCAGGAATGTGTTAAAAAAATCGAGCTGGTAGGTGTTGGTGCACTTACCAGCTCTGTCCAAACCACCGTTAGAGTCGGCAGATGGCTTCTATTTCAGCTTTTCCAATGGCAATCGGTAAAAACCGATTCTTTCGTTAAGGAGCAATAATGGAAAAGCGCACGTTGTTGCAAGTCTCTAGTTCTTCAAAAAATGATTTTCCTCTGAACCATAAACCGCTTACAAGTTATTTTGAACTTTGTAAGCGGTCTGTAGTCGGGGCGAAAGGATTTGAACCTTCGACCTCTTGCACCCCATGCAAGCACGCTAGCCGGACTGCGCCACGCCCCGTAAGAAAAGCATTATACATGCACCCCCGCCTTTGCGCAAGGGGAAAGCCAAGTTCTTGGTGCCAACTCAAGGAAGAAAATATCGCTGCAATTCATTTTCTACCAGGTCAAGCGTCGCAAAAGAGCGTTCCCCCACCAGCCTGCCACCTAATGCCCCGGGATTGATTACGCGGGTCGAGCCAACCTGCTGGTCGCGGTAGCGATGGGTATGCCCATGCACCACATAATCATAAAAACCTGAAGCAATCCGCTTTTCCTGCTCGATTCTGTGATCGCCATGTGACATAAAAATTTTCCTGCCTGCCAGGTTCAGGTCAATCATTCCTTCGCAAACGAAACGTTTTGAAACCGTGGCCGCTTTCCAGGCAACGAACAAGGGATCATCGCCATTCCCAAAGGACAGATACAAGGAAAAGTCCTTGTAGAGCTCCAACAGCTCAGCCGAGATCAAATCGCCGGCATGCAGGATTACCTCGATGCCAAGTGCCCCGAAGATATCCAGCGCGTAACGCACACCGGGTCGGTTGTTGTGGGTATCACTCATTAATCCAATCAGCATGTCATTCTCTCTTTCCGGGAAGGTATTATAATCTGCCCTCAATAAGTTGCCTGTGGTAAACTTTATCTGGTATAAAATGTGCAATCCAAAAGTCTAACAGGAGAACCCGACATGACTTCATCACTTCAACAAGGTATCGACGCTGCAAAATCAGGCCTGATGGAACAAGCCCTGGTGCATCTTAAGGATGCAATTGTTGAGGAACCCGAGAACGCCAACGTTTGGGTCTGGTTATCCGCCATCATCGAAGACGAAGAAAAGCAACTGATTTTCCTGAAGAAAGCACTTGAGATCGATCCCGCCAACCGCCCTGCCCAACGGGGACTGGCTTTCATTGAACGTAAAAAATACATTCCCCCCAAACCAGGGGAAAAGCTTTCGGACTACACCAAACCGATTGGCGTTTTTAAGACGCCCTCCCAGGCTGCCGCGAACGTAGCTGCCTCTGCCCACTCGGACCGCCCTGCGCCTCAACCGCAGCCTGTTGCAGCGTTCCCTCAACCAGTTGCTACCGTTCAGCCTGCTTCCGCGCCAGCAGCACACCGTCCATTCCTGGACATTCTGCTTTATGGCCTTACCCTGACCGTTTTTATTATCATCGGTATTCTGATCGGTACCACTTTGCTCAATGTGGACATCCCTTTTCTCACCCGCCCAACCCCAATCCTCTCAGTGCAACCTCCCTCCAATGGCGTCTTTGCCCTCAATGAAGGACTTTATGCAGAGATGGGGCTCTTCTACAAAGTCCCGGAAACTGAAGATGGCATTCCACAGTTAAAGAACAATAAACCTTCTTTGGTGATTAACGACCTCATGATCACCCTCGACCGATTGCAATTTGTTAATGAGAGTGGTGAGGCGGTCCCATACACAGCGACTGCAGCAGAGAACAACATGCAGGTGCTGGAGCCAACCGAAGAACTCGTGCCAGGTCGATACTGCCTAATTCTAAAGTTCAACCCTGACAAAGAAGAAGCTCTCTACTGGTGTCTGAAAGTAATTGAATAAATCTCGCCAGATGCCAAGTCAAAAACCACATCCCCCCATAGGCGACCCTAATGCATGCTTTAAACACGATTCTTGAAAAGAAAATTCTTGCTGATAAGATTAACCAATACGTAGTTTACACACCACCCATAGCCCATAAAGCCAAAGCGGGGCAATTCGTGATCCTGCGGCTTGGTGATGGCGGTGAGCGTGTGCCTCTGACAATCGTTGACCATGATTCCGAAGCAGGGACGATCACCTTGATCGTCCAGACGGTCGGAAAAAGCACCATGATGCTCGACGCCCTCCAACCTGGTGAAACTATTCATGATGTCTTGGGTCCGTTGGGGAATCCTTCTGAAATCGAAAACTTCGGCAGAGTGGTCGTGGTTGGCGGTGGTGTCGGCGCGGCGGTTGCCTACCCGGTAGCCAAAGCGCTCAAACTGGCTGGCAATCACGTCACTTCCATTGTTGGCGCTCGCAACAAGGACCTGATCATCCTCAAACCTGAACTTGAGCAGGTCAGTGACCGCCTGCTGCTCACCACAGACGATGGATCCTTCGGCTTGCATGGCTTCGTCACCGACCAACTGCGGATGCTTCTCGATGCCGGCGAGCATTTCGACTACATCCTCGCCATCGGACCGCTGTTCATGATGCGGGCTGTGGCGGATCTTACCAAACCCTATGGCATACCCACCACCGTCAGCCTCAACACCATCATGATCGATGGCACCGGTATGTGCGGCGGTTGCCGTGTGCAGGTGGGCGATAAGGTCAAGTTCACCTGTGTGGACGGTCCCGAATTTGACGGACACCTGGTGGATTTCGAGACGATCATCCACCGCAATCGCACCTACAACCACCCCGAAGACTGCCGTATCGACACCCAGGTTGCGGATTTGGAATTGGAATTACTCGAAGAACAAGCTCCCCAATCCGGCAAAGAGCGCCAGATCATGCACGAACTGCCTGCGCGGGAACGGGTGCGCAGCTTCCAGGAGGTCGCGCTTGGCTTCACCCCTGAGCAAGCCTTGATCGAAGCGGAACGATGTCTGCAATGCCGCAAACCTCTTTGTTTGGATGGCTGCCCGGTGTCTGTCAAAATCCCGCAATTCATCCAATTGATTAAATCTGGCGATCCGGTTGCTGCCGGACGCTTGATCAAAACCGACAATGCCCTGCCGCGTGTTTGTGGACGGGTCTGCCCCCAGGAAGATCAGTGCGAAGGCGCTTGCATCCTGCACCGCAAGGGCAAGCCGATCAACATCGGCGCGCTCGAACGCTACGTTTCGGACGCGCTAGCAGCTGCTGAACCTGAGGTTCAGGCAATTCCAAACCAGACTGCTTTCAAAGCCGCCATGATCGGTTCGGGACCTGCCAGCCTGAGTTGCGCGGGTGACCTCGCGTGGGCTGGAGTGCAGGTGACGGTTTTTGAGGCATTCCACGACTTTGGCGGTGTGCTGCGGTACGGCATTCCTGAATTCCGCCTGCCAAAATCCATTGTCGCCCAGGAAGTTGAATCCCTCTCCCAAGCGGGTGTCAAGTTCGTGGCAAACACTCTGATCGGTGCGACCTTCACCATCGATGAATTGCTTCACGACGAAAAGTTCGATGCTCTTTTCATTGGAACTGGCGCAGGTTTACCGAACTTTCTTGGAATTGAAGGGGAATCTTTGGTTGGCGTCTACTCCGCCAATGAATTCCTGACGCGTGTCAACCTGATGAAGGCATATGAATACCCGTATGTCGACACGCCCATTCTCAACATGCTCAATAAAACCGTTGGCGTTTTTGGCGGCGGCAACACCGCCCTGGACTCCGCCCGCGTGGCGTTACGGCTCGGCGCAGAGAAAGTTTACATCATCTATCGCCGCACCCAAGACGAGATGCCCGGACGCAAGGAGGAAATCGAGCACGCCATCGCAGAGGGGGTCAATTTTGCCTATCTGAGCGCTCCTTTGTCGTTCCTCGGCAACCCGGATGGACGCCTCACGGGTGTTCGCCTGCAGAAAATGGAACTCGGCGAACCTGATGCCTCGGGTCGTCGCCGTCCAGTTCCACTCGTGGGATCTGAGTACGAGATTGAACTCACTGTCGCCATCGTGGCGATTGGCAATGGATCCAACCCCATCATCCACCGCTCCACACCAGATCTGGCTGTGGACAAGTGGGGGCACATCCTGGTTGACCCTGAAACCTCCCAGACCTCCATACCAGGCGTCTATGCCGGCGGAGACATTGTCACTGGTGGCGCGACGGTCATCAAAGCTATGGGAGCTGGTCGCAAAGCTGCCGCTAGCATCCTCCAACACCTCGGCTTGACGGTAAAAGCATGACCAAGATCGTCTGCCTTGGCGCCGGCAGTTCTTCCTTTGGGCAGAGCACCCTTATCACCCTGCTGCGAAGTGACGTCCTAAAAAACGCCGAGCTTGCCTTGGTGGACACCAACCCTGAGTCGCTTGCCACCATCACCGAGTTTGCGAATTGGCTCAATTCCGGCTGGAACTGCCAAAAAACGGTTACCAGCCACGTGTCCCACAAAACGGCCTTGAAAGGGGCGGATTTTGTCATCTCCGCGGTCGAGGTACAGCCTCGCGAGCAGCTTTGGCGCGAAGATTTCGAGCGCACTCTGCCGCTCGGCATTCGCCAGCCATACGCTGAAAACGGCGGACCAGGCGGCTTTGCGCACGCCGCACGCAATGTGAACACCATCCTGGAAATCGTTCATGACATGGAAAAAGAGTGCCCGGATGCCTGGTTTATCAACTTCACCAACCCCATGCATCGCATCTGCTACCTGATCCACAAATACTCCAAAATCAAAGTCGTAGGGCTTTGCCACCAGCTCGCCGCTGGCTACGCGATGGCTGCCAAAGCGCTTGCCCCACAGTATGAGCTTACGGGAGCCGATGAATTCCTTAGTACCCACGCAGACCCCTGCAATGACCAACCCATGGCACGCATGGCTATCCAGGGCTTTGAGCATTTCGCTATCAAAGCTGCTGGGCTCAATCACTTCACCTGGATGCTCGAACTACGCGACCGCATGACCGGTGAAGACCTTTATCCGCGCTTCCGTGAGGCCTGGAAAAAGCTGCCAGAAAGCTTTGAGCCCCTCACCCATCGCATTTTTGATGCCTTTGGGCTCTTCCCGATCCCTGGCGATGAACACCTATGCGAATACCTGCCCTGGATGTCTGATCCCAAGGAAAAGCCGTGGCAAAAGTTTGATCTATCCCTCTACGACTGGGATTATTTTGCCGAACATCGCGACCAGATGTGGCGACAGCTCAAGCAGGACATGCTTGCGGGAATCCCCACGGAAGATTATGGCTGCGTCCACTCAGAAGGCGCAATTGAAGTCATCGAAGCCATCCTGACCGATGCAAATCTTCTGTGGGAAGCGGTCAACATTCCCAATGCCGGGTTGATCGAAGGTCTTCCCGCGGACGCGATTGTGGAAGTGCCCGCAATCATCAACCGTAGTGGAATTCATGGGCAGCCAATCGGATCCATGCCCAAAGGAATAACAGCGCTGCTGCAGCGAGAAGTGGTCACCAGTCAACTATGTATCGATTCCGTCGTCAACGGTGACCGGCAGCTGGCTCTGCAGAGCCTTTTGCTCGACCCCACCATCACCGATCTTGACGTGGCGGATGACTTTCTCGAACGTTTTCTGTTCAATTCAGCCCATTTTGTACCACAATATTTTGTAAAAGAGGAGACACCTTGAAAGATCCCAAAATTGTCGATATTGGCGACGCACCCCGCAACGCCGATGATATCCGTTCTGCCTTCACCCGCGGCATGGCTGAACCACTCTCATCCAAAGGCTGGCCTCGCTGGCTGGTTCTGGGATTGGGTTTATTAGGGGTGGTGTACGTACTCAATCCCACCTTCGGCATCTTCGAGCTCATCCCCGACAACCTTCCCATCATTGGCAACCTGGATGAAGGCCTCGCTTACATCCTCATCCTGCTTGGTTTGGTCGAACTGCTTGAAGGCGGAAAAAAGGAAAAACCAGAATAATTAAGCGTTGCCTGACATCTTTGGACGTATGGCGGATGTACTCAAAAACGTCCGCAAAATCGTCCGGCAAACATTGACAAGTGTGGAAATCAGGTGTAATATATTGGCTGTACGTGGTAGTTTGCAGTAGGAAAAGTCAACACTTTCTCGATAGTAAACCCCCAGACAACAAAATTTTATAAGTTATTTCAGAGAGGAATATCAAGTCATGTCACAAAGAGAAGTCGGAACCGTTAAGTGGTTCAATGGCGAAAAAGGTTATGGGTTTATTGCCCGCAAGAGTGGTGAGAAGGATGTCTTCGTTCACTATAGCGCCATCATCGGCGACGGTTTCAAGAGTCTGAAAGAAGACCAGGCTGTCGAGTTTAGTGTTGTAGACGGAGCCAAAGGCCCCCAAGCTCAGGACGTTCGCGTTCTCGAGTAAGTCGTATCGGAACAATTTCAAAACAGGCTGAGCATGCTCAGCCTGTTTTTTTTATCATGTCATCCTGAGGAACGAAGGATCTTACCTGTTTTTATCCAGACTCTTTTCCAGGGCTTCGAACGAGTTCCTCACGGAAGGAATTGAATCCTAATCGCGCCTGAGTTCGCGGCGCGAATCCTTACGGCTCACGCCCACGTTCTTCCCCCGGCTTAATTGACCCTCTTCGTAGTCCGACCAGTTCCCCAAATACAGGCGCGGCTTTTCGTCGTGCCCAAGCGGCAGGATGTGCGTGGCGATCCTGTCCAGGAACCACCGGTCATGGCTGACCACCACGGCGCAGCCGGCAAATTCCTCCAAGGCCGATTCCAGCGACCGCAGGGTGTTCACATCCAAATCATTGGTTGGTTCATCCAACAGCAGCACATTCGCCCCTGTCGTCAATGTCTTCGCAAGGAAAACCCGATTCCGTTCTCCACCAGAAAGCGTATCCACAGTTTTCTGTTGATCTGAGCCCGTGAAGTTAAACGAGGCGCAGTAAGCTCTGCCGTTCACGCTGAAATCCCCAAGCTGAAGGTTATCCGCGCCACCAGTGATTGTCTGAAAGACAGTCAACTCTGGATCAAGCGTGCGAGATTGATCGGCGTAGCCCAATTTCACTGTCTCGCCCAACCTGACCGTACCTTTATCCGGCTCAAGCAACCCCGCGATCATCTTGATCAGAGTCGACTTGCCCGCGCCGTTAGGACCAATCACACCAACAATCGAGCCAGGTGGTATCGAGAGGTCAAGGTTCTCAATCAAATTTTTCTCGCCAAAGCCTTTCGAAACTCCATTGAGTTCAATCACGATATCTCCCAGCCGGGGTCCCGAAGGGATGTAGATTTCGAGGTCTTTGCGTACTTTTTCATGTTCCTGCGAAAGCAATTTCTCATACGCCGTCACGCGTGCCTGCCCCTTTGACTGGCGCGCTTTTGGCGACATGTGGATCCAGTCCAACTCGTGCTGCAAAGTCCGCTGGCGCTTGCTCTCGGACTTTTCTTCTACGCGCAAGCGTTCCTGCTTCTGTTCCAACCAGGAGGAGTAGTTGCCCTTCCAGGGGATGCCGTAACCGCGGTCGAGCTCCAGGATCCAGCCGGCAACGTTGTCCAGAAAATAGCGGTCATGGGTCACCGCAATGACGGTGCCTTTGTAGTTTTGCAGGTGATGCTCCAGCCACGCCACAGACTCTGCGTCCAGGTGGTTTGTCGGCTCATCCAGCAGAAGGATGTCCGGTTCGGTCAGTAGCAGCCTTGTCAGCGCCACGCGACGCCGCTCCCCTCCTGAAAGTGTCGCGATGCGCGCTTCAGCGGGTGGACAATTGAGCGCGCCCATCGCCAACTTCAGATTGCTGTCCAAATTCCAGGCATCAACTCGGTCAAGCTCATCCTGCAGACGAGCTTGCTTCTCAATCAGTTTGTCAAAATCTGCTTCAGGGTCCGAGAAACCTTCGTTCACCTTGTCAAACTCAGCCAACAAGTCCACGATCGGTTGGACTCCCTCCTGTATGATCTCGATCACCGTTTTTGAATCATCCAGCTGCGGTTCCTGTTCCAGCAGCCCAACCGAGTAGCCCTTGGACATCGCAATCTCGCCCACGTAGTCCTGGTCGATGCCAGCCATAATACGCAGTAAACTCGATTTGCCCGAACCATTCAACCCCAAAACGCCGATCTTGGCGCCATAGTAAAACCCCAGCGAGATGTCCCGCAGCACCTGCTTGTTCACGGGGTAGATCTTCCCCACCCGCATCATTGAATAAATTACCTGTGTGTCTGACGGCATTGCTTCACCTCGCTTTATCCTGCCAGAATTGTAACAAACAAAAGCTGTTTAGGTTCCGCAAGGACTCGTGTAGGTCGATCATTGTTTTGGACATTTACCTCCTTTCCAAAGTTTATATAAAGCCTATACAAGGGAAAATAATTTATGCAAACATAAATAGAATATTTGTAATTACGGAAACATACTCACAATTAATGGTAATTCTGGAGTTACCGTTCACTGATTTATTAGGAGCGAATTCAGACGACCTCCTTGTTCACAAACATTTAAAGAAAAAGGAGAGAAATGAATCCCGCATTCGGTAAACCTTTTGTTTTGGTGGTGCTAGTCACATTAATCTTAATTTCTACTTCTACTCCTACTGGTGCACAACCACCAGAACCACCTGTAATTTTGGAAAATGGAGAATTCCTTTTAGATCTCGACAAATTACCACAAGCCACTACCGAGCGCACTGAAACTACTGTCGTTGGCGGAAACAATGAAGTCAACGTGGTTAGCTCATGGTGGTCATCCAGCGGCACCACCTTCGTTCCGGCCTCAAGTAGTATTTTGTACGATTATGGAGGTTCTGGATGTGTGGACACAGGTGCAAGTTTTGACGTCTGGCGTGGTCAGGTCAATCTTCCGCAAGGTTCCACAATAACAGGCATGTACTTCAATTACGAGAACGATGTCATCGATCCAATCGACTCATTCATCTGGTTGAGACGCTACAGTTACAATGGAGCTTACGATGATATTCTTGCGATTCAGGGCACATCTACTCCAATCGGAATGCAGACAACCTTTTCATCGGTAGCTGCCAATAATGTTGTTGACAATTTTGACTATAACTACGTCTTGGTTTGGTCTGGCATTTCGGATCAAAACCTTTGTGGTGTAAATATCCGCTTTACACCTCCACCAATTTTCTTAAATGCTTTGCCTTTGATCAATAGATAAATTTTTTGAAGTATCCGTGAAAAAAATATAAAACCTCTGGTTCTATTCTTTAAACCAGAGAATTTTTTGCGAGAGGTGAATTGTATTACTTTTGATACGGAGATTGTCGATCTCTGCCTGATAAACCTTTTGTAAAAATCTTGACATAAAAAAACACCTCTATTGCTAAAGGTGTTTTGTCGGGGCGGACGGATTTGAACCGTCGACCTCGCGGTCCCGAACCGCGCACTCTATCCGGGCTGAGCCACGCCCCGTGAGGCGTTATTATAGCACGGTTTAATTACAAATTTGGAATTCCAATTTTGATTATTCTTATTAGAAGAGATAGTTAATTGTAGGGGCACGGCACGCCGTGCCAGCCCTCAGAAACAATTTAATTCATAAAAAGGTGATATGTGAGTCGCCTCTACTCTAGCAAAAATTTCTACTCCAAGAAAATAACATCTCTCGCAAGTAGCGGCAGGTCCCCGTGCCTGCCCAGGGTAAACACGGGGGTTTACCCCTAGGAGAAATGACCTAGCGCCAAACAACCTCTGACTGTGTTGACATTGGGGGGAACATGACACCAAAACGTAAAAGCGGCTAATGTCCATCCGCTTTGACCGAAATTCACGGTCTGATCAATACTTTTAACACGCCTGGTTCTCCCGCATGGGCAATTGCTTCTAATCCCTGGCCAAGCGAATAGATCGAATCAACCATCTCCCCAACCTGGATCAAGCCCGCAGCCAGCGCGCGCAATCCGGCCGGGTAATTGCCGCAGCGCGACCCAACCAGGGTAATCTCATCGACCACCAGTCTTGACAAATTCAGGCTGACATCCCCTGCAAATGTCGACTTGAGCACCAGGGTCCCTCTAGCTCTTGTTAGCGATCGGGAAAGCTCGAATCCTTCCGGCGAGCCGGTCACTTCCACGACAATATCCGCAAGTTTACCTTTGATCTCCTCAGGAAATACCGCTCTGATCCCCCACCCGGCCAGGATCGCGGCAGGTTCCGGGCGCCGTACGACCACTTTCAAATCGCAGCCAGTATTCTTCAGCGCCTGAGCGATCAGCAAACCCAATCTTCCAGCCCCAACGACGATCACCCGGTCGCTAGGTTTGACCTGAACTTGGTCCAGAATTCTCAGCGCGGCTGCAGTTGGCTCGGTAAAAACCGCCAACACATCCGAAACGGAATCTGGAACAACGGTCAGGTTCTTCACTGGCAGTTTGCAATACTCCGCGAAAACGCCATCATAATCAAAGATGCCCAGCGTCTTGCGACGCATGCACTGGCTTGGTTCCTGGCGCAGACAGCGCTCACATTCCCCGCAGCTAATGTTGATATCCCCGATCACACGCTTGCCCTGCAGCTCTAAGTGACCGTTATCATCCACAACCTGGCCAACAAATTCGTGCCCAGGTACCCCCGTAAAGTTGTAATAACCTCTGACCATCTCGAGGTCCGTGGAACACACGCCCGCCAGCAGCACCTTGATCAGGACCTCATCTGCTTCCACTTTTGGCATTGCTAGGTCGGTCCAATAAGTCATTTTCCTGTTTTCGAGCCAGAGTCCCTTCATCAGAACGCCCCTTGCCTGCCAAACTGTCGTTCGAGCAAATTCACGCTCAGGTGGATCATGGTCGGTCTGCCGTGTGGGCAGGTCCGCGGCGACTGGCTGGATTCGAGATTCAGCAGTAAATTCTGTTGCTCCGCGTTTGACAAAACTTGACCAGCTTTAACCGCCATACGCTTGCAGACCCGCGCCGCCACCCGTGCTTCCACCTCCGCCATCAGCGGCGTTTCGTCTTCTTCAAAGGCGTTCACCACCGCCTCGATCGCAAGCCTTGGATCGGTTCTATCGACAACGATCGGAACGGATCGAATCACAAAGGTGTTGGGTCCAAATGGCTCGATCTCAAACCCCAAATTCAGCAGAGCCTCTAGCTGTTGTTCTAGGATTCCTGCCTTTTCCGGCGTGAGATCAATCACCACTGGATCCAGTAATGCTTGTGAGGGAATGCTATGGGTGTTGAATTGGGCCATTAACTGGTCAAAAAGCACCCGTTCATGCGCGGCATGCTGGTCAATCAAATAGAGCCCATCCGGACCTTCAGCAATCAGGTAGGTGGATGCCACCTGCCCCACCAGCCGCAACAAGGGCAGATGACTGCCTAGTAAGGGTGGCTGTGATTGTGCGGTCACAAACTCAGATCCAGTTCCGAACTCTCCCCCACCGACTGCTTCACTCTGACCACCTTCAATGGTTAAGCTGCTCTGCTGCCAACTTGGACCCTCTGTTTCAGGTACACTTCTGCCCCATAACCTGGTCGCGTTTAAATCAGGGATGGGGGTAAATGCCAACAATCCTCGCCGGATCGCCCTCTGCACGCCGCTGAAGACCGCGTCCTGATCCCTAAAGCGCACTTCCGCCTTGGCAGGATGCACATTCACGTCCACCAATTCCGGCGGGATGGTAATGAACAATACCGCGACCGGGTAGCGGCCAACCATCAGCATAGTGTTGTAAGCCCGGATTACTGCCGAGGTCAGCATCGGATCCTGAACCCAGCGTCCATTGACAAACACTGTGATGTCTTTTCGGTTGGAACGCGTCAGGGATAGGCTGCTGATGAAGCCTTCCACCTTGAGATGGCGTTCTTCGAAGTTGAGGGGCATGAGTTTGGCGGCTTCCGTCGGACCAAACAGCGCCTGCAGGATCTCAAAACGCTCTCCACTTCCGGTGGTCTGGAAGATAGGTTTCTCATCCTGGGTAACGGACCAGCGTATGTGTGGGTAAGCCAGCGCGTATCGGGTTACCAAGCCGGTGATGTGACGGTTTTCAGTCGTGTCAGCCTTGAGGAATTTCAGCCTGGCAGGAAGGTTGAAAAACAAATTCTCCACGCTCACGCGCGTTCCAACCGCTGCAGCAACAGATTGAGAATCTGCAGGCTCTCCGCCTTCCACACTCAATTTTGCGCCGAGAGGATTGTCCCGCGTGCTAGTGATCATTGTCAGCCGTGAAACTGAACCAATGGAAGCCAACGCTTCTCCCCTGAAACCCAGTGTGCGGATATTGAACAAATCCTCGGCAGTGCTCAGCTTGCTGGTAGCATGCCGGCAAACCGCCAGCACCACTTCTTCCGCGGGAATGCCACAACCGTCATCGGTAACCTGGATCAAGCGTCTGCCTGCTTGCATGACCTCGATCTCGATTTGCTGTGCGCCAGCGTCGATCGCGTTCTCAAGCAGCTCTTTGACGACCGATGATGGCCTGTCCACCACCTCGCCAGCGGCAATTTGGGATGCGATTGTGTCGGGCAATACTTTGATTGGCATAGTTCCTCTTCTGAGGATTATACCAACCCGCTACTCATTCTCCTATTCTTTGCTAATCTTTATCGGTTAAAATCTTCTTATGGAATTTACTGAAAAAATCCAAGGCATCCTGGCTACCTTGCCGGAAAAACCTGGCTGCTACCTGATGAAAGATGCCGATGGCACCATCATTTACGTTGGGAAAGCCATCAGCCTAAAAAACCGGGTTCGCTCGTACTTTCAGCAGTCCGCAGACCATACCTACAAAACCCGCCAGATGGTGCGCAAAATCCGGGATATTGAATGGATTGTGGTCGCTTCGGAACTTGAAGCGCTGATCCTCGAAATGAACCTGATCAAGCAGCATCGCCCGTTCTACAACGTGCGCCTCAAGGATGACAAGCGCTACCCCTACATCAAAGTTCACTGGGCGGATCCCTTTCCCAAATTGTCTGTGACTCGCAACATGGTCAACGATGGCTGCCGCTATTTTGGGCCGTACACCTCCGTTTGGGCGGTGCACCAGACTCTCGACATCCTGCGAAAGATCTTCCCCTACCTCACATGCGCCCGGGAAATCACCGGTAAGGATGAGCGCGCTTGCCTGTATTACGACATCAAGCTCTGTTCTGCCCCCTGCATCGGAGCGGTCAACCAGGATGAGTACCGCCAGATGATTGACGATCTGTGCAAATTCCTCGAAGGGCGCACCGACCCAATCATGAGCCGCCTCAAGGAATCGATGGCACTGGCGTCAGAAAAACTCGACTACGAAAGAGCAGCAGTCTACCGGGATCAAATCCAGGCAATTGACCGGGTGGTCGAACGGCAAAAGATTATCTCCGATGAGGGCAAAGATTCCGACGTGATTGCCATGGCACGTTCCAAGGGGGAAGCCTGTGTGCAGGTCTTCTTCATTCGCTCCGGCAAACTGATCGGGCGCGAATACTTCATTCTCGAAGGCACCGAAGCAGAAGAAAACTCGGAAATTCTTGAGGAATTCATCAAACAGTTCTACTCACAGGCAGCTTACGTTCCCAACAAAGTCATGCTGCCCCAGGAAGTCGAAGAAGCCCGCATCATCAAGGAATGGCTCAACACGCGCCGTGGTGGTGAGAAGGTGCAACTTACCGTTCCCAAGCGTGGGCAGGGCAAAGAATTGGTGCAGATGGCAGCAGAAAATGCTCGTGAGACGCTCAAATCGCTTGAAATTCGTTGGAAGGCAGACAAAGATCGCCAGCATCAGGCATTGAGTGAAATACAGGCAGTTTTGGGCATGCCCGAAGCTCCCAACCGCATTGAATGTTACGATATTTCAAACACCCAGGGTACTGCCAGCGTTGGCAGCATGGTTGTTTTTGAGCAGGGTGTTCCCAACAAAAAGAACTATCGCCGTTTCAACATCAAGTCCGTCTCCACCCCCGACGACTTTGCTTCGATGCGCGAAGTGCTCAAACGGCGGCTGACGCGTTTCATCACAGAACAACAAGAAAAAGAAAGACCCGGTTACAAACCCGACCTTGCCTTCTCACTCCTCCCCGACTTGCTGATCGTGGATGGGGGCAAAGGGCAACTTCGCCAGGCAGTGGAAGTGATTGAGGAATTGGATCTGCAGGGACGATTCGCAGTGGTGGGATTGGCTAAACAGGAAGAAGAACTGTTTCTACCGGAAAAATCGGAATCTGTCCGACTGGATGACCATTCCCAGGGGTTTTATCTCATCCAACGCATCCGTGATGAAGCCCACCGTTTTGCTATTACCGCCCATCGCAATCAGCGTGGTAAAATCGGTTTGGCATCTCGCCTGGATGCAATCACTAGGGTCGGTCCCGCGCGCAGAAAAGAGCTCATCAACCGCTTTGGATCCATCGATGGCATTCTTGCTGCTCCCGCAGAGGAAATCTCTCAAATTAAGGGCGTTTCCTTGGAAATGGCCCAGGCAATCAAAGCACAATTGGAGTAATGATGGCAAAAAAAACGAATAATTCTGGTCGAACAAGCAAAATACTGATGGCGGTTCTGGCGATCATCATCGTCCTCGCCATGATCCTTTCCATGATCCGTTTTTAGGAGGAATGATGCCTAAATACGAACCTGCCGGGGATGCATTCCAGCGAGCCAGCAGCAATGCCAATATGGGTCCTTCACCAGAGGAGCTTGGTGAACCCTTCCCACTATACCTTACCCAACCCGACCCAAACCTGACTCAGATCCAGCTTCCTGAACCTGGTGATTTTTTGCCAGGTGTTAATGATTTTCAAAAGTTGGCAATTGAGCGCCGCAGCCACCGACGCTATGAGACCGAAGCAATCCTCACACTGGCTGAATTGGGATACTTGCTGCAGATGACCCAGGGACTGCGCGAAGGATCACAAACGCAAAAAATCACGCGCCGTAATGTTCCCTCAGCGGGTTCGCGTCATCCGTTTGAGACATACCTCGCCATCCAGCGGGTCGAAGGGCTTGAGCCTGGCATTTATCACTACCTGCCCGGGCAACATGCGCTCGAATTGTGGAAACCCGGCGTGGAGGCTGTGCAAGCCGCTCATTCCACCACCTATAACCAGAAACAGGTGCTAAATTCGGCTGTGACCTTCTTTTGGGTGGCTGAGGTCTATCGAACCTCCTGGCGTTACGGCATGCGTGCCTATCGCTATATCTATCTGGACGCAGGTCATGTCTGCCAAAATCTTTACTTGGCAGCCGAATCGATTGGGTACGGGGTCTGCGCTATCGCCGCCTTTGATGATGAACAGGCTACTACGGTGTTTGAACTTGACGGTAAAGAACGCTTCATGGCCTACATGGCATCTATCGGCAAGAAACCAGCCACAGCCTGACCATGCCGCTCGATATCATTCCCATCCTTGTCAGTGCCAATGGTGAATGGGATGCAGTTGTTTCCATCCTGCAACCTTCATCACTTCAACAGAGTCTATCAGGCACGTACTTCCAAACCAGGATTGACGGACAGCCTTGCCTATTCTTTCACTCCGGCTGGGGAAAAATCGCCACCGCAGCCTCAACCCAGTTTGTTATCGATCAATATCAGCCTGATTTGGTGATAAATATTGGCACAAGCGGTGGCTTTTCCGGCTCAAGCGAGGTTGGTGAAATCCTCCTGGTGAATGAAACCCTCATCTACGACATCGTCGAACGCATGGATGATCCCATTGCCGCATTGAACTATTACCGTACCAAGAACGATTTATCCTGGATCACCCATCCTCTGCCGACAGGCACGCGCCAAGCTCGGATTGCCACGGCTGATCAGGACATTGACTTCAGAGCATTTGACCTCCTCACAAAGACACATCAGGCTGATGCAGCCGATTGGGAAACGGGTGCTCTTGCCTGGGTGGCAGCGCGAAACCACATTCCCTGGCTCGCACTTAGGGCAGTTTCCGACCTCGTCACACCTCTTGGTTCGGAAACCGATAACGGAGTCGACCTCTGGCGTTCCCGCCTCGATCACCTGATGCTAAACATCCTCGCCGAACTGCCTTTTTACTTTACGGAAATTAAGAACAACGTCTTTTCGTAGGCCCAGTTCCGTCCTTGAACCCGGCTATTAGCCAGGCGTAGCCCAGGTTGCGCCGCCTGCCCCTAATCGAAGCGAATGGGGTTCAATCTGGCATCAACTCAACTAATCGCTGGGTTTGCCCAACCTCGCTCGTTCTTCCTCTACGATCACGTGGTCGAGCTTTTTGATCAAAGGCACAGGCTGATTGAACTCCCTGCCCGCCTCAAGCTCCACCGGCTGCCAAACATCCTGCCCCGGCTTGCCTTCCGCCTCGCTCACATCCAACCCCAGAATCTCATGTTCACCGAGATCGTCCTGCTCGAAGCGCGAAAACTGCGATCCAAATAACGGTGCCTTATGCGCCAGCAGTTGGTGCAGGGTCTCGCTGGTGTTGGGCAGGAATGGCGCGCTCATGACCTTGATCCATTCAATTGCCTGGATCGCGGTATAGAGCGATTTTGCAGCCTGCTCCCGATCAGTCTTGATCTCGAACCAGGGGGCATGCACATCCAGATACTTGTTGACCTCAGCAGCCAGTGCCATCGTTTCTGCCAGGGCTGCTTTCAACTCAACTTGTTCCAGTTTTGTCGCCACGCTGTCAAAGCCGCCCCTGATCACCTGAAGCAAGGCTTCATCAGTCTCGCGCAGTTTTCCTGGGTTAGGGATCCTGCCTTCAAAATGCTTGTAGGTGAACGACAAAACCCGGTTCACCAGGTTGCCCCATGTGGCGACCAGTTCATTATTGTTGCGCTGGAAGAATTCCTCCCAGTCCCAATCGGTGTCGCGTTGTTCAGGCATCGCATTTGTCAAGTAATATCGGATCGCGTCCGCGTCAAACCGCTCAAGCGCATCCAACCCCCAAACTGCCCAGTTGTGGCTGCCGCTGATTTTTCTTCCTTCGAGATTCATGAACTCGTTCGCTGGCACGTTGTAGGGCAGAACCAGTGGTTGCGGTTTTTCCGTCCCCATTCGGCGGTCAAAGCCATCGCCCATGCCCAGCAATTCCGCCGGCCAGGTGACGGCATGGAAGGTGATGTTGTCTTTGCCAATGAAGTAGAAAGCTTTCGCGCTGGGATCAATCCACCAATCCCGCCAGGCAACTTCATTCCCTGTCAAATTGGACCACTCAATCGCAGCTGATAGGTAACCCATTACTGCTTCAAACCACACGTAAAGGCTTTTACCCTTCCAGTACGCCAGTGGCACCGGGATTCCCCAGTCCAGATCGCGCGTGATCGAAGTTGGTTTGAGCCCCACCGATTGGATCGTCCCCAGCGATTGCCTGAGCACGTTTGGGCGCCAATAACTCTCACGAGCTTTCAAAAATTCTTCAATTTGAGGTTCCAACGAGGAGAGATCCAGGAAAAAGTGCTCGGTTTCCCGCAGTTCAGGAGTCGATCCGTCCACTTTCGAGCGCGGCTCAATCAGTTTATCGGCTTCGAGCTCGTTACCGCATTTCTCGCACTGGTCGCTGCGCGCATCTGTATTCCCGCAGATGTAGCAGGTACCTTCCACGTAGCGGTCCGGCAAAAACCGACCGAGCGTGGGGCTGAACCACTGCCTCGTCACGCCCTTTTTAAGATAGCCATTCTCAAGCAAAGTTAAAAACACCTTTTGTGCCACATCGAAGTGGTTCTCAGTGTGAGTGGAGGTGAAAATGTCGTAACTGATGGCCAGTTTCTTAAACAGTTCAATAAAACGGGGATGGTAATGCTTGTAAATTTCCTCCGGAGCTTTACCCAACTGATCTGCCTTGATCGTGATGGCAGTGCCATGCGAATCTGAGCCGCTGACCATCAAGACATTTCGTCCACGCAGGCGATGATATCTTGCCACAATATCTCCCGGTAAGTGCGAGCCGGTGATATTCCCAACATGGATATCCGAGTTGGCATACGGCCAGGCGATGGCAATTAAAATGTTCTCAGTCATGGCAAAACTCCTCACAAAAAAATCGATGGATAATTTTATCATCCATCGAAGACCAAACGTTTGTTTACCCTAATCGAAAATAATCCGGCTGTTAGTGTGTTCGCACGTCTCACGGTTGAGATTGACGCCGCACTCAACGCAGATCCCCTTGCAATCCGGTTTGCAGACCAAGTTGATCGGCAGATCCAAAAAGAGATAATCGCGGATTGGTCTCCCAAGATCGATATAGCCGTCCTCAGGAACCACTTCTTCTTCAAACTCCTCTTGTTTCCGGCTTTCAAAAACATAGAGCTCTTCAAATTCAGTTGAAAGCTTCGCACGGAAAGGATCAAGGCAGCGGTCACATTGGCTGTCGACCTCCGCTTCGAAAGCACCTTGAAAAAGCAGCCCTTCACGCGTGCGTGAAAAGGTATAGCGTCCACGCAAGTTAAAAAGTTGCAGATCAGGTTCGATAAAGACATCCGGGTTTTCCACCGTGAAATCACGGGAAAAACCGATAGGTTTGTTGAAGAAGTATCCAATGTTAGTGCGGAGGGGGTGGTTTATTTTTTCCATAGTAAGTTACAATTCACAAATCTTGCTAAGATTATAACATTCGAAATATTATTTGCTTGCAAACTTTAGGCACAAACCATGACCCCCACATTACTTCTCGCCACTAATAATCCGCACAAAGTCGAAGAATTCAGATCCATATTCCAACCTTACGATGTCACCCTCAAAACGCCTGCGGATCTTGGTCTGGCCTCAGATGTGGAGGAAAGTGGCGATACTTATTTTGAGAATGCCATGCTTAAGGCGCGGGCATACTGGCAGGATGGGCATAACCAGGTTCTGGCGGATGATTCTGGGCTCGAGGTTGAAGCCCTCGTAGGTGCCCCTGGCATCCATTCGCATCGCTTTCTGCCCGACCCCAACGCCACAAGCCACGACCGCTGCCTGTTCCTTTTGAAGCACTTGAAAGATTTTTCCCGACCATGGCGTGCAGCTTTTCACTGCGAGGTGGTGTTGCTCACTGAATGTGGGTCAGTCCTGACCAGTCACGGCATCTGCACAGGGGAGATTATTCCAGAATTTCGAGGTGAAAACGGTTTCGGTTACGACCCAATCTTCCTGGTTGATGGCACCCAACAGACCATGGCTGAGCTTGACTCCGCCACGAAAAATCAGCTTAGCCACCGTGGCAAGGCAGTTTTGGGAATGATCAAGCTGCTTTAACTCCCATTGCGCATGTCCTAAGTTATGACTTATAGCCGATCATGCGCAGAAAACCCTTGCGCCAGGCAATCCCATCATCATCCTCAACACCTTTCGGGGTAAAACCATCCACCACGCCCATGATGCCGCGCCCTAGTTCCGTCTCCATGACGATTACCTCAGTAGGATTGGCTGTTGCACAGAAAAACCCACAGATTTCCGGCACATCCCGCAGGGATTTGAGGATATTGATAGGGTAAAACCCTTCACCCAAAAACAGGATAAAGCTGTGCCCGGCGCCAATCGCCAGGGCATTTTCTTTCGCCAGGCGGATCATCTCCTCGTCGGTGCCAGTCCACCGCACCAGGCACTCACCTGATGCTTCACAAAAAGCCAGCCCAAATATGATCCCAGGCACGGTACTTACCAATGCCTCGTGGACATCCTCAACCGTCTTGATGAAATGCGACTGCCCGAGTACGAAGTTGATTGCTTCAGGCTTTTGAATCTTTACAAGGGTTATATCCATTTTTACCTCCAGACTTTCCTCGATTTTAACATACCCCCAATTACCCAATCAACGAAATAAGGTAAAATTTAGAAATGCCTGACATGCGCAAATCATTTCTGGTATTGGCTATGTTGGGATTGTTGGCAGTCACAGCCTGTGGCGTGGGTGTTAAACCAGTTCCAACCCTCTCACACGACTTAACGACCTCCACCCCCGCTGCAGGTTACCCAACCGCCATGCCCACTTTCACGCCCACTCCTGCGGCTCTCGGGTCCGTTGAGAATCCCATTGTCATTGCGTTGGTTGATCCTTCTCCCTCATTGGAGCAGCAGGCAGCCTTTAGTGAATTGGCATCTCTCTTAGGCGGAAATCTCCAACTGACTGTCGTAGGACGGTTTTACAACACCTATCTTGAACTCGAATTTGCACTGCAGCGACAGCAGGTACAATTTGCCTGGCTGCAGCCGATCGAGTACCTGCTTGCCTCTCAAAAAGGGCTTGCCACTGCCTTGCTCGTCAGCAACCACCTGGGTGTTACTGGATATGGTGTCCAGTTTCTCGGTCATGATGACAGCGATTTCAAGACTTTTTTCAACGTCGGCACTCACAGCTCAACGGCTGATGCCAACGTTGCCCTGGCTCAGCTTTCTGGTCTACGCGGATGTCTGACCGAGGATAACTCCCTCGCTGGGTACTGGGTCCCAATGGGCTATCTCAAACTCAACAACATCCCAATTCTTGAACCCATCCAAACATACTCATATAGCGCCAGTATTCGCGCACTCTACATCAAAGGCATTTGTAGTTTTGCGGCGACATATGCCATCTCGGCAGATCCACGCACTTCCTCCGAGGTCATCACCGACATCCCTGAAGCGATTGAGAAACTACCCATCTTGTGGATGTCTCCCCCTGTCATCCCGAACCTAAACCTCTCGTTCTCCCAACAGGTGGACCTCACTCTGCAATCCCGCGTTTCGGATTTCCTGCGCGGGCATGCCCGCTCGGATGCTGGTAAAGCGCAACTCAGCTCCGCGCTGAACTACGAAGTCGCGGCGCTTGAACCTCTGCCGGATAGCACCTACATTCCGCTTCGCGATCTCCTTGCCGCTAGTGGTGTGCGGTTGGCAGATTTGCTTACGAAATAATCCAAATGAAGAAATTTTTGAAGTTCATCTTCATCTATGCCTGCATATCCCTTACTTTGCTCGGGATGGCAAGGTTGGCAATGATCGCAAGTTCCAAAGACAACACCTATGACCTGGCTACAATCCCTTTTGCCCAGGTAGCGCTCGTTCCTGGCGCTGGCATCACTGCCGATGATCGCCCCACGCTTGCCCTGCGCGACCGCATCGATGGAGCCATCGAGCTCTATCGTGCCGGTAAAGTCCAAAAGATTCTCATGTCCGGTGATAACAGCTCGATATACTACAACGAACCTGGCGCGATGGCAAACTACGCCATCGAACAGGGCATCCCCGAGGCCGACATCGTCCTCGACTTCGCTGGGCGTCGCACATACGATACTTGCTATCGCGCTAAGGAAATCTTTGGTTTGGATTCAGTCATTATCACCACGCAAAAGTATCACCTTCCCCGGATGGTCTTTCTTTGCGAGCAATTCGGGCTGAACACCGCAGGTTTTGCAGTCGAGCAATCTAATTATTTACTCAATCGATTTGTGTTTTGGAACGTGCGCGAAGTTCTCGCAACCGTGGCAGCCTACCTTGATGTTTTCTTCATAAAACCAGAACCTATTTTGGGATCACCAGAACCCATCTTTATACCCTGAGGCCAGTATGCATCGCTCACAAGCACTTGAAATTGTCAGAACATACGTCAAAAATGAAGCCCTTGTCCGGCACATGCTCGCGGTTGAAGCAGTCATGCGGGCTTATGCTGAAACCCTGGGCGAGGATGTGGAACTTTGGGGATTGACCGGCTTGCTGCATGATTTTGACTGGGAAATCCACCCAAACATTGAAGAGCATCCATTAATGGGTTTACCAATCCTGAGAGAAGCTGGAGCGCCTGAAGAAGTGCTGGAAGCAATTGCCGGCCACGCCGATCACACTGGGGTCCCCCGGGAAAGCCGCCTTGCAAAAGCGCTTTTCGCCTGCGATGAAATCACGGGACTGATTACCGCGGTCGCACTCGTCCGACCGTCACGTTCTCTCTACGATTTAGAAGCTTCCTCTGTCCGCAAAAAATGGAAAGACAAGTCCTTCGCCGCTGGAGCAGATCGGGACGTGATGGCACAGGGAGCAGATGAATTCGGCGTTGACCTTTGGCAGCATGTTGATTTTGCTATCATAGCTATGCGCAAGATAGCCAAAGATCTCGACCTTGAAGGCAATATCAGACTGCCAAGCCCAACAAGCTAAGCTTTTTCCCAAAATTGAACATAGTCGTCCAGGTTGGTAAAGCCAATGATTTCATCGTTTGCCTTGAGCGCAAACATTGCCTGCCCACTCGAAGCCCGCTTGCGGCTGGTGGCGTTTGTGATCGTAAACACCTTGCTGGCACTCTTGCGGAAATGGCAGATACCCCTGTCGGTCAGTTTTCCTACTAATGCCGCGCTGACCTGGTCATCTTTATCTAATTTCCAGGCAATAACTCCTTGCCCATACCTTCCCTGCATGGGATATTCCGACCCCGGGGTACGCTTTGCCAATCCCTTCTGGGTTATTAAAGCAACCTCGTCTTTATCGTCCAGCGCTGAAGCTGCAATCACATAGTCTCCCGGCTTTAACTTGATCGCGTTTACTCCTGCTGCAACAAGCCCCATCGATCGTACTTCATTTTCACTAAACCGAATGGCCATCCCGGCTGCCGTGACCAGTAAAAGATCCTGATCGCCCCGAGTCAAGAGCACTTCAAACAATTCATCGTTTTCATTGACTTTCACCAAAGTGAATTCACTGGCGGAAGCTCCTGGCAAATCTGCAACCGCAGAGCGTTTGATCATACCCTGCCGCGTGACAGTCACAACGTAGCATTCCTTGCCTTCTTCACCATTAATTGGAACGGCAAAGATACCTTGCAAAATGTCGTTCTTGTGCAGTGGCGCTACTTTTGAGGCTAGGATACCTTCTTCTTCAGCCTTCTGCACAGGTACCGAATAGGAAGAAATTGCCGCTGCCTTTCCCTCAGTGGTCACCAGGAAAACAGTCTGGTGGGTGTTTGTCCGAATCATGCTCCACGGAGCCCCATCCCCACCCAACCGGTTCGGTTTATCGCCATCTGTCCTCGAGAGCAGCCCATTTTCACTGACTTCGATCCAGAAATTTTCAACCGGCATGACGTCTGTCATCGTGTACATATCTGATGCTTTTTCGCCTTCGCCGAGCTGGATGATCTGGGTTCGCCGGGCATCCCCATATTTTTGTTTGATCGCCTTTAGTTCTTCGATCGCAACACCCCGCATTAGTTTCGGTGACTTCAGCAAAGTTTTCAAATCAGCAATTGTTTTGCTAACTTCTTTGTACTCATCCTCAATTTTCTGTCGTTCCAACGAAGCCAAACGTCTCAGGGGCATCTCCAGAATGGCATTAGCCTGGATTTCGTCCAGTTTATATTTAGCCATCAGGTTGGTGCGGGCTTCATCCACAGACGCGGACTTCCGGATTATCCGGATGACTTCGTCGATGTGATCGATAGCCACCTTCAGGGCTTCCAGGATATGCAGGCGGTCTTCATTTTTTCTTAATAGAAACTCGCTACGCCTGCGAATAACTACCAGGCGGTGTTCCGCGAACACTCTCAGAGCCTGCTTCAAGGTCAATCGATGCGGGCTGCCATCAACCAATGCCAGGATGTTGATCCCGAACGTATTGTGCATTTGAGTGCGCCTGTAAAGCGTTGAAAGGATCTCTTCCTGGTCAGCATTTTTATTCAGGTCGATTACGATCCGCATTCCCTGCCGGTCAGATTCATCCCGCAGGTCCGATATGCCTTCCAATCCGCCTTCACGTGTGATCTCTGCAATCCGCTCAATCAGTGCGGATTTGTTTACCATGTATGGTAATTCAGTCACGATGATGCGCAAGCGTCCTCGCGACATCTCTTCGATGCGGGTGCGTGCCCGCACTTTAATCGTGCCATTTCCGGAGCCATAAATCGTCGTCAGAGGAATGGAAGCTTCATCCTGGATGAGCAAACCACCAGTCGGAAAATCCGGTCCCTTGATATATCGCATGATATCTTCAACGGTGATCTCCTCGATACCGTCCCAGTGCTCCAGCATCATCACCAGGGCATCCACTACTTCTCCAAGATTATGGGGAGGGATGTTGGTTGCCATGCCAACCGCAATACCCGACGCGCCGTTAACAAGCATGTTCGGAATTGCCGAAGGCAAAACTTCCGGTTCCTTCAGAGTGCCATCGAAGTTGTCGAGGTAATTGACCGTGTCCATGTCCAGCTGGCGCAGGATTTCAATCGCAGGTGATGAAAGCCTGGCTTCGGTGTAACGCATCGCAGCCGGCGGATCGCCATCTACGCTGCCAAAGTTCCCCTGCCCGTCCACCAGTAAATAACGCTCTGAAAAATCCTGAGCCATTCTCGCCATCGCGTCGTAGACAGCGCTATCGCCGTGTGGATGGTACTTTCCTAATACCTCACCAACAATACGAGCGGACTTTTTATGTGGTGTGTCATCCCGAATGCCCATGTCGTACATCGCGTACAAAATTCGCCTCTGGACAGGTTTCAGCCCATCCCGGGCATCGGGCAAAGCCCTGGAGACAATAACGCTCATCGCGTAATCCAGGTAGGATTGCTGCATTTCAGCGTTGATATTGATCTTCTGGGAGACGGTTGTGCTCATGATCCGCTCTTTCTCTGGCTCAGTAGTTGTTCTTTTCAATTCTCACCAACTATAGCATAAAAAGACCCGGAGTGACTGTCCACTCCGGGTCTACAATTTGAATTTCTCCGCTTTGGACTATTCGTCGTCGTCCACTAATTCTTCGTCGTCTTCAAAATTATCATCATCGTAGAGATCAAATCCGCTGGCTTCGCCATCTTCCAAATCGTCATCCAACCCGTAAGTAGAATCAAGTTCTTCGTTAAAGATATTGAGTTGCTGAACAGCGATGTCTGGATTTCCAGGTTCTGCTTCCATCAGCTGGTCGTCGAACCTACCGGGAATAAAGCCTGTTCCAGCCGGAATCAGCTTGCCGATGATGACGTTTTCCTTCAGGCCATAGAGCGGGTCTTCCTTGGAGGAGATCGCCGCCCCAGCCAGCACCTTGATGGTGTGTTGGAACGAAGACGCCGAAAGGAACGAATCCGTGCTCAGGGACGCCTTTGAAACACCAAGCAAAATGTTCAGGTAACGAGCCGGGCGCAAACCGCGCGCAACCAGATCTTCGTTGAGCTTACGAATTTCAAGCCGGTCCACCAGGTCCTGGGGTAGGAATTCAGAGTCGCCCGGTCGGGTGATCTGAACCTTGTTCAGCATCTTGCGGATGATGACCTCAAAATGCTTATCGTTGATGTTCTGACCCTGGGTGCGGTATACCTGTTGGATTTCTTTCAGCAGATACAACTCAGTCGCGTCGGTGCCGTTAATCTTGAGAATGGTATGTGGGTTCAGAGAGCCTTCAGTTAATTGCTCACCAGCCACAACCTTTTGACCTTCGCTAATCAACAAGCGGGAGGTAGAGGGAATTTCGTAATCCTCAATGAGACGATCCTCGTATGAAACCACAACCTCACCGTCCTCAATCCGGATCTTGCCGGCATGTTCAGCGGTGATGCTGGTCTCTTCGTGGGTCGCCAAAACGGCGTCCTTGTTGACCTCGTCCTCGTCCTTAACTTTGATTTCCCAGCCAGCAGGAATTGCATATCGCTGCCCGACCATTTCACTGCTTTCCACACGCACGGTGCGGATATCCGGGTTCTTTTCGGAAACCATGATGTGTGCTTTACCGTTGATCTGTGTAATCACAGCCTCACCGCGCGGCATGCGGCGAGCTTCAAAAAGCTCTTCCACGCGAGGCAGACCAGTAGTGATGTCACCGCCGCCAGCCACACCACCGGTGTGGAAGGTTCGGAGGGTCAGCTGGGTACCAGGCTCACCAATGGACTGAGCCGCAACCACACCCACTGCCGAGCCAAGATTGACCATCTTGCCCCGACCGAGATCCATACCGTAGCAGCGTGCACAAATTCCGTGAATGAGCTCACAAGTCAATGGAGAGCGAACTTTAATCTTCTTTATGCCCTTCTCAACCAATCGCGTGATCCGCAGGCTTAAAGCTTTGTTGATCATATCGTTCGGTTCGCCGATCACTTCGCCAGTCACAGGGTCGATCACACGATCAGCCAACAGGCGGCCATAAATGCGCTCGTTGAAGGGCTGTCCGGCAATGTCATCCTCAGAAGATACCCAAATGCCTTCAGTAGTGCCACAGTCTTCGTTGTTGATGATCATGTCCTGCGCCACGTCCACCAAACGCCGGGTCAAGTAACCTGCATCCGCGGTACGAATGGCGGTATCAGCCAAACCCTTACGGGTACCATGTGTGGAGATGAAGTATTCCAGCGCGGAAAGACCTTCGCGGAAGTTTGAGCGAATAGGCATGGGAATAATACGACCAGATGGGTCAGCCATCAAACCACGCATACCTGCCATCTGGGAAATTGGGCTGAAACCGCCCTTGGTCGCCCCAGACACTGCCATGGTCGAAAGGTTGCCATTAGGATCGAGATGCCGTTTAACAGCATCGCCAACCTTCTTGGTGGTTCCCTGCCAGACCTCGATGATCAGGTCATTTTGTTCCTGCTCGGTCAACAAACCGCGGCGGAATTCCTTCTGTACGCGTTCCACCTCAAGCAGGGCTTCCTGGATCATTTCAGCCTTCTCGGGTGGGACGGTGATGTCAGCCACAGCAAGGGTTGAACCAGACTGTGAAGCATAACGGAAACCGATATCCTTGATGTTGTCAGCCACTTGCGTGGTAACTTCCTGTCCATCCAGATCGTAAATATCTGCAATCAGATCACGAATGCCGCCTTTGTCGAGCGGAATGTTGGTGAATTGCATGGATTCTGGCAAAATGTCGTTGAAAATGGCGCGACCAACCGTGGTGTCGATGATCCGAACCTCAGGCTGCTTTAGCCGCTCATTTTGATCGTTAAATATGGTCTTGGCGCGCAGTTTGATCTTGCTATGCACCTGCACCTGCTTGAGTTGATAAGCCAACAAAACTTCGTTGATATCGCCAAAGACACGCCCTTCACCCCTCTGTGGGAGGTTCTGGTTCATGGTCAGGTAATAAACACCAAGAACCATGTCCTTTCCTGGGCTGATGATAGGCTCACCACTGGCTGGTTTCAGAAGATTCTTGCTAGCGAGCATCAATTCGCGTGCTTCCGCCACGGCTTTGGTCGAAAGTGGCACATGTACAGCCATCTGATCGCCATCAAAGTCCGCGTTAAAAGCGGTGGTTACCAAAGGATGCAGCTGTATAGCACTACCCTCAATCAGTACAGGCTCAAAAGCCTGGATGCCAAGGCGGTGCAGCGTAGGCGCACGGTTCAAGAGCACAGGGCGATCCTTGATCACTTCTTCGAGTACTTCCCAGACCTCTGGTCGGTTTCGCTCGATGTAGCGTTTCGCGCCCTTGATGTTGGAGGTGTAACCGTGTTTATCCAGACCGGCAATAACGAAGGGACGGAAGAGTTCCAGCGCCATCGACTTGGGCAAACCGCACTGATTCAACTTCAAATGAGGTCCGACAACAATAACGGAACGACCGGAATAGTCCACGCGCTTACCCAGAAGGTTGCGGCGGAAGCGGCCTTTCTTGCCTTTCAGCATATCAGAGAGCGAGCGTAATTCACGACGTCCGCGGCGTGAGAGCATGCGACCGCGCTGGGAGTTATCGATCAGCGAGTCAACAGCTTCCTGGAGCATGCGCTTTTCATTGCGAACGATAACATCCGGGGCTCCAAGCTCGAGTAAACGCTTCAGGCGATTATTGCGGTTAATAACACGGCGATAAAGATCGTTCAGGTCAGAAGTAGCGAAACGCCCACCATCCAACTGCACCATCGGGCGCAGGTCTGGAGGAATAACTGGAAGAACGGTCAGGATCATCCACTCAGGCTTATTAGTCGAGCGGCGGAAAGCTTCAACAACCTTGAGTCGGCTGGTTGCTTTCTTGCGTTTTTGTTTGCTCTTGGTGGTGCGTGCTTCCTGCCATAGGCGTTCCGAAAGCGCATCAAGGTCAAGTCGTCGCAGGATGTCATAAAATGCTTCGGCACCCATGTCGGCTTTGAAGATGTTTCCCCAACGGGATTTCAACTCGCGGAAGCGGGCTTCACTCAGGAAGGTGAAAGGCTGCAATTCATACAATTCATCGCGATGCTGGGCATTTTGAGTCTTGGCAACCGCGTCCGGATCATCCAACTGACCGCGCAGATCTTCCATTACCAGCTCGGCCTTTGCGCGGATTGCTTCTTTCTGAATTTTGAATTGCTCTGTTTTTTCAGCGCGTTCTTTCTTCAGATCGGTTTCGAGGATTTCCATCCTCTCCTTCACGACCTTTTGTACGCGCGAGATGTGTTTGGCTGTTACTTCTTCGCCTGCTTCAACAATGGTTTGACTGCCGCCGTCCAATTCAAAGCTGATCGCCTTGCGCACGGTTTTTCCCGATTTTTCACGTAGTTCCCGCTCCAGGCTCTGACCCTGCTCAATGACGGGCTCAAACAAACCGGCTACTTTCTCGTCATACTCCTTGTTGATTTGCTCGATCTGAGCATCAAGTTCCTTGAGTTCACGGTCGCGCTGCTTTTTGGTTTCAGCGATTTCGCCGTTGACCTTGGCGATCAATTCACGCTCTGAAAGGCTAATTTCATCTTCCAGGCGCTTGAGCGCTTTCTGACGACCGTCATCATCAACATAGGTGATGATGTACTGGGCAAAATACAGCACACGGTCGAGGTTTCGGCGGGAGATATCCAAAAGTAAACCAAGATAAGATGGGATACGTCGGGTGTACCAAATGTGTGCCACAGGGGCGGCTAATTCGATGTGCCCCATGCGTTCGCGGCGTACGGAGGAGCGTGTAACTTCCACACCGCACTTGTCGCAGATAATTCCTTTGTACCGCGGATTCTTGTATTTACCGCAGTAGCACTGCCAATCCCGGGTCGGTCCAAAAATGGCTTCGCAAAACAAGCCATCCTTTTCCGGTCGCAAACGCCGATAGTTAATTGTTTCAGGTTTGAGGACTTCTCCATAAGACCAGCTCTTTATAACGTCTGGCGATGCAAGATTGATCCGAAGTGCTTTCATACTAGTTGTTTCCACTCATACCTCCTGAAGTAGACGAGGGCTTTAAGACACAAAAAAGCGCTGGAAAGGGGTTTCCCAGTGTTTCTTAGTTTGTCGTTCCGATACAATTCACGCAAATGATTATTATAGTAATAAACCTATTGTTTTGTCAAGTTATTTTAGCTAAATTCTATGCAGCGGTAGATCCAGATAAAAGGTGCTGCCCTCACCCAAAGTACTCTTTACGCTCACGTTTCCTCCATGCTTATCCGCGACCGACTTGACAATTGCCAGGCCCAATCCCTGGCCGCGGTTTTCGTATGCCAGATCATCATCGACATGGAAAAAGCGGGTAAACAACTTGGGTTGATCCAATGGCGCTATGCCCTTTCCGTTATCCTTCACCGAAAGATGCATCCAGCTTGAGTCGCGTTCCGCGCTGATGAGCACGCTTTCTCCCCTTGGGCTGAATTTGATCGCGTTCTCGATCAAGTTGTAGAGTGCCTGCTGAACCATGACTTGATCGGCGGAGATGTAGGGGCTTTTCAACCCGCCGTAATCCACATTCAGGCTGATCTTTTTCTGCTGGGCTTGGACTCCCAGCAGCTTGATCGTATCGTCGATGGTTTCCTGGATGCTGAACGTGTTGTAAACCAACAGACCATCGCCATCCAGCTTTTCAAGATTTAGAACCTTGTCCACAAGCCGAGTCATGGTGTCGATGCCTGCATCAATTTTGTCAACGTATTTGCGTTGTTCCGGACTCAACTTGCCGATGTTAGAGAGCAATTTAGTATGACCTTTCATCAGCCAGAGTGGCGCGCGCAGGTCGTGGCTGATGTTGCTCACAAACTCATTCTTCTGATTGTTGAGCTGATGAAGCCAGCTGGTATCCCTTAGCAACACAACTTCACCCTGACGTTCCTGATCACCCTCCAGCGCAAATCTCATAACCTCATAGGTTTTGTTCCCATCCAACTGCAAGGTCTTCAACTCAGCGCTCTTTTTGTCTTTGGTCAGGAGATTCTTGAGTTTTTCGCTCACAATTCGCACTTCGTTGCCTTTTTTGCCAATGAGAGGTTCGCCCTTGTCGCTGGATTCATTCGCGGCGGTATTACTGAACTGAACCTGTCCATCCTGATTGACCACCAAAATCGGATCAGAGAAGGCATTAATTGCCAGGCTTAACCAACCTTTTTCACTTTGAACCTTGGAAATCTGCTCTTTTGTGCTCAAAGCAGCTGAAGCCCGGTATGCCAACTGCTGGTAGAACTGGATATCTTCCTGGTCAAACCAGTGGTTCTGCTCAAATCCGACCCAGAGCACCCCCTGCGAATTGCCGTTGCCGCGCAGTTGTAAGGCAGCAATAGACTGCGGATGCGGAGTGCCTGATGTCAATCCAAAATATTGATCCACCTTGAGATCGCTCAGGATCAATTGGTCCTGATCACCAATTTTTTCGATGATCAACATATCGAGGTAAGCATAAAGCCTGGTGTTTTCTCCCTGCCCGAGGCGCAGGCGCATCTCGCCCCGCCGGCTTTCGGGCGACTTGTCCAGCAAAATAAGGCGCGCCGAGGAAGCGTCCCGGGTTAGTGCCGCTCGCAGGATCGAGGAGAGCACAAGGTCATATCCTTCGCGCGAGTAGTGCGATGGGTCAACTGACAGCAGCCGAGCCTGGGTATCGTTGCGCGTCTGCAAATTCGCGCGCAACTTCTCCAAAGCGGTAAAAAGCGCCTTTTCATTGCCAGAGAGTACCGCAGGAGCAATTTGCTCTTCATAATCGCCGTTAGCTAGTTCCTGGATGCGTTCCATCACTTTGTCATATGGGTTTGATAAAGGCATTGCCTTGATGAAATCCTTTGGATGCCAATCTGAGTTCAGCCAGTAAGTGAACGCCCAAACGAAAGACGAACTGATCAACACCTCTGGCACATGGCTGACCACAAGGACTAGCGTCTGCTCCAGGATGACCAAAACGCTGCGTTCGCCGTAGATCAGCGCGTGGGTGAATTGGGTAATCACGATCAAAGCGACGGTCAATACGAATGACCAAACAACTTGCATCACAGTATGCTGCTTCCAGTCGCTATGCCATTGTGATTTTTGTCGTGCCAGTGTCCAGGCAAAAGCAAGCCCAAGACCTGCGTAGAAGAACATTACCATCGGGTCCTGACCCAACCGTAAGTACTGCACCAATCCCGTGCCAATTCCAAGGATTACCGCCGGCAATGGACCAAGTAGCCCCACCGCCAAAAAAATTGGCAGTGCGCTGAGGACCATTACAACGGGTTGGGTTGTTGCTCCACTTAGAGTAAGCAGTTGACCATCAAAGGGTCTGAAATTCAAAAAATTAAGCGGAAAAACGAGCAAAGCCAGGAAAACGAACCACTTGAGTTCACAAATTGAATAGTGGAAATTCCATTTCTGCAGTTTCCAGATCGCCAAGCCTAAGCCAATGGTGAGCAAGGCAGGCAAGATCCAGATAACCCACTGCATTTCCGCAGCAGGTAATTGGTTCAAGAAAGTGGTGAGGGTGATTGCTGGCAGAAACATGTCGCATAAATTATAGCATGCCTCCATCAGGCTCCAGGTACTTTTCAGGATTCTGAGATGGTTGAATCCTGGTTCTTAACAAAAAAGCGGACTTTCATCCGCTCATTTTTTTCGAAGAACGCTCTTTCCAAACGCCCGCGAACGCGTCGGAAATGTGCTGCTTACACAGGCTTCTCCAGCAACCCCATCACAAACTCGACGACCTCATAGACTGTCATCTGGTCTGAATCGATGATCACTGCGTCGTCTGCCGCTTTCAGCGGGGCGACAGCCCTGCCCGAGTCGATTTCGTCTCTGTGTCGAAGCGAGTTGATCACATCCTCCAGGCAGGCATCTTTGCCGTGGCTGAGGTCCTCGATGTATCGGCGCTGCGCCCTGACTTCTACCGAGGCATCCAAATAGATCTTCAACTCCGCGTCGGGCAGCACCACCGTGCCGATATCCCGTCCGAGCATGACGATCTTGCCCTTTTCAGCAATTCTTCGCTGTTGAACCGTCATGGCTTTGCGCACGCCGGGGTAAGCCGAGATCTCAGAGACGACCGCGTTCACCGCTGCTGTGCGGATATCCCAGGTGTGGTCTTCCCCGTTGATCATCACGTCAAACTGGCGGCCGTCCTGGCTGCTGGCGGGCAGAATGTCGATCTCTATCCGCTCAGCCAAACTCGTTACTGCAATTTCATCGGAGATTTCGATTCCCTCTTGTAGAGCCTGAAATGCCACTGCCCGATACATGATGCCCGTGTCGAGGCACATGTATCCAATCTTGTTGGCCACGAGCGTTCCAATCGTTGTTTTTCCAGATGCTGCGGGTCCATCAATGGCAATGTTTCTGGGCAGGCGTTGAAGTTTTGATTGGCACATCGTCAATTTGCTCCTGTAAAGAGATTTAATCGGACCCACAAGATGCCATTTTGCGAGACCACGGGTAAGGGCTCTCCAAATAGCGTCTTCATGAAATCAACTGGTTTTACCACTTGTTTGTCAATTTGTCGAAAAAGCACCACGTTCCTGCCCCGATAAGCGTCCGCGGCAGAAAATTCCGCTGTATTCTCCGAGAGCGTCAGATCGGCTTGCAATACGCTTTGCGCGTTTTTCCAGTCTACCTGCTCCCTAAAAAACCAGGCGAATTGCTGCTCAAGATTGCCTGGATCGTAAGTAATTTCAGTTTTATCCGCCCGTCCGTCACGATCGATTTCATCCACAACAACCTCAACGTCGTCGTTTGGCAGTACGATCGGACCTGCCATTAAGCTCAAGGACATCGATTCTTGTTCTGATCTCACGGATCGCAAGCTGAGCCCAACCGTCACCACTAACAGCCCAATAAAGAGGCTGTTCAGCAATGCCCTCTTGCTCACCTGGCGCGACCAACCCATACCCACCAGGATGCTGGAGATCACCAACAGTAACACGCCAGCCAGCAAGGCGAAAAAGGAAAGCCTGAAATCTTGTGAGTTGATGGGCAAACTGGTCAATCTTCCAATGACCATCTGCATGTAAACCAAAACGACAACCTGGAACACGGTTACACCAAGAACTATCTCCCGATGCTCAGATCCTTGTTCGAAAATTCGAGCGATTCTTCTCGAAGCTGCGAGCCATGCAAATACTGCCGCAAAAGCCAACATTCCCAAGTCGCGCCTGCCAAGCAGAACACTCAAGACCACACTTAACGCCCAACCAATTAATAGCAGGAGGCTCTTCAGGGGTCGATGACTGCGCACATCATCTATCAAAGCCCAGATTGCCAGGAATAAAGGTAGTAGGCTATACGCAAGTGCGACTAATATTGGCTGGTAAATAACAATTTCGTAATTTGTACCAAGAAGTTGAACGAGTTCCACCAGCCCAGCCCCAAAACCGCCCAAACCCCTGGTGAAGAGCAGAAAAGCGCTGCTAACCAGAGCCAGACTGACGATAAAACTCGTCAGAAGCGGCAGCCAGAAGGATTTTTCCTTACAAAAGGTATCAACGAATCCAAAATTCGCGCGTTTGCGCCCGACCACTAAAACCACCACTCCAATCAGCGCAACAACCCAAAAGGTATATCCACCCAGAAAAGCCAGTGCGAACATACTGCCTGCCAACACCGGACGCTTGTTCTTCAGCGCTGTTACAGCCCAGGCCAGACCAGCCAAAACAAAGATCGGCGTTACGATCTGGCGTGAGAAATTCAACAGGACTGGGTCAATTGCCATTCCAAATGCCAGCACCAGCGCGACCTTTTCTCCAAGCCTTTCCCGCCAAAACCAGGGGATCAGGATCAAAGAACTGCCCAGCAAAACTGGTATCAGCCTGGCAAAAAAATAACTGGGTTCAAACAGGTGGAATAATAACGCGCTTAATCCCGCGTAACTCATGTTTCCGGGCAATCCTGAGGCATTCCCCAATGCCATTTGCCAGGCTCCCTGCGCGAGTTGTGCTTCCGCCAGGGTAAAGCCCAAATCACTTAGCCGCCATAGCCTCAAACCCAAAGCCAACAGTAATGCCAGCAGAAACCAGATAAACAGGGATTGTTTCTTCTCGCTCAAAAGGACTTGCTCGTCTGTTTGCATTTCAGGGCATAACCTCATAGATATCTACGGTCTGGCTGTCAAAAACCTTTTCCAGGTGCTCGTCAAACTTGCCCTGGTCCACCTGGTAAGTGCCCAGCTCGGTGGTTCCAACCACAATGTAGCGGATATTATACATGTCGATAATCGACTGTGCCCGTTCCCACTTGCTGGTGCTGTAGAGTTCCTTCACATCAGCCTGCCGGCTGCCGATTTCCTCGTAGCCGCCGCGCCACTGGGCTTCATGCCCCACCCACCCCAACACTGTCGGCATGCCGGAGAAGGTCGAGATGCTGTTGTAGGTGGTGTAACTGCCGCCCGTTTCCGAAATCGCCTCAACCATCACACCCGTCGGGGCTTCTGCCAGCCATTCAGCAGCTTTCATTTCAACCGCTGCACTCAGGTAGAAATCGCGCTTTCCGTCCAAAGAAAATCCCCTGGTCGGGTTGAAACCATTCGTCTTGTTCCAGCCCTCGATCAACGGAAATGCCATCCCAACTATCATCCCGAGGATCGCAACCACCCCCATCACCTTTTTCCAATCCTTCTGCCAGGCTTTCGCGACCATCCACACAACTGCGATCACGACCGGGAGGAGCATCAGGTAATCCAGCATGGAAGTGCCGTAATTTCCCAGTTTTTGCGCGCCTAATTCGCTCAAAACGACCGTCCCAGCCACGATGCTCGCGCAAATCAATGCCAGGAGCCACCATCGATCCTGCTTATTGCCATCAGTTCTGGGCTCAAACAGAGTTACTAATCCGAAGGCACCTGCCAATGACCAGAGGATCCAGGCTTGGTAGTAGAACTTAAAGATGGTGTTCATGCGCCATCCAAACTGGTCCCGCAGATAGACAAACTCCGGCACCAGGGTGAGAATTGCACCCAGCAAAATCAGCAACAACACAAAGCCAATTGGCTTTGGTGTAGTCGCCTGGTCGAATGCTTCCCCTTCACCATCCTTGTTTTCAGTTTTAGAGTTGCGGACCTTTTCAAACAACAGGCTGAGCGCGATCCAGATCAATACAAACAACGTCATCCAGGTTCCCGGCGCAACCAGCCGGTTTAGCAGGCTATCCTTCAGCAACTCTCCCCCCGAGAATGCTCCATGCAGCCCCAGCAATAATCCTTTTGTCATTTCGATCCGTGTGCCGGCGAGCCCCAGCCCCCAGCCAAAAATGAACAGCACCAGCAGCGCCGAAACTGTGACCCACAACCCTTTTGTCCAGGAGGCTTTTGAAATCCGCCTGGTTTTGCTAACCAATAAGCCAAAAATCGGCAGCAGCAAGGGTCCGAACATGATCCAGAAGTACTTTCCCTTGGTAAAAAACGCCAGGCTCGGGATCACTCCACCTGCCTGCGAAGAAAAACTCAGGTAAAAAGGCAGGAACGCGAGCACGCTCAAAACGCCCCCCACCAAGCCGAAGCCAACCAGTTCCCAGAATCGCTTGCCCGACCAGCCATTTGTTCGGGCGCGGTAAAGCACCCATGCGGCTCCCATCAGGAGCAAGTAAAACGGGAAATCCCAGGTGTTCATAAACGCAATCCCGCCCAGTGTGAGCACCCCAAGCGCGATGGTCAGCCCTGAAGCAGGGACGGTAACCCTGCCCAATCGAACACACCCCTCCCAGCCTCCCAGGAAAGCGTTCAGAGCCTGCGCAATCGCCAGCAGCACCAGCGGCATCGAGAGCATATGCGGGTGGATATCCGCCAGCAGATAGGTGAAAGCTGGGAATTCATCGATCACTTCCACGGCTCTGCCGTCCAGAGTCCGATCCTGCACCACCCGGCTTGCCTGCCACCACGACCATCCGCCCCTTTGAGGTTTGATCGTCATCGCAACGGGTTCGCGGGTCAGTTCGGGGATGTCCAGCTGCTGCCAGGCACTTTCAGGCAGCACACCCCTGGCATGCAGCATATCCAAACCGCTGAACCAGTTCCCCATCACCAAAATCATCAACGGCGCCAGCAAAGCCAACACCGCCTTGCGTTTATTCAGAAATTCAGCAGCCGGTTTTGACTTGGTGGTTTGCTGGCGCAAACCCAGCAAATCCCACAGGATGCCATAAGCGCCTAATGCTGTCATCCCAAACCAAAAAGCCGCGACCAGGTTGTACCCGACAGATGAACTGACGCCCGTAATCCGAATCAGCAAGGCGGACAAAAGGTAGCCAAAGTAGTAATAGGAGATGCTGTACCCGGAGAGCCAGGGATCCAGAGGCGGAAACGTAGGCGACTTCAGGATGGCGTTGATGAATGCCATCTCCATGAACTTTTCCGTGTTGATGATTTCTGGGTTGGCAGCCCGAACAACTGCCATCAGGATAAACGCGGCCAAAAAGATGAGTTCACCGCGGATGAGCAGGTTTTTGTTCTCTTTTATCCAAGAAAAGAATTCTTCTCGGTCAATTTTGGACAGCACAACCAGGTTGATTGCCAAAAGGATCATCAGCGTAGTCACTTGGGAAGCAAGATCGTTGCGCAGCAATTGGATGGAGGTTAACCACCAGAAAATGGCCCCCCACAGCAGCAGTCCAAGCGGTCGCAGCAAAAAGACCCCCCGGGATGGCAGTTTTTTCAGCCCGGCATAAGCCAGCGGAAGATTGATCACCGCCAACACCAAACTGAACAGATACCAGCTCGCCACTCCGAACATACTCACCTGACCCGATAAATCACGGTATTTCCCTCACGATAAACTTCGTCCCACAGGACTCCATTATACGCAGGGAACTTCGCTAAAGCATCTGATGGATAATATGCGCTTTCCTGCTGGCCGACAATAACATACTCGACCCCATACTTCTCAAGATAATTGGTAACAAAATCCTCATCAAGACTCATAAAGAAGGCATTTACTTCATCAACCCGTGCCTGGACCTTATCCGAGCCAATCACCGCCCTCTGTTGGCGTTGATGATAGTTCCACCCCACCACACCCGGAAGCCCGGTGTAGATGGTGTAGCGATTACCCCAGTAGTACTCGTAAGCCTGCGCTTCCAGGATAACTGGTGAGCCTTCAACGTTATCTTGCATCCATTGAATCGCACGGTAATCCTGCCCCAGGTCCATATCGACCCCGTTCACCTGGAACCGTGAGGTTTCCATGTACTTCATCCCATCCAGCGTTTGGGGCGCGTCTGGGTTCATCCGGTCAGTTATCTTGTCTCGCGTAGCAAAAATTGGGAACATCAACGCACCGGTCAGAAGCAGAATCAGGGGAACCTGGAAGAAGACCTGATATCTTCCGCGCCACTGGCTTTGATCGCGCCAGGTGATCGCCAGCCCAATCCCAGCCACCAGCGCCAGCAGCATCCAAGCCTGCAAGTAAAGCTTGAAGACCATGTTCATTCTGCCGATATCCCCAACGAGGTGAACCAGCTCCACCACAATCGTCAGCAGCAGTCCAGTCCCTGCCATGAAGAACAGTAGTTTTTTGCCATCCGGTTGCCCAGGGGTGAGCAGCAGTGCCAATGCCCATAAGCACAATGGCAGCGCGATGATGGCAATCTTCACCTTCATCAGCAGTAATCCAACCAGGATAACACCAACCATCAACAACCCGGCTATAATCCAGCTTTTCGCATTCTCCCATCGTTTCAGGCTCGAAACTTTGGTTGCAGCCATCCATTGATAACTCTCCCAGCCAAACCAAAACACAATCAGGAAAAGGATCAGACCCCAGTGGGTAAAGTATGAGGACAAAGGTGTTCGGTCCCCATCCCACATGCCAATCTGGCCATAACCCGGATAGAACCAGCGATTAAAAGGCCGATAGAGCAAGCTGGAAATGAAGTAGAGCCCCACAACTGCAAGCGCAATTTGAACGACCCTTGTCCAATTGGATGAAAGCAAGCGGTTTTTTAGCACAGGCACATAACGCCAGCCCGCGTACCCGAGGATCACCATGTTAAGGATCATAAAGGTGTAAAAATCCCATGTATTGATGGGTTTGAGCGCTCCAATGATCAATCCCCCCAACAAGAAGCCGAGGATTGCGCCTACAAGGTTTTTCTTAGGCTTCTCGTGCCACTGACCCTTGCTTATCAGCACCGAGAGCCCCCAACCCATCGCTGCCACCACCACGGGCATCGCGATCAGATGCGCGTGAAAATCACCATAGAGGAATGTGAAGAAAGGAAATTCTGTGATTGCCTCTCCAGGAATTGCCCGGCTTGGGTTCCAATACCAACTTCCCGCGCTGATTGGCAGGATCTCGCCATTGAAGAGCTTCCCGATCCCGACCACCAGCCACTGCACCCGCTGCACAAAACTTCCATCAGCAATTGGCAGACCCCCTGATCCGAGTGTCTTGATCGCATCCGCAAAAAGTTTTACTTCACCCAGGTTACCCAGAAAGCCGACCACAATCATGGCTGACAAACCCGCCCAAAAGGCAAGATCGAAAACCTTTACTTTTACATTCCCGGCATCCTTGCCAAAAATGGTTTTGGTGATGTTCCAAGCCAGGCTGAACACCCCCACTGAAAGCATCCCATACCAAAGCGAGAGCAGAATGTTATAGGCAGTCGCCGGAATCACCCCCATCAGTTTCATCGGTAATCCGATCAGAACCTGCCCATAGTAGTAATAGTTGATGTACCCGCCCGCATACCATGGATCATAAGCAGGAAATACCGTACTCTTGATCACCGCGTTCAGATATGAAAAATCCATCGGCTTCTCGCCACCGCGCCAGGGGTGCCAGAGATCCGGGTTGAGCCAGCGGATCAGCAGGAAGAACGCAAACATCACAATCGTTACAACTTCTTCCACCAGCAACTGCTTCCAGATCCGTTTCAAATCCGAAAGAAGTTCGTTCCTGGTAACCCACCCAGCCACCAAACCTGCCAGCGCAATCAACCCCAAAACTCCAAGCAGCAAGCCTCGTGTTACTGCCAAACCAGCTGATCCCAAAACAAAGGCGAGAAAGGCAAAAAGCAGGAATCCGATTATCTTCGAAAATCCGTATCCTTTGTCCTTCAATCCAGGCAGCCCTACTCGCAGCAAGGGGAAAACCAACAATCCCAGCAGGGTCGAGAAGCAATAAAACGCAAGAACAGCCAGGGCAGGAGTGCGGTTAAGCAAATTATCCCTGTCGAAAATTTCCGACCAGGTGCCATTTTCCTGTTGGATCTGCAGATTCTGATCCGAGAGCATCAAGGTCGGCTTGCCAGATTTGTATTGGGAGGCTTGCTTGGGTGTCAGGTAAATCACCTGGCTGAGGTCCACCGAATCGAGGAAGGCTGCTAATCTCTCCGGATCAAAATCAGCAGTCTTTCGGAAGATCATCACCTTCGGGTGGTCGTAAACCGAAAAAGCTTCTTCTGCGAACTGGTCGTTGAACTCCCACTTTCCCAGGGTCGGATAGGATGTAAAAGTCTCTACCAACTCAAAACCGAGCTGCCCCTCAAATTTTCCCGATTCAGCCAGGTTGTAGCAGGTTACGCTTTCGATTTCTTCCGGGCAGCCCACCAGCGCCCGATAGTACGCCGTGCTGAGGGGATACCTTTCCGGCACACGCGGGATGGTTCCCCACTGGCGATTGGAGCTCATGAACACATACTCGCCCTGGCTCAGCATCTGAAAGAAGCGTTCGCGCTTCACCTGGTCATCCTGGGCGTACATGTCCAGGTTTAGGTCTCCGCGGAAAATCCCGAGATTCGAGTCGTAGGGGATATAACCATTCATCATCAGCGGTAAGCCGTCATCCCATGCGGTCTCATGGACCACGCCAACCGTATTGACCGCGATCTGCCCCGAGCCTGAAACCAACTCCAGGGTCAGCTCAACGTCCTGCATCCGGCTCAGCACCAGGCTCTGCGGCAGATCAATAACCACTTCGCTGCCAAGCCCCTGCCCCATCTCCAGAAAAGTACCGCTGATTTCCGCGCTGACCGTCTTTCGTGGATCCTCACCTGTGGAAGCGAGGGTCACGCGCAGCGTTTTTGCAGCGGGATTTTGCGAGGTATCCACCAGTTGGGGGATCACAACCTTCCTTATGGCTCCAGGTTTGGTCACAAAAATCCTGATGTTAAATGGATTTCCTGCCGTCACTTGCTGGCTGATTCTGGGCAGGTACTGCTGGTTTAGCGAGCTGTTTTCTTTTGTATAGGTGATTACCGGCACACCGCTGAGATAAGGCTGGCAGTTTTCTGTCAGGAATCCTAATTCTAGGATGTAAGTTTTGCCCTTTTGGAGCTCGACTTCTTGGTTTAAGATGAAATCAAGGCTAGAAAGTGTGTTACCGCCTGCAGGCAGGCTGGTAAGCAACCACGGTATCATCGAATCACCAGTTATAGCATCGCGAATATCGAGCGTGTAGAGGATGGAATCCGTCGAGAGCATCAAATCCTGTACTTCAGGGAATGTCACCCTTTCGATCGTGCCATTTCTGTCTGCTACGAACGCACTCAGGTAACTCTTACCTGGAAGGAGTACGGCCTGGTTGCGGTATTGCCCCTGCTGCGAAAACAGACCTTCATCTGTTTCCACCATCAAATTGATTGGACCATCGATGTTTTCGAAAATCCACTCCGAGGCTTCGATCCGCGTGACCGACCGGGTATAAATCCGGCTGAAAGCAAACGCGTAGACGAGGGTTCCAGCTAACACCACAACTGTAAAAAATACGCCGATCAACCGCATACTCTTGCTGGAGATGCTTACCTTTTTCCAGTGAAATTCTTGGGATGAGGAGAGCAGTTTCCAGAGTCCCCAGGCGGCGAGGATTGCCAGCAGAGGGTAAATGGGCATCAGGTAGCGCATGGACTTTACCCACGCCAGTCCCTGCCAGGCAGCATAGATCAGCGTCCAGACCAATAGGGGCAGGTTATCCCAATTCTTCTTTCGGGCTACACCAACACCCATTGCGAAAATGCTTGCGACTGCTGCAAGACCCAAAGGCAGACCGAGTCCCCACAGCACCAGGTTTTTGAATGAAAACCACAACGGACGCCTCGCCCACTGCAAGGCAGGCGGAAAATCGACTTCTCCAGTGCTCTGCGCCTGCAAAGAGCGCATGCTCTGCCACCAATTCTGGTTGATTGAAAAATTAAAGAAACCCGGACCATCAAAAGCGTAAGGCTGGCAAATTCTGAAAACGATAAAGCTCATTACTGCTGCCAGCAGGACCTTGCCGATCATTGGCAGAAAAGCCTGTTCCTTACTCTCATTTTCTAATCTGAAATAACGCACCCCTTCGACCAAAGGCAGCAGCAGCGCGAGGGAAATCGCGTTGATCTTCGATGCCGTCGCCATGCCGAGCGCCGCCCCAAACGCCAGGTAGGGCCAAATTGCGTTCCAAACTTGTATCGCTTTGCCTTTGTCTTCTGGACTTTGCAGGGGTTGCCGCTTGAGGATGAAGACAGCTACCAGCACAGTCAGCATGGCAAAGGTGTTGGTAAACGAATCGACCGTCATGAAGTGGGCTAGTTGGATAGGCAGCACAGCGAAGGCGTAAAGCGCAGCAGAGAGCAGCCCGACCCAGCGGTTGAACAGCTTTTTTGCAATGAAAAAGGTAAGCAAGATGGTAATTGTGTCCGCTACTGCAGACATCGTCCGCCCCAGTAGCGTATTCAGGTCGTAGCCCACTTGTCCGGTCCACTCACCGGCGTAGCGCACCATGAAAACCGGCAGCGTGCCATAAACAAAGAAGCCAAAGTCCTTGTTTCCCGGATTAAGCGGCGAGGTAGCCGTGTCAAAGTATTCCCTGGCAGTCCAAACCGGCTCGATGGCATTGATCACCATCGATAGGTAACGCTCATCAGGATGCAGATGCCTTGATTCATCCCAATTGTTGTTCATGCTCCTGAAGGACCATCCAACCAGCAAAATCGTCACCAATAAGACGACCACGAGGATGGACTTCCAGTCTATTTTTCTTTTATTTTGAACCTTCTGTTCCGTTTCGATAATCATTCAATCACTGACCTACGATGAAAAGGATAAAGTTCTTGTCCGGATTTGTGCTTTGATAGGTACTGATCACGCCTTCCGGATAGGCAGCCTGCAATTCGGCGATACTGTCCTTGTCCATCGGATTGAGGATGAACAATTTCGGGATCGTAACGTTCAGGGTGTTTGCTATTTCACTATATGGCAAGCTCAGATTCTGCTCAGGTCGCCCCATGCTGATCGCGACCGCGCGGGAATCTACCCAATAAGGATAGCTTATCAGGTAGCTGAGCCCTTCCCTGCCAGACGAGTAAAACCGGCTGATGACATCAGCCATTTCGCTGGCATTCCAGGCAGAGTTCCTGTATTGCGTGGCATACTGCTTGAAAATCAGGCTGTGATTATTCGCAACAATCGGTCCGAGCAAGAAAACACCGGCAATGACAATCAACGCCAGAGATCGTTTTGGTAGTGCTCCTGTGACAATTCTTAAAATCGTAAAGATGCCATAGGCAGCAACCAACAAAACAGGAATTGCGGCTCCTGCCGCGCGTGTCATGGATGGATTCTCGGAAGGGAAAGCAAGAGCCAACGCACTGGGCAGCAATAGTATCGGGTACAACAGCAGTACCACCAACAATTTCCAATTTTTGCTGCTTCGATAATCCCTGAGCAGGCTGACAACCCCCACCAGGAAGAAGACGGCCGTGAAACCGTCCACCGCGCCCCGGTTGCCGATGCTGTCCACCCAACTGCCCTGATTACTCCAGTTCGCAATCCCAAGCGCTTTCACAAAATTCTGCAGGAAGATCAGCAGCGGATTCCCTGAAAAAGCGACCTCATATTCGCCGACACGCGCGAGGATCGGCGCCAGGTAATTCATCGGTTCCAACGTGATCGCCCTCAGGAGCGGCATCGCTGACACGAGGGAAATAAGAGAACCGATCCCGAGCAAACCCAGAATTTGAACAGGTTTAACCGATTTTTTATCATTTTTCCAGATAAGGACCACAACCAAAGCCACCAGTGGAAAGATGAGGAAGATCTTGTTACTCATCAAACCAAGCCCAACTGCGACAGCTGACAACAAGAAAAACCGCCCATCCTTCTCATCCAAAGCCTTCAACAAGCAATAAAGCGCTCCTGCCATCAACGGAAACACCAAGCCACCGCCGATCGCCGCCTTTTCCTGCAGGATGAGCCAAAAGCTCACCCCTGCCAACCCGGAGGTCAGCAGCCCGACCCAGCGATTCGCAATCGTCTTCCCGAGACCAAATACAAAGCCCATCCCGATCAGACCCGCCAGCGCGTTCGCCAGGCGAATTCCTTCCATTTTCAGAACTTTTCCAGAGAAAACGTTCACCAAATTTGCCCAATAGTAATTGAGGGGCTCAGGAACCGTGTTGCGTGAGAAGAGAATGAAATTCCCGCCTTGCTGAATTTCTCTCACCGAGTAATACGTCTCGACCTGCGCGCTGATCACTTCCGGGGGCAACTCTACTAGGTCAGTAAACCTGAAAACCAAGCCAAGCACTGCCACAAGCAACAACAAGATCAGGAACAGTCGATCCGTCTGCCAATTCTCCCAAAATTTCCAGTTTGGCTTCCCTTCGCCGTGCTCAGAACTTCTCGCCGGCCAGAAAGCATACAAACCGCAGGCAATCCCGGTCAGCCAGCTTAAGGTTTGCAACCAGCCAAAGCGATTTTCAGAAAACAACAAATAACACACTGCCGACATCGCCAAGGTCGCAACGAGCCAGATCGGTTTCAAATGGAATCTGATGCCTTCGGCTTCAACCGAAGTGATTCTTTCCTCTTGTGTATTCTGTTTGGGAAGTCCGAACCAAAGGCAGCTCATGCCCGTCACAATTGCCAAAATCCCAGCGATCGGAGTAGATTGCCTCTCCATTCCCAGCAGGAATTGCCCGATCGCAATCAGGATCAAACCGATCCAAAAGATTGTTTTTACTCCGACACGGCTTTCAACAGGCACAACCTCCCCGCTGACTGCCACGAAAGGCTTTTCACCTAATTTGAATTGGTCGTTGAGCCAACCCCTCACGGTTTCCAGTACGGTGAGGTCATCATCTTCTGGCAGGCTTTCAGTCGGATCCATGCTGATATTCTATTCCAATCCCATCATCGGTGCTGTAAAGCGACCTTTTACGGTCAGGAATCCTTTGTTGCCACAAAAAAAGTGCAGCAACCATTTTCATCCAATGGAGAATCAACCAGGCGGCGAATGCGATAAAAATGGATGAATGGATTCTTTCTACTTTTAAACAAAACCCATTTTCCAAATAATTTCTTCCACAACAGATTCGGCAGGTTGGCAAGATGCCCACGTTCCAACTGGTGCAGAGCATTGACGGGAAAGTAGTTCCAATGCTGCACTTCGCCCAAACCCGCGATCTGCAGCCTTTCCAGCCAAACCTCAGGCTTATCCAGGTTAACATGCCGCGATACCCAATTGAAAAAGCGGGAGTAAGGTTGGGTCAGGAAATTCAAGCCGATTTTCTGCAGAACTTGCATACCCCACAATTCCGTGCGAAAACGGTCGTTTGGAACGGCAAAAATGAAATGCCCGCCAGGTTGCAAACACCTTCCAACCTCGTTCAAGACCTCCTGAACACCAGGAATGTGTTCCAGGACGGAATTACTGATCGCGGTTGGGAACTGACCATTTTCAAACGGCAGTTCCTGCCCATTTGCCTGCGACAGGGAACGATAGACCTTCCGCAATTCTGCCTCCTTGAGAGGAGCCAGCCAGGGGTCAATACCATCCACGAGTTTTCCTTCCAGCATCGCCCAGGCAAAATGCCCATCCCCTGCGCCTATGTCCAGAATCGGCTCCACAAGTAGCTCTTGTGGGTACAGACTCTGTTCCACAGCTCGCAGCATGCCACGAAAATATGGCAGATAGAAAAGTTGCCTCTCGCAAATTTCATCCAATTCTTCTTTTTGTAATTCACTCATCAGCTAAACCAACGACGTAAAGATTTCCTGGTAGCGTTCTGCTACCTTATTTTGTTCGAACTGCTTCAAGTAAGACTCCGGGATTATACGCCCTTCATTGTCTTCGTTTACCACGGAGATAATCGCCTCAGCTAAAGATGCCACATCCCTTAAAGGAACGATCCGCCCCAGCCCGGTCTGCATCACAGGCTGCCTCACGCCAGGCAGGTCAGATGCCACCACGGGTGTACCCTGGCTCATCGCTTCGATCTGGACGATCCCAAATGACTCCGTCGCGTTCAGGCTTGAAAATACCAGCAAGTCACAAGCGCCAAAAAACCGCATAAAGTCTTCATCCGAAAGGAATCCGAGCGACTTCCATCTCTCGCCAAAGGGTTGGATCAACGTCTCCACCTTTGCCAGGTATGCTTCCTCACCAATCACGCCTCTCCAAGTGCCAGCGTGCACCACCCGGGCTGAGGGATATTTTTGCCAAACCAGGGGCAACGCTTGCGCCAGATACTCGTATCCCTTTTCGCTCGCAACTCTGCCTGCCAGACCGAGCACTTTATCGTTTTCTGCTAATCCAAATCTCTCACGAAAAGCTTGCTTTTCGCCTGGGTAGGTCTTCAAAAAAACTACCGGAGTCGGCACCTCCACCACTTTGCCAAGGAAGGGCTGCAACACCCTGGAATGCCTGGCATAGTCGAGGGTGTTCTGTACGATCACACCTGCTTGTTTCAATGCCCGCCTCGCCAACAGGTTCGTTCCCCATCCTGCCAGCTGACTGAACCAGCTGCCGCTCATCACCAGGTCGCAGTGGTAGGTCACCACCAGGGGTTTCTTTAACCGCCTTGCAAGTTGGGAGATGACAAACGATTCAAACTGCGGCATGTGCACGTTCACCACATCCGCCCATTCGATCCATTTTTTTGCCTGCACATGCAAGCCCGGCATCAGCACACCTTTGGAAAGCTTCATCCCCACTTTAACCCGCACAATGTTTACTCCATCAATACACTCCTCTTCAGGGAGTGTCTGATCGAATTGCGAGGTAATCACACAAACTTCGTGTCCAAGCCCAACCAAACCGCGCGCCACCCTCAAGGCATAAACAGACAAGCCTGAGTTGTAAGGATGGAAGTAGGTGGAGGTGATTAATACTTTCATGAGAGATCGCGGTCGCCTGCCTGTCTTCTTGTGCTTCGAACCAGGCTTCCAAGGTTTTCACCCATCACGTAAATCCCGACCATGCCTACAAACACGGGAATGATAACCTGAACCGCATGAACCACCAGCGCCATAGCCAGAGCGTCAGCCTTTCCCACTCCAACAAGCGAATACGCTGCGACAGCGCCAGCCTCAAACACCCCTAACCCTGCTGGTGCAGCAGGCAGCGCGTTGACAAAAGCGCTCGCCGGCGTGATCAGTGCAGGCCACCACCACCGTGAATTTCCCAGGATGGTATTCTGCAAAATGGTGAATTCGACCATGGTCATTGCCCAACTGATTGCCAAAAGGAAAAATGCAGTAAAAAACAACTTGGGTTTCAAGAAGATCTGAAAGCCAGTCAACAACTTGTTTACCGCTGGCAACACCTTGTCTTTGATTAACTGTTTCGAGCCAAAGCGGCTTTCCAGCCAGCTCATCAGGCTTTCCCTGCGCCTTGCACTGATGAAAATCACCACGCTGGCGATCAGCAAAACCACAGCAGTAATTATAACTACGCGCTTAAGATTGCTTTCTCCGACCATAAGCGGCAAAGTCGCCAGAAAAAAGAGCGAGCCGATCATCAAGTCCATCATCCGTTCAGTCACGATCGCCGCGAACACTTCCGGATAGTTATGCCTGCCCTTGCCGTGCCTCACCAGCAAAACCGCCCTTCCCACCTCCCCCAACCGCAGTGGCAAAATGCTGTTCAGCAGATAGCCCACATTCATCGCCCAGAATGCCGCAGAAAAGGTGAATTCTTTGCCAAGGATCAGCCAACAAACCAGCCCCCTGACGAACAACCCAACCGTAAAACAAGCTACGATCAAGACCATCGCCAGCGGTGTCAGCGACCGTAGAGCAGCTAAAAAAGCTTGCAGGTCAATCTGCCGCACCAACAACCAGATAGCCAATCCGCTGACCAGCAGCGCCACCGCCACCCGCAAGGTATCGCCGGCGCGAGAGCCTTTACTTGCCTCAGCCATTAATTCTCCAGGCGCAAAATCGCCATGAAAGCTTCCTGGGGGATTTCCACACTCCCAACCATTTTCATGCGTTTTTTACCTTTTTTTTGCTTCTCGAGCAGTTTCTTTTTGCGGGTAATATCACCGCCATAACACTTCGCCAAAACGTCTTTCCGCAAGGCTTTCACGTTCGCGCGGGAAATGACGCGCCCTTCAGCGTAAGCCTGGATCGGGATGGTGAACATTTGCTGAGGGATGATCTCTTTCAGCTTGCTGACCAGCGCCTGACCTTTGTGGTAGGCGTCCTGGCTGTGCACGATTGCCGTCAGAGCATCCACAGGTTCTTCGTTCAGCAGGATCTGCAGTTTCACCAGGTCCCCGGCACGATAATCCAGAAACTGGTAGTCCATGGAGGCATAACCACGGGTGTTCGATTTCAGCAGGTCAAAGAAATCGATGATGATTTCCGACAGTGGAATTTCGAAATTAAGTTGCACCCGGTTTGCTGCCGGGTATTCCTGGTTAATGTAAACTCCACGTCGTTTTCGAACCATCTCCATGATAACGCCGTAGTAGTCCGTCGGACTGAAGATTTCCAACTGCATCCAGGGCTCGTAGATTTCCTTGATACGTCCTTCGTCGGGTAGATCGGCAGGTGAATCGATGATAATCGTAGTGCCATCGCTCAAGTCGACCTGGTATTCCACCGATGGCGCGGTAAAGACCACATTCAGATCATATTCGCGTTCAATCCGTTCCTGGATGATCTCCATGTGGAAAAGCCCTAGGAATCCGCACCGGAAGCCGAAATTCAGAGCTTCCGAGGACTCAGGTTCATAGGTCAGTGAGGCATCATTCAGCTGCAACTTCTCCAGAGCCTCTTTCAAATTGGCATAATCTTCCCCATCGACCGGGTAAACCCCAGCGAAGACCATTGGTTTTGGGTGCCTGTAACCAGGCAACGGAAACTCTGCTGGTTTGGCGGCATTGGTGATCGTATCTCCAACCCGACACTCCGAAACGGTCTTTAGTCCGGTCGCGACATATCCAACGTCGCCAGCTTTCAATTCGGCGATCGGGATCAGACTTGGTGAAAAAATGCCGATTTCCACGGGAACGATTTTTGTGCCGGTTGCCATCATTGCAACCTTATCATTTGCCGTCAGGCTGCCATCAAAAACCCGGACATAGGCAATCACACCTTTGTAAGAGTCATAATGAGAATCAAAGATCAGGGCTCTCAAGGGCATTTCTTCTGATCGCTTTGGCGCGGGGATCTTGGCTGCAATTGCTTCCAGAACCTCCTCCACACCCACGCCGGTTTTGGCGCTGATGGGAAGGATCTCATCGTCCTCAACACCCAGCAAAATCTTCAGGTCGCGTTTAACCCCCTCAACATCTGCCGATTGCAGATCGACTTTGTTGATCACGGGAATGACCACCAGGTTCGCGTCCAGTGCCAGATAGAGATTTGCGAGTGTCTGGGCTTCAATGCCCTGGGTCGCATCCACTACCAACACCGCCCCCTCACAGGCATACAATGCACGGCTGACCTCATAGTTGAAGTCCACATGCCCGGGGGTATCGATCAGATTAAACTCATAATCCTGTCCATTTTTGGCGTTGTAGATCATGCGAACAGCAGACGCCTTGATGGTGACGCCCTTTTCGCGTTCCAGGTCCATAGAATCCAGCACTTGCGTCGTCATATCCCGATCCGCGATAGTGTTGGTCATCTGGAGCATCCTGTCTGCCAGGGTTGACTTTCCGTGATCCACATGTGCGATGATGCAAAAATTTCGAATTCGTTCCATAAGCCTCTCAGTATAACTTATTATACCTTTTAGCAGGCGCAGGCTCACGCCATCAGAAGCGCTGTTCTGACACGGACTGTCACTTTTGCAGCCAAAAATCGTGATTTATAAGATCATTAGTTGAATCTACTTATACCAGAGCAATAGCTTTTCGCAAACTTTACTTACATCCTCCAAAGGAAGTTGCGGGTACATGGGAAGGCTCAAAATTCGCGAAACCAACGCCTCAGTCACCGGGAGATTATTCGCCCCTTTTAGCCGGTTACGATAAGCACCCTGTTGATGGACTGCCTGTGGATAATGCACGCCATAGCCGATACCATTTTGACGCAAATACGCAAACAGGTCTTCCCGATTATCAGTTTGGATCACATAAAGATGCCAGGTGTGAGTTACATTTTCTGCTTCTGTGGGCAGTATAAATCCAGCCTCATGCAGGTGTCGGTTGTAAAAGTCAGCAATCTTCCCTCTTCTGATATTGTCACCCGAAAGGTACGGTAGCTTGATGTTCAAAATTGCAGCTTGCATTTCATCCATGCGGGTATTCAACCCTTGCATCTCGCTTACATAGCGTTCACGCCATCCATATTGGCGCAGCAGACGCAATTTCTCTGCCAACGCGGATTGATTGGTAAGGACAGCGCCTCCGTCTCCTATGGCACCTAAGTTTTTTGTGGGATAAAAACTAAAGCAGGCTACATCTCCGAAGGTTCCAACCGTTTGTCCATTGATGCTGGTTCCATGTGCCTGGGCACAATCTTCAATCACGAATAGACCATGCTCTTTTGCAAATGTCATGATGGAAGGCATGTCTGCAGCATGACCATAAAGGTGAACAGGCAGGATGGCTTTGGTTTTCCCACTTAGCACGGTCTGGAGCATCTCAGGGTTGAGGCAATAGCTTTTCGGGTCCACGTCAACCAAAACTGGAATAGCTCCACAGAGTTCAATGGCAGCAACTGTAGCTACTGCCGTGTGCGAAACAGTGATAACCTCATCACCCGCTCCGATACCGAGCGCTTTGAGAGCCAAAACAATTGCGTCAGTGCCGCTATTTACTGTGACACAATGGTTCAGGCCAATGAAGTTAGCAAAGTCTTTTTCAAATGCGCTAACTTCCCCACCTAGTATGTACTTACCACTGTCCAGGACGGAATCAAGGGCTGCCTTGATTTGATCGCTGTGTTCTTTATATGCTGCCCGCGGGTCGGCGAGTGGAATCTGTTGAGAAGTCAATTGTCACCTACCAATACCTGATATGATTTTCACGGTAATAGTCTAGCGTTTTACGCAATCCCTCTTCAAAATCTACTTTAGGTTCCCAACCTAAACCAGTAGATATCTTGGCGAAGTCACCTTGATAATCCCCAATGTCTATCCTTAATCGGTCACTTGGGAAAGGAACATATTTCAGTTCACCCTCCGGCACGAGCTTCAGAAACAACCTGGCGGTTTCAGTGAGGGAAAGAACTTCCCTGGAACCAAGATTGAGAACCTCGCCAGAATACAATTCCGTTTTTGCTGCTAAAAGCAAGGCGTCAACAACATCATCTACATAATTGTAGTCACGCCTTTGATTACCATCACCAAAAATCAGGATAGGCTGCCCCTCAAGTACACGGCGAATCCAAATCCCTAAAAATGTTTGCCTGGCATCAACAACACGCATACGTGGACCATAAGTGTTGGTTAGCCTCAAAATAACGGCACGAATGCCATAGATGTTATTGTAAAGTCGGTGATAGTGTTCTCCAGCAAGTTTGTGGATGCCATTAATATCGACAGGAACAAGAGGATGATCCTCATTAACTGGAATTTGCAGAGGTCTTCCGTAAACCTGCCTGGTGCTGGCAAAAACAACTTTGACATCAGGATTGTGATGCCGGCAAGCCTCTAATATCTGTAGCTGTGCCTGAGTGTTGATTGCAAGATCTGTTTCAGGGTTCTCCATCGAGTCCACATGGCTGGTTTGACCGGCAAGATTAAACAGAAAATGCTTCCCGGAGATCAGGTACTTCGTAGCATAAGGGTCTCGAATATCAGAAATATTGATATGGACTCTGTCTTTGATTGGCTCAATGTTCCAAAGGTTGCCGCCATAGGTCGGAATTAGACTGTCCACCAAGGTAACATCTGCTCCCAGTTCGACAAGTTTTATGGCAAGATTGGAACCGATGAATCCCAGACCACCTGTTATCAAAACTCGTTTGCCATGAAATATGTTGTTATCCATAAACAGTTACATCCTTCTTTCAAAAATGACAGGTGGTTGGGTTTTTATTGACTTCAAAGATCGTATCAGTACTCACCCAATTTATTAATACCACATTTACTTAGTTTTCCGAGAATGTGAAACAAGTAGGATGACGGGAGGTAAAGCCTTCTATAACTTCTTGGTAATTCTCGCGAAGTCTGCGGAAAAACGATCTCCAACTAAGCAAAACCGAATTAGCAACAAGCTGTCGTGTTGATGTTCTACAGGCTGCCCTACCAAAACGCCCTGAGGTGGGTATAGAACAACCATGGAGAATGTCGACCTTGTTCAATTCAAAATCGTCGAAATGATTGTTTAGGTCAAAAGTGGGGAAAAGACTCTGGCTCAAGTGGTGAGTGGCAAACAAAGCCGCCATTCGCAGATTGTTATAGCGATCTATAACTGGAACATACTCTGCATTTTGAAGACCGAAAATTGCTACTTCCAGAGTGTTATAGTAACATCATTAAAATTTAGAACTAATCAAGCTAACAATCCAGTAACAAAGGATCACAATGCTTAGCCAATTAAAACAACGAATTAAAAGGATAATTTACCCACTTTTAGTAAAATTTGGACGGGGTTCTAAGAAGGCTTACCTTTTTTTGGCTGAAGAAATACCAGGCTGGGTGACAGCAGAAGAGTTAGCACAAAAATGGGAATACAGTTTCAATCTTCCTGATAAACCAGTTATTGTTGAAATTGGCGCTTTCTTAGGGCGATCAACCGTGGTTACAGCCGGGGCAAGGAGAGTAAAAGGAAGTGGGATTGTGCATGTTATCGATCCGTTCGACGCTTCAGGAGATGAATTTTCCGTACCAGTCTACAAGGAAATCGAAAGATCACTCTCTCTAAACCTTTTTGACCAATTTGAGGCTAATATCGAAGAAGCTGGATTAACCAACTACGTTATTGTTCATAGGGGGTTTGATAACACTATAGTTTGTGATTGGAAGGAAGAAATTGACATGCTTGTTTTGGACGGGGATCAGAGTCCAACTGGGGCAAGACGGGCTTATGATGAGTGGATACCTTTCCTGAAGACAGGCGGGATTCTGATCGTCCATAATTCAGCAGACAGAGTTTATGAAAAAGACCATGATGGACACAGACGCGTTGTGCTCGATTCGGTCAAGGAGCCAGCCTTTAGCAAAGTTAGATGCGTGCGAATGACGACATTTGCAGTCAAAGAGTAAGAATCTATAGTTTACAAACACTTTGTCTTTGTTAGCGAGGTTTAATCGAAAGGAAATAATTATGGTCTAGCGCGCCAATACAGACTTTATGCTCTTTTCCTTAGAGGGCAACCGTATACTATTTTTTACTCCCCAGCAATCCATGAATCCAACCAGGTATAAATCTCATTTTGAACCTTATCGAAATCTGCTTTCAAGCGTTTTCGTTCTTGAAATTCGCCAAAATTTGACCAGAAAGTGGCGACTCGATGGTTGGAAGCAAATTTCGGAAACAGACTTGCTCCAATGGCTAAGGGGTCCTTCAGTGTTCTTCTTTTTGAATCCTCCAGGGCTTCTTCCCAATTGATCATGGTTCTCCGCACTCCTCCAAAGTGGGCATTAAGAGCATTGCGATAAATTCCAAGGTAAACTGAAGTGGCACCCATCCCCTTCCTCATTTCTCGGAAATACTCCAACGAAAGGCGCTTTGCTGGCATGTAGTGGTCAAAACGTATGTTATCTTGGTAATGAATCTCCCATCCTGATAAACGTAACATCATTTGAATTTCAGTATCATCACCAGCAAGAATTTGATTGGTCGCACGGCTTTTCATCAAAGGAGCAAATCCTTTTTGTAATAAGTCATCAATTGCCGTTTTGCGCAAGATGCTGGAGGCATTGTAAAAAAAAGTGTTGACATTTTCGGATTTTCCACTGGTTTTGCTTTGGGGACCAACAGCAAAGTTTTGCTGATAACGATTGAACCAAACCGGTTCATCTCCCTCAAAAATTGGACTTCCTTTCGCGCAGACGATGCCTATCTTCTCGGAAGACTCCAAGTGAGCAACTGCGTTGATCATCCAGTCCGGCTTTACCCAATTATCCTGATCAACAAAGCCTATGTAACTATACTTGGCTTCCTTCATGCCGCGAAAAGATGCAAATCCTGCGCCTTGTTTTGGCTCGTTGATAATCCTTAGTTCTGCGTCAATACTCCAGAATTCTCGGGCTTTTTGTACAGTGTCATCAGTGGAATTGTTGTCAACTAGAAGGACTTCCCAGGGCATCCCTGGCACTTTGTCCATCATTATTAACCGTCTGAGGGTTTCCTCAATCATGGCGGAAGCGTTATATGTAGCAATTAGGATGGTTAGTCCTCGGTTTGGATAATCAGGTTTCATATGCTTTTCCTCGGCTATCATAGATCACAAGCCGTCAACAGTATTTTACCTGTTTCTGCTTATCATTCCCGCAACGCTACAAAATGGACTTTTCATCCAGATGGATTAATAGCATTACTTTCGTCCCTAATTCTTTTACTTTTGTATATGGAAAATCGTTTACTCGGAATGGTGTCGGAAACAATTGGCACGAAGCAACAATTCCGAATTCTTTGCATAAGGCTCCAGCTTACCGTGGTAAATAATTTAGCAGCGATTGTACCGAAGCATACCATGTTCGTTTTATAGAACCGAATAACCCCATACCACCTTTCAGCTACGACCTATCAACCATCAACAACTCACCCCTTATGGTAAGATATTCGTATGGTAAAAATCCTGATTGAAACCCTCCGTCCTCGTCAATGGACGAAAAATCTGGTCATTTTTGCGGGTCTGGTTTTCGACCGCCAGCTCTTTGTAGCAGAGCCCGCTTTACGCGTTCTGGCGGCTTTTTTTATCTTCTGCATGGTTTCCGGGCTCACTTACACCATCAACGACATCATCGACCTGAAAGCCGATCGGCAACACCCCCAAAAGTGCCGCCGCCCGCTCGCTTCGGGTCGGCTGCCGCTTAAAGCTGCGGTCATACTGGTCATTCTCCTTGCACTCCTAAGCTTCAGCGCAGCATTTTTCCTGTCTTGGGAGTTCGGGCTGATCTGTATCGCCTACACTCTCCTCATGCTTGCCTATTCAAAGTGGCTCAAACACATCATGATTGTTGATGTCATGGTCATTGCCATTGGCTTTCTGCTGCGTGTGCTTGCCGGCATCAACGTCATCCGCGTCACTTTCTTTTCCCCCTGGCTTTTCATCCTGACCGCGCTTTTGGCGCTTTTCCTTGGTTTTGGAAAGCGGTTTGCTGAACTTCGGTTGTTGGAAGGAAGTGCCGGTGAATTCCGCAAAGTTCTGAATGGCTACTCGATCGCGCTTCTCAATCAGTACCTGGTCGTTATGCTGACTTCTATCCTGATCACCTACATGCTCTACACTTTCTCCGCTCACCCCCTGGGAACATCGTACACCATGATGCTGACCATTCCTTTTGTGTTTTTCGGCATCTTCCGCTACATGTACGTGATCCAAAACTTTAACACCGCTTCCACTCCCGAAGAAGTCTTGCTTAAGGACCGTGCCCTGCAGATCGCCATTTTGCTTTGGGGTGTGGCGGTCATGCTAATTCTCTATCTGAGATATTGAGGTAAACCATGCCCGCAATCACTGCCACCGCTTGTGGAAAACTGATTCTGCTTGGCGAACACGCTGTTGTCTATGACAGCCCCGCCATCGCCATTCCCTTGATGAGCCTGAAAGTGCGTACCACCATTGAGCCAGCAATCGGTCAACCGCAAGGCAAGATTCACATCAAGGCCGCCATGCTCGGCATCGACAATGATCTGTTGGAGCTTCAAAAAGACCACATTCTTGTCCATACCTTGGACCTTCTGTTCTCTTTCCTCGGTCTCCATCAATTACCTACTTGCCGAATTAGCCTCATATCCGACCTGCCAGTTGCGGCTGGACTAGGCTCCAGTGCTGCGATTGCTATCTCGCTTCTGCGCGCCATGTCGGCATTTCTTGGTCACCCCCTGAAACTCCAGGAACTCAACACGCTGGCTTTCCAGTCAGAACAAGGCGTGCATGGACGCCCATCCGGTATCGATAACACCGTAATCACGTACGAAAAACCGATTTTCTATCAGCGTGGGGAGGTGATCGAATACCTCCTGCCAAACCGTGAATTTACTTTTGTTGTGGCTGATTCAGGCGTTCGCAAGTCCACCCGTGAATCGACCGGTCAACTGGCACATGATTTAGCAGATGACCCCGAAATGGTTCGTCCACACATGGATGCGATCTCCACATTGGTTCAGCAGAGCAAAAGATCCTTCCAAATCGGGGACAATGAAGCGCTTGGCAAGGCTATGAATGCCAACCAGGAACACCTCTCTACCCTGCGGCTCTCTTGCCCCGAACTGGATACGCTGATCCTTGCCGCCCGGGAAGCCGGCGCTCTTGGCGCCAAACTGACCGGTGGTGGGATGGGTGGTCACATGCTCGCGCTTGTCACACCCGAAACTGAAACCGCGGTCACACTAGCTCTCGTCGCCGCTGGCTCACCCCGAGTTTTCACCACCCACCTCCAGCCGGTTGAGTGACTAGCATGCTTGAACCTAGCCTGACGTTCCTCAAATTGGGTGGCTCGCTGATAACGGACAAAGATCAGCCTGAGACCGCCCTGATCGATCAGATTGACAATCTTCTCTCTCAGATTGCCACATGGCGTATGGCAAACCCCACCCACCAACTCCTGCTCGGGCATGGCTCTGGCTCGTTTGGTCATCATGTTGCCGCTCATTATGGCACACAGAATGGCTTTCACACCCCCGAGGAGATTTTGGGTTTTCAGAAGGTCTGGTATAGCGCGCGCAGTCTGAACCAGATCATCATCACCCGGGCGCAGTCCCTCAACTTGCCATTAATCGCCTTCCCTCCGTCAGCATGCATTACAACGCGTAACCATGCAATTCGGGAATGGAATCTTCGTCCAATAATTCGGGTACTCAATGAGGGCTTAATACCCATTGTCTACGGAGACGTGGTTATAGATATCGAACTCGGTGGCACAATCCTTTCCACCGAAGATCTTTTTGTGCATCTGGCGCACGAGCTTTATCCGACTCGCATCCTGCTTGCGGGCAAAATCGAAGGCGTGTTTACCGATTTCCCAGCCAACCAACATCTTTTGCCTTTTCTATCAGCTCGTGGCGATTCATCATTCTTCTTGCAAGGTTCAGCCAGTCAGGATGTTACCGGCGGGATGGTCACAAAAGTTCAATCTATGCAGGCACTCTGCCGTGAATTACCAGGACTTTCCGTTCAAATTTTCTCGGCGGGCTCACCTGGGGCTCTACGCCAGGCACTTGATGGCGCTCCCATTGGTACAACTATCAACTGATAATTACAACCCGGATGGATTACACGTATAATACCTGAAGAGGCATTGCATGATTTATAGCAGACAACAACTTGAAGAAATCGAAGACCAAACCCTGGCTCCTTACGGAATTCGCAGCAAAAACTCCAAGGGTCGAAAATATCCTGAAGAAGAGGCAGACTACCGCACGCGCTTCCAACGCGACCGCGAACGGGTGATCCACACCACGGCTTTTCGCCGGCTTGAGTACAAGACCCAGGTTTTCATCAATCACGAGGGCGATTATTACCGCACCCGCCTGACCCATTCGATCGAGGTCGCCCAAATCGGTCGGTCTGTTGCCCGCACACTCGGCGCGAACGAAGATCTGATCGAAACGATTTGCCTAGCCCACGACATTGGTCACCCTCCCTTTGGTCACTCCGGCGAAACCGCCCTGGCACGTCTGATGAAGGAACACGGCGGCTTTAATCACAATCAGCATTCTTTGCGAATTGTGACCGAGCTTGAAAATCGCTACCCTGACTTCCCTGGTCTGAACCTTAGCTGGGAAGTGCTCGAGGGAATGGTCAAGCACGAAACCGATTACGACATCGCCGACGCCCAGGAGTATGACCCCGAATTACGCGGCAGCCTTGAAGCCCAAATTGCCAATGTTGCCGATGAATTAGCCTACACCTCCCACGACCTCGACGACGGCTTGCGTTCCGGGATGATTACACCCGCCCAACTGGATGGGATTGCCCTCTGGGAAATTGTCAACGAAAGTATCGGGCGGCGTCGCAGCGACACGCTCGACGACCTCTCACGGCATCAGATCATCCGCCGCTTGATCAACTTCGAGATTACCGATCTGATTCAATCCATTGATCGTTACCTGCGAAAAAGCAATGTCAGCTCTTCGCTCGACCTGCAGAAACTGCCTTTCAACGTGGCTGGTTTCAGCGAGGATATGTACCGCCGCAATCGCGAACTGAAGGATTTCCTCTTCAACAAACTCTACCGTCACCACCGCGTTGTGCGCATGTCGGTCAAATCTGAAAAAATCATCACCGATATTTTCACGATGTACCAAAAAACGCCTTCCGCTTTACCCGAAGCAGTCCAGGAACTCATTCCGCAGCGCGGTCTCGAACGAACCATCTGCGATTACATCGCTGGTATGACCGATCGCTTCGCGATAGACGAACACCTGCGTCTCTTCGACTCACAAACATTACCTTAGGAGAAAAACATCCATCATGGCTCTTACCCCTCAATTATTAACCCCTGCCGGGAAAGAAAAACTTCAGGAAGAACTCGCTGAGCTCAAAGGTCCCCGCCGCGAAGAAATTGCCCGCCGTCTGAAACATGCAATCGAAATGGGAGACCTTTCCGAAAACGCCGACTATCATATGGCAAAGGAAGACCAGGGCTTCCTTGAAGGAAGAATCCAGCAAATCGAATCCGTCCTTTCTAAAGCCACCTATATTGAGGATGCGGATATCAACACCTCTATCATCCAGATCGGGAACACGGTTACCCTTCAGGAAGATAACGAACCTGAAGAAACCTATATTATCGTTGGAGCCAGCGAAGCCAACCCGCGGCAGCGCAAGATTTCCTATGAATCTCCTATGGGTTCAGCCCTTATGGGACACAAAAAAGGTGATACCGTCGAGGTTACCCTCCCCAACAAATCAGTACTTAAAATCAAGATTCTCAAAATTGAGTAATTAATAGCCCTACCAACACAAAACGGGTTTCTTCACGAAACCCGTTTTATTTTTGACTATCAGCTACCAGCTATGAGCTGATTTACTTCCTGTAAATTGCAAGCTCCACCGTGCTCCGCTGGAAGTAACTATCCTCTGGCAGGGGCATATCGCCGTACATGACATCCACAATCCGCCCTTCCAGGCGCAAGGTTGCGGTTTCCAGGACAAACTGCTGTCCAGGCTCAGCCAGGATGGGTTCACCACGAATTTCCAATCTCTGCCGTGTGCTGGCATCCTCAAAACTGTGCCTGCTCATCAGAACCTTCGTTACGGTCTGAATATCATTCTTGTCGAACAGCCAGATGTCAAAAGCAGAGATCTTCTTTGGCTCTCCCACACCGATGATGTCCGAGATGCTCACGCCACATTCACCTAAAAACTCACCATTTGGCGCATCAAAGGTAAAGGACTCGTCGTAGCGATCATCCCCAAAAGCGTATGTGGACATAAATTGCCCGACAGGTTTTTGGACGGCAGTCCCATTCGATTGTTTGCCGTTGCCGAAGAATGGCGCTTTGAACACTGATTGGCTTTGTACGGGTGCAGCTGCTGGGGTTGGTTCGGGTGTGGCTCGCATAGGCACTGCCGCAGGCTGGCGTGATCCTGTTGGTGTAACCCGACTTTCAGAGGTGTCGTCGTCTAGAGGTTTACCCTCGACGACAGGTCGTTCTTTAAAGTAGTATCGGTAGGCAAGATACGCCCCCACACCAAGGATAGCCAGCAAGCCAAAACCCAACCACAATAAGGTGTTGGATTTCTTGGCAGGCTCAGCAGTCTCACCTGTGTCCACCTTTACTTCGGTGCCGTCCTGAAGTGTCAGGGGTGCTGGGGTGGTCTCACCGCTTGCCTGTGGGATCGCAATCCCGAGCGCAGTTGTGAAACGGGTGATTTGCTCGGTTGAGAGGAAGCCAGGCGCCGCAAGTAATTGGCTGAGGGTAGGCGAAGCCTGTTCACCCAACTCCCCATAAAGTTGCAGGGCTTTTTCCTTATCGCCGTTCAGAGTATAAGTGGTGATCAGGTTGCGCAGATAGTCCTGGCGCAGATCTGCCCTCAAATGTTCAGCAGAAGCATCCTTCCACTGCACAGGCAGGATCCCCCACCCAATGATCAAACCAAGTATTAATCCAGCCACCGCAGCTGCGATTGCCAGGTTTCTTGGTTGCTTCAGTTTTTCTTTTACAAAATCCAGTGTATTTTCCATACCTGCACCTCAATGAAAGTAGTTATCACTTATTGAGGTGCAGGTTTCGTACCAATAGCTATTGCTGCTGCAGCACGCCGTCCTCAATTTCAAATCTCGAGTGGCAGCTACCGCAGCTTGCCTGTTTGTCATTCTTCGTGGTCAATTTACCACCGCATTTCGGGCAGGCTCTTGCCAGGGGTTTGTCCCAAGAGACAAAGCTACATTCTGGGTATCGTGAGCAGCCATAAAACACTCTGCCCTTCTTGCTGCGTTTCTCGACAATATCGCCCTTCTGGCATTCCGGGCAGGTTATGCCAATTTTCTCAAGCCAAGGTTCTGTATATTTACATTTTGGAAAAGTTGAGCAGCTGATGAACCGACCAAAGCGTCCGGTTCGTAACACCAAATCGCCACCGCATTGCGGGCAGGCTCTGCCGATTGTTTCCGGTTTGACCTGCGTTTTTGGCATGTTGTCTTTTGCGTGGTCGAGGCTTTCCTTGAAAGGCGCATAAAAGTCGCGCATTACCTCAACCCAGGGGGTTTTACCCTGCGCGATTTCATCCAGCTTGTCTTCCATCGAGGAAGTAAATTCAATATCCACGATCGAAGGGAAATACTCCACCACCAGGTCGTTGACCAAAAAACCAATTTCAGTCGGAACCAGTCGCTTTGATTCCCGTGTTACGTAGCCACGCGCCTGGATCGTGGTGATGATTGCGGAATATGTGGAAGGTCTGCCAATTTTATTTTCTTCCAACACCTGGATCAGCGAGGCTTCTGTAAAACGTGGCGGTGGCTCAGTGAAATGCTGGCTGGGATTCAACTCCAACAAGCGCTGTTCCTGCCCCACCAATAATGACTCAATCGGAAGTTCGGTCTGATCCTCATCCTCTTTTTCATCTTCACCCCGGACGGCAGAATAGACTGCCCGATAACCGGGGAAGAGGGTCTTGTTTCCAGTTGCGCGGAATAGACAGGTTTCCTTTTCCATTTTTCCAGCAATATCGGCTGTTATGGTTTCGATCAGAGCAGGGGACATCTGGCTGGCGATAAAACGCTGCCAGATCAACTTGTAAAGTTTGTATTGATCAGCAGTCAGGTGATCTTTCACGCTCTCCGGAGTGCGCCGGACGGAGGTCGGACGGATAGCTTCATGCGCTTCCTGCGCCGAAGCCGCTCGCGTGCGGTAGACCGGCGGTTTTTCCGGCACATAACTATCGCCGTATTTTTTTGCGATGTACTCACGCGCCTCTTTCACTGACTGAGCCGATACATGCACCGAATCAGTTCGCATATAAGTGATCAAGCCGGTTTCTTCGCCACCGCCGAGGTTCATGCCTTCGTAAAGCTGCTGCGCGACTGCCATGGTCTTCTTGGTCAAAAATCCAAGTCGCGTCGATGCTTCCTGCTGAAGGGTGCTAGTGATGAATGGTGCGCCAGGGCGAACGCTTTTTGTACTGCGATCGATACCATCTAGTTTGTAAGTTGCCTGCTCAAGTTTCTTCAGCAACGTTGTGGTCTTGGCTTCATCCGTCAGATCAGGATCTGCCTTGTTCACTTTGAATAATCTTGCCTTGTAGACCTTTTTGGTATCATCAGCTTCGAACAAGGCTGATATCTTCCAATACTCAACCGGCACAAACGCCTGGATTTCGCGTTCACGTTCAACGATCAGTCGCAAAGCCACGGACTGAACCCGTCCCGCTGAAAGGCGCCCCTTCACTTTAGCCCAGAGAATAGGGCTCACCCCATACCCAACCAGGCGGTCCAGGATCCGGCGGGCTTGTTGGGCATCCACCAGGTCCATATCGATCTCGCGGGTGTGGGCAAAAGCAGCGTCTACCGCTTCCTTGGTAATTTCATGAAAGACAACCCGCTCCACCTTTTCAGGCTCGATCTGAGCTGAATCCAACACATGCCAGGCAATCGACTCGCCTTCGCGGTCAGGGTCAGTTGCGAGAAACACCTTTTTGCTACGGCCTGCGGTCGCTGTGATTTCCGAAACCAACTCTTTTTTCTCGTTAGGCACTCGGTACTTGGGCGTGAAATCATTTTCAACGTCCACGCTAAGTTGCGATTTAAGCAGATCCCGCACATGCCCCACCGAAGCCAGCACCTGGTAGCCATCCCCCAGGAATTTGCCGATCGTGCGTGCCTTAGCCGGAGATTCCACGATCACGAGTGGTTTTCCGTTCCCCGAACGCGCCTTCTTTCCATTAGTACTCTTGGCGGTGGTTGACTTTGGAGTTGCTTTCTTTTTTATGCTGGCGGTAGCCTTTTTGGGGGTTGCTTTGGCCGGCACGAAAGCCGGTTTCTCCAAACCTTCATGGGCAGGGGTCAAGCCCATGCGAAAAAGCTTGGTCCCGCAAGTCGAGCAAACGCCATTGGTCATCGCCGCGCCGCGGCTGGTAAACCCAGGCTGCGCCTGAGTGATTTCTCGTTTTTCTTTGCATTTAAAACAATAGGCTTCCAAAATGACTCCCTTGATAACATTGGCTCAAAATTAGCACGCCTATCATACCATATCCAATTTTTTGTCAAGGGTTGCTATTGTATGCTCGAATGCTCGCCTTGCCCCGGGTCGATAGATTTAATCAATACACCATAATGTAGGGGCACGGCACGCCGTGCCTTTTCTTGTTGCCTCGTGTTAATAACCTAATCTAAAAAAAAACTCCTCATCCTTTTCCCAATTCAACGGATTCGCAATGATGTACTCGTATATTGCCTTGTATTCCCGCTCATTCCGAATGACACGATCGTAAAAACCTTGCTGCCAGAGGCGTTCTTCCGAATGTCGCGGGAATTCGTGGAACGCCTTTGTTGTTGCAGATTTGAAGGAACGAATAATCGTGGAAAGAGAACCAGAGACCGGTTTTCCAAAATTTTCTATCGCGCCATGTTTATAAGGCACGGCGTGCCGTGCCCCTACATTGGGTTCATCCTGTTTATCCGCCGTGATTGAGAAGATCCCATGGAAATGGTTCGGCATAACCACAAATTCCTCACATTCAACTTTCGGAAAATGATTGGGTATGGCAATCCAGACATCTTCCACCATCTTCCCCACCTCATTCAAAACCATTTCTCCATCGACGATCTGCCCAAACAACGTTTTGCGATCCTGGGTGACGATGGTCACAAAATATGCGCCCGGTTGCGAATAATCAAATTCATGGAGACGGTGAATTCGATGGTGTGGGAATGATCGTTTGGTATTCATATCATAAAGGTGTAAATACAATTGTAGGGGCACGGCCCGCCGTGCCTACCTGGTTTTTACATCCACCTGCCGTTTTGGCGGTAGGTCATGCCCTGCTCGCGGGTCACTAACCCCTTCAATTCCATCATCGTCAGAGTCACGGTCAATTTTTCGACGCTCAGGTCCATCCGGACGCAAATTTCATCAATATGCAGAGAATCCTGACCCAACACCCTCAAAACCGTGCGTTCCATATCGCTTAAGGCTTGTTCCGGTGGTTTAGGCGCTTTGCTGCCCTCTTCTATTCTAAGCGCCTCCAAAACCGCCTTCGGATTCGTCATTGGCATCGCCCCCTCGCCAATTAAATCATTCGTTCCGCGGCTCATCGGGGAGAGCACCGAACCAGGCACTGCAAAGACCTCGCGGTCCTGTTCCACCGCAAACTTCGCCGTGATCAAAGCACCGCTTTTCTCGCCGGCTTCAATCACAATCGTCGCGCGGCTCAAACCCGAAATGATCCGGTTGCGAGGCGGAAAGTTGATCCCATCGGGTTTCGTGCCGGGCGCATAATCACTCACAATCGCGCCGTGTTCGATGATCTGTTCCGCCAGCTTGCGATGCTCAGGCGGGTAAATAATATCGACACCGCTTCCCAGCACCGCGATCGTCCTGCCCCCAGCCTCGATCGCCGCATGATGTGCCAACCCATCCACCCCCCGAGCCAACCCGCTCACCACGGTCACCCCATTGTGGGCCAGGTATTCCGCCGTGTCCCGCGTGATCTGCTTTCCGTAAGCAGTCACATTGCGCGTCCCCACGATCGCGACCGCCAGGTCGTCCTGGGCAGTAATGCTGCCTTTGTAGAACAAAACGGGGGGAGGTTGGGCGATTTCCTTCAGGTAGCGCGGATATGCACCATCCTGCCAGGTTAAAAACGAAATCCCCTTGGTGTTCAACTGCCTGGGCAGTTCAAGAGGATCCAACGTTTTGCGTTTTTCGAGGATGTCCGCAACATTCTTTTCCGAGAGACCAGCCGTGATCAGTTCAGCTGATCCCGCCTGCCAGGCCCGGCTCAAATCGCCAAAAAAGGACAGCAGTTTTCGAAACCTGACTGCCCCTATACCCCTGACATAACTGAACGCCAGCCAGTAACCGGCCTGCTCCATTACCCCCTCAGTCCTTCCAGCAAGTGCACATCGATACGTTTTTGCTCGAGGTCGACCTTGAGAATGACCTCAGGTATCGCCGGCAACAGCAATTCGCTGCCATCTGCCTGGTCGATGATGTAGACCTCGTTCGCGCCAGTTTCCATGATCGCGCCTAGCACTCCCAGGTTCTCATAGCCTTCGAAAACACTCATACCGATCAATTGGTGATGGTAATACCTGCCAGCCGGTAAAGCCGGCAGATCCTTCACTGCTGCAAACACATCCAAACCAACAAGGTTACGAACGCTTTCGGGGTTATCAAAACCCTCCAGCTTGAGTAGCAGCAAATCGTTCTTCCAGCGAGTGCCGATGATCTTGTTGGGTTGATATTCAGAACCTACATAGATGACTTTTCCCCGACGAATTCGCTCTGGAAAGTCTGTCATCAGCCGCAGAGTAATTTCCCCGCGTACACCGTGGGATTTCTGCAGCCTGCCGATTAATACATAAGCAGGCTCAACCGAATCGATCGAGCCTGCTGTGTCTTGATGTTGATCTGCCATGTCAGGCATTAATTCAAATCCACCACGTCCATGGTGACTTGCTTACCATTGCGCGCGGCAACAACTTTCATGATGGCTCTCAAAGAGTTCGCCACCCGTCCATGTTTGCCAATCACGCGACCAATGTCAGCTTTGCCGACCTGCAGGTCCAGCTGAATGGTGTTCCCCGTGCGATACTCTTCGACAATGACCTGTTGCGGGTCATCCACGATCGATTTCGCCAGGTACTCCAGCAAGTCGTGCAGTTTGGATTCTTTCATCACTTGCCTCGTTATGCCTTAGGGGCGTGAGTGGTTTTGGGATGAGTGGTCAGACCGCTGTAAACTTTCTTGGCCTCAGCCAACAAAGCTTCCTGGTCTTCCCCAGCCTTAAACCGATTAAAGCGATCATCCAATTTGACGATTTTAAAGAGTTTCTGCACGGACTCAGAAGGCTGGGCGCCGACGCTCAACCAATGATAAATGCGCTCTTCGTCAAAAACAATCGTTCCGGGTTCAGTACGGGGGTTGTACTGACCAACGATTTCAATGAAACGCCCATCGCGGGGGCTTTCTTTGTCTGCCACGATCACACGATACTGCGGTTGGTGAGCTGAGCCCACCCGACGTAAACGAATACGTACCATTTTTTACTAATACTCCTTGACCTATAATCTATTTCTTCCTGGCTCCGTCAAAGGCTTGAGAGAATGCTGAAGGGGCATTTCCTTCTCCTACGCTCAGGATTAACCAAATAACCTATTAATATTACCACGTCCACCAGTTTTTTGGAACTTTTTCATTAAAGTCTGTATGTCTCGGAATTGCTTCATTAGTTTGTTCACATCCTGCACATCTTTACCGCAACCAGCCGCGATTCTGCGCCGCCGGCTGGCGTTCAAAACACGTGGATCCTGCCGTTCTTTTGGAGTCATCGAGTTAATGATCGCCTCAACCGTCTTCAGCTGATCTTCAGCCTCATGCGGGTCCACCGACTTTGCCACGGTGCCAAACTGCCCGGGCAGCATACCCAAGACCTGCGAAATGGGTCCCATCTTCTTGATCTGCCGCAATTGGTTGGCAAAGTCCTGCAGTGTAAACTGCCCTGTCATCATCCGTTCGGCTTCCTTCGCATCCACCTGACCCGAGTAAGCCGCTTCTGCCTTTTCAATCAGACCGAGCATGTCGCCCATTCCCAGGATCCTCGAAGAGATGCGGGTGGGATCGAAAACTTCCAGAGCGTCCAGACCCTCACCAGTGCCCAGGAACTTGATTGGGATGCCAGTCACTTCGCGAATAGAAATTGCTGCTCCGCCTCTGGCGTCGCCATCGATCTTGGTGAAGATCAAACCGCTGACAGGGATCACGCCAACGAAACCTTTGGCAACATTCAACGCTTCCTGCCCGATCATCGAGTCCACCACCAGCAGGATCTCCTTAACCGGCACAGCATCGTTCAGCGCTTTCAGTTCGTCCATCAGGGCGTCATCCAACTGTGAACGCCCGGCGGTGTCCAGGATTACGACTGTATAACCGCCTTTTCTTGCCATCTCGAAGGCGCTTTTTGCAATTTGCACTGGCTTTGCGCCGTCCACGCTATGCACAGGCACGTCAATCCGCTCGCCCAGGGTCTGCAACTGCTTGATGGCTGCCGGACGGTAAATGTCGGCTGCCACCAGCATGACCCTCTCGCCTCGCGAGCGAAGTTGCTTTGCCAGTTTGGCTGCAGCTGTCGTTTTACCAGAGCCTTGCAAGCCCACCAACATCAGCACATGCGGTTTCTCACCGCGCAGGTTCAACGGCGCCGGTTGCCCAAGCGTCTTGATGAGCTCCTCATTGACGATCTTGATCACCATTTGGGCAGGATTAAGCGCTTTTGAGACTTCCGCGCCGATCGAACGCTCTTTCACACGGTTGGTGAACGCCTTGACTACAGCGTAGTTAACATCCGCCTCAAGCAGCGCCAGTCGCACTTCGCGCATCGCTTTCTCAACATCCTCTTCGCTCAACTTCCCGCGTCGGCGGAGGCTGTCAAAAACGGCTGTCAGTTTGTCGGTCAAATTTTCAAACATGGCTTATCCCTGTCCAGGTGACTTTTGTAATCTCAAGTCCATATCATACCGCAAACTGAGCTGCTTTTGAAATTGTTGTAAGCAGGGTTCCGTTCTTGAACTTCTCCGTTGTAGACTGGGTTTCGTAACTCCCCAGGAATTTTTAATCTCCAGGGTTGAACCCGGTGTTTCAGTTGTAGGCTGGGTTCCGTAGTTGAACCCAGCAATAATTTGCGGCAAGCAATTGGCGGATTGCATTGCGCAATCCGGCCTATGAATAATTTCCAAGCAATTTGGTCCACCTAATTTGCTCGCGAAACTTAATCCACAAATGCGTGTTTATAATTCTCAGAACATTGATGGAGATTGATATGAACAAAGTAGCAATCGTTACCGATAGTACCACCGCCATCCCTGACTCCATTGCCCGAGAGCACAACCTCACGGTCGTCCCTCTCAACCTCATCTGGAATGGCCAATCCTACCTGGATGGGATCGAAATCACTCCGGTGGAGTTTTATGAACGCCTGGTCAAATCTGACACCCTACCAACAACGTCCCAACCTTCAGTTGGTATGTTTGTGGAAACCTACAAAAAACTGATTGATCAGGGTTACGATATTCTGACAATCGTCATTTCCGAAAAACTTTCCGGCACCTACCAGTCCGCATACCAGGCTGCCGAAGAATTCCCCAAGAATCGCATTACCGTAGTTGACAGCAAACAAGGCTCCATGCCCCTTGCTCTGGTGGTCCTGATGACCTCCCAAGCCGCCCAACGTGGCGCAACACTGCTTGAGTGTACAAACCTGGCTCTCGACCTCTGCGGCCGCGTACGCACTCTATTCGTCGTCGATACGCTCGAATATCTCCACAAAGGCGGTCGAATTGGTGGGGCTGCCCGCTTGATCGGAACAGCGCTCAAGATGAAGCCGATCCTCGAGATCAAAGATGGAGAAATCGACTCTTTCGACAAAGTCCGCACCTTCAAAAAAGCGACGGAGCGGGTTTTTGAAGTGGCTGAAGCCGAGCTTGGCAAACAGGGCGGCATCGAATACCTCGGCATCGTAACCGCCAACGCCGCAACAGTTGGAGATGAATTCTTGACCATGGCGCACCAACGTTTCCATGTCCGCAACGAGTTCGTCGGGCTGATCAGCCCGGTCATTGGCGCGCATGTCGGCCCAGGTACTGTCGGTTTTTGTTACATTCCAGCTAAAAAAGCCTGATCTAGCCTCGACACCCCGCACAGAGTCTGTTTTACCAGGCTCTGTTTGTATTCCTCTCTTTTCTCCCTGTTTTGATACAATTGAGGCAACTCACATAAAGAATAGGACCTGTGTCATGTCAATTGCAGAGAAAATTGGTGTCAACGTCCCTGAAGTTCTCCTGCCGGCAAAGGGGATTGATCCTCACAAGTGGGCGGTAATTGCCTGCGATCAATTCACATCACAGCCGGAATATTGGGAGAAGGTTGCCCAAACCGTCGGAGACGCTCCATCCACCTTCCATCTCATCCTCCCGGAAGCCTGGCTGCACGCCCCAGATGTGAAGGACCGCATTCTCAAGAGCCAGCAAGCCATGCAGGATTATCTGAACAATGGAATTCTGGAAGCGCATAAAGGGTTTGTGTTTGTAGAACGCCAGGTCGGGGACAAGTTCCAGGAAGGACTTGTGGTCGCGCTCGATCTTGATTGTTATGACTACAACAAGGGCTCCCAAACCCTCATTCGCGCCACCGAAGGCACCATTCTCGACCGTCTTCCTCCCCGCATGGATGTCCGCCGCGACGCGCTGCTCGAATCTCCACATATCCTCGTGCTCTACGATGACCCAGAAGGCGTCGTGCTATCGGACATTATTGCTCGCAAGCAAGAGCTCGCACTAGCCTATGATTTTGACCTGATGGCTGGCAGTGGTCACCTTTCTGGTCGGCTAGTTGAAGCGCCAGACCTGATCGACAGCGTCGTCGGGGGATTGGCGTCCCTGATCGAACCCACCGCCTACGCCCAAAAGTACGGCCTGCCGGATGCGAAAGCTCCCTTACTATTTGCCATGGGTGACGGAAACCACTCTCTCGCCACAGCTAAAGCCATCTGGGAGGAGCTGAAGTCGCACGTCAGCCCGGACCATCCTTCGCGTTATGCGCTGGTTGAACTGGTAAATCTACACGACCCCTCCCTTAATTTCGAGCCCATCCATCGGGTACTATTCAACACTGGTGAAGATTTTGAAACAGCATTAAGGCAATTTTTCGGAGAGAAACTTACACTGCACTCCATCCCTGACATGCCAACCCTGATTGAAGAGGTTGCCAAATCCACCTCCACAACCCAGCGATTTGGCATGATCCAGGCTGATTCGTACGTTCTGGTTGAACTCGACCACCCCATCCACAACCTTCCTGCTGGCAACTTGCAGCAATTCCTTGACCTCTACCTCAAGAGCCATCCCGACACCAAAATCGATTACGTCCATGGGGATGACACGGTAGATGACCTCGGTCGCAAACCTGGCAATATCGGCTTCTTCCTGCCTCCCATCGGCAAGAACTCGTTCTTCAGGTCCGTTATCGTCGATGGTGCGCTACCTCGCAAAACCTTCTCAATGAACCATGCCAAGGACAAACGCTTCTACATGGAATGTCGGAGAATCAAACCTTGACGTATCGAACAAGTGTGCTATATTTATAACATCCAAATAATTAGATCTGGGAGAAACTATGGCTGCCCGAAAAGCATCAACTACAAACACTCAACCGGCTTCTGACCAAAACATGGAAGAAGCTAAGAAGGCCGTGCTTGATCGCGCCCTTCACGACATCGTCAAGAAATACGGCGAGGGCAGCATCATGCGCCTCGGCGAAGCCCACCAAATGCAAGTGGAAGCCATCCCCACCGGCTCCCTTTCATTGGACATGGCGCTCGGCGTAGGCGGAATCCCCAAAGCCCGCATCACCGAGATCTTCGGACCCGAATCTTCGGGTAAAACCACCCTCTGCCAACACATCGTCGCTGAGTGCCAGGCTCGCGGCGGCACCGCGGCTTATATCGACATGGAACACGCCCTAGATCCAAGTTACGCCGCCAAATGCGGTGTCAAGGTTGATGAACTCTTGATCTCCCAGCCGGATACAGGCGAGCAGGCACTTGAAATTGCTGAGACCCTGGTGCGTTCAGGCGCTGTGGACCTGGTGATCATTGACTCCGTCGCTGCCCTTGTGCCCCGGTCAGAAATTGAAGGCGACATGGGCGACCCGACCATGGGCGTCCAGGCACGTTTGATGTCCCAGGCCTTGCGCAAGCTTTCGGGTGCGATTAACCAGACCAAGACCGCCGTGGTCTTCACCAACCAGCTCCGTTTGAAAATCGGCGTGATGTTCGGCAATCCCGAGACGACCACCGGCGGCATGGCGCTGAAATTCTATGCCTCCGTTCGCCTTGATGTCCGCCGGGTTCAGTCCATCAAAGTCGGTGCTGAGATCGTGGGCAATCGTGTACGCGTGCGCGTGGTGAAGAACAAAGTCTCCGCCCCATTCCGTTCAGCTGAATTCGATATCATGTATAACGAAGGCATTTCCAAGTCCGGCGACATCCTCGACCTTGCCACTTCTCTCGAAGTGATCGAGAAACGCGGCTCCTTCTATTCTTACAAGGATCAGCGCCTCGGGCAGGGACGGGAAGCGTCCAAAAACTACCTGATGCAAAACCCGGATATTATGCTGGAGATCGAGAAATCCGTGCGTGCGCTCGCCAATAGCGAATTGCTGACCGGTACCTTCGATATATCCGGTGGTGAGGAAGATGACGATAGCAAGGGCGATTATTGATTAAAGCAGTATTCGTAGGTTGAGATTTAGGGATTTCAAACCACCATACAAAAAGAGGAGCTGATTTTTATCAGCTCCTCTTCGTTTCACAACTAAAGACCTACGTTCCCTCTTCCCAGGAACCGAGGTATTTCACCTGTTCTTCGGTCAGCTTGTCGATCTTCACACCCATCGCAAGGAGCTTCAAGCGTGCGATCTCGCGGTCGATTACTTCAGGCACATCGTAAACCTTTTTCTCGAGGCTTGCGGCATGTTTAATCATGTACTCAGCACCGAGTGCCTGGTTGGCGAAGGACATATCCATCACCGACGCCGGATGCCCTTCAGCCGCAGCCAGGTTGATCAACCGACCTTCGCCAAGAATGCTGATTACACGTCCATCACTGAGCCTGTAACTCTCTACGAACGGTCTTACCAACCGTTTTTCCACTGCCATCGCCTCAAGCGAGGGGATGTTGATCTCGACATTGAAATGACCGGAGTTTGCAACCAAAGCGCCATCTTTCATTACTTCAAAATGATGCTTGTCGACCACATTCAAATCGCCAGTTAATGTCACAAAAATGTCACCAATCGGCGCGGCTTCAGCCATGGGCATCACCCGGAACCCGTCCATCACGGCTTCCAGGGCAACCAGGGGATCAATCTCGGTCACGATCACGTTCGCGCCCATACCCCTTGCGCGCATCGCCAGACCGCGTCCGCACCAGCCATAGCCAGCCACCACGAAGGTTTTGCCAGCCAGGAGCACGTTCGTAGCCCGCAAGATGCCGTCAATTGTGGACTGACCCGTGCCGTAACGGTTGTCGAAGAAATGCTTGGTCATAGCGTCATTGACTGCCATCACCGGGAACTCCAACATTTTATCCGCCGCCATCGCGCGCAATCGGATCACGCCGGTAGTGGTCTCTTCCGTACCGCCGATAATATTCGGAATCAGGTCACGCCGTTCCTTGTGGATCGTGCTCACCAAATCCGCGCCGTCATCCATGGTGATGTGCGGTGCGTGGTCGAGTGCGGCGCGCAGATTCTTGTAATAGGTTTTATCGTCCTCGCCTTTGATCGCGTAAACCGGAATCTCATACTGCGAAACCAATGCCGCAGCCACGTCATCCTGGGTTGATAGCGGGTTCGAAGCCGTCAAGACGATATCCGCGCCACCAGCCTGCATCGTGCGCAGCAGATTCGCGGTCTCAGTCGTCACATGCATACAGCACGACATGCGAACACCCTCAAAAGGTCGTTCGCGGCGAAAGCGTTCTTCCAAAATTGCCAAAACGGGCATCTCACGTGCCGCCCAATCCATCCGGCGGCGACCGCCTTCTGCCAGGTTCAAATCTCTAATGTGGTAATTCTCCATTGCCTCTCCAATAATTTAGTTGTTAATCTTATCCAGCAAGCCTTCATCATTGAAGTGCTCACGGTAAAAAGCGACAAACTCAGCCCAGGTGTATTTGTGGCATTGTGGTCCTACTTCCTGGATGCAGTATGCTGCAGCAGTATTGCCAAGCTCAACACAGACTTTCAGCGGCAGGCCAGCCATATAACCCCGCAGGAAACCGCCTCTAAAAGCGTCCCCAACTCCCGTCGGGTCTTTCACTTCGATCCCACCAATCGCCGGCACCACGCAGTCCACCCCATCCCCCACCACGCGGGCGCCGTCGGCACCTAATGTTACCACTGTAAATGCCGGTTTTGCCAAAATCTCCTCGGCGCTCAAGCCAGTGTGCTTTTGCAACAACTCAAACTCGTATTCGTTGATGAACAACCCATGCGCGCTCTCGACCCCGTCATAAAGAGCTTGATCATCCAGGCTGATGATTTGCTGACCGGGATCGAAGAGCATTCTCAGCCCTAACTCCCTTGCTTCGTGGATATAGCGCCGCATCGTTCCTGGATCGGTAGGAGACACCATCACAAAATCATCCGCCTCAAATTTAGCCTCACTAAGGGGCAGATCCGCTGAGTCCGCCATCGCGCCGGTGTAGAATGTGGAGATCTGTGCGTTTGTGCGATCGGTCGTGGCAAAAAATGATGCCGTGAATTTTTCGGTATTAATCTTCACACCGCTGGTATCCACCCCCAACTGCTCAAGCCGGTGGGCGTAATCGCCAAAATCCTGACCGGCAGTGGAAAACAGATAGGCTTTCCCGCCCAGCATCGCCAGTGTGTAAGCGATGTTCGGACCTACCCCTCCTTCTTGCTTGGTCATCTCATGCACCAGGAACGAAAGTGAGACCTTATCCAGATGCTCCGCAAGCAGGCAATCCAGGAACAATCCTGGAAATTGCATTAAGTAATCAAAGGCGATTGAACCAGTTAATATTGCTTTCATCGTTTCCTCTCCCTTATTCTACGGGATTAACCCGGAGGGTTGTTTAATTAAATAACCATTTGCCTGCCCAAACTCATCATTCTGAGCGGATTTCTGGCAGTAGTCTACGGTGAATAATCTCATTGTAATGGGGATGAGCGATTGGTGCCAAACGAGTTTTGAGTGCTGTGCAAAAAGCCACTCAGGGGCTGTCATTATGTCCTCACAAAAAGACGCCATCCGGCGTCTTATAATGGCAATAGTTTATCACAGCTAAGTGGACGTGTCAAAAATTAGAAAACTAAAACATGGATTAATGTACACAATGATCCGTACATAAGAATACCAAAACCATTTCCCGATCGTGCCTGAAAACCACAATTCCTTTTCTAACCTTCCAAATCCACACAGACGTTAATGAATTGTTACCCACATTTTGTTGAGTTTTTACAACCCCTTAACCTCAACGATGGTAGTTGTTGATATGATTCTCAATAGAATAACCAGATGCTTGAGTCGAATTCAAGCACCAAGGAGAAAAAATGACTCAAAAGGTCCTGTTTGTCTGCACACATAATTCAGCCAGAAGTCAGATGGCAGAAACTTTTCTGAACGACCTAGGTAAGGAAAGGTTTATTGCTGAGAGTGCGGGGCTGGAAAAAGGGAAGCTCAATCCCATTGTCGTGGAAGCCATGGCGGAGTTGGAATACGATATTTCGCAAAACCGGACCGATTCGGTTTTTGATTTCTTCAAAGAAGGTCGAAAGTACGATTTGGTAATAAAAGTCTGTGATCAGTCCAACGCACAGCAGTGCCCGATCTTTCCTGGGGCGAAAATTAGCTGGAATTGGGACTTCCGCGATCCCGCTTCATTCACGGGTACCCACGATGAGCGTTTAGCGCAAACACGCACCGTGCGTGACGCAATCAGGACCCGGATCGAGGAATTTCTGCGAGTTGTTATCCCGGGATAAAATCTGACCCCATTGTCGAATTACATAGGGGGACAAACACATTTGAGAATCTGCTTGTATTTCCGCATTCCAGGTCAAGAAATCCTTTAGAATTGTCCTTATAATCTCCTCCAGAAAGACGAAAGGGCGATGAACGGGATAAATAGTGAGGTCTCAGTTGCAGTCGAACGGATGAAAGCGTTCATATCCACAAATCTGCACCAGCCCATCACCGCCAGCGACGTGGCAAGAGCCGCAGGTTACTCGCAATTCCACGCTGCTAGGGTCTTCAAAGCCCAAACCGGATTAGCACCCTTCGAGTACATCCGGCAGCAGAGGCTCACCGCTTCCGCCCGCGCCCTGCGTTCGGGAAAACACAAAGTCCTCGACGTGGCGCTGGATTTCGTCTTCGACACGCACGAAGGCTTCACGCGCGCCTTCACCAACGGGTTTGGCATCTCCCCAAAAAAGTACGCCACCCGTCCCGCACCCGAGGGATGGCTGATCCCAACCAGCTATCTCGACCGATCTAATACCAATCTGGAGGAATGGAACATGAACAAAACATCTGTCATTTTTACCCAAATCGTCGACCGTCCAGCTCGCAAGCTAATCCTTTGGCGCAGCAAAGCAGCTGGTGATTACATGGCATATGCCACCGAGATCGGCTGCGGTGAGCACAACGCTTCAGCAGCCTGGGATGTCTTGACCGAAATCAAAGAAGCTTTATACGAACCGGTGGGCGTTTGGCTGCCTGAAAACATGCGCCTTGCTGGAACAGGCGTCTATGCGCATGGCGTCGAAGTCGCGGAGGACTTCCACGGAGAAATTCCCGAACACTTTGAGGTGTTGGAGCTGCCCGCCTGCCAGATGATGGTCTTCCAGGGCGAACCCTACGACGACGCAGTCTTCGAGGAAGCGGTCGGAATGTGCATGGAGCAGATAAAGCGTTTCAACCCCGAGGTCTATGGCTACGAATGGGCACCCGAGCTCGCGCCGCGTATGCAGCTTGCTCCTGAAGGCTGGCGCGGGTATATCGAAATGCTGCCAGTGAAAAGATTGTCCTAGAAAGTTTGGGGCTGAGCGGCTAAAACCCTCAGCCCCTTTTTTCCACCCATTCAACAGACATTTCTCAAATTTGACTATAATTCACCCATGCGCAGAAAATCCTCAATTATCCGTTGGGCAGCCCTGGGGCTGATCCTCATGGCAGGCTTTCTGCTGATCCTGCAGCTCGTGCGTTACGGACGTATCCGTGCGACCTTTCCCACCGGGTTGACCGTTGCCAACATCCCCATCGGTGGGCTCAACTTCGAGACCGCCTCCGAGCGGCTTGTGCAAGCCTACTTAACACCAGTCGAACTGCAATACCAATCCGCCCGCATCCAGGTGCGCCCTGCCACCCTTGGTTTTGAACTGCAAGTCAACAACATGCTTGCCGCCGCAGACAAACAGCGTACCGGTGAACCCTTCTGGACCGGGTTCTGGAAATACCTCTGGAACCAACCCATCACCAGCCTGAATATCCCGCTGCAAGCCAAATTCGACGAAGCCCGTATGCGCAACTTTCTTGAAACCGAGATTTCAATCCGCTATGACCAACCGTCCACACCGCCCATGCCGATCCCTGGTGAAAGCGGCTTCTCCACGGGTTCTGCCGGCACTGAGCTCGACTACGAAGCATCCGTTGACCGCATTATCAACGCGCTTTCGTCCAACTCGCGGCGTGCTGCCAGGCTGGAAGTGCTGCGCACCAATCCAGCCAAACCCTCCTTCGAAATCCTGCAGTATATGCTCACCGACATCATCGACCAATCCGCATTCGATGGCGTGGTGGAGCTCTATTACAAAGATTTGCAGACCGGTTTCGTGCTGCATTTCGCCTACAGCAACGTTGGCGACACGGATTACCCCGTCAACATCGCCTACTCCTCTTGGAGTACGATCAAGATCCCGACCCTTATCACGCTCTTCAAGAACCTCGAAGCCCCCTATGACCCCGCAATCCTGGCGGAGATTGAGGCGATGGTGGAGATGTCGAGCAATGAGTCGACCGACTCAGTTGCAAAGAAGGTTATCGAGCCCAATCTTGCTCCCTTGCGTATCACCGACGATGCCCAGACTCTCGGGCTTGAGAATACTTTTTGGGGCGGTTTTTTTGGTCTGGGTTCTCCGCTCCTGAAGGAATTCTCCACCCCTGCAAACCAACGCACCGATTACAACACCGACCCCGACCGCTATGGGCAGACCACCCCGCTGGACATGGGCTTGCTGCTTGAAGACATTTACTACTGTGCCCAGGACTTCGGCGGTTCGATCCCTGTGGCGTTTGAGGGAGCCATCACCCAACAGGAATGCCAGATGATGGTCACATACCTCTCTCGCAACAAAATCGGGGTGCTTTTTGAGGCTGGCGTCCCCGCGGGCACGCAGGTGGCGCATAAGCACGGCTGGGCGAACGAGGTCCAGGATGGCTACGTCCACACGATGGCCGACTGCGGCATTATCTATACCCCTGGCGGGAATTACGTCCTGTCCGTGTTCATACATCATCCAGTACAGGTCATTTTCGACCGGGCTAACCTCCTTTTTGCCAATCTTTCCGGCGCATTTTACAACTACTACAACCTGGAGTAACGTCTTTTAGTTAAATTCCAATCCATGCGGTATAATGTTTTCGCCTGCCCCCGTAGCTCAATGGATAGAGTACCTGACTTCGAATCAGTCGGTTGCGTGTTCGAATCACGCCGGGGGCACTTTTGTTTTAACAGGATAA
>CAYRYL010000003.1:1000-104186 GCA_964428425.1 uncultured Anaerolineaceae bacterium | reverse complement strand
TGGGGAGAAAATGGCGGACAAATTTGGAGATCCGAAGATGGAACAAATTGGACCAAAGTGGTTGAAAATGGATTTGGTAACCCACAAAACGTCGGTGTCTATAGATTGATAGAGTTCAATGGATATTTGTATGCTGGTACCTGGAATGGTGAATCCGGGACGGAAATTTGGCGTAGCAATTCAGGGAACACAGGATCTTGGACAAAAGTGGTTGATGGTGGAAATGGGGATAGTAGTAACTACCAGGTCAACACATTTGAGGTTTTCAATGGATACCTCTATACAGGTACTGGAAACACAAACGATGGGGCTGAGATTTGGCGTACAAACAATGGTACTTCTTGGCAGCAGGCAAATATGAATGGCTTTGGTGATTCGGACAATGTTGATATTGGCAGCGTGAAAGTTTTCAATAACATGCTTTATGCCAGTACACGGAATTGGAATGGCGCAGAGATATGGCGATCAACTAACGGAAACGTTTGGACCAAAGTGATAGACGGTGGCTTAGGGGATCCCAACAATATCAAATTTCAATCGCTTCACGTCTTTGATGACCATTTGTTTACTGCTTCATACAACGAAACTACCGGTGTAAATGTTTGGAAATCGGCGGACGGAGCTACCTTTGAGCAGATAAATATTGGTGGATTTGGGGACACCAACAATCTGTATACTTTATGGAATACAGCCACAACTGATTTCAACAATCAACTTTATATCGGTACTCGTAATGACGTAAATGGTGGTGAGTTGTGGCGTTATGAGCCAAGCGAATCTAACATTTTCCTTCCCCTAATAATCAAGAACTAAGAAGACCAAAAACTATCCAGAAAAACCAGAGAGCTTTCGCGTAGAATGCTCTCTGGTTTCGATTTAATCACAGATTTTTCTAGACGGCAGCGACTAGCATTCTAAATCAGTGAAAATTCTTGGTTCACTGAACCTTCCTAAAAGGAGAATTGAATTGTTCTTAACCCCAACCTGCTTACAAGATGTTGGAACATTGTAACGCTTAAATCAAAAAAAAAACGGCCCTCGTGGAGGCCGAATTTCTTTTAAAACATTTGCAACTATTTAGTTTGGGGTGCCTGGAGGGGGTCGAACCCTCAACATCTTCATCCACAGTGAAGTACTCTGCCATTGAGCTACAGGCACCATGTAGGCGGCTATTCTAACATACCCCTCGCTGTCCCGCAAGCATTAATTTTGATGTAATCGGTTGATTAACTTCTCACGTTCGACACTAACCTGCTCGTAAGTGTGTAAGTCCTTCACCACAACGGTGCCTGATTCGATTTCCTCAGGTCCGAGTACGAGAGCCCTGCTGAGTCCCAACCGATCCGCGTATTTGAACTGCTTCGCCAGCTTTTCAGGCTCTGCCTGGATCACTTTGAAACCAGCCGCACGCAACTCGCTCGAAAGGCGGATGGATTCCGCTAGCGTATCCTCGCTAAACACGGTCACAAACAGGGTGTCGGGATTGGTCAGGTCAGCCGGAATCAAGCCGTATGCTTCCAGAACCAGCATGATCACCACATCGCCCATAGCAAAGCCGACGCCAGGTAATGGATTTCCGCCGACATCCCCCACCAGGTTTGCGTAATGCCCGCCGCCTAAAATTGCCCTAAATTCACCATTGACGGCATGCGCTTCAAAAACAGTGCCCGTATAATAATCCAACCCACGGATGATTTTTGGCTCATACGCGATAAATTCCGCGACACCAAGCGCTTCCAGCAGGCTAAAGAGGGTTCTCATCTGCTCTGATTCACGCCAAAGATCCCGATTCTCAAGAAGTTGCCGGATGGCCTTTAGCTGTTCCGCGTTCAAGCCTTCCGCCAGTGCTTTTTCATCCCAGGCTTCTGCCGGGAGTTTATCAATCCGATCAATCAAATGCAGCACGACAGGTTTTTGCTCCGGGCTGATGCCGATCTTGCTCAGCTGGCTATCCATCAAGCGCCGATCGTTGACGTAGAGCTTGACCTGCTCGGAGGTAAGTCCAACATTTTTCAAGAAAGTCGCCGCAACAGCTAATAGTTCCGCATCCGCCTGGATGGAATCGCTGCCAATCTGATCAATATTCCACTGGAAAAACTCGCGCGTGCGTCCCTTTTGCGGGCGTTCATAACGCCAGAATGGCCCAAAAGACCACCACCGCAGCGGGAAGGTCAGCAGGTTCTGCTTCGACGCAACCATTCGCGCGAGCGTGGGCGTAAGCTCGGGGCGCAGCGTTATCGGGTCACCACCGCGATCGTTAAATACAAACGCCTGTTCCTTCACCAGCTCTTCCCCGGATTTCGCCGCGTAGAGGTCGATGGTCTCCAGGCAGGGTCCATCGTACATCTGGTAACCAAAAGCTTCCGAAGCCTCACTCAGCTTTCGGATCAGCCATTGCCGTTTCGCCATTTCATCCGGATAGAAATCCCTTGTACCCTTTACACTTTTGATCACATTCTTCATAGCAACCTCGTATCAGTTAAGTGATTAGTATAACATGCGGGTTTCGAGTAAAATAAACCTAGCCACTATTTAGAGGATGTCAGATGAAAGTATTGGATGTTATTGCGCTTTGCGAAGGCACGCTCCTCACACCGGACGTTGACCTTGATATTGAGATCAAAGGCGGCTTTTCAGGTGACCTGATGAGCGATGTTCTTGCTTCGGTCCAAGCAGAAGCCGTTCTTATCACCGGTCTCAGCAACCCCCAGGTGGTGCGAACCGCCTTGATTGCTGACATCCGGTTAATCATTTTTGCCCGTGGGAAGAAACCCAGTGAGGAGATCGTCGGTCTTGCCAACGAAGAAAACATGCCTGTCGCCTATTCGCCTCTGGGTCTGTACGAAATTTCAGGTCGGCTCACACAAGCCGGATTACCCAGCTACGAAATGGAACTGAATCTCTTTCCCAAAATCTAGAGTACGATGAGCGACGAGTCCACTATCTCCGATAATCGAGCTGGTGTCATCACCAGGGTTGATGAACTTGGCTATGAACTAAAAATCGGCCAGGTGATGACCACCCAAGTGATCACGTTCTCCCCTGAGATGAGCATGTTCGAAGCGCTCGATCTGATCCAAACCAATCGAATATCAGGTGCCCCAGTTACGATCAATGACGAAGTTGTCGGCATAATTTCCACAGAAGACTTGATGCATGCCCTCCGTGAAGGGCGAATAGACCGAAAAGTTTCGGATTACATGAGCACGGGACTTATTACCGCCAAAGCCAATGACAAGGTTGTGGAAGCTCTGAAAATCTTCCAAAAGAAAAAAATTGGTCGCCTTCCCGTTCTTGACGAGAATAACAAGTTGGTTGGCTTGCTCACCAAAGGCGACATCACAAATGGCTTGTTAAACGCCCTTCAACGTGACTATCAAGCCGAAGAAGTTATCCGATATCGCGCCTCCCACCTTTTTGAAGACATCGAATCAGACCGCACGAGTCTCATACTTCGGTATCGCATCATCAAGGACGATTTCCTGCACGGCGGCGCAGCATCCAACCACATCAAAAAAGCACTCCAACGGCTCGGGGCAAACCGCCAGATTGCCCGGAAGTGCGGAATTGCTGTTTATGAAGCTGAGATGAATCTCATCATCCACACCACCAACGGGGGTTTTTTGAGAGTGGAAATTGAACCACACAAAATCACCATGGAAGCCTATGATGATGGTCCTGGAATTGAAGATGTGGGAAAAGCCATGACACCAGGTTACTCCACAGCCACTGAAGCGGTTCGGAACAAGGGTTTTGGTGCAGGTATGGGACTGGTCAACATTCATTCTTGTGTTGATGAAATGACGATCAAAACATCAAAGGAAAGCGGTACGAATCTTTACATGATCATGTATCTGAACAAACCCAGTACTTGAGATCGGAAAAACAATGGTCACTCTCCAAACAATTGTAGATAGCATTGAGCTAAAAGTTCTGACTGCCCCACAGGACCTGTCGGGAATTGAGATCTACAGCGGTTACGCCTCGGATCTACTCAGCTGCGTGATGACTGGCGCCCAAGCGGATGGCATTTGGGTCACACTGATTGCCAACATCAACATTGTGGCGGTGGCTTCCCTGCTGGAAATCCCCGCCATCATCATCACTGAGAACGCTCAACCAGATGCAGCCACCATCGCCCGCGCAGAACAGGAAGGGATTGTGCTGCTCTCCACCCCAGCCGGCAACTACCAGGTCGTCGGAAAACTATGGCAGTTAGGTATAACGGATACTGATCCAACCAGATGAAAAGCCTGAAGGCAGACCTCCACATCCACACCGTCCTATCACCATGTGCGACGCTGGAAATGCTGCCCTCGTTCATAGTCCAACGTGCCCTCGAAGTCAATTCTCACCTGATCGCGATCACAGATCATAACGCCAGCGCGAACGTGCCGGCTGTCATAAAAGCTGCTGAAGGTACAGAGCTGACCGTGCTTCCCGGGATTGAGCTCACAACCGCGGAGGAAATTCACGCTATCTGTCTATTTGATACCTACGCGCAACTCTTCGAGCTCCAAAAGATCGTTGATGCAAATCTGCCAAATATTCCCAACAATGAGGATTACTTTGGCATGCAATTGATCGTTGACTCAGATGGTAACTACGTTAACACAGACACTCGCCTTCTCAGCAACGCCACGCATCTCACCATTGGCGAAGCGCAACGGCATGTGCTCCGCTTGGGAGGTCTCTTCATTCCAGCTCATGTCAACCGCGAGGAGTATGGGATGTTACCCCGCCTGGGTGGCGTTCCTCCTGAATTGAATTTATCAGTGATGGAAATCTTCAATGTTTCTAAATCAGAAGCCATCCACCAATACCCATATCTCAAAGATTTTCACCTGATTCCGAGCGCCGATGCTCATGATCTTGACGCCATCATCGGCGTGATCAACCTGGAGATGGATGAGATTTCGGTTTCAACCTTGTTTCACGCTTTTGAGACTCAGTATTGACACAGACGCAAACAGACATCAAGAGACTGAGCTAAACAATTAGCACATCTTTCCACAAAAGCCTAATTAGCTGTAACCGTATTGACCAAATTGACTGAATTGAGTAAACTATTTGTAACATTTTTCACAAAGGCTAATTGCCTTTAAGATATAGGAGCATGCAAAAAAATGACGTCAACCCCCAACCAACTGGATCCTCTCGACAACCCCCGGATGAGACAGATTATCGATGAAACCATCTCAGAGTTCGGTGAGCAGAATGGTGCTTTGATGGTAGTTCTGAACCATCTTCAGGCAAGAATTGGCTTTATAACAAAGCCGATGCAAGCATACGTCGCCCAGAAAATGTATGTTCCTGTTAGTAAAGTCCATGGTGTGGTTTCCTTCTACTCTTTCTTCACCACTGAACCGCGTGGCAAGCATTTGGTCAAATTCTGCATTGGCACTGCCTGTTACGTCGGTGGAGCTTCACAATTGATCGACAAAGCCAAACAGGTTTTGGGGATCGAACCTGGGCAAACCACCTCAGACGGGCTCATCACCCTCGAGGTTTGCCGTTGTGTTGGCGCTTGCAGCCAGGCACCTGTTGTTGTGGTTGACGATTTCAATCATGGACGCGTAAAACCGACACAATTTGCAAAAATATTAACCGATGTACAACATAGCGAGGCAACCGCTTGAGAGAACTCTCACTTCACCTTCTTGATATCGCCGAAAACAGCATTTCTGCAGGCGCATCAAGAATCGTGATATCCGTGCGTGAAGACCTGGTGGCTGATGAGCTTTGGCTCGAGGTTACTGATAACGGCAAGGGCATGTCTGCTGAAATGGTCGAGAAAGTCCTCGACCCATTCGTGACCAGCCGTACCACCCGCAAGGTTGGTCTGGGCATACCTTTGCTCAAGCAAGCCGCGGAGGCTTGCAATGGATTTCTAACCATCGAATCCGAGTTGGGCAAAGGCACAAAACTAACCACAAAATTCCAACACAGCCACATTGACCGTATGCCACTGGGGAATCTTGAAGATACCCTAATCACCTTGCTTCTGGGCACCCCTGCTGTCAATTGGGTTTTCGATTATCAATACAACGATCAAAGCTTCGAATTCGATGACACAGAGTTCAAAGAAGCTCTGGGCGATTTGCCTTTGAGCGATTTCCGTGTTATCGAATTTCTTTCCAACGCCATCATAGATGGTATTACAAACGCAAAAAACATTGCAACCGAAAAAGGAGTCGTACATGCCAACCATTAAATCTATCGATGACCTCAAGCGACTGCGTGAGGAAGCCCAGAAGGTCAAAGAACTTCGCGACCAGACAGGCAAGACTCAAGTAGTAGTCGGCATGGGAACTGTCGGCATCGCCGCAGGTGCCCGTGAGACCTTGAAAGCAATCCTTACTTACATCGAGGATCAACGCCTACCCGATATCATCCTGCGGCAGACCGGCAACATCGGTCTGGGTGGACAGGACCCGGTTGTGCAAGTGATCCTTCCTGGTGCTGAAACTGTCACCTATGGCAAGGTCACTCCTGCGATGGCAACAAGAATCATGGAAGAGCATGTTGTCAAAGGCAATGTTATCCAGGAATATCGAATTCAAGCCTGAGTTCAGGCGTAATTAAACCAGGAAGGTAATTGTAGCTATGGCGTATTATCGTTCAACTGTGCTTGTCTCAATGGACCCCGTCTGCATTGACAAGGGGGCATTGGATGTCAAAGAACAACTGATCAAGGAGTTGGCTAAACTCAACCTTTCAAATGAGGTCCAGGTTTTGGACAGCCCAAGGTTGGGAGACCCCGAAACGGAAGGTCCCGATATCCTTGTTTACCCGGAAGGCAGTCATTACATCCAGTTAACTGCAGCCACTGTCGGTCCGATTGTCATGGAGCATTTCATCAAAGGTCGCGAACTTCAGCAATATAAAGCTCAAATGCAGGATGTTCTCGATGAAGAGCTCGGCGAGCCTAAACCAAAGGAAATTCGCATTATCCTTGATAACATCGGCAAGATTGACCCTCGCAATATTGAGGACTACATCGCTGTCGATGGCTACCAAGCTCTCGCAAAGGTCCTTGGCGAGATGACCCCTGAGGAGGTCATCCAGATGATTCTGGATTCCAAACTTCGTGGGCGAGGCGGCGCTGGTTTCCCCACCGGCTTGAAATGGAGATTTGCCCGTCAAGCTCCAGACACACCCAAATATATGATCTGCAATGCAGACGAGGGCGATCCTGGCGCGTTTATGAACCGCAAGGTGCTGGAAGGCGATCCCCATTCTGTGCTTGAGGGTATGGCTATCGGTGCCTACGCGGTTGGCGCAAACCAGGGCTATGTCTATTGCCGTGCCGAATATCCCATCGCAGTCAGCACATTCAACACCGCCATCGAACAAGCCAGGGAGTATGGCTTGCTCGGTAAGGACATCCTTGGTTCCGGCTTTGACTTTGACATCGAAGTCCGCATGGGTGCCGGCGCTTTCGTTTGTGGTGAAGAAACCGCTCTGATGGCATCCATCGAGGGTGCCCGTGGTGAACCTCGAGCCCGCCCGCCCTTCCCAGCCTCAAAAGGCTTGTGGGGTAAACCCACCAACATCAACAATGTTGAGACCTTTGCCAATGTGCCAAAGATCATTCACCGTGGGCTTGAGTGGTATACCAGCATGGGTTCTGAAAAGAGCAAGGGCACCAAAACCTTCGCCCTCGCAGGGGATGTCGCCCACACTGGTCTGATTGAAATTCCTTTCGGTATGACGCTGCGCGAGATCATCTACGACATCGGCGGCGGCATCAAAGACGGGAAAGCCTTCAAAGCAGTACAAACCGGCGGACCTATGGGCGGCTGTTTGCCTGTCTCGGATCTAGATCTTGGTGTTGATTATGAGACGCTCGGCGCTGCTGGCTCCATTATGGGCTCCGGCGGTATGATCGTGATGGATGAAGGTACATGCATGGTCGACATCGCTCGATTCTTCATGGAATTCACCCAGGACGAATCCTGTGGAAAATGCGTTCCTTGCCGTGTTGGCACGCGTCGCCTGCTCGAAATATTGGAAAAAATCTGTGCGGGCAATGGTGAAGAAGGTGACATCGAGGAGCTGCAAGAGCTCAGCGACCAAATCCGCAAGAACAGCCTGTGCGGCTTGGGACAAGGCGCACCCAACCCGGTTGTGTCCACCCTGAACCACTTTTTGGATGAATACAAAGCCCATATCTTTGAAAAACGCTGTCCAGCAAAAGTGTGCCGCGCCCTCATCAAGTACGAGATCGTGGATGGTCCCTGCACTGGATGTACTGTCTGCGCCCGCAACTGCCCAGTTAGCGCTATCACCGGTGAACGCAAGCAAACCCATGTCATCAATCAGGACATCTGCATCAAGTGTGGTATTTGCCATCAGGTTTGCAAGTTTGATGCGATTATTGTCAATTGACGAGGTCAGTGAATAGGAGAGATCATGCAATCTGTCAATTCGAGTGAAAAAGAAACGATTCTGCGCGTTCGTGAGATAGTCGAACACATCGGCGCTGCCCGTGCTGATCTCATTCCTGTCCTTCAGGCAATCACTAACGAGTTTGGTTTTATCTCCCAGACAGCAATGGAACAATTATCCACCTTGATGGGACTTCCTACCAAAGAGATTAATTCAGTAGCAACTTTTTACAGGATGTTATCGACCCAACCGCGAGGAAAACATGTAGTCCAATTTTGCGAGAGCGCGCCTTGCCACGTTGTCGGTGGAAGAGAAGTTTTTGCCGCCCTCAAGCGAGCTCTTGCTCTCGAACCAGGTCAGACGAGCCCGGATAACAAATGGACACTGCTAACTACCAGTTGTTTAGGTGTCTGTGATGCCGGACCAGTGATTTTGATCGACACTGACATGCACGGGAATGTTACGCCTGGACAAGTCAACGAGATTCTCAGCCGTTACGAATAGGAGATTGCTATGAAAGCATTTCGATCCATGATCTTAGTTTCGAATGATCCTGAGAGTAATGCGCGAGGATCAGAAAAAATCTTTACCACCTTGCAGCAGCAGTTGCTCCAATATGGCTTGACTGAGGAAGTTTCACTTTCGATGGTCAGCGATCTGGGTTACAGCCACGCTTCGCCTTTTGTGCTGGTTTATCCTGAGGCAGTTGTGTATGGACCCATCACCCCGACCGATGTGCCACATATCGTCGAAGAGCATCTTTATAAAGGTCGTATCGTTGAAGAAAAACTAGCCCCAGCCCGCGAATTATCTGGCAAGGTAGCCTGGCTTTCCGCAAGGAAAGGCACCTTGCCTGCTCAAAATCGGGTGGTTCTGAAGAATGTCGGGCTCATTGATCCTGAAAATATCGAAGATTACTTTGCGAATGATGGCTATCAGGCTCTTGGCACCGCCCTTCAAATGACTCCTGATGAAGTTATCTCGATTATCAAAGAATCGGGTTTGCAAGGTAGAGGTGGAGCAGGGTTTCCAACAGGAATCAAGTGGGGTTTTGTCAGCAAAACCTATGGCGACAAAAAATATGTCGTTTGCAATGCTGATGAGAGCGAACCTGGAACATTTAAGGATCGGGTTTTACTCGAAGGAGATCCCCACGCCATCATTGAAGCCATGTTGATTGCTGCCTACTCGGTCGGTGCGGATGAAGGCTTCATTTACATCCGTGGAGAGTATCAATTGGCGATTGACCGGGTTGAGGTTGCCATAAAGCAAGCCGAGGAATATGGTCTGCTCGGGGAAAACATCCTCGGCTCGAACCTGAATTTCAAGATCCACGTCCATGTCGGAGCCGGCGCTTACATCTGCGGTGAAGAAACCGCCTTGATCGAATCGATTGAGGGCAAGAGGGGTGAACCCCGATCCCGCCCCCCATATCCGACCACCCACGGCTTGTGGGGAAAGCCAACCCTGGTCAACAATGTGGAGACGCTCGCGAATATCCCTGCCATCATCCGCAACGGGGCAGCCTGGTATCGAACGCTGGGAACCCCTTCCAGCCCGGGCACAAAAGTTTGCACAATTCTGGGAAATGTCAACGTGACCGGTATCATCGAAGTCCCAATGGGCATCACCTTGCGGGAAATCGTTTCAATTTATGCCAAGGGCATGAAAAATGGCAGTTTTAAATTAGCTCAGACCGGTGGTTCGAGCGGCTCGATTATTCCCTCGATCCTTCAAGATACGCCGATGGATTTCGAGTCCTACCGAAAAGCTGGCGTTTCCCTTGGTTCTGGAGCTTTACTCATCTGTAATGATGAGGCGTGCATTGTGGATCTTGCCAAGGTTTTGCTCAACTTCTTCAAAGTAGAATCTTGCGGAAAGTGCACCCCTTGCCGAATTGGCACAAAACGAGCTTATGACATCCTGACAGGTATCAGCAAGGGTCAGGGGACTCTCGAAGATTTGGACGAGCTATTAGCCCTCAATAAAGAACTGCTCGAACTTTCAAACTGCGGGCTGGGTCAAACCGCAGGTACGCCTTTACGGGATATGTTGAACTATTTCCGTGCAGAAGTTGAAGCGCATGTCCGTCTCGGGGTGTGCCCCACTGGCGTTTGCCCGATGCATGCATAGAAGTTGACGAAAAAATGAAAAATCAAAATTCAAAACATAAAGAGGAAAATAAAATGGCAGAACCTACTATCTCAGTTGACGACCTCACACCCGCTGAAGTTGCAAACAAAGCGGTTACGATTGGGATCAAAAAAGCAAGTTATGATTTTTGGACAATGTTTTTCCTGGGTCTTTTTGGTGGAGCCTTCATCGCTTTTGGTGCCATCCTTGCCACCACTGTTGGAACGAATGGAAGTGAGTTCCCTTACGGTGTAAACGCTCTTCTCAAGGGTTTAATTTTCACCGTTGGACTTGTTCTGGTGATTGTCGCTGGCGCTGAACTCTTCACTGGCAACAACTTGATGCTGATGGCGGTTCTTTCCAAAAAAATCACCTTAAAACAAATGCTTAGAAACTGGGGCGTTGTATATCTTGCCAACTTTGTCGGTGCCCTCATTGTTGCGGCAATCATGCTGATGGCAAAACAGTACACCTTTGCTGGTGGTGCAATCGGAAAAACAGTATTGACCATCGCAAACTCAAAATCAGGTTTGGCTTTCTTTTCCGCGATTGGTTTAGGCATCATGTGCAATCTCCTGGTTTGCCTGGCGGTCTGGATGACCTTCTCTGCCAGAACAACAGCCGGCAAGATTGCAGCAATCATTCTCCCTATCGCAGCTTTCGTCACGGCTGGCTTCGAGCACAGCGTCGCGAATATGTACTTTATCCCGATGGGCTTGTTCATCAAATGGGCTGATCCCGCTTTCTTTGCCGGAGCAGGCGAATTCCCCAAATTAACACTGGGTAATTTCTTTGTAAATAACCTTATTCCGGTCACCATCGGAAATATCATTGGTGGAGCCATCTTTATTGGTGCAGCTTACTGGTTCATCTACCTGAGAAAAAATAAATAGGTTTTCATTTTCAACCGAAGTGAGTATCGGGTTGAGATCAGAAAACTTGGAACTTAAAGGAAAAATATGACGAAGTTAAAGATAAATGGGATAGAAATTGATGCCGATCGCAGTTGGACGATTCTGAAAGCCGCGGAACATGCTGGAATAACCATTCCGACCCTTTGTTACCACAAGGATCTTTCTCCAACAGGTGCCTGCCGTATGTGCCTGGTGAATGTTAAGGGCGCGAGAGGCCTCACAACAGCATGCACAACACCAGTTACTGAAGGCATGGAAGTTGAAACAGAAAACGAGGTATTGGCATCCTCAAGGCGGTCTGTGCTCAAGCTCTTATTGAGTGTGTATCACGATAATGGCTACAAACCTGATAACTCTGATAACGATCTCTTTAAATGGGCACACTTTTATGGACTGGATCCGCAACGGTATATGTCCTCCAAGCCCCGCTATGAGATTGATTCTGATCCCAATCCCTTTATTTTTGTGGATCTGAACAAGTGCATTCTTTGCACCCGCTGTGTCAGAGCCTGCTCAGAAATTCAGGGCAGATTTGTTTGGGGTGTTTCTGAACGCGGTTTCGAAGCCCACATCGCTCCAGGTATGGAAGAAGACATGATCGACGCTCGTTGTGAATCCTGTGGAGCCTGCGTTGCTTACTGCCCCACCGGAGCGTTGTCACTGAAACCTACCATCAACGAACAACCTGCTGAGAAAAAAGTGACAACCACCTGCGCGTATTGTGGCGTTGGCTGTCAATTTGACCTCAATGTCATCGATGACAAGGTGGTAAAAGTGACTTCCAACCCGCACGCGCCTGCCAATGGCATGCACCTGTGTGTGAAAGGCCGCTTTGGCTTCTCGTACATCCACCATGAAGATCGCCTCACCAAGCCTTTGGTGCGTGAGTATCTCCTGAATGGCACTCAGCGACCCTCAAAGTCCGATCGCGGTGAGTGGGTTGAAACGGATTGGGATACAGCCCTCGATCTCGTGGCCAGAAAACTTGCACAGACACGCAGTACTTACGGCCCTGACAGTATCGGAGTATTGTCTTCCGCCAAGTGCACCAACGAAGAAAACTACCTGATGAACAAATTCGCCCGCCAGGTGATTGGCACCAACAATGTCGACCACTGCGCGCGCCTTTGCCACGCCAGCACCGTCGCTGGGTTGGCAACCGCCCTTGGCTCCGGCGCCATGACCAACTCAATGCAGGATGTTTATGAATCTGCGAGTTCAATGCTCGTAATTGGTTCAAACACTACCGAACAACATCCGGTCTTTGGTGCCAAGATGCGCCAGGCGGTCCTGAACCGGGGTGTGAAACTGATCGTGGCGGATCCAAGGAAGATTGACCTTTGCGAATTTGCCACACTGCACCTGCAGCAAAAACCTGGAACTGACATCGCCCTGGTCAACGGTTTGATGTACATCATCCTTGAAAAAGGTTACGAAAACAAGCAGTTCATCGAGGAACGCACCGAGAACTTTGATGCTCTGGTTGAAAACGTCAAGCAATATCCGCCTGAGAAGGTTTCCCAGATCACAGGCATTCCTGTTGGTCAGTTGTATGAGGCAGTGGAAATAATCGCCAAAAATGCGCCAATGGCTGTATTTTGGGCGATGGGAATTACCCAACACACGGTTGGTGTTCACAACGTGTTCTCTCTTGCTGACTTGCAGATGATGCTTGGTAACTTTGGTGTCCCTGGTGGCGGTGTGAACCCCTTGCGTGGACAGAATAACGTCCAGGGAGCCTGCGACATGGGCTGCCTCGTCAATGTTTACCCTGGCTACCAGGCCGTGACAGCAGAAGCTTCCCAGCAAAAATTTGAAGCCGCCTGGGGTACCAATCTCTCGAATAAAGTTGGCAAAACCGTCACCGAGATCATCCCGGGTGTCCTCGAAGGCACCACCAAGGCGCTTTATATCCTTGGCGAGAATCCAATGATGACTGACCCCGATACGAACCACATCAGGCATTGCCTCGAGGAGTTGGATTTCCTTGCTCTGCAAGAAATTTTCCCGACTGAAACCTCAAAGTATGCGGACGTCCTCCTCCCTGGCGTTTCATTCGCTGAGAAAACCGGCACCTTTACGAGCACGGAACGACGTGTACAAATGGTACGTCAGGCTATTACCCCCCGCGGGGAAGCCAGGCCTGATTGGGCAGTTATTGCCGACCTTGCCAAACGCGTCATCGCTCAGGGCGGTCGCCAGATCGATGCGGCTCCTTATTCCGGTTGGGATTATGCCGATTCGGGTGAGATCATGGCTGAAGTGGCTGCCCTGACCCCCAGTTATGGCGGTATCTCACATGAACGCTTAAATGCCGGCGAAACGCTTTGCTGGCCCTGCCCCAATCCAACTCACCCCGGAACGCCCATTCTCCACATTGGCAAGTTCACCCGCGGTAAGGGCAATTTCATCCCCGCTATTCACCTGGATCCATCCGAATTGCCGGATGAAGAATACCCGGTCATGATGACCACGGGGCGCGTCATTTACCACTGGCACAGTGGTGAGCAAACCCGCCGTGTGAAAGAACTGATGGAAATCTACGGTGAACCTCTGATTGAGGTTTCGCATGAAGATGCAGCCCAACTCGGACTGACTGAGGAAGTCAACCACGTCAAATTGACCTCGCGCCGCGGGACCATCACTGCCAGAGCCTGGGTGACAGATCGTGTACCCGAAGGTCTGATTTATGGGAATTTTCACTTCCCCCATGCCAATGTTAACACGCTTACCAAAGCGGCTCTGGATCCTATCGCAAAAATTCCGGAGTACAAAGTTACCGCTGTCAGGATTGAAGCAGTCAACTGATAGTTTGTTATTGCAACAACCCCGCTGGTTTTCAGCGGGGTTGTTTTTTTATTCTGATTTGCCCATCTCAATTTGCTCAGCCAGCAAAAAATCTTCTTTGTTGTTGATATTGAAAAATGCCAACCCATCTGGGTCCAACTTACTGCAAATAGTAGCATCCATCTCAATTACCTGAACGGCAGGAAACCACGAGACCAAGCGCCGCTGGTCATCCTGGATTGCCTCAAGGATTGCCTTTTTGCACGTTTCACGGCGATAGACAGCGTGGAGCGGTTCGTAGTAATCACCATTTAGCTTTGGGATTGCCACATCCGCAACCGTTTCCTGTAAAATCCGCACACCCTCGTTCAGGATCGCAGCACTCACAAATGGTAAATCACACGCGACCACTGCTACCAATTCACCCCTGGCTCTGTCCATGGCTGTGTAGAGCCCCCCAATGGCACCTTTCCCTGCAATACTATCCCTTACCAGGTCGACGTCTAAAAACGCTAGATCTTCCGGTTCGTTGCTCACGATCAGGACTTCATGTGCGACACTTTTGGTTCTCTCATACACTCTTTGGATCAATGGAACGCCTAAAAAAGGCATCAGCATCTTCTTCTCGCCCATCCTGATCGATTTCCCGCCAGCCTGAATTACTAAACTAACGGAAATGTGATTGGTATTTAACTCCATGACACCTCGTTGGTTATTATAATGCCCTTGAAGCCTTTATGGTCCCAACCAATCCTGACGGTATAATAGCTCCATGCATGAACTGGCAATTACCGAAAGTATATTAAATATTGCGCTGGAACATGCCCAAATAGCAGGTGCCAGCAAAGTCACTGATATTTTCCTGATCATCGGGCAGCTTTCGAGCATAGTCGATGATTCTGTGCAGTTCTATTGGGACCACATCAGCGAGGGTACTATCTGTGAAGGCGCGAAACTCCACTTCGAACGCCGCCCTGCCATTTTGCGCTGTAATTCCTGCGATCACCAATACGCTTTGGGAGAGATTCTGAGCCCCTGCCCAAACTGCCAGAGTACCGATGTTTTCATCGGGGGCGGCGAAGAGTTCCTAGTGGATCACATAGAAATACTTAAAGAGGATTCCTAATGCCACAACGCGTTGAAATTGTAAAAAGAATCATGGACTCCAACGATCGCCTGGCACAAAACAATCAGGCTATCCTGGACCAAAATGGCGTCTACGGCATCAACCTGATGGCGTCCCCTGGCGCGGGAAAAACCAGCGTAATCCTCGAAACCATCAAACGTCTGCCCGCTGAGATAAAACTCGGCGTGATTGAAGGCGACACCGCGCCAGTCACTATTGACGCGGATAAGATCGTGGCTGCCGGCATGCCAGCAGTCCAGATCAACACCGGCGGTGATTGCCACCTTGACGCAAACATGATTGAAATGGCACTGGCGGAACTCCCGCTAAAAGAACTGGACCTGATCATTGTTGAGAACGTCGGCAACCTCATTTGCCCAGCTGCTTTTCAGCTCGGCACACATGCCAATGTGCTGATTGCCTCGGTACCTGAAGGCGATGACAAACCCTACAAATACCCCAACATCTACCGCGGTCTGGACGTGCTCATCGTCAATAAGATTGATCTGTCACCCTATGTTGATTTCCGCATGGAATACTTCCAACAAGGTGTTGAAATGCTTAATCCTGGTCTGAAAACCTTCGCCCTGAGCGCGAAAACCGGCGAGGGTTTTGACGCCTGGGTTGATTGGCTGACCAAAAAAGTCAAAGAAAAGTAAGGACGAATGCCTCTCATCAACAAGCGGCTCCACATAACCGGGATTGTCCAGGGCGTGGGATTTAGACCGATCGTTTTCAACCTGGCTGAAAGGTATTCCTTGACGGGTTGGGTTCTCAACAGCTCCCGGGGTGTGGAGATTGAGCTGCATGGTGCTGAAGAAAACGTGCAGGCATTCATCCAGGAGCTGCGCCAAAACCCGCCACCGCTTGCTGTTATCGACAGCTTCTCGATTGAGGATGCGAGCCACCAGGCCTACAGCGTTTTTCAAATTCTGCATAGTGAAGATGATCCATCTGACTTTTTGCCCGTTTCACCCGATCTGAGTATCTGCCCGGATTGTCGGCGGGAGTTATTCGACCCCTCAGACCGCCGCTACCGTTACTCCTTTGTCAACTGTACCCATTGCGGTCCCCGATTTTCGATTTTAACTGGCATCCCCTATGACCGTCCAAACACCTCAATGGCGGGTTTCCCGCTTTGCCCGGATTGCGCGGAAGAGTACCAAGACCCAACCAACCGCCGCTTTCATGCCCAGCCAATTGCCTGCCCGACGTGTGGTCCGCAAGTTTGGTATGAAGAAGACGGGCAGAAGCAGGTGGAACGTGAAAATGCCATTCAAACAGCCCGTCAAGCCCTGGCTGAAGGCAAAATACTGGCTGTAAAAGGCTTGGGGGGCTTTCACCTGGTCTGTGATGCCCAAAACCCACGAGCCGTTGAAAAACTGCGTCTGCGCAAACACCGCAGCGGCAAGCCCTTCGCCTTGATGGCTTTCGACCTTGAAACAATCAACGAATTCACACGGGTCAGCCCGGACGAAGAAAAACTGCTCACCTCTTCCATGGCGCCGGTCGTGTTGCTTGAAACAACCTCAGCCGGCAAAGAGATGGCACGCCTGGTCGCGCCGGACCAAAACCGCCTGGGCTTCATGCTCCCTTACACCCCGTTGCATTTACTTCTGCTGGAACCTGCCGAAGGATTTCCAGAGGTGTTGGTGATGACCAGCGGCAATCTGAGCGAAGAACCGATCGCCTGGTCCAATGCTGAGGCGCAAAAACGCCTCTCGCAACTGGCGGATGGTTTCTTGTTGCACGACCGCTCCATCCACACCCGCATCGACGACTCGGTCGTCTCAGTGATCGAAGGTACTACGCACATACAGCGGCGGGCTCGCGGTTACGCGCCATTGCCGCTGAAAATCCCCACAAGCGCCATCCCAACCCTGGCATGTGGTACGGAACTCAAAAACACTTTCTGCCTCATCCGCGAAGGTTATGCTTTCGTCAGCCATCACATTGGCGATCTCGAAAATCATGAGACTCTAACTGCCTTTGAGACTGCAATAAGTCATTACGAGAAGATCTTCCGCGTTAAGCCGCAGCTCGTGGCAGCCGATATGCACCCGGACTACCTCGCCAGCCGCTACGCCCGCCAGCGAGCTGCTGATGAAGGGCTTCCCCTGGTTGAGGTGCAGCATCACCATGCCCACATTGTTTCCTGTATAGCGGACAACAATCTTATACAACACGATCCTGTGATTGGGCTGGCGTTCGATGGCACCGGTTATGGAACTGACGGTGCGATTTGGGGCGGTGAGGTCTTGCTGGCGGATTGGAAATCGTTCGAGCGCCTCTACCACTTCGAGTACATGCCTTTGCCCGGCGCCGAAGCAGCTGTGCGAAAGCCCGCACGTATGGCGCTGAGCTTGTTGCTGCATGCAGGTATCGACCCTGACAGTTTCCCTTTCCCATTCCAACAATCGCTTGACCTCGAGGAGCGTTCAGCCGTTGCAAACCAGGTCCGAACCGGTTTCAACACCCCTCAGACCAGCAGCGTCGGGCGGCTTTTTGATGGTGTGGCCGCACTGATCGGCTTGCACCAGCAGATCAGCTACGAAGCACAAAACGCGATTGCGCTCGAAACAATAGCTGACCCCTACGAATATTCCGCCTATGATTTCCCGCTTCAGGATGGGCAAATCCTCATTTCTCCAGTGATCCACGCCATCGTTCAGGACTTCACACATAAAGTTCTTCCAGCCATCATTTCTGCCCGCTTCCACAACGGTTTGGCCGTCTGTGCGGTGCGGGTTTCAGAACAGATCCGCTCTCAAACCGGCTTGCGGCAGGTAGCGTTATCAGGCGGTGTGTGGCAAAATAAGACCCTGATCACGCGCACAATCACCGCTTTGCGTGCGTCAGGTTTTGATGTATATTGGCCTCAAAAACTGCCCACCAATGACGGCGGCGTATCGTTAGGTCAGGCGCTGGTGGCGCTGGCAGTCAGCGGAAATATAAAGGAGTAACCATGTGTTTAGGCATTCCCGGTAAAGTAACGAGAATTTATGATCAGGGTGGCACCTTGATGGCTTCTGTCGATTTTGATGGTGTCGAACAGGCGGTCTGCATCGCCACGACCCCTGAGGTCAAGCTCGGGCAGTATGTCCTGGTACACGCCGGCTTCGCTCTAAACGTCCTGAGTGACACAGAAGCCGAAGAAACCCTTAAGATTCTGCGTGATTTGCAGGCTTTTAACGCCCGCCAGACCGAAGAAAACCAATAAAATGACCGACTCCACCACAAACCTCCGGGATGCTTCGCTGACCAAAGCCATCATGGCTGAGATCCGCCGCATCACGACTCAACCATGGAATATCATGGAGATTTGCGGCGGGCAAACGCACGCCATCATGCAATATGGGCTCGATCAACTGCTTCCGCTGGAAATCACCCTGATCCATGGTCCCGGCTGCCCAGTTTGTGTTACGTCGCTTCAGGCAATCGAACAAGGGCTGCAAATCGCTGCCCTGCCAAATGTGATTTTCACGACTTTTGGCGACATGCTGCGGGTGCCTGGCAACAGCGCGGATCTCTTCACTGCCCGTTCACAGGGTGCGGACGTTCGGGTGGTTTATTCACCCTTGGATGCCCTGAGGATCGCCAACGCAAACCCCGACAAGCAGGTTGTCTTCTTTGCAATCGGTTTCGAAACGACCGCCCCAACCATAGCAAGCACCATTCTCTCCGCAAAGAAATCGGGAGTCACCAATTTTTCCATTCTCCCGGCGAATGTGTTGGTGCCGCCGGCAATGCATGCCATCCTTTCAAACCCAGCCAATCGCGTTCAGGGCTTCCTGGCTGCGGGTCACGTCTGCGCGGTGATGGGCTATCATGAGTACCTGCCAATTGCTGAGCAATACCAGATCCCAATCGTCGTGACTGGCTTTGAACCGGTCGACCTCGCCACGGGCATCCTGATGACCGTTCAACAGCTCGAATCCGGGCCGCACCAGGTCGCCAATGCTTACCCGCGCTTCGTCACCAAGATTGGCAACCAGGTCGCTCAAAAAATGATCTCCGAGGTTTTTGAACCGGTGGACCGGCAGTGGCGCGGCATCGGCACCATCCCGCTTTCGGGGCTTGGTCTGCGGTCTGAATTTGCCAGCTTCGACGCCCTCACCCGCTTTGAACTCGACCCGACTCCGCTTAACGAATCACCGCTTTGCATTGCCGGCAAAGTGCTGAGTGGGATTGCCAAGCCGCTCGATTGCCCGGCATTTGGCAAGCAATGCACCCCCTCCCACCCGCTTGGCGCTCCCATGGTTTCCTCCGAAGGGGCTTGCGCGGCTTACTATCGTTACCATCGGAGGCAGGAATGACCCTTTCAAATCTGCCCATTGTTGAAGGACCCAACTGCCCGCTCCCCATCACCGACCGGGGTCAGATCGTGCTCGGTCACGGCAGCGGCGGGCAAATGACCCACGACCTGGTCCGGGACGTGTTCCAGAGCCGCCTGGCAAACGCGATCCTGAACACTGCGAACGATGCAGCAAGCGTAACCAGCGCCCCTCCAGGAAAAAGGTTGGTGGTGTCTACCGATGCGCATATTGTCTCGCCCCCCTTTTTCGCGGGTGGAGACATCGGCAGGCTGGCAGTTTGCGGCACAGTGAACGATGTCGCGATGCTCGGAGCAGAACCGCGTTTTTTGACCGCTACCTTCATCCTTGAAGAAGGCTTTTCAATCTATGAACTTGAACTGATTGTCGATTCCTTCGCCGATGCCTGCCGGGAAGCCGGCGTGGAATTGATCGCAGCCGATACCAAGGTCACCGAAAGAGGCAAATCCGACAAGCTCTTCATCAGCACCACTGGCTTCGGCTGGGTGGACGAAGGTCAGCAGATTGGAGGCGAACAAGCCAAACCTGGCGACGCTGTACTCATTTCCGGTCCGGTCGGCAACCACGGCATCGCTGTAGCTGAAGCCCGCGGCAACCTGGGCTTTACCAGCCAGGTGCGCTCGGATACGGCGCCACTCAATCACATGGTCAAGGCGCTTCTGGATGCCCACTTGGACGTCCATGTGTTGCGCGACCCCACAAGAGGGGGGCTTGCGACCACGCTGGTGGAAATCGCCCGCCAGAGCCGGGTCAACATCGAACTAAGAGAAGAGTGGATCCCGGTTGATAAGCCAGTGCGAAAAACCTGCGAACTGCTCGGGCTTGACCCTCTCTACCTGGCAAACGAGGGTAAGTTATTCCTGATCCTGCCAGCTGGCCAGGCTGAGGCGGGTCTTCGTATCCTGCGCGGCACGCGTTATGGTGAGCAAGCCACATTGATTGGGCAAGTGCATGAACCTTCGAGGGGGCAAGTCTGGCTCAAGACGCCTTTCGGGACTACACGAGTACTCGAGATGCTCGCCGGTGAGATGCTCCCGCGCATTTGTTGAGTGTTGGAATTCCAAATGGCAAACTTCCGGAAAAAAGTCACAACTTCACTCTTGCTACTGTGCTTCTTGCTGACAGCCTGCCAGGCGAACACCTTGAGCCCAACTTCTCCACCAGCCATATCAACAGTCCTTCCTGCCACCCTGACATCAACCAGCCCCACCCCCAGGTCGATCGAGCCAACTGTTACAGCAATTCCCCCATCGATCACTAACGGACTAGCCAGCCAGGATTTTTCCATAATCGGTAATGAGCTCATCCAGGGAGTGTATTGGTACATTCTCATCCAGGATGCTAAAACCGGACAAACCCTCTTCGACCGCAACTCTGACACCTCTTTTCAGCCAGCTTCGATGATTAAAATTCCCACTGCCATGGCCGTTTTAAGCATCCTTGAAGACCAGGGACGCACCCTGGAGGATCTCAAGACCACTGGCATAAACGGGAGCAACTTTGACAGCCTGCTCGAAGCCATGGTTGTACTCAGCGAGGAATCCGCCACTGACGCTCTGGAATACTTTGCCCGTGGGGACAACCAGCTGCGGAAAAAACTGGATGCCTGGGGTCTGACCAACACCAAGTACGACCCACGCACCAGCACCGCGACCGAACTCCTGACTTCCCTCGAATTGCTGAACACGGGATCTGTCCTCAGTGAGAAAAGCACGCAATACTTATTGGGTCTGATGGGAATCTTTACTGAGAATGACATAATATTGTTGGGCAAGTTCAATGATCAATTACCGGAGTGTGAATTTCTCAACAAACGCGGAACCATGCTCAATCCGACAATTGTTGCGGATATGGGCATCCTCAAGTGCGGTGAGCAGAGCTGGTATCTCGTGGTCGCCGGTACGCCATCCGCGAATTCAACCACAACATTCGAGGATATCCAGGCTTCCATCGAAAGTTTTACCGCTGCTTTTGCCAACGTGGTAAAGTAGCGGGCGGAGATCACAAACAGCTCTTATCTCTCAGCTTGAATCTTGCCCATCCACAAAGTATACTTAAATGAATACTTGACATACCAATGAGGAAACTATGAAGATTGATTTTCAGGAAACCACCGACGACCTTGCGAAACGCATTGACATTCACAGTCGTTACGGCACAAAAGATATAGACACGTGGATGCTCGATGTGCTCCACCTGCAGCCAGGTATCAAGATCCTCGATGTTGGCTGCGGCTCCGGCAAGCAGTGCTTCTCCTTCTTCCACCATCTGAACGGAAACGCAGAGATCACCGGCACGGATGTTTCCGAGTCACTGCTGGATGATGCCCGTGAAAAAAACAAGGCAATTGATAACGCGGTTGATTTCAGAAACCTCGATTTCAACCAACCCTTCGACTTACCCTCTGACCATTTTGACCTGGTTTCTGCCTGCTTTACCATATACTACGCGCAGGACATCCCTTTTACCCTGGGTGAGATGCACCGTGTGCTCAAACCAGGCGGGCGTCTCTTTTCCACCGGTCCCATGCCCACTAACAAACAAGTTTTTTACGACATCATCCGTGAAGCCGCCGAAAAGCCGATTCCCCCCATGCCGGGTAGCTCGCGTTACGCCTCCGAGATCTATGGCACCATGCAAAAGCTCTTCAGCGCGACTGAGCAGCACATCTTCGAAAACCCGCTGACCTTTGAATCCGTGGAACCGTTCATGATCTACACGCGCGCTTCCATGTCCGAAGACCGCCGCCTTTGGAACTCGCTGTTTCAAACTCATGATGAATTCGAAGTGGTTATGAGCCAGATTAAAAAGGTTGCCAAAAATCGGATTGAAACTGACGGCAAGATCGTGATGACCAAAGTGGTTGGCGGATTTATCGCCACAAAGTAGGCAAAATGCAAAACATGACTTTTTATGGTCGCTCGCTGCTATTTTTAGGTGCTCACCCCGATGATATCGAGTTGGGTTGCGGCGCTTTCATTTCTGACATGGTAGGTAAAGCCGACTTGCATTGCATAACCTTCTCGGACAACCAGAAAAACCCGGATCTGCGACAGCTTGTCGGCGAACACTACGACAGTATGCACCAATTGGGGCTTTCCGATGACCAAATTGAACTCGGGCAGTTCGAAACACGCCGTTTTCCAGACTTCAGGCAGGAGATTCTTGAGAAGATGCTCTCCCTTCGCCGCCAGTACAAACCTGAAATTGTCTTCGTACACACCGCGCAAGATATCCATCAGGACCACCAAACTATCACCCAGGAAGCCACACGTGCTTTCCGCGGCACTACTGTTTTAGGATTTGACGTTCTTCGTAGCAGTTACGGTTTCTTCCCCCATTTTCTTGCGGAAATCTCGGAACAATCAGTCGAGAACAAAATCGCGGCGTTGAACAAATACAGCACCTATTCAAGCCGTTACTACTTCTCGCCGGATATCATCCGTGCCACCGCGATTCGCCACGGTGCCCTGGCTGAACGTCCCTTTGCCGAAGGCTTTGACATCATTCGCATCGTCGGTGAATTCGCTAAAGCGTAAAGAAAACTTGAAAAACAAAAACAGGCTGACCATTGTCAGCCTGTTTTTTGATCCAAACGAAGTTAAGCTTAACGAACGACTACAGGTTCGCTACCTTGGCATTGATGTCCGATTTTTTCGACCGTGGTGATACGTACGGGCGCACGTTGGCAGAATCGTACGGAAACCATAGGATTTTGTCTGGCACCATCCAACCATCGGTCAGATAAATGTTTTCCTTAAACTGCACTGCCAGGAGCTTGTTATCCACCTGCACCACAGTTCCTTTCAGCCAACCTCTAATCCGCTGACAGGCTTTATCCTCATGATCGCAGTTAACTTCCACACGATCACCGACTTCATACACTTTTTCCTCTTCTGGAGGGCGCATGTAATTCCCACTCTTCATCATAATTAGCTCCTTCTATTCTTTCACTTGGTAACTTGCTTCAAACTTCTTCAACAGGCGTTCCCCTAATCTATTCCTTGTTTCTTCTTCGGGAATTTGCTCGATCACCTCAGCAAAGAACCCTTCCACGATCAATCTTTCGGCGGCTACAAGCGGTATTCCCCGGGCTTGCAGGTAGAACAGCTCTGTCTCATCAATCCTGCCAACCGTGGCACCATGCGAGCAGCTAACGTCATCCGCGCAAATCTCTAGCCCTGGGATGGATTTGATCTCGGAGCGGTCTCCTAACATCAGGTTCTGGTTCGATTGATACCCATCTGTTTTCTGCGCCATGGGGTCAACGTAGATCATGCCACGCCAGATAGCTTCGCCATCCCCAATCGCAGCCCCTCTGAACAACAAATTACTCTTGGTGTGAGGCGCGAGATGATTCTGGACGGTATCCACACTAATCTTCTGCCCTTCCGAAGGGAAGTAAATTCCCCTCACCTCAGCCTCAGCTCCCTCACCCTCAAGGCTGACTTCCAGACTCTGTTTTCCTTGGGTGGTCGCGACCGCCGCGTAGATCCAATCCAGTTTTGCGTTTCTCCCAAGCTTCGCCTGGTTATAGCGCAGGGTCGTGACTTCCTGCTTGAAGATCGAAACATCCGTAAAGTGTAAACGCGCATCCTCTTCAAGAATCAAATCTGTCTTCGCCAGGTGCAATAAACCATCTGCCGCTAGTGATTTACTTTGCAAATCCAACACCAGATTAAGTTCTGCACCGGGTTCAAGCCAGATGATGGAGCGCAATACGCTCATCCCAGGATCTATCGTGCCATGGAGTTTCGCCAACGTGACCCTCTCCACCTTGACGCCCCGCGGGACATAGACAAACAGACCTTCCCTCGCTAGCGCCTCGGCTAATGCCTGAAATTTCTCCGTTGAAGGCTTGCTGAGGTGCCCCAGTGAAGCTGCGACCAGGTCTGGATGGTGCCGCAATGCTTCACTGAAGGTTGAAATGATCAGCCCTTCAGGGGAAGCGGAATCGTTTTCATCCGATTTAAATTCGGTCTCAAGCCTGAATTTGGGCTTCGTCGATACCAGAGCGTCCGCGAGCCCGGTTTGAGAATAGTCAAGCCAGCGCCACTTTTCAAGCTTGATGTTTGGCATCTGGAGAGATTTTGTATGCTTCCAGGTTTTCTCAAAGGCTTGAGCTAGCTCGCCAGAAAGACCAGAATTGGCATTACTAAAGGCAATTTCCCACTGGGGCGGGTCCTGCTCGATGCCAAAAACGGAACGGTAGGTTACTTTGGGATCGTGCATCTGGTTACCCAACCGATCCTACCATCTGCAATTGAACCAGGCGGTTCATCTCGACGGCGTATTCCATTGGCAGTTCTTTTACCAATGGCTCAATGAAACCCGACACCACCATGGTTGTGGCTTCTTCGTTGCTGAGTCCCCGGCTGTTCAGGTAGAAAAGCTGCTCTTCGCCGATTTTACTGACGGTAGCCTCATGCCCGATGGTCACGTCTTTGGAACCGCTTTCAATCGTCGGATAAGTGTCCGAACGGGAATGTGGGTCGAGCAGTAACGCGTCGCAAACCACGCTTGATTTGATGTTCTTGAGCCCGCGTGCCACTTTCACCAATCCGCGATACGAGGATTGCCCATTGCTCCTGGAAATGGACTTGGATGTGATTTTGCTGCTGGTGTTACTTGCAAAATGAACCATTTTCGCGCCGGCATCCTGGATTTGCCCTGAGCCCGCAAAAGCGACTGAGAGCATCTCACCATGCGCGCCTTCCCCACGCAGGAAACAGGCAGGGTACTTCATGGTCACTTTTGAGCCAAGGTTCGCATCCACCCACTCCATCGTCCCATTCTCCCAAACCGATGCGCGTTGTGTTACCAGGTTATAGACGTTGGAAGACCAGTTTTGAATCGTAGTGTAGCGCACCCTGGCATTCTTTTTGACAATGATCTCAATCACACCACTGTGGAAAGATTCGGTTGAGTAAAGCGGAGCGGTGCAGCCTTCGACGTAGTGGACTTGGGCGCCCTCGTCCGCGATGATCAATGACCGTTCAAACTGCCCCATGCTCGCATTGTTCAGCCTGAAGTAAGCCTGCAAAGGTAGATCCACTTTGACCCCTTTGGGCACGTAGACGAATGAACCTCCAGACCAAACCGCGCTGTTTAAAGCCGCAAATTTATTGTCCTGGATTGGCACCACGGTCGAGAAGTACTCGCGGAATAGATCCGGATATTGCTTGAGTCCATTTTCAATGCTGAGGAAGATAACACCCTGTTTCTCGAGGGCTTCCTGGACGTTGTGGTAGACCATTTCCGAGTCATACTGCGCGCCAACGCCGGCAAGATATTTCTGCTCAGCTTCGGGGATGCCAAGTTTGTCGAAGGTTGTCTTGATCGTATCCGGAACGTCCTCCCAGGATTTCTGGTCAATTTCAGCCGGACGAACGTAGTAGTAGATGCTGTCAAGATCCAAACCGCTCAGATCCGGGCCCCACGTGGGCATCGGGCGTTGAAGGTAATGCTTGTAAGCCTTTAGCCGAAATTCCAGCATCCACTCAGGCTCTTCTTTATAGGCTGAGATCTGCCGAACCACTTCTTCCGATAAGCCTTTCTTGCTCTTGAAAGAAGAAGTTTCCGGGTCATGAAAACCGTACTGATAGTCACTGCCCAGTTCGTTCAGAAAGGCATTGGCTGGTGCGTCAGTCATTGGCGGTTCCTGACTCCCCGTAGACCTCCCGGATCCAGTCATAACCACTCTCTTCGAGTTTCAGTGCCAATTCTGCCTGGCCAGTTTCTACTATCCTGCCCTGGTACATGATGTGTACAAAGTCCGGCTTCAGGAAGTTGAGCATGCGCTGGTAGTGCGTGATCACAAGCACGCCGAGGTTCTCACCTACCAGTGAGTTGACACCCTCCGAAACGATCCGTACCGCGTCGATATCCAGACCGCTGTCGGTCTCATCGAGAATGCCGAACTTCGGTTCCAGCATCGCCAGTTGCAGAATTTCAGCGCGCTTTTTCTCCCCTCCGGAAAAACCTTCGTTCAAATAACGCCCGGCAAAGGAATAATCCATCCCCAGGAAGTCCATCTTGGCTTTCATCGCTTTACGAAACGCGACCAGTGACATGCCTTTGGAATCAGGATCGTAGAACTTGAGCTTGGAGTTTACAGCTACGCGCAAAAAATTCGCCAACGTGACACCGCTGATCGAAACTGGATACTGAAACGCCAAAAACAGCCCTCTGTTTGCCCGTTGATCGGTTGAAAGACCCAGAATGCTCTCGCCATCCAACAGGATATCTCCGCCAGTGACTTTGTATCTTGGATGACCCATAATCGCGTAAGAGAGGGTCGACTTTCCAGTTCCATTGGGCCCCATCAGGGCGTGAATTTCACCTTGCTGCATAGATAAATTGAAGCCTTTGAGGATTTCTTTCCCATCGACTTCAACAAAGAGGTTTTCGATTTGTAATCTAGCCATAATTTTCGATTTTTCCTATTGAATTTGTCGGCAAATTATAGCATGCAGGCGGGCGAAAGTCAATTTTTTATATCATACCTTAACTTATTAACATTCACCTTCGACAGATCCTGCTGAATTATACTGAATGGTATATAATAATTATCAGTGATCGACGCATTTGTTATCATTGCTCATCGCTACCAGTTCATACCCCACAATAGGGTAACTAACAATAAGGAAACAGGAGATAGAAATGGCAGAAAAAAAAGGATTGTTCGGAAACCTCTTTGGAAAAAAAGAGACTGCGAAAGAGTTGGAAGAAGCCGCTCGCAAAGCAGCGGAAGCAGCCAAGCGTGAAGCTGAAGTTGCCGCAGAAAATGCAAAACGTGTAGCTGATGCCGCCCGTTACGAAGCTGAAGCCGCAGCCCGCAAAGCTGAACATGAAGCTCATCGTTTAGCCGCCGAAGCCGAAGCAAAGGCAAAAGAAGTCGCCGAAGCCAATGCGAAGCGCGTCGAAGAAGCCGAGCGCTACAAAGCGGAAGCCGAAGCCCGCAAAGTTGAATATGAAGCGCGCCGTGCTGAAGAAGCCGCCAAAGAAGCTGCAGCCTGGATTGGCGAACACACTGTTACCTATGACGACACGCTTAGCCACATCGCCCTGAAATTCTATGGGAAAGCCTATCCCGCCTATTACAAGCTGATTTATGAAGCCAACAAAGAACTGATTGGCGACAACATGAACAAGATTGTGGCTGGCCAGGTGCTTCGCATCCCCGCTTTGCCCGAAGAACTGAAGTAAAAAGACAGCTTGCACAATGGCAGACAATTTTGATTTAAACACTGTCTTTAAAGCGGTTACTGAAGCTCTGCAAGAGAATCAGGCAAACCTGGATGCTGCGGATGAATACAACGGCAATCATGGCACTCACATGGTGGAAACTTTCGATTTGATCCAAAAAGCTGTGGAATCCAAATCCGATGAATCTGCCTCCAACCAGTTGGCATTTGCCAGCAAACAGTTACGCGCTTCCACCACGAGCGGCTCCGCCAAACTTTACGCGGACGGTCTTGAAGACGCTGCTGAGCAGTTTAAGGGAAAAGAATTCACCCAGAAATCAGCCGGCACGTTGATTAATGCCCTCATGGGCAGCAAGCCTTCAGCTCAAGGCGGTTCTGGAGATTTCCTCTCAACCCTACTCGGTGGCATGACCGGAAGCTCACAGAGTAAGCCACAGCCCCAGGCTCAACAGCCTGCTCCAAGTCAACCTGGCGACCTGGTGGGTTCTTTACTCGGCAACATTCCTCAACAAACCAGCAATGAGCCCCAAGCTCAGCCTGGCGGTGATCTTCTCAGCACGCTGCTCGGCGGCATGGGCGGAGCTCAAACCCAACAACAGCCTCAACAAGCTGCTGGTGGCGACCTGCTCAGCACACTGCTTGGCGGGATGGGCGGAGCTCAAACCCAACAACAACAGCCTCAACAAGCTGCTGGCGACGACCTGCTCAGCACGCTGCTCGGCGGCATGGGCGGAGCTCAAACCCAACAACAACAGCAACAACAAGCTGCTGGTGGCGACCTGCTCAGCACGCTGCTTGGTGGGATGGGCGGAGTTCAACAACCGCAACAACAACCCCAACAAGCTGCTGGTGGCGACCTGCTCAGCACGCTGCTTGGCGGGATGGGCGGTGCTCAACAACAACAGCAACAACCTCAACAAAGCCAATCCGGCGGCGGTGATCTCCTGAGCACGCTACTTGGTGGGATGGGTGGAGGCTCTTCCTCGTCGCAAAGTTCTGGCGGAGGGATGGGTGACCTGCTCTCCACGCTACTTGGTGGCGGTCAGAGTTCCAGCCAGGGCAATTCCAGTGGCTTGGACGCCAAAGACTTGCTGAGTGCCGCGTTGGCATATTTCTCTGCCAAGGGCAAAGGTCAGTCGAATATGCAGGCAATCATGCAGGCAATCTCGGCTGCCAGTCGCTTTGGTGGCAGCAAAGACCGTGCGCAATCTGGTGCGGTGGTCGTCGATACCATTCTCAATATGATGGCTGCCAATTAACTTAGGCGCTATCTCAGTCAAATAATTCAAAAAGCTCCTTTCCAGGGGCTTTTTGATTTCCCATGCTAAGATCACCTAAGCGGGTGCTGTTCCGCAATTCGGACAAGATGCTCTTCGTTGTACACATTGTCCATCAAATCTTGCAGCAGATTGTCTAGTCGGAGCATATCAGCCCGTTGGCTCATGTTTGCGAGACGCTCCATGGGGTTGCAAGATGCCAGAAAAAAGTGTTTGGCTTACTTCCCGGGATCGACTTTGCTGCATAAGAACGTTGCCCACTAAAACCAATCGTGGCCTTAGTGGCTCCCTTTGCCCCTTACTGACAATGGGGCATTGCAACCTGGAAGCGAAGAATTGTCATAAGACCTTAACTTCAAACATTTAGAACGGAGAATCCTGACATCGCTCGCCAATCAAACCTTCCCCAGCATGGCCAAAAACTACTTGTGATTGTGTCGTGCCAGGCAGCCGCTTTTCTCAAGAAATCAAACCTTCTTTTCAACTAATTCGTTTAGTTACGACAAGGTGATTTCATCCGATACTGCGCTTAGCCGCACTTAATTTTCTTACTGTCGAGCCCCTAAAATCATTTTCCTGCTTACATACTTGCATTATCTAACAAAATGCCTCTCCTGCATTGCAAGAGAGGCATTTCTAATAAACCTTTGTTGAAGGTCAGCAGAGATTAAAACCGGGGTTTAGTGAGTGACAACCCTTGGTAGATCTTTTGCCTGCAGCACCCAATCAGCAACCATCTTAGCGCTTGGTGGGCGGCGAACCAGCTTCTTGGCAGTGTTCACTTCCAGGATCTTGGCGTGCAGGTTTTCGGGCTTGCGGGTGGCAAGTTCCACCACGGTGTCAACGCCTGCTTCTTCGAGCAGATCAGAATACTCCTGACCGACTCCCTTGATCCGATAAAGATCGGCATGGTTCACCCATTCCAGGATCAGCTTGCGGTCGATGCCTGCTTTTGCTGCAAGTTCTTCACGACCCTTGGGACCAGCGCCGACTTTCAGCAACTGGGCTACAGTCGTAACCCCAGCTTCAGTTAACTTCTTTGCGTAGACAGGTCCGATTCCCTCAATATCTTCGATTTTTGGCATGTTTATCTCCTTGATTACTCATTAGAATCTCAAATATTATAGCACAGCTACATACTATAGAAAATTTTGCCTTAAAGCTGTTTGTAAGGCAATATACTAAGGTTGGGTAACTTACCATATAATAGCAATCATCATGAAAAGCACAAAAGACAAGGTTCTAAGCCAACTGCTTCTGCTTCAACACGCGACCATCAGTCAACTTGCGGAACTACTTGGCATCAGCGAGATTTCAGTTCGCCATCACCTGATAACCCTGGAAGCTGAGGGGATTATCACTTCCTCAGAAGAACGTCACGGAGTGGGCAGACCGCGGTTCATCTACCGCCTGACCGAGAGAGGCTATCAAAACGCCCCGATTGATTACCATAAAATTTCAGAACAGGCACTCCAGACGATGAAACGGGTTCTTGGCACGGACACGTTACTAGAGTTATTGACGGAGATCGGAAAAGACCTTGCCAAAGGCTATGACTCTTCGATGAGTTTAGACAACCTGGATGAGAGCTTGAACCAGATCGCCAGCCAACTCACCCGGGATGGTTTTATTTTTTCCTGGACCAGGTCTGGCGAGACTACCATTCTCACCACCCATCACTGCCCTTTCCATTACCTTGGACAAAGCCATCCTGAAGTTTGTGCGATCAACCACGCTCTGTTAGAATCCCTTATCCAGCAACCCATCAGCCACAACACCTGCATTTTACATGGCGATGTTGCCTGCACTTATACTTTCGAGGTCGATAATGGAAAATGAAGCGAAAATCCCCTGGGAAATCAAAACCACTGATCCGGACAAATTCAACGATTTGATCGAAGGTTTATCAGGTATTACCGATCCTGAATTAGGTTACTCGGTAATTGAGCTCGGCTTGGTTCGTGAGATCAAGTTGACCGAACAGGGAGCGTACGTGCGGATGGTCCTAACCACGCCCTTTTGCCCTTATGGTCCTGCGATGTTAGAAGAAACCCGCAAGAAGGTCGAACAAACCCTTGGCGTTCCAACCAGCATGGAATTTGGGATGGAACCCTGGACCCCAGACATGATGGAAGATGACCTGTTCGACCCGCAATGGGGTTTGTTTCCGTAGATTAGGACTTTAATAGACCGATTAGCTTCATTCCCAAAGCCATATCGCCAGCGATCTTGATCTTGCCGGTCATATATGTCATCATGGGGTTCAGACCGCCGCTCAACAACTTTTCAGCAATTGCGGTACTGGTTTTCACGGTTAACTGAGGCTGCGCCATGGCGCCTTCGCTGACACTAACCTTTCCGTTGTCCAACACCACCCCCCACTCACCACCACCATCGCCACTCAGGCTGAATAGAATTCGTCCATTTATATCTTTTATCTTCTCAGCATCCACCCTTGTTGGCAAAGAATTGATCAACGCGTTGAAATCTGTCATTTCTCTCTTTCTACTGTTAGAAATTTATTAGTTATTCGTTTTTCCAAGCCGATTGCACTCAACCTGTTGTATAATACTATTTGTCAAAGCAGGAGCAATGACTCTTGCAATTTAGTATAAGCTTTTAAGGAGAAAAATGGACAAATACGAATGCATCGCCTGTGGTTACATCTACGATCCAGCTATCGGTGACCCCACCGCCGGAATCGAACCTGGCACATCATTTGAAGACTTGCCCGAGGATTGGGTTTGCCCCGATTGCGGTGTTGGCAAGGATCAATTCGAGAAACTCGGCTAACAACAATCAATCATCCAACAAAACGACCTGTAAGTTCAGGTCGTTTTTGCTTTAAACCATCTTAAGCCAGGCACGGAAGATTACAACAAAACGACCTCTGAGAGATTGTGGCTAACAGCTGGATACTGGTAAAATTAAATTCCGCTCAGACACCGAACTCACCTTTCGTTCCGAGTGAAAAACACATCAAAAAAGGAGCTTGTGGATGTTCCAAAACTTTGAAGAGGCATTGAAATACATACGCGAGAACGAAATTCGCATGATTGATTTGAAGTGGTGCGATCTGTACGGTCGCTGGCACCATGTTTCTGTGTCCGCTGAATCCTTCACCCCGCAGATGATGCGTGATGGGATTGGTTTTGATGGTTCTGCGGTTGGGTTTAAACATGTAACCTCCGGTGACATGATCCTCATACCTGACCTTTCAACTGGTTTTATGGATCCATTTTTCAAACGCCCGACTCTGTCATTCTTGTCTGATGTCTACGAAGCCGACAGCAAAGCGCGTTTCGATTTTGACCCACGCCAAATTGTGGTTAAGGCCGAGGCTTACCTTCAAAAAACAGGGGTTGCCGATCGATCCATCTGGGGTCCCGAATACGAGTTCTACATCATTGACGAAGTCAGCTACGAAAATCGCTTGAATGTCAGCTCGTACTCGCTTGTTTCGTATGAATCCGATTGGATGGAAAACCCCACCACCAATGGCTATCTGGTTTCGAACCACAAGGGCTACCATCAGATTGCGCCTGGAGATCAAAATCAGGATCTGCGCAACGAGATCTCCCTGATGATGGAAGATTTCGGATACAAGGTCAAGTATCACCATCATGAAGCCGGTGGTCCCGGACATGGTGAGATAGAACCCCCTCTCCAGGATATTTTCAAATCCACCGATGGCTCGCTGATGGTCAAATACCTTGCGAAAAACCTGGCATACCAAGAAGGCAAAACGATCACCTTCATGCCCAAACCCTATTTTGGCGCGGCAGGCAGCGGGATGCACTTCCATCAATTCCTGGTAAAAGATGGCAAAAATGTTTTCTATGACGCTAAAGGCTATGCCAATTTGAGCGAGACTGCTCTGTATTACGTGGGTGGAATTCTCGATCACGCGGCTGCGCTTTGCGCTCTCACCAACCCTTCAACCAATTCCTTCAAGCGCCTTGCCCCAGGATTCGAGGCCCCAACCAGCTGCTTCTTTGGCAAAGGCGACCGCAATGCCGCTGTCAGAGCCCCCAAATACGCCACGGACCCGGGCGAAGTTCGCGTGGAATACCGCACGCCTGATGGCACCTGCAACCCGTACCTGGCAATCCCAGCCATGCTCCTGGCCGGTTTGGACGGCATCGCCCGTAAGGTGGACCCACGCGCCAATGGTTATGGACCTTTTGATGATGATGTCTTAGCCTGGCCTGAAGCCAAGCAAAAACAAATCAGGAAGGTTCCTTTCTCTCTCAACGAAGCCCTGGTCGCCCTCGAAAAAGACCATGAATTCCTGACAAAGCCAGGAGTTTTCTCAGAAGATTTCATCACCTTCTGGGTGAAAGCACTCCGCAAAGAAGAGACGGATATACTTACCCGTCCAATCCCGATCGAGATCGAGCGCTATCTGGATTGTTGATCTGATCAATCACCAAAAGAGCACCTGCCGCTTGGCAGGTGCTCTTTTTCTCTTAATCCAAAAAGATAATTAATGAAAACTGATATTGTAGAAACCTTCTGTTTTCACCACTATTGACGTATAATGAAGTCACTATACTCGTTCAAGATTGGAGGAAATTCTTATGGCAAGTGTTACATACGATCATGTTTGGAAACGTTATGGTGACGTTGTCGCCGTGCAAGATCTTAATCTTGCAATCGAAGACAAGGAATTCTTAGTCCTTGTTGGTCCTTCCGGGTGCGGTAAGACCACAGCCTTGCGCTGTCTTGCTGGTCTCGAGGAAATTTCAGATGGTCAGGTGATGATTGGCGACCAGGTCGTCAATGACATTGCTCCCAAAGACCGCGATATCGCGATGGTCTTCCAGAGCTACGCCCTCTACCCCCACATGTCTGTCTACGACAACATGGCATTTGGTTTGAAACTGCGCAAGTTCGACAAAGCTGATATTGATCGCCGCGTCCAGGTAGCAGCTCAGACCCTTGGTATCGAAAACCTGCTCAAGCGTAAGCCCAAGGAACTTTCGGGCGGTCAGCGTCAGCGTGTGGCTGTTGGGCGTGCTATCGTCCGCGAGCCAAAAGTTTTCCTCTTTGATGAGCCCCTCTCCAACCTCGACGCAAAACTCCGCGTCCAGACCCGCGCCGAGCTTTCCAAGCTCCACAAACGCCTTGAGACGACCTTCATCTACGTGACCCACGATCAGACCGAAGCCATGACCATGGCATCCCGGATTGCCGTCATGAACAAGGGCAAGCTTCAGCAGCTCGATACTCCGCAGGTGCTTTATGATCATCCTGCCAATCTCTTCGTTGCCGGCTTCATTGGCTCCCCCGCCATGAACTTCTTCAACGGTAAGGTCTACATGGAAGAAGGCAAGATGTTCGTGGATATGGGCTCCTTCCGGGTACGTGTCCCGGACCATGACATCGCTCGTTACGAGAGCACCATTGGCAAGGACATCATCTTTGGCATTCGCCCTGAAGACATTCACAATCCCGAATTCGCCGCCCCTGGCATCATAGCCGAGCCGGTGGATGTCACTGTGGATGTGACCGAGTTGATGGGTAATGAAATCTTCCTCTACCTGGTCAATGGCAGTCACAATTTCATCGCCCGGGTTGACCCCCGTACGCAGGTCCATTATGGCGAACAGACGCAGGTTGTCTTCAACATGGACAACTTCCACATCTTTGACCCCAGCCTCGACGCGGACAATCCTCCCGTCGTCCTATAGTTATCACAATAATAAGACCCCCGGTTTTCGGGGGTCTTATTATTTAAGCAACAATTTTTGGCTTTCGCTTGCGCGTGATCAACACTAACAAAATACCTACCAGGAGTGTAAAGATCAGCACCAAAGCAAATGCGTCACGCCAGAAAACAAAGGGGAACAGGCGGATGAGCGTGCTGGATTCATCAAACAGCCAGGTGCCTTCGGCGAAAAAGAGCTGATGAAACTTGGTGAAAAGCGTGTCAAAACTCACCAAGAGGAAAACCAGCAACGACACAATCAGCCCCAGCGTCACCCAACCCCCAGCCTGAAAAGCCTTCCTCATTGAGCTCCACTGCCCCATGATCAGGAACCAGCCGAGAATCGCCACGCTCAGTCCGATCAGGATATACCAGGCAAGCAGTGCGCCCTGAACGACATTCTTGACGTCCAGCATGTGTGAGAGCTCCGATTCGGTGAAGATCTTTTGACCCTTGAAGTTTTGCAAATTGCCAAGGTAGTCAATTGGTTCGTTGTTGACCAGGTAACGAATGGAGTAACCAGCCCATTGCTTGCGCTCGGGAGTTTCCATGCCGTAGGGGTCGAGTGGGAAACCCTTGCGGTCATACTCGAGCTCGGCGAACGCCGGGCTCATGATTAACCGCACCCCACCCATCAGGATAATGAAGGGAATGAATAATGCCAGAATAACGACCAGAATCTTGTTAATTTTCATGAGGTTTCCTTTATATTACGTTCAATTATAGCCGTTCATTTAAAAAGAATATGCCGACAGCAAGATGATCCTCACAGTGTTTCCTAAAGTTGGGTTAACCCCTTAGGAACCACTCTCTTGAGGGCTGTGGTTACCCCGGGTCAAATTTCACAATTAAAACAAAAGAACCGCCACTCTCATGACGGTTCTTTCGATAGCTCAGGCTGGGGGCAATGGAGTCGAACCACTACATACAGATTCAGAGTCTGCTGTCCTGCCATTAGACGAGCCCCCACCAACGAATGCCTATATTACCACATTCCTGCCTTTTCTTACAAGGGTTCTTCGCGGAATTCTTTCTCCTGGCTGCGCATGTTGATATTTTCAACCAGCCCAATTCCCAGCAACATCGCCACCAGCGAGCTGCCGCCATAGCTGATGAATGGCAGGGTCAACCCTGTCACCGGGAGCAACCTCATGTTTACCCCCACGTTCACGATCGTCTGGAAACCCATCAACACGCCAAAGCCATAAGCAATCAGCGCGCCATAGGCATCCGGCGCGTTTTGTGCTACCTTGAAACAGCGCACAATCACAAAAATCAACGACACTAAAACGATAACCGTCCCAACAAAGCCAAATTCATGCGCCAATACAGAAAAAATGAAGTCGTTGTGTCGAATCTTCAGGAAACGCAATTGCACCTGAGAGCCCTGCCCATAGCCCTTGCCAAACCACCCCCCGGAGCCAATGCTGATCAGTGCCTGATCCACATTGTAAGTGTCACCATAGCGCGCCTCCTCCGCCGGGGCAACAAAATTGGTAATGCGTGCTTTTTGGTAATCCGCCAGGTAAGGAAAATCGAGCAGAAACGAGATCCCGATAAACAGCACAGCTGCGCCGACCATGATCAGGATGTACTTAGTCTTCAATCCGCTGATCCAAAGCATGGTCGCCCAGGTGACGAAAATCACGATGCTGGTACTCAGGTTGGGCTGGATCAAGATCCAGATCACGATGCCGCCCGTTAGAGCCAGGCTTTTTCCAATCGTCAACCAATTGTTGATACGTTCAATATTGTTCGCGAAGAAGCTCGAAAGTGTCAGGATGATGGCAATCTTCGCCAGCTCTGCCGGCTGGATCGTCACCAAGCCGGTCTCCAGCCACCTGGCTGCGCCAAACCTCGCCCCACCAAACACAAATACCATCAGCAGCAGCAGTGCCACCAACACATAGAAGGGTTTGCTGAGGGTTTTCCAGATGTGATAGTCGAAGGATGCCGTCAGAAACAGGATTACCAGACCAATGATAAGGAACGTGACCTGGCGTCTTGGATGGTCCACCAGGGTCGGGTTTCCCGCGATAGCCGATGAAATCAGCGCCACACCAAAGACACACAGCAACAACACCACCGCAAAAAGCGGGATGTCAAAGCGTTTCCAAATTTCACGCGTGTTCATAGGAGTGTAAACTTCCTTGCGACTGTTTCGTGTACTTGGATGCTGCCATCCTCAACCCTGATTTCAAGCGGAACAGCATTCTGCAACTTCTTGGGCACTTCTACGACCTGCCCGCACAAGCTCAGCTCACCGCCAGCGTAACGTATGACGCACAGACGTGACATATTATCCCCACCACATCCGGCTTTCAGACTGCCTCGCACCGTCCCCCAGACGACCAGGCTGCCTGCAGCGATAACCTCAGCCCCCTCAGGTACATCGCCAATCACCACCCCGTTTGCCTTGAAAGCCATTTTTTCGCCCTTTTCCAGCGGTTTGGTGTGCCATTCGACACCATGCCCATCCGCTTGAGATGACAGGTTTTCAGGCTTTTCGGCATTGTTCTGCGAGGAGATACTCGTTTGGAGTTCGAAATTCCTCGCTGAAGCCAGGGTGACCTCCGAAGTGGTCAAAACCGCCCAAAGGCAAACGCCTTCGTCAGACAGGTCGCGCAAAAGCTTAAAAAGTTGGTCCTGCGACCAATCTGATCCGCTGACATCCAGTGCAATCCGCCCACCCTTGAAGAAGCGTTCCTGGGTCTGGATGCGTGAGATAAGCATATCCCGTTGGACGTACCAGGGTTTCCAGGGCAGGCTGATCAACACCCCGCCTTTTATTCCACGAACACTTATCTCTTCCACTTCGCCAGCCTATGGTGTCGTTGGAGCGTAATCATTTTGCTTCAGATCCTGATCAACCTGTTTCAACTGGAAGTAGGCATCAATCGTGAACTTGGCAATCGGACCAGCAACAGTGGAACCTTCGTTGCCGTGGTAAACAAACACAGCTACAACAATTTCAGGATCATCATACGGCGCGTATCCCACAAACCAGGCATGGGCAGGCCAGGATCCCGGAATGCACAGTCCCTCGCGGTTAGCCCAGTCATCGCAAAATTCTGCCGTTCCTGTCTTGCCGGCTACCTTCCATGGGTTGTTCTGAAATTCAAACCAGGCAGTACCATCATCCCGCGTCACCATTTCCATGCCTTGTTTGGCAAGATCGATCACGGATTGTTCCACCACCTTGAGTTCAGAGGTGCGGTTATTGCCTTCGTAGGTTGCGATCATTGGATCTTTGGTGATGTCCCAAAGGATTTCTGGCTCTGACGCAAAAGTGACATTCCCGTCGTAGTCTGTCATCTTATCAATGATGGTCATTTTATAATGCTTACCATCATTGATGATCGTGTTGATGGAATTCAGCACCTGCACCGGCGTCGCCAGCACATACCCCTGACCGACGGCTGCCAGGTAGGTGTCGCCAGTCGCCCAGTTTTCGCCGATGTTCAATCTTTTCCAGGTTGGGTTAGGCAGCAAGCCATCCGCCTCACCGGGTAATTCAAGGCCGGTGGTTTCGCCGTAGCCAAGCGCCGCGGCATATTCGTCCATGCGCCAGATGCCCAAGCCTCCGCCGTCCACCTCGCCCTCGTACCCACCCCCAACCTTGTACCAGTAGGTGTTGCAGGAATAGGCGATGCCGTGCAAATAATCCACCTGACCATGTCCAGCACGATCCCAACAGTAGTAGTTTTGCAAGGTACCGATGTCGGTTTCGTAGAATTGCTGACGCAGGGTGATCATGCCCGGGTCTTCAACGGTTTGATATAAAGACACCACGTCCTCATTTAAAACTCCTAGCGCAGATACCATCTTGTATACAGAACCCGGCGGCAATTCAGAACTGATGGCTTTATTGAGCAATGGTTTGTGCTCATCAACACTGAGCTGCTCATAGTAGTCAGCAGGGATGAATGGAGACATGCGGTTGTTGTCATAGCTTGGAAAAGACACCATCGCCAGGACCTCCCCGGTCTTCGCATCCATGGCTACGACTACCCCCATCGTGCTCAGGATTTCGTTCTGCCAAAGCATGTAACGTTCATTCCAGAATTCGAGCTCGTTTACCAATGCCGCATGTGCAGCCTGTTGCAAACGGTAGTCAATCGAGAGATAGACGTTTTCACCGGGCACAGGATCAACCGGCTCTTCGATATCACGCACGATCTCACCGCCAACCGTCACCTCAACCACACGCCGCCCATTGGTGCCGGAAAGCACATCCTGCAATGAATTCTCGACGCCCATGTAGCCGACCTTGTCCCTTCCGGAGACAAAGCCTTGCTCGGTGTAGTAATCCAATAACACTTCCGGGATTGGTCCCAGGAAACCGATGATCTCCGCGGTTTGGCTGCTAGTGGGGTATTCGCGAATTTGTTCGACTTCCACTGCGATTCCAGGCCAATCCACCGCTTTTTCCTGGATCACCATGGCAGTTTGTTTATCGATGTTACATTTCAGGCGCGTCGCCTGGAAAGGCCAAAGGCTGTCCGCAATCTGCACCACCTGCTCGATACCCAACGTTGTATAGCAGGGCGTGAAACTGCTGGCGGTCTGATCGTTCACCTCACCCTGGCTGACAGGAATATCGATCAATTTGCTGAGCTGATCAAAAATATCCCGGGTCTTCCCAGCGGAATCCGGCAGGTTAGCCGGGGTGACAGTAATGTTGTATTGTGCCACGTTGCGCGCTAAAACAATCCCATTTCGGTCGAAGATCATTCCTCTTTCGGTTGGAATGCTGATGACCTGGGTGCGGTTATCTTCTGCCTGGGCGCGATATTCCTCGCCCTTGACGATCTGGTAGTTGAAGAGCTGCGCAATGTAGTAAAAAAACACTACTGCAATGATTAAATAAACCCAGCGAAAACGCTTTAGGTCGATGGTTGGTTTCTCATAATTGCCATTATTCATACTTGGGCTCCTTGCGGATACAACCACACAATCAACTCCCGCACAATGGCATGCACTGGAATTGCTAAAAACATATTCAGAAATACCGCCGGTAAAACCACATTTACCAGTGCTTCCGAGAAAACAAAAGGAATTCGCTGGACGAAAAGAACAGTGATTGAAAGAAGATGCGCCAGGATGGTCGCGCCAAAAGTCAATAGGAACATGGCTAACAGAGGTGTCTGCCACACCCGTTTTTTCAGGCTCAGTGATGCAAGGTAAACAGCCATGTAGACGACCATCGGCAAGAAAAACGGTAAAGCAGAGACGAACCCAACAATCCCACCCATGATCAGGATGAGGATCCAGAATCGCTTGTGTTTCTGATGCAGGCAAAGCGCAATGATTAGCAACAACACCAAATCCGGACTGCCGGATAGGATCATCCACCGGCTAAAGATGCCGTATTGAAGCATCATTGCGAGCACGAAACTCATTCCGTATGCCAGGTAGGTTAGCATTGAGACCTCAGGGTACCAACGGCGTGATGTCGACTGCTTTGAAGTTGGTGATTACGAGTACCGCACTCAAGGATGAAAAGTCGACAATTGGTTGGACTGAACCGGTCTGAAAAAGTGCGTTTTGACGCGATTGCATCGAAAGAACCTGACCCACAAAAATGTTCGGAGGGTAGGTTCCACCCAATCCGGAGGTGAGAATGACCTCGCCGATATCCACCTTGGCGCCTATCGGCACCATATTGAGACTGACTTCCCCGGTAATGGAACCACTCACTTGCCCTTCAACGTTTGCAGTCTTAAGCCGCACATTCACGACCGAGCCAGCGTCGGTGATCAGTTGGATACGCGCGGCATCCGAGATAACCGCGTCGATCCGCCCCACCAGACCTTGCTGCGTCACCACCGGCATCCCATAGCGAATGCCGTTATTGGAGCCTTTATCAATGATGATATATTGCAGATAGGGGCTGATTTCACGCCCGATCACCGTCGCTGCCTCATACTCGTGCTCGGGATTATTGCGGGCAAAATCCAGCAGGGTGTAAAGAATTTCAGCCTGAGCCAGGTTTTCCTGCAACGAGATAATTTCGCTTTGGAGTTGAGCAACCTCGTTTCGCAGCGTGATATTCTCCTCACGCAGGGTCGCCATATCTCGTGGGGAGCCAAAGAAGTCTCTAAACGCCAGGTAACGCTCAGAAATCCAACTCTGGGCAGAAATGAGCGGGCTAACGGAAACACTGAAAACTGGGGTCAAGTAGCCTGAAATTGCCAGGATCAGAACACCAGCAATCACGATGACTAAGATCAGGTTTCGTAGATTTTTTGCAGTAAGTAGATTTCGCATGTCGAATCTGGTCTATCCAGATCGCAAGGAATGATTAACCCTGCGTACTTGTGTATGGATCTCGTTCGATGCCCACGAGTAAGTTTTCGTACAAATCCAAATCGTCCAGCACCATGCCACAGCCGCGTGCAACGCAAGTCATTGGGTCTTCCGCCACCCAGACTCTTACGCGAATCTCATTAGAGAGACGTTCAGCCAGCCCTTGAAGCTGGGCGGTGCCACCCGCCAGGCATATGCCGTTGTCCATTAGATCCGAAAGAATTTCGGGTGGGGATTCATCCAGAGCATCCTTGATGGTATCCACGATTACCTGCACTGATGGCGAGAGGGCTTCGCGAATTTCTATCGAAGAAATTTCAATCGCTTCCGGCAATCCGGTGATCAGGTTGCGCCCACGGACATCGACCGTTTTCTCTTCCTTGAGTGGGTATGCAGAGCCGATGGCAATTTTCACCTTTTCAGCCATCTGCTCGCCAATGAATAAGTTATATTTACTGCGTACATACTCGATGATGTCCTGATCCAATTCGTCGCCTGCCACTCTCAATGAACGGGAGATGACAATGCCACCGGTGCTGATCACAGCCACTTCTGTGGTTCCCCCGCCGATATCCACGACCATGTTGCCAGAATCTGAGTCAATCGGCAAACCAGCCCCAATGGCTGCTGCTGCCGGTTCCAGGATCATGTACGTTTCGCGTGCCCCGGCTGACATGGCTGCGTCGTAGACCGCGCGTTTTTCAACTTCCGTGGCACCAGATGGAATTCCAATCACAACCCGCGAATGCGGGAAGAGCACAATACTGTTTTCGTGCGCTTTGCTGATGAAGTACTCAAGCAATGCCTGAGTGATGTCATATTCCGAGATGACTCCATCGCGAAGTGGTCTGAGGGTGACCATATTGGCCGGTGTACGCCCAACCATCGCCTTGGCAGCAGCGCCAATCTTTAGCGGTTCACGGGTGCGCTTATCGATCGCCACCCAGGAAGGTTCGTTAATGACAATGCCCTTGCCCCTAACATTGACCAATGTGTTAGCTGTACCAAGGTCAATTCCCAGGTCTTGCGAAAGCAAACCAAGCAGCCATTTTATGGGGTTAAAGAAAGCCAATGTTTTTTCTCCGTCCTGTTTACCTTGAGAATAATGGAGGCAATTATAACATAACAGGCTGACTGCTGATTGAGCGCAAGCCCATCGCAATGGATGTTACAATACTGCTATACCGCATTACTGGAGCAACCATGAACACTTCCTTCACGCTATTTCGCCTTCAAGCCCAGGATACGCTGCGGATGAAAATGAACGCCCGCCTAAAGGAAATAGACCGGATCATTGCGGCTGACAAGGAAGTGAGCCAGGCAAATGAGCAAGTTGTGGCAGCCCAAGGGCTAAACAAATCAGCTGAGTCAGTCCTGAAGGAGTTAGTCGCCCAGGTAAAAGAGAAAAGAATGAAGCGCGAGTTGACCCAGGCAAATCTCTTTTCCGGTAAAGTTCGCAATCCCAAGGAACTGCAAGATTTACAGGCTGAATCCCACGCACTGGACCGTACAATCGCCAAACTCGAAGATGAACAATTGCAGGCAATGTTGGCACTCGAGGAGACTACGGCTGAACTTCAAGAGGCAGAACGTGCCCTTCAGCAGGTGTTGGACCGAAAAGCCTCCCAAAGTTCTCTGCTAATCGGTGAGAAGCGCAAGATCGAATTCGACATCCCCCAGGTGGATTCACAGCGGCAAGCCCTGAAAGAGCAGTTGGATGAACCGACCTTCACGATTTATCGCAATCTCTTGAAGACCAAAGCCGGTAGAGCTATTGCTGAAGTGAACGACGACACCTGCGGAGCATGCGGTGTGACCGTGCCTCCCGCGGATATCCAGGCAGCTAAGTCGCCAAACGTGATCGCGTATTGCAAGAATTGCGGTCGGATACTTTACAAATCCTGATTATTTAATTACCAGGGGGAGAATCAAGCGTCGGATGAGTGATTCGACAATGTTAATAAACAAGAAAAGCACCAAAGGTGTGAAATCAAAACCCCCGATCGGCTTGATGATCAACCTGAAAGGCCGTAAAACGGGTTCAACGATGCGTTCAATTCCCTTGCGGAAAGTGTTGTTGGAAGGCAGGATCACAGGCAGCAGCGTCCCAAGTATCAGGAATATTCGCATTCCCTGGAAGAGAAAGAAAACAAGATTAAGGAATAACTCCATTTTTAGTTTCCCTTTGAGTAGATTCTTGGACCAAGCAGAGCAGTTCCGATTCTGATAATCGTAGCCCCCTCTTCAACAGCTATACCATAGTCAGACGAAGTCCCCATCGAAAGCTCAGCCAAACGCAAACCCGGTATTTGCTGGTTTAGGTACTCGCGTGCCTCCCGCAACATCTCAAAGTATGGTCGGCTCTGCCCAGGGTCCTCGAAGAGCGGAGGCATTGTCATCAGGCCGGTCAAACGTAAAGACTTAAATGAGGTGATCTCGGTCACAATCGGCAGCAAGTATTCCCATTGAACCTTTTGCCATGCTGGCAGGCCCTCTTTTGAGGCTTCCCCACTGACGTTCAACTGTAGTAAGACCTCTAGCGGCTTCTGAATTCCCTTTTCCGAAAGGGTGAAGTCCAGCTTTCGCGCCAGTTTCAAGGAGTCGAGTGAATGCACCCGCGAAAAATCTTCTGCCACCAAACCCGCTTTACGGCTCTGAACGTGACCCACCATCTCCCATCGAATATCTCCAAGATGTTTAAGTTGATCGATCTTTTCATGCGCTTCCTCGGCGTAATTCTCACCGAAAGACCGCACGCCACAGGCATACACGGCTTCAATCACACTGACAGGCTGGCGTTTGCTGACGGCAAGGATCAAGACTTCACTTGAAGATCTGCCAGATTTTTCAGCAGCCTGCGAAACAGTGGCTTCGAGCAACTCGAGCCTCTGCTTGATTGTATGTTTTAGGTCAGCATTGGGTTCAGGCATCTTGTTTCAAAGCAATCACCACCGCAAACCTACCGGTGATGCCTTTCTCCTTTCGGTAAGAATACCACTCGTCCAAGTGTTCTGCCGTACAAAAGCCAGAATTTTCTATCTGGCTCACGCCTGCCTGGCGTAACACCCATTCATTGGCACCCCACAAATCAAGGAAAAGCCCGTTTGGGGTTGTCGAGAAGAACTGCTCAGCCTCGCCGCCCCAGGCTTTCAGGAACTGCTTTCTAACTTCCTCTCCCACTTGGTAGCACTTGCCGCAAATAGATGGGCCAAGCCCCACACGCAAATTTGAAGCCAACGATCCATATCGCTTCTGAATTTCCTGGACGGCTTCAGCGCCTATGCGCAACAACGTGCCCTGCCAGCCTGCGTGCACGATCCCGACCACTTTCTGAACCGGGTCGTGAAACACAAGCGGTACACAGTCAGCAAAACGCATGATCAAGGTTACATCAGGCTTATCCGTAAAGATGCCATCCGCTGGGGGATGTTTTTTCTCGGGCGGACGGGGAGCTTCACTGAACATGATGGTTTTGCCATGCACCTGCCAGACGTCGAATCGGCTGGAGTACGGGCGTCCGAATACCTTGAATAACTTCTCATGATTTGCATGCACGGCGACTGGGTCATCCCCGTTGGTCCCGCCAAGGTTCAAGCTGAAATAAAGTCCCTTTGAGCTCCCCCCCTTTCGGGTGAAGATGGCGTGATCAATCGCCGCATTATCAAAGCTATCAAACTGATAGTAGACCAGTCCTTCTAATTCAAATTGCCGCATAAATCAACGTCTCTGCCTTTCCAATGCAGCCTTGGCTTCCAGCCGCAATCGCTCGTCCGAAACGCTTTCATCGATGGTTGGAATACCGAACCAGGCGGTAAACCAGCCAAAAGCAGCTCCAGTGACCACTCGTAAAAATGGATTGCTCTCATGCACCGGCAGCCAGCTTAAAAAAGAGAGCTGCATTGAGCTTATAAGTTGCCAGACCCCATCCACGCCCATCGGTCCGATCGCTAAAAGTAGCCAGAGCCACCAAGGCAGAGGTTTGAATTTTCTGCCAGTCAAGGCAAACAGGATTCCAAAAAGCAGTAGCGCGCCGTAGATGGCAACATCCCGCTGGCACAAAGCAATCTTGTATCCTACGCGTTCATTACCAATAAATTCACTCGCAAGTTGCAGATCCTCGCCCGGGTTTCCGGACACCTGCGAATAAGTCAGTCTGTCAGAACCAGGTGGCAATTCAAGCGGGTATTGCGCCTGTTCTCCAAATAGAAAAAAGGAACGGTATGCCAGTTGGTGGCAGAGTGGTCGGTAGATCCCATAAATGGTTTTGGCTGGTGCCAGCTGCCCCAGCTTCATCATCACCGGCGCGAGGATTGGCAAACCAAAGTACAAAACCAGGATCACATTGATCAGAGCCAGGTAATGCCTCGAAAACCACAATGAAAAGCGTTCTCTCGCTCCCAGCCGGTCTTTTTCTGCCACCGGGCGATAATCAGGTGAAATGGCATTCTTGTGCGCCTGAGCCAAGGCATGCTTAATACTTTCTGGATTCTCAGGATAGAGTACTTGTATCTCATCGATCCGGACGATCAATGTTTCTTTAGCTTGTTTCTTGAAATAGGTTTGCTGACGAAGGTCTACAATATCGAGTTGGTGGGGATAAGTCTCCTGGAGCGAAAGAAGCCAGTCCCTTATCTTGCCAACTTTTTCACTCGCAGGATCAGTGGTAAGCAGAAAGACTTCAACCATCACGTTTCACTAGCGCTTGTTCAGCTTTCAATCACCTGAACGTAGGTAGAATTGCCCGCGTTGGTCACTGTTAGTTCACCCGGATAATATTCCACTGATGGGTTCGTCCAGCGCCAGATCCACTTGGCATCATCCGGCAGACAGTTGACGCAACCGTGTGAAAGAGCTATTCCAAAATTGTTGTGCCAGTAAACCGCGTGGATTGCCTGACCATCGGAATGATACAGCGTGGTCCAGGCAATGCCTGGTGAATCATACTGTGAGACCCCGCCAGCGCTCATGTGGAGCGAGATCATTTTTCGCCATACTGGGGACGTTTCCGGTGGCGTGAGCCACTTTCCTTCTTTTATGTAACCGGTTGAGACGTCACAGAAATAAACTTCGTGAGAGCCTTCAAAACAAGAAAGTGTCTGTGTTTGCAGGTTGACCAAAATCCGCTTGTCGCCCACATCCGGGTGGATCGGGCTGACCTCTTCCGGGGTTACAGGCCGGCAAGCCGCCGCATCAACCCAATAGTAATCAGGCAGCGCGCCATATTTCTCCCCGAGCAGGTATTCAGTTCTGCCGTTTGCCTGCCTGACATCAAAAACCCAAAAAATCTGGCTGTAGTAAAGCTTAGCCATACCTTGGGAATCACGGATCCACGAAGAGGTATTTGCTGCTGATTTGGTGAGCTCCATGTTGACAACCGGCTGGGTGATCTCCACCCATATTCCCGGTTTTCCATCCCGGTCGAGCGGCAGACTGCTGAGGGGCGCATTTTCAATGTGCCGGACAGGCTGCACGAACGGTGCGTAAATAAAACCATTCGGGGTTTCGTACCAGCGCTGGTTGTAGCGATTGAAATCGAGCACGTTTGCCACAACTTCTCGCTTGATCTCAAAGACCTCATCCCGCCAAACTTTCGCCACCGCGGGAGCGTTCATGTTTGGCTCAGATTTCACATCAATCCACGAACGATACTCACCCACGCACAGCCGTCCCAACTTTTTTCCAATTGGGTAACCTTGTTTGAGCAGATTAATCGTCGGCTTAATACTGGGCAACAGAGCCGCGCCGGCAACGTAACCAGACAATTTTAAAAAGTCTCTTCTGCTGATAGCTTGGTTTAGTTTCATATGTCTATTATATCCAGCGCGCGATGGCAAGCCAAAATCTGTAGAATCAGGGCTTAATAATCACCAGACCTGCGCGAACTCTCACGCGCGATGTCGCGTTCCTTGATGGATTCGCGTTTGTCATACTGTTTTTTACCTTTGGCAATCCCAATTTCGAGCTTGGCCTTGCCAGCCTTCAGGTAGACTTTGATCGGCACAATGGTCATGCCTTTAATCCGGATTGCATCCCAGAGCGTCTTGATTTCGCGCTTGTGCAGCAGCAATTTTCTCTCCCGCATCGGATCGTGCTGGAAAGCGCTGGCATGCGCATAAGGCGCCACATGCGCCCCCACCAGCCACGCCTGCCGCCCATCCGTCCGCACGTAAGCTTCCTGGAGGCTGATCTGCCCCAAGCGAATGGACTTGATCTCAGTTCCCTTCAAAGCCAAACCAGCCTCAAAGGTTTCCTCGATGAAGTATTCAAAGCGAGCTTTTTTGTTTGACGCAACTACCTTTACATCCATAAGGGTCTATTTTAACATAACTACTCTTATTAGTCCCAAATGAGTCGTGATAAGGGACGTGAAAAAGCTTCCAAACCTGGAGCAACCATATCTCGAAAGGATTTTCGCTTTTTCTTGACTTATGGTATCCTAAAGGATTGAAATACATTTCTATTAAGCAGTCCTGGGGTAAATGTGGATATAAAACAATTATTCTCAACTTTTAAGCGCTGGCTTTGGCTGGTAATCTTGGGATCAGTCATCGGTGGTTCGCTTGGTTATTACCTAAGTAACCGCCAGACCCCACTCTACCAGGCACAAGCCAGGTTTGTGATTCTGCCAGCTGCCCAAACTACCTACGATTATTATTCCTATTTGAATAATCTGAACATCATCAGCACATATACAGAGCTGCTGACAACTGAAGATTTGCTCTACGAAGCCTCCAATAAGTTGGGTTTCCCGGTGATGAAAGGCCAGGCAACGGCTACCCAGGTTGGTGAAACCAAGTTCGTGGTCCTTACCGTCAAAGACACAGACCCCTACAAGGCAGCTGTCATCGCCAACGGGTTGGTCAATATCCTGATCGATCAGAATGTGAAACTTCAGACGGTTCAGTTCGAATCAGCTGAGCGTAACCTGCAAGCCCGGGTAGACCAAGCTGAAGATCAGATTGCAACCATTGAAGGTCAGATAACCTCGCTGTCAACCGAGATCCTGCAAAAGCAGATCGAAAATGTTCAGGCTCAAATGACCGATGTGCAATCACAGATTAATTCGATCAAACTTGATATGTCCAATGTTGATCCCAACTCCACGTCTGAGGTTGACCAGGCACGGCTTGCCAATGACCAGGCAAAAATCGATGAACTGAGCCCAATTCTTGCTCTCTACCAGGAGATTTACACCCAACTGGTCGTGCTTGGGAAAACCCCCGACACCGGCGAAGCCAGCTCGGTTGATCTCGATCGCCTCAAGACCACCCTCAACCTCTACCAACAGATTTACATCAGCAGCATCAACAGTCTCGAAACTTTACGCCTCTCGAAGGCACAATCCACACCAACTGTCATGCAGGTGGAAACAGCCATTAAACCTACCTCCCCCATCTCACCCAAACCAATTCAAAGTGCAGTCCTTGGCGCTGCGATTGGCTTGTTTGTGACAGCTGCTTTCGCCTTCCTGATTGAATTTTTAGACGACACCCTCAAGACCCCCGACGATATCAAAGACCTTCTGGACACCCCGGTAATCGGTTTCATCGGTGAACTTAAGCACAACCCGAAGCAGGACGAGGACGCGCTTGGTTTATTCGTGGCGAAGAATCCACGCTCACCGGTTGCAGAAGCTTTTCGTTCCTTGCGCACCAACCTCGAGTATTCATCGGTCGATCACCCTGCCAAAACCATCCTGGTAACAAGCTCAGGTGAGTCGGAAGGCAAATCCACTGTTGCAGCCAACCTTGCCATCGTTGAAGCCCAGAGCGGAAAAAAGGTCATCATTATCGACGCAGATATGCGCCGCCCCAAGGTTCACGTCCAGTTCAACAAATCGAACCGAAGAGGCCTGAGCGATGTAGTCACCGGAAAACTTCGCATCGAAGATGTGGCGAAGTCCTATGACCAAGTCGAAAACCTTTCCATCATCACCTGCGGAACCATTCCACCCAACCCCTCAGAACTCCTGGGCAGCGAAAAAATGTCCCAAACTTTAAAGGATCTCGAAGACCGTTATGATCTGGTGATTCTCGACACCCCACCTATGATCGTTTCCGACGCTCAAATCCTCTCAGGTAAGGTGGATGGTGTGATTTTTGTGGTCATCCCAGGGCAAACCCGCGCGATTGCTGCATTACGCCCAATCGAAGAGCTGCGCCGGATCGGTTCTCCTGTGTTGGGGATCGTTGCCAACAGAATTCCCAAAAGCCGTGACTACTATTACGGTGGATACAACTACTATTCACCTTACAGCAATCACTACTCCTACCAGACTGAAACTGTCGCTCCCAACCCTGAAAAAGGACCGGACGACGAAGGTGTGGCACCACTGGTTTCTTTCTTCAACAAAAAACGTGGTAAGGAATAAGATTCTCAGTCATCACTGAGAAATCAAGGCGAGGTAATTTTGCCAAAGATCGTTTTTTTGTGCACTAGGAACCGATTTCGCTCTCCCCTGGCGGCAGCAATGCTCCGACACGAGTTGGCTGTCCGGGAGGTGCCTGGGGAATGGACCGTGGAAAGCGCTGGTTCCTGGGTATACGATCTGATTCCCCCCACCCCTGAAGCATTCTTTGAAGCCGGAAAACGCGGGCTTGACCTCTCTTCGGAAATTTCAGTGGGCATCGAAGCGCTTGATCTGGACTCTATCGATCTGTTATTGGTGATGGAGCAGGGTCAAAAGGAATCACTAATGATTGATTTCCCGGACCTAAGCAACAGGACATATTTGTTAACCGAGCTCTCCGGTCCAGCTTACAACATCCCCGACCCGTATATCACCAAAGAACCCGGCGTTGAGATCGCCCTGGAAATCGAAGGGCTCATCAAACTCAACTTTGAAAAGATCGTCCGCCTGGCAAACCGAGAAAAACGGTAACGATCTGCCTCTTGTATATTTCATCGTTACTACTCATAAATCGTATTCACAGTTTAGATCAGATATCCATAAGAAGACTTAAGCCACAAAACATCCCCTAGCCATCAGCTAAGAAATCGGTTGTCCATGGCAATGAAGGCAGTGCACCAGCATGAAAGCACAAACAAAAACAGCCTTGGGAAGACCAAGGCTGTTTTTGAATTACGTTAATTCTTATTCAGCGATAATTAATACATCATCAACCGCTGCCTCTACAAGACTCTCTATACTTGTATCAGCACCCTGAATATGTATGTAGATCGTTTGACCAGCAAAACCACTCAGGTCATACGTGAATGTTTGCCATCTTGCATCGTCATCGTTATTCGCTCCGAGCTCCTGCAGAATTTGGGTTGATTGACTTCCAACAACTTTTACTCTTAAGTAATCCGCGTATGACGAATTGCTGGCGTGTGCAAAATAGTAGCTAAATGTTAGGGTTAGCCTATGACCTTCAGGCAGTACAATTAACGGTGATCGCACGCTTGTGGACCCACCGTCCACATCAAAGGCACCAGCAGAAGCTCCCGCAAGCGGACCTGTGACAAGGGCATTTGCTCCACTGACGGTATATCCCAACTGTTTATTGCCCAGGTAATAGGTCGGTTCCGGGTTTGCTCTTGCAAACATACCGCTTTTCGCCGTATCTGTGTTGAATGGATTGAACACCCAGCCCTTATCTGCCTCAAAGTCATCAAAGAAAACTTGATAAGGTACTACTGGTTCAACTGTGATTTGAATGGTCGCGGGAAGTGAATCCATCAGACCATCGTTTACTTTAAATGTGAATGAATCTGTTCCAACAAAACCCGTGTCTGGGGTGTAGGTGAGGTTTGGCTCAAGTCCACTCAATGTTCCGTGTGTTGGCCCAGTGACAATGAGCATGTAGACATCATTACCTTCGATATCTGAGCCCGTCAGCACGATATTAATCGGTGTATTGACTTGCGTGATTAATGATTGATCATCAGCCACAGGCGCGTCATCCATCGCCTCAATCTCAATTGAAACAGGTGCTGGGAGTGAAACAGCAATGCCATCTGTAACCGTAAAGGTGAATGAATCAGTTCCATAGTAATTTATATTGGGAGTGTAGGTCAGATTAGGCAACTCACCTGTCAAAGTTCCAAATTGCGGTTCGGAATGAATCGAGAAGGTAAGGGGGTCATCATCCGCGTCCGTCCCGGTAAGCGTGATTGGCCAGACTTCGTCCTCCAGGATCATTAGGCTCATAGAATTAGCTATCGGGGCAGAATTTTCGCCTTCATAGACAGTAATGTGGATCTCTGCTTCAGAATCCCAGTACTCCCTATCATAAACCGCAAAAGTGAACACATCGTTGCCAGTGAAATCAGCATCAGGTGTGTAGGTCAGATTGGGTGCTGCTCCTGTCAAAGTACCGTGCAAAGGTGCTACTCTCACCTCGTAAGTCAGTGGATCGCCATCGACGTCTTCACCCGTTAGAACGATGTCCAACGGAGTGTTAATCGGTGTGCTCAGGATCTGAGGGTTGGCAACAGGCGCGTCATTTTCAGTGGTAATTGTAATTGAGACCGTCGCCGGATCTGAATCTTCCTGACCATCATTCACCTTAAAGGTAAAGCTGTCGGGACCACTATAATTTGGTGCAGCCACAAAGCGATAAGAAGAACCTTCCCCGATCAATTCCCCGTGCAGCGGTTGTGTCAGGAGAATGAATGTCAGGGGATCAGAATCAGCATCAAAACCTTGCAGACTGAATTTGATTAAATAATCTTCTGGCAAAAGCAAGCTGTTGTTGTAAGCAATTGGTTTATCATTTACTGAATTGATCGTAAACAACACCTGTGCTTCGTTCGATTCCGAAAATCCATCGCTAACCGTATAGCTAAAACTATCCTGACCATAATAACCTGCATCAGGTGTGTACGTCAGCCCAGCTAAGGTCCCGCTTAAGGTACCGTGACCTAGATTGGTTTTTATCAGCAGGGTCAACACGTCATTGTCAACATCTGAAACAGGCAGCGTAAAGTTAATAAATCCGTCTTCGGACAGCACGAGGCTCAAGTCAGCTCCGGCGACTGGTGCGTCATTCACGGGCGAAATAGCGATATCGATCACAGCTGCCAACGAATTAGACATCCCATCGTTCGCGACGAATGTAAATGAGTCAGAACCATTGAAATCTTGATCAGGTGTATAGACCAAAGCTAGCGCAGTGCCTGACAAACTGCCGTGAGCAGGATCGCTGATCACAGTGAATGCGAGCAGATCACCATCAGGATCTGATCCTGTAAGGGTAATTGCGACTGGTGTATCTTCAGCTGTGCTGATTGATTGTCCATCAGCAATCGGAGGTGTATTGGATACAATTCCCTCAATCAAGACATCATCGATTGCCGCTTCTACCAGACTTGCCGTGCTTGCATCTGCAGCAGCAATGTGGATTTGAACTGTCTGTCCTGCGAATTGGCTGACATCTACCGTAAATTGCGCCCAGGCAGCATCGTCATCATTTGCAGCTCCCAATTCCTCAAACACCTGAACCGTACTAGTACCAATCACGCTCACCCGTAAGTAGTCAGCGGTCGAGGAATTGGTTCCATGAGCCAAATAGTAACTAAACGACAATGTCAGTTGGCTGTTTGCTGGCAAGGCGATTTGAGGAGACCGAATGCTCGTCACACCGCCATCAATATCATAAGAACCAGCAGACGTCCCAGCTAATGGACCGGTTACCAGATCGTAGCTGCCGCTTACTGTTGTACCCAATTGTTTCGGACCGCTTGAATCGGTTTGCTCCGGATTCGCCCGCTCCCATAAGCCAAGGGTGGCTGTGTCGCTTCCATTCGGGTTTCTCGTCCAACCTAGATTGGACTCAAAATCGTCCCAGAAAATTTGGACCGGGCCAGGAGGGTTAACCGTCACTGTCACAGTTGCATAATTGGAATCCATCAGACTATCGTTGGCTTTGAAGGTGAATGTGTCCTCCCCAATAAAACCAGAATTGGGGGTGTAAACGATGTTGGGCTCAAGACCGCTGATCGTTCCATTTGTGGGCAGGTTAACTAACAAGTAATACAGCTCATCACCATCCACGTCTGACCCGGTCAGGGTAATAGCCACACTTTGATTAAACATAGTCGAAACAGATTGCGGATTCGCAACAGGGGCGTCACCGACCGGGTTTACTGTAATGCTAACAGTTGCCGCAGGTGAATTTACCAACCCATCATTTGCGACGTATGTGAACGTGTCCGTTCCATTATAGTTGGCATCTGGGGTGTAAGTAAGTTGAGGCGCCGTCCCTGTCAGGCTACCATGTGCTGGTGGAGTAACAACAGCGAACGTGATCGGGTCGCCATCAGGATCTGAACCTGATAACGTAATAAACTGAGAATCGTCCTCGTTAACTGTTACAGACAAGTCGTTTGCCGAAGGTGGATTATTGTCACTAAATTCAACAGTCAGGAAAATCGCGCTCAAAGCCCCCCAATTGCCTCCCTGGTCAAGCCCACGCACGAACAAGGTGTGGCGCCCCTGGCTTAAGCCGCTTGTGTTAATGGTGGCGGTAACATTTTCAATGTTGCTATTAAATCCGTCTGTTGCAGTCATAGGGTTGGCAACCGCGCCTGGCATCCATGGCGGGGTATCGATGTAGTATTGTGCTTGAGTGATAATTTGCACAGGCTCAGAACCATAGTTCTGGTTGTATCGTGTGTCATTGATGGTTGCTGTTAAAGTCGGGGTCTCTCCGGCAAAGACAACGCCATCTGTCAATGCCAACGATATCGCGTCTGGACCCAGTGGTGTCATGTAGGGCGTGCGAACAACTTTACCGGCATAAAGTAATGCGTTCAGGTTGGCAGGCGCGATTGTGTTCTCAAACGTAGTACAACTCTCGAAAAATTTGGTTCCCATTTCAATCGTATATGCCGCTATCCCCAATTCGCCATAGGCAAAGTCGTTGGTCACGCCGGAACAGGTATACAGGTCCTGACCCGTCTGACCAGGCTGGTAATTATTGAAGTAACCCATTTTCCTTCCAAGGGTCTGCAACTGGGCGTCATTGGGTGAGGCGCTGTTCGTGTAGCCCCAAGGCCAAAGTACGTACCCTCCATAACTATGCAGGTCGATGAAAATACCTGTCGTGTCGGCTGGAGCAGCTGCAGCTCCCGTACCACGCTGATCAGGGAATATCGACAACATATAATCCCGGATCGCGCGGGTCTCGGGTTCGGAGTCCGGAGATGGTCCCCGGTAGGTGCCATCACATACATTCGTACTTGCCCCAGCTCCACCCCACTGATAACTAAAGTTGCGGTTCAAGTCAGCTCCACGGCTCGTGCTGGTTACACCACAGTAATTTTCATTGGTGTTCTTGCGCCAGGATCTGCCAGCTTCTGCTTCCTTCCGTCCATCCGGGTTCGCCATGAACATAATATGGATTTCGTGATAGTCAACTACCCAAGTTACATCAGGATTAATCCCATAATTGGTCAGCAGGTATTCCGCGTAACGCAAAGCCATTTCGGCCGCTGTGTACTCCCGGGCATGAATTGACCCAATAATGAACAACTTTGGTTTTTCAACCTGGATAGCCTGGTTCGTAATTTTCAGGACCATCATGTCATAACCATCTGACTGTCCCACACTCTTTTCCCAGGAATCGCCTCTATCAGTCCAGGTCGCGAGTGTTGGATGCGTCCCTGCCAGCTGTTGTGCACGCGTGAAGGTTTCTTCTACGGTTCGATAACACCCATAGCCTGGAATTGTTGTAATATCAGCACCCTGAAGTGTCGCCGGAAGGTTAAATTGCTCAGTCTCCTGGGGATCAATTTCAACTTTAAAACCCAAAGCCTCAATTTGCGGGATGTTGGATTTCTCAATCGCGACGAGTACATACTTCTCATTCTGGTTATTGAATTCAAACAGGTCAAAGCTGCTTAACAATTCAATTTCCTTCATTTCTTTGTAGTAAACCCGCACAACCACTTGCTCTTGCGAAGTCACTATTTGGCAGACCTCAGCTGCTTCCACCTTTTCCGGCTGCTGAAAAGGAAAAATGGCAGAGAGAAGCATCGCTAAAACCACTATTACCAATAAATTTGACTTTACTTTCATGCTAACCTCCAAGTTTTTTATTGAAAACGAAAAATGAAGACCAGGGTCTTCTCAATGTAAATTACCGGCGCAATTAAGAGCGCTGTTCCAGAGATCCTCATAGGCTTCTCCTGTCCACAAATAAAACAATTCTATATTTGTTTGTAAAACGTGCAAATATTATGCCAACTGACAATCTTGATAAAAAAGGTCAGGAATTAACCTTCATTTGTATTCTTTTACCACACTTTTCGCTCAATGGGGTGTTTTCAGTCAAATTGTGACTTTTAAGCAAAAATGTGCCGTCAGCAGCCAAAATCTGGCAGCACATATTTTCGCAAAACCGCAACATTTAGTTTGAGATCAGGGGTAAAAACAGATCTCTCAGCGGCATATTAATGTTTGTCGCAGGATCACCGAATAAGAGATAGGTATCCATCAGATCCAAATTCTCTCTGGAAGTCCATAAGTAAAGTTTGCCATAACTTGTCGCCTGACCCAGGTTAGCTAAACCGTCTCTAAAAACCGCGTTAAAGAATCCCTGGCTGAGATAGTCGTGTCCTCTGGTAACTCCCATTCCCGTTGCTGACCAGGAAGCCACCGCTCCCTTGTTGGCGGGTTTGGTAAACACTTCTGCCATAGCCTCATAAAATCCACCCGTTGGATTGGGATAAACGTAATACCCATCCCAACAGGTCATGGATAAGATCACCGGGTATCGATTGAGGTTATTTAGACTAGAAACATCAAGAACGCTCAGAATACCTGGATACGGAGCTGCCCACATGCTGGCTGCAGCATGCCCGATAAAATTAACCAGCAATTTTCCGGCGTTGATTTCTTCAAGCACAGCTTGTTTCGCGCTGGCAACATCCGGGTGAGTTACACCAAGGTATACCCGGACGGGTTCGATTAATTTCGGTAAACAGCAGCGCAGGAGATCATCTGAAAGAAACGGGAATGGCCAGCCCGATTCGTAGCTATCCGAGACCGCCAATATCCGCTCGTTCCAATCATCTCGTTCCGGTGATTCTTCATAAGCGATGATTTTATCCACAAAACCTTGTGCGTCGGCGGTTGTGTTGACAGCTAACCTTCCCAACAGCATATCCGGGAATACATCTTCCCCAATGAAGGCAACATAACGGTTGTCCGCAGCCGTTTCACCTAATTCAGGGTCAACACTCGCCAGGTAGGGCGGAATGAAACTCTGGCGTCCAAAGCCCATATAGTTGTTGGGGTCAAAATGACCATCACCGAGCAAGACCACGTAAGACGGTGCCGGCGACACCCAATTGGCGTATGCAAAACTCAGAAAAGACCGAATAGGCTGAGGGCCTGTTATTCCATAGCCAAATTCATCGTAAACATCCTGCACATCTACTACCTGCGCTCGCAACCCCTGCGAAGCGCGAAAATCCGCCAGCTCCACTGCCTGATCATAAAAAGCTTCGTGAGTGATAACGAGATAGTCCGCGCCATTGGTGAGAGACCCCCAATCCGAAGGAACATCCGCGATGATTGACTCGACCGCCAAATAGCTGGCTCCAGAGCCAGACCAAAACATCTTTGGTTCAACAACTTGAGCCGCAAATTGAAGCGTAAAAGTGCCCGCGGTCGGTTCCATACTGAATCCAACGATTTGTTTCCCAAGCGAAGGGTTGCTGACGTCAAAAAGGCTTAGGTCGTTGGTTGAAAAACCTGAAATGTTAAAATTCCAACCTCCAACCAGCACGTAATCAAACAACAAATGGTCATTTTCCGAAACAATCGCCCGAGGGTAGACCAGCTCCACCCAATCAAGATAAAAAAGATCCTGGGCATTGGTGGTTGAAATAATGATCGTATTGATTCCCTCAACGAGGCTGCCTGCTGGCAAATTGATCTCCGCGTTTTTCATCTCGATGCCGTTCCAGGTGATACTATCCGGCAAAAGCGTCCCATTCAATGAGATAGATGCTTGATGCGCGACATCCAAATAACCTAGCAGAGCTAATTTGATGATGCCCGATCCGTCAAAGAGGTTATTCACCTCAAACGGTATAGTAATGGTGCGATAATCTGGGTGCTGCGGATAAATATACTTTCCCATAAAGTGTTCAAAATCTTCTTCTGAAGGAATGTAGTTTATGTAACTTATATTTTCTTCATTTCGAAGCACCTGTAAATATTGTTCTGCGTTTGGATTTGCATTAGGAGTCCCATTTACCTCCTCCATCCGCAGTCCTGGCGCGTGACCAAACGTCAGCCAGTAGACATTATCCTGAGAATATTTACTCTCAATTTTCTCGCCATAAAAAACCAGTGAATCCCCCGGAATGAATTGATTCTCTGTCGCGCTGTTCACAACGATCGCGATCTCACTGCCAAGATAATACATCTGAAAGGTGCTCGGATCAAGCGTCGCGACTGGCAACCCGGCTGTCTCAAGCTCTTCATATGTCATCCGGTACATTCCATCTTGCCTTACCTGAACGCGCCAGGAAGGCTCGGGTGGCAGCCATGCAGTCTCGATGGATTCAGCAGATACCGATCTTTGTGCCGCTTGAGAACTCCTCCAATTTTTTTCCGACTCGTAATTGAGCAGAGAAGCGCGGAAAAAGGTTTCGTAAACCTCAGATTCAACCCTCACTTCTGTCTGACTCTCTTTGGAGATTGAGTCCGCAAAACGAATGTTAACTAAGAGGCTCTCATATACGATCAGCTTCTTTGCCAAGGGTTGATACTGCAGCGGGTAGAGCTGCACGCCAATAATCCGCTGTTGCCGCACAACCGCATCCTGTCCGATCACTACCTGCTTTTCAGGAAATGGAGTTGTCGATTCGTACACCGCCGCGTCTTCAACAATGCTGGATTGGGTCGAGTAAGCATCTTGCACTCTCTGATGATCGGGGGAAAACTGGCGGGTTGTTACTTCAGTCTCTACTGGCAGGATGGGCGCGACAAGGCTTTTTTCGTGCGCAATTCCTGGAGTAACAGTAATTTCAACGTCTACGCCAAATGGTATTCCAAGGGTTGCCTGCACCACTGGAAGGTCGGGAGATCCAGCCTGACTGCCTTGGCTTGCCCCGGGCAGAGAGGGCTTCAGGTAGGTTTTACCGTCCACGATCTCTTTTTCAAGCAGCAAACTTTGCCAGTTGATCCGCAGCTCCAGGCTGATACCATTGTCGGAGGAATCGATCAACCGAAGATCCAGAGCTTCTGCCATCTGGCTCCCCGAAACATTAAGCGGATTAAAAGAAAGGAACGCGATCATCAAAGCAGTTGTAAGTAGAAATAACTTTTTCATCCTAATTTCTCCAGTTTTCACAATACCGAAAACTCGTTGTTTTCATCAAAAAACCAACTAAAAATCAGTGAATTATTCTTTGTTTGAGTAAATGGGCTTCTTCATCCAAACTGAACCCAAAAGACTTAAACGGGATCAAGTCGGATAACTGTCCAAGGGTGTTTAGGATTCGTTCGACAGCGGAAGAATCGTAATACGGAATAAAAGCCGTTTGCATAACCAGCGATATACCTTGCAAAGGTTCAAGCCTCAGGGAAGGCTTTTTCTCTTTTCCATCCAGGAAAAACAACCCCTTCAGCCGCACGCCATCAGGAGCAAAAAGACTGGAATAAAAGTGCCATGGGCTGCCAAAAAGCCAAAATTCACCGTTGTAAAACCGTAGAACTACCTGGTCTTCCCCGATGACTTTCACGGTTTCATCCTCTGAAAGTAACCGTGCAAGCGTGGATTTTCCTGCATGAGACTGCCCAATAAACGCGTATCCGTCTTCACCAATGCGAATTGCAGCCGCGTGCAACAAAAGATCCCCATAGAGACCGAGCCAATTCACATAGAACACAATCTCAAGTTCTTTTGGCAGCAGCAGCGCGTCTGGTTCAGCTTCAAAATCACCCAAAAGCTGTCCGCGGCTGAAATCTTTTTGGACGATTACCTGCCGCAAGACAGGCTGAACAGGGTTATAAAAAACCAATTCCTGGTCATCATTTTGCCAGAGTTCCCAAATCATGGTGCGGTTGATCAGCTTGTTCCACTGGCTTTCACGATCCAATTTTTTCTGTACCACCTCTAAAGTGATAGTACGAGAAAAAGCCGGAAGTTCATCATTTCCGGCTATTGATAAAAAAATAAAAGAATTTGGTTTAGGCGTATTATGAGTTCTTAGCACACCCTGATCAGACTTAAATAGCAGATAGTAATTGGCAACATTCAAACCCCACTGTAGTAGTCCAAAATCTGATGCTTGGCTAACAAGGTGCTCATCTTCCTGATTGATCATTAAATAGAACTGTCTGTCTATTCTTTTCGACTGAAAACCAAACCATTAATTGCCAGGTCCTACAAAACAACCAAGAGTTAGTTCATCGCAGCCTTGCGGAGTGTAGGCTGTGGGCAGCGGGCTGACATGACAGGTTCCAAGAACAGAATTTTTCACCGTCAGGTGTACTTTTTCTACTTTTGGTGCCTGGTAAGCTCTTTTTTCTATTTTTTTCATTTCTATTCCTCCATTAATAAGTCTCAAAAACTTCGGACTGCCTGCATGCGCCGCTTGGTAAGCTCACAAATAAATGGAACCGGTGTCTCCAGATCGCCCATCGTATTTTGTGACCAACCAGTACATTGATTACAAAATATGACATGAGGACAGTCTGCGCATTCGGTTTTTCTTGTGTGTTTCAGAGTGCGTACACCACCCAACAATTCCCAGGCATTTTTGAGTCCAATTTCTAACACATTATAGCACGGTTTTCGCACCAGCGCGCAAGGACTCAAGTTTCCATACGCGTCAATATGAAAAGAATAATGCGCGGCACCGCAGTTGTAAATAAAAGATGGGTCGACCTTCATTTCCTGGCGTTCCTTCAAAACATCCTTCCAGGCAGAAACCCTGTCAGCATCTTCCATATCAAGCTGGATCATCTCGTCCATACTTATTTGGAGTTGGTGACCGTTGCCGCTGCCATCCAGGCGTGGGATGAGCATGTTGTCAAAACGAAACTTGAGGTCCCGTTCATGGGCAAATGCCCGCATCTGCGCCAGTTCATGCTTGTTCGCTTGGATAATGAATGTTTTGAGACTCAGCGGCAGTTTATACCTCAAAGCGGTCTCAATCCCCTGCATACAACGATCATAGGAGCCCGGGCGTCGGGTGACCGCGTCAAAAGTCTCACGGGTAGCGCCATAAAGGGTTATTTCCAAACCGCGGATACCGTACTCTGCCAACACAGAAGCAATTTCTGGCGTCAGCATCGACCCGTTTGAAAACAGGGTCACGATCATGCCTTTCATCCGGGTGTACTTGAATATCTCAATAAAATCAGAGCGCACGAAAGGTTCTCCGCCAGTGATCAACAAAAACAACGTGCCAGCCTCTGCCATCTGATCTATCAGGTTCTTGATTTGGGCTGTCGTCATTTCTTTTTGGCTGGAAGGGTCGTTGGCAGGTTTGTTGATAAAACACTGAACGCAGTTGTAGTTGCACCGCTCAGTCAGCTCCATCGTGGCGGAGAATGGATAACGCTGATTCTGAAGCGGCTCAAAAATGTTCTGGGTCAGATCAGCAAAGCTAAGTTTAGTTTCGACGGTGCAACCCACGATTCACAGACTCCGTTCAAGCGCATTTAAGGCATCCAACGCATTCAGAAATTCATGCAAATCCTGTTGAGCGACCTCAGGTTCAACATCGAATTCCTCAAGTACGGCTTGCTGCAACTCTTCAATGGTTGAAGGTTTGCTGAGCGTGTCCCAAACGAACGCCCCCACCTCATTTAAAGTGAAAATGTGCTCCAACTCGGCTACATCTTGCTTGATGGGCACCAACACCATTTCCTTGACAACTTTGCGAAAAATAAAGTTGTCACTGCGTTTGATTAGCGTCCCATTCATACTTTCACCCGGTTTATTTATATTAGCAATATCGCTCAAGCCTTCGCCACAATGGTGTCAATTCGCAATGTGCTGGTATCGCTTTCCGTAAAACGGCTGCCGATACCAGCACACAAGAGAGCATTGTACGTCCTTTGGTCGAACCTCACCTAAGATGTGACTCTAAGGGTCGACTTATTCAATTACTGCCTCAACCGGACCATGAAGGGTTGTGACCAGGTAAATGTCTACATCTTCAAGCCAGTAATAGTAAAGCACGCCAGGCTCAGCCGTCTCATCAACGAAGCTGTATTCCGCGCCGTAAGGGCTGCCGGGAGCTACCAGGCTGGGGATCAGAGCCGCGTTCAGCGGAAGGCGATCGCCTGCAGGTTCGGTGGCACGGTAGAGGTTGAAGCCGTAGTTATCGGTTTCTGACGCCGTTGCCCAATCCAGGTTGATGGCGTTACCATCGGGAGTGGCAGTGAAGTAAAGCAGTTCCACAGCCTGCGGCACTTCGTCCGCGATCATGCCGTACATGCAGGCGCAGTTGGTTTGACCCTCATCGCTGATAAAGTCGCGTTTTGCCTGAGATGCGTTCCAGGTTGGGCAGACCCCATCCACTTGCTGCATGAACCCTAATGTAACAATGGTGTATGTTACTTCACTGGTGCCGTAGTCACAGGTAAACTGCTCGCTCGCAGGTGGTTGGGAGATAAAAACACCGTCAGCGCAAGGAGTTTCTCCGGGTAGATTTGTTCGATAGGGGCATTGTGTCCAAGGCACCGGTTGACCACCACTAGTGTTGGTGGTTTCATCAAGGCGAATATTATAGGTGAATGATGTTGAGGATCCATCAATAGGATCGTTGCCGTCATCACATTTGATGCCGTCAACTGTGACAGTCAATGGGACCGATTGAAGTTTTCCGTCATTGCTTTGTGCATAAATCGGATTGTTGTAATGGCACAAAACGCCCATGACAAAAGCCTGATTTTCGTCATAACGCACCAGTGGATCTTCAGTATCTACCCCATTGAACCCAAATCCGCTTTGAAGTAGAAAATCTGCAGTATCATTCACATCGGCACAGGTATTATATCCTGTTATCCCTGGCCTTCCATAACGTACCTGGTTCCAATCGGTAGTAGATCCGGATTGATTCCAATAAGTGTCCTGCCAGGTTGTGGGAGCTGCGTCGGGATCGGTGCCGGTGGGACCGGTAGCCCAGTTGCTGCATTCAGCATCCCCATAACCGAGGCTTGCGGGTCCAACCTTCACCAACGCAACCGCATCGTCACCACTAAATTCGAGGTCGCTGTCAACCTGATTTTCAGCGATATCAGAGTGATTATAATCAGATACGACCCAGCGAGCACCAGCTGCTAAAGTTGTATTCGTGAGATCAATCGTAGTGGTTGCAGTTGAAGACCCATTAGAAAATATCTGGATCTTGTAACCAAGTAAAGATATCGAAAGATTCGAGGCGTTGTAGATTTCAATCACACGTCTTTGTCGGTTGCAAAAAAACCCGCAGCTGTGAGAGGATGATTCTACATATTCTGAGATGATCAGATCAGTTCCCGTGCAGCTTGCTGTATGCGACCCAAGACCATCGTATGTTTGATCTGCATACCCGTCCCACTGGGTAGACGGAGAGAAGGTATCACCGCCATTGGTATCACCTGTGCAGATTGTGCTCTTCCTGCGGATGGTGTTATCTTGAGTGCTGGTGTCACCTGTGCCCCATTCCGTGCCGGGGTCAAAACCAATCTGACCGATGATGTCAACGTAAACTATTACCGGTACGTAAGGAGCCCCTCCCCTTACCAGTGCCACCACGTCATTACCGTCGAAGTCAAGATAACCGGAGATTTGATCTTCAGTCACATTGGCAATATTTTGATCCGCAATCACATAGACGTCGTTCGCAGCCAGGATCGCGTTGGTAGTCAGGTCAATCGTAGTGCCCGCGGTTGAACTTCCATCGTAAAAAATCTGCAATTTAACGCCAAGCAACGAGACGGGATAGTCCGTGGCGTTAAAAATCTCGATTGCCTGTATACCGGTACTGGTTTCCACATACTCTGAAATGACTAGACCGTTGCCATTACATGTGTAGACATGAGAGCCCAAACCTGAAACCGTCCCGTCAGCAAAGCCTATCCCATGACCTGTAGGGTCAAAAGGATCCGAGCCATCAATATCACCCGTACATTCATCAGGGTTTCGCACCATGGTGTTGTCAGCAGTGCTGAGGTTCCCGGTGCCCCACTCCGTGCCGGGGTCAAAACCAATCTGACCGATGATGTCAAGATATTGGAGCTGGTCGATCTCTCCCCAAACGCCGTCAACATTGCCTTTATAAAAGGCATAAACGGATCCCGCGACGAGCGCGGTAACTAAAATTACACTTGTGATAACCCAAATTGATTTTTTCTTCATTTTTCCTCCGAAAAATCTATCTCAGGAGACGATTAGGCTCCCCCTGAACCAAAAACAACAATCAATAACCCATATAAAAGGACATAAACTTCCACCCATAGTTTATCAAAAAAGTGGTGCGGAGTCAACCAGTAAAAAACCTCTCATCTTTGACTTTACGAAATAATAAAATATCCGCACTGCCCGGGTCTCTCAGCGCCATTGCGGGAAGCGCAGAAAGCATGTTGGTTGTCCAGCATGCCACCAAACTGGCTGTCCGAAAGAAAAACCCAATAGAACCACCCGGCATCTGCACCGGCGGTGTAATCGCCTTGGATGGCAGAGTCATCGGCATTCAGCTGCCCCACAAATGCGTAACTATTTCCGTTGATCACAGCGTTTCCGAGAACCTCTTTTCCATTTACGGCGATGCTCAACGTCCCGGAATGGTAACCACCGCTGCCATTATCCAGGTAGAAGGTCCACTCCCCCTCCCAACCGGTCTGTAAGGTCGGTGTTTGGGTTGGGGTTGCAGTGACAGTGAAAGTCGGGGTGGAGGTGCGGGTTTGGGTGGGAGTTCGGGTTAAAGTAGGCACCAGAGTGGAGGTAGCAACCTGAGCAGTGGTGGATTTTTTTGTGGCGGTGGGAAATACAACTACCAAGGAGGAAGTGGGTGTTTGAATCGGTGGCAAAGTTGCCGAAGCCCCTTGGGTCGCTAAAGTTGAAATCGCCGTGGCGGTTGAAGCAAATTCCAATGTTGGTGATTGAACCTGAGCGGTCTCCTGCCCAGGCGTTTGGGCAGCTGCTTCAGGTGTTTGCGTGGATTGTTGCCCTGGAACTCTCGAATTATCCAGATTTTGCGTTAAATGCGTGGCTCTGGAACGGCAGGATGTGCCAAACAATGTGGCTATGAGTACTACCATGAGAAATGCGTTAGAAAGGTCGAATCGTTTAGTGTTTTTCATCTCATTTTTCAATTCGGGCAATGCCCGCGGACCTGATAATTTTACCTCCCAATTACTTCTTCAGTATAACATAATAACATATCTTGGATAACAGGCAGAACCATACCTTTTTTCTTGACAAGGAAAGCTGATATTTTCCCAGGATCCCCAATGTGATTATTCTCCATCTTCGGTACAATTAGGGAGATAGTCGCAAAGGCTACTCCATGACACAAGAATTCGATCCGCTAAACTCTCTGCTCACGCTGCTCTCGCTTGGTACTAACCCAGACGAGGCTTTCGAGTTAATGTCCCATCTGGATGCGGGGCAATGGGATGGGCTCTTCGCTGAAGCCGATCGCCAGCTTGTCGCGCCATTACTTTTCAGTTTGGTGGTAACTCTCAACGCCTCTCATGGGTTGGAGATCCCTCAAAGAGAAAAACTCCACCAAACGTATTCTTTGACCACCATTCGAAACATGTTATTCCTGCATGACGCGGAAATCGTTTTGGCGGCGCTGCACAACGCGGGCATCCCCGCTGCTGGATTGAAAGGCGTCTACTTACTCGAAAACGTCTTTCCAGATATCGGCTCCCGCTCAATGAATGACATCGATCTCCTGGTCAAAAAGCAGGACCTACCCAGAAGTCTGGCTGTGTTGCAGGAACTGGGTTATCAGGTTGAGACCTACTTTGACCTGGCTGACGAAAATATCGACACTAAACATGTTCCGCCGATGACCAAACCAGGCCATGCCATCGTGGAGCTGCACTGGACGCTGCTTGAGGAGGATGAGCCCTTCACCATCGACGCGGAAGCGCTCTGGCAGCGCGCTAAGCCTGCAAAAGTCGCCAACGTAGATGCGCTGGCTCTCGGCTTGGAAGATCTGATCCTGCATCTCTGCCTGCATCTCACTTACCAGCACTACCTCACTTTGGGTTTGCGGGGGTTGATGGACGTCGCCATGGTTATCCACAAGTTCGAGGCGGAAATTGACTGGCAAAAACTGACGTTGATTGCTCAATCCTGGGGGGCGGAACGCGTCACAGCGCTAACGCTCAAATTGGCGGAAACGGAACTCGGCGTGCCCATCCCCCCCGAAGTTTTCACCACCCTGGCTCCGGATGGAATAGAGCCCGGTCTGCTGGAAAACGCGCGATTGCAACTACTTGACCGCGTCTGGTTTGAGGACCATTTCACACCCGACCTGGTGAATCTGTCCGTGGAGAAGGGACTGCTCGCAAAACTCAAGATTGGTCTGCAGCGTGTTTTCATCCCCCGCCTGGCGCTTGCAAGAATTTACAACGTATCGCCCACCTCGCCAACAATACTGTGGTTCTACGTAGAGCGCCTTAATTACCTGGTTAGAAGCTACGGAAAAACGCTCTTAAGGTTACAGCGTGGGGAAGAAAGCACTGAACCCGCCCGCTACAAAGCCGAAATCTCAAATACATTGCACGAATGGATGCAACCCCACAATAAGTATTAAGGAATTTGGTCTTTTTGTAGGCCGGATTGTTATTTCAATCCGGCTCTTTTTGCCGGGTTCAGGGACGGAACCCGGCCTACGATATAAATTCTAACCTCGTGCGGAAAACAACCTTTTGATCCCCCACTTTATCCGCCGCAGGAAGTTCAGCAGCGGCACCAGCTTGTTTCCCCGTGAAAGCCGCGCGATCAGCCACTTCTCGCGCCCCAACCCCAGGTGGTGATCCTTTCCATGCCGCTGAACGCGAACAACCCGCCCCAAAACGTCCTCAAACCCGATCCAACCATCTCCGAGGGCGGAGGTGTTATCGCCCTTGGAATAGAACCGTCCCTTAGCGATCCTAACCGCGCGGTGCGCCAGCACTCTGCCATTTTCGGGGTGCACAAACGCGATCACCTCTCCGGTTTGAATTGACCTCTTCCCGATTGGAGCAACAAAAATGGTATCCCCTGACCGGATAAAAGGTTCCATACTCTTGCCTGGCGCGTTAAAACAAACCGTGTTTCCATCCGCCATGGAGGCACGTAAGAGGTCAGCTAATTCTATTGAATCAACTACGCGTTCACTGATTTGAGGGCTGTCATAACCTCGCATGTTTCTTAATCCTGCGGAACTTCCCGGCATAGGCTGGGCTGCGTGACCGCCGCGCGATCGCCACAAAAACCAAACCGTTTTTCCCTCGACCCGACAAATGTGTTCTGGGAACTCAATCGCCACCAGAAGGCACCCTTGTTTGCTGCGGTTTTCCATTTCCCCTCTACCTGGGTTCCTTCTTTGTAAATCTCGCCATCAAAGATATAGTCGATTCCTTCGATTTTAGCTAATCCAGTCAATCCAGTGCCATCTACCTGAATAGTCAAATTTGCTGGTATGTAACCGCCGCCCGCAGTCTGATACCAAATGTTCCAGACGCCCTTCCAGTCAGAAACTCCAGGGGTTGGAGTCGGTGTTCCGGTCAGGTTCGCAGTTACTGAAGGTACAGGCATGAGTATGGTTGGTTCAGTGCCTATAGGATAACCAGTGCCCATTGGGATTGATGCTGTAAGAGTGGGTGTGCCCTCTGGCGCGTTGGTCGGGAAGGGTTGAGAAGGCAGTGCCGTCTCCGTGAACTCCGAACCAAAGGCAGGTGTCTCCTCCCATAGGTTGGACTCTGGCTCACCAATCGGCTTTTGCAAGGTCGCAACGACCTCCGCCTGAAAATGCTCCACATCCGGCTGAGGCCTTTTACCACACCCGGTTAGGAGAAAAAGTAAAACCAGGATCAACGCAATCTTCCTGCTCATCAAGTCGGATTTTATCATGGATGGTATGTCCTAATTCGCGAGCAGGGATTGTAACAAATTAGTTTCACCCACTTACTTTCACTGTGGGGCTGTTGAAGGAGCAATAATAACTTGTATACTTCGTTTGAGATTCAATAATTGAAAATCCCCACAAACATGTACAGCAAAAATGTTCATGGGGATATCAATGACTCTTCTTTGATTGTGCTAAGAGCTATTCAATATTTCTTTTTTATCTATAGATCAAACTCGAATCCAAACCCGGAGAACGGTCCGAACGCCTCAAATTCCAAGATCAATGATTTTGCTCCCGATGGAACTATCGCGGTGAAACCTGGAATAAACGTGTCTTTATCTTTATTACACCAATTACCGTAGGCGTATAGACCATAATTAAGAAATTTACTAATCACGATGTCTTCATCTGGATTAATCAAATACTGCTTGGGATCATAAATTGATGACTCAGGGCACTTATCATAATCGTAATCATAGTAATTTCCCAAGTCATCCTTTAGTCTTATGCTAAACACGTTATAACGAAACAGTTTGGCTTCATTTCCAATGATGCGAATCTTGAGCTCAAAACTGACAGAGTCCCCATCCACCTGCATGCCGGATTTTTCCGCTATCAAAACATATCCGTCAACAATCGCGGGCATGCCTGCAGGAATGACACCGGTGGGATTGACTACACCGTGGATGGTCGGTGTAGGAATTAAAGTGGGTTCGTCAGTCGGTGTAGGAATTAGCGTGGGTTCGTCAGTCGGTGGGACTTTTGTAGATGTGGCTTCTGGTTGTGAAATGGGAGCAGGCGCATCGGTTGCAGGATCTTGATCCGGCAAAGGAAGAAACTGCGAGCAGGAACTCAAAGCAATTAATACAAGGATGCTGACCAAACGAACAAAATTTGTTTTCATAATGTTTCCCTCCAAAAGTTAGTTACTAAATAAAGATAAGTGATTCTCCTAATTTCTGACTTTAGCAAATAATCTCTCGCAATGAATGCAGCCATATCAGATGGATTTACCGGTGTCAATGAGTCTGCCAGAAAATGAAAATTGGGAAATGGTGGTGGATAAATAACGTTCAATTGTGAATCTCCTCAGACAGTTAATGGTACTTGTCATCCACAGCACAAGTATAACATGTTCGAATTGTAGAACAATCAAGAATCGGTCCGTTCGACTTTAATAGTGCCAATTTCCTTTGCAAACTTTTAGCTAAAAGAATAATTGGGACTAAAAAGACCTTGCGTGGTGAGTGAGTCTACCGTTTCCCGAGCCCTGAAGGACTGGACGATGACCGCCTGCCTGGTAAATACTACCCAATCATTGCCGGAATGTGCCTCGACTCAACCTGATTTTACCAATCAATACCAAGGGATTGACACTCTTTTCGATTGGCAGGGTAAACAAACCGCACAAAAAAACCACCCTCAAGACTCTGTTACTGCAAAGCCTTTACCACGCTCTCTACCACCCAATCCTGCTGCTCGTCCGTCATGCCAGGGAAAAGAGGCAGGGTCACCTGCCTCCGGGCAACATTTTCTGTCATCCAGAGTGTCTCTGCTTCGTCGCGGTAGATCTTGAACTGGTGAACCGGCGGGTAGTGAAAACTGGTTTGGATGCCGTCTTGCTTCATGTATTCCCTGAAGGCTTCCCTGTCAACACCTACAGGCAGCAACACCGGGAAGATGTGCTGGCTGCTCACCCCGCGATTCTCTGAGAAAGGCAGCCCCAGAGCTGGCGCTTTCTCCCGCAAAGCCTGGCGATACCGCCCCACCAGGGTTTCCCGCCTGGCATTGCCGGCTGGCAGTTTTTTGAGCTGTTCCTGCCCGATCGCCGCACGGATCTCGTCAATGCGGTAGTTGTAGCCCAATGCCACCACGTCGTAGGTGCTGGCGTGCCCCTTAAAGCGATCCCACGTGAGGGTGGTCATGCCGTGTGAACGCAAAATTCGCACCTTTTCAGCCAGGTCGTCGTCATCCGTCACCAACATGCCCCCCTCCGCGGTGGTCATGTTTTTGTTGCCAAAAAAGCTGTAAACCCCCACCTTCCCCCAGGTTCCCAGCGCTTTCCCATCCAGGCTCGCCCCAATGGCATGAGCAGCATCCTCTATGACTACCAAATTGTACTTCTCGGCTATGCGCAAGATTTCCGGCATGTCGCAGGCGAACCCGGCATAATGCATCACCATGATCGCCTTGGTCCGCCCGGTGATCTTTTCTTCGATCGACTGGGGGCAAATGCACAGCCAGTCTTCGCTTTCGATATCCGCGAAAACGGCTTTTGCGCCTGTGTAATGAACGGAATTAGCGGTCGCCACGAACGTCAGGGAGGGGACGATCACCTCATCCCCCTCGCCCACTCCTACTGCCAGGCATGCCAGGTGCAATCCAGCGGTGGCATTATTGACTGCGAAAGCGTGTTTTGCGCCAACAAATGCCGCCAGCTCCTGTTCGAAAGCCTGCGTCACCGGACCCATCGTCAGCCAGCCTGAGCGTAATACCTCAAGCACAGCTTTTTCTTCCTCAATTCCGAGCTTCACATCTGCAAGTGCAACGCACCATTCCATCGTCATTCCCCCAAAAACTGAGATCGCATATTTTCGAAATCTTCGTTGGCGGCGAGGTAATCATCTTGGTTGCCCAGATCGCGCCAATAACCGTCGTAAGGATAGCACGCCACCGGCTCGTTCGCGCCAAGCAGCGTGTTGATCAGGGTCGGGAAGTCAAAGTATTCCCCTTTGGGAATGAAATCCAGGGCTCTAGGTTCGAAAATATATGCCCCCATGCTGACCAAAAAATTCATGGTGGGTTTTTCGATGTACCCTGTGACCTTGTAGGATCCTTCCGCGTGCTCAATCACCCCCAGGTTGACCTTGTGGGTCCGATGGTGACTGGCGATGGTGCATACAGCTTTCTGTTCCTTATGAAAAGTAATCAATTGGTTGAAATCAAGCAGCGTCAGGATGTCCCCATTAGCGACCAAAAAAGTCTCGTTCAACCCATCGATGAATGCCAGGGGACCCGCGGTGCCAAGCGGGAATTGCTCAAAAGCGTAGTTGATTTTCAGGTTGAACCGGGAGCCATCCCCAAAGTAGGTCTGCATCAGGCTCGCCAAATGACCGACAGCCAACGTCACTTCGCTGATGCCTGCCCGGCTGAACTGACCAAGAATCACCTCAAGGATTGACCGATCGCCGACCGGCATCATTGGTTTGGGTAAGATATGCGTGTAAGGCGCAAGCCTGGTTCCCTTGCCGCCCGCCAAGATGACTGCTTTCATAATCTCCGCCTTGCTTTAGTTTATGGAAATTATACAATTGAATTAACAAACCGCGCATTCGGTTTGTTGCGTTTTCTGGTCCTAAAGGCCGTAATCTTCTGGCTTGTAGAAGTCCAAATGCGCGCTGATCCAATCGATCGTGCGTCTCAAGCCCTCTTCCATGACAACTTTGGGCTGCCACCCTAAAGCAGCTTTTGCTTTGCGATTGTCAGAAATCAGCCGCAGCACTTCTGATTTTTCCGGGCGCAGCCGACCTTGCTCCACCTGGATTTCGGGCGTCTTGCCCATAATCCTGAAAATGAGTTCAGCGATCTGTCCGATGCTGATTTCCTCACCCGTGCCGAGGTTGTAAGTTTCCCCATCCCACATATCTGCCTGCCCGGCTTGGAGGAAGCCTTCGACGGTATCGTCAAGGTAGGTAAAATCGCGGATAGCCTCCAGGTTGCCCAGCCTGACCGTATTCCCCGACAAAGCCTGGGTGATAATGGTCGGGATAACCGCGCGGTTGCTCTGCCCCGGTCCGTAAGTGTTGAAGGGTCTGACCGTGATCGAGGGAACACCAAAACTTCGATAATAGCTTTCCACCAGCTTATCCGCTCCAATTTTGCTTGCGGAATAGGGCGACTGCCCCTGCAGCGGATGATCTTCATCGATCGGCACTCGCAAAGCCGTCCCGTAGACCTCGCTGGTGGAAGTATGCACCAGCTTCGCGCCTTCCTTGCGGCAGGCTTCGAGGATATTTAATGTCCCAATCACATTCGTTTGGACCGTCTCCACCGGGTGCACGTAAGAGTAAGGGATGGAGATCAGTGCTCCCAGGTGGAAGATGGTGTCAACGCCTTGGGCAGCCTGTTCGACCGCGCTGTTATCGCGCAAATCGCCGCGAATGATCTCGATGTTCTGCAGAATTTCAGGAGGGAGTTGCTTTAGCAGGCCGATCTCAGCGCGGGAAGTGTATCGCACAAAGGCACGCACAGATTCACCATGCTCCACTAACCGTTCGCACAAGTGTGAGCCAATAAAGCCACCCGCACCGGTAATCAATACCTTCCCGGATGCATATCCCTGATAGTTAATAGCCATTGATTCCTATTCCTTCAAACGAGGCTTCCAGCGTTTTAACCAGATCCGGCAAGATCACAAGCTTAGCTCCAGTCGCCTGGCAATGATGCAGAATCTTCTCATGCTCTGCTTCAGTGCAATTCGTGATAGCCAGGAAGATGATTGAAACTGTGTATTTTTTTACAAGTTTTCCCACCGCTGTCGTGGGCCCTAACACCCTGATTCCACCTAAGTTAAGGTCGCGTTTACGCGGATCATCATCCACAAACCCCACAACCCCCAAATACGAAGAGTAAGCGCTGCGCTGAACCAGCCAAGAAGCCAGTTCTCCCAGTTGCCCTGCCCCAACAATCAGAATCCGCTCAGCGAGTGCCGCTTTGCTGCCCCTAAAAAGCAGCCATCGGTAAGCCAAACCGCTGATTAGGCGGTCGCGGAATCGAACCGCAACCAAGCCCACGAAAGTGGTAATTCCGATCAGCCACAGCATGCTGAATGGGATCCACGGCTCCTTGATCCACATGCGGGTGATGACCCAAAGGAGGAAAACCGTAATACCAACCGAAAGACCAATATCGATCACATAAGCCGGGCTCGCCTTGCCCCAGGAAACTCGCTGCAAACCCAGGATCGCGTTGATCATGCTGATAAAAAAGGCAATCACCAAAGACAGGATTAGGAAGACTGGGATACCCAGATTAATCACACTACTAATTCGCCAAACAAGACCCGAAAGGCCGACCGAGATGGTGGTAACAAGCACATCCAACAGAAACCAGGGAATAATCCGGCGAAAGAACATCAAAAACGGTCCGCCAAATAACAAACGCTCATCAAGATCTCTTCCCCGGATCTGAGGAATTAACATAACAACCGTTGAAGCCAGCACGTCAACATCCATCAACAGGCTGTGATTTCTAATGTAAAGCAAGTCAAGCCGCTGCTTGTCGGGCAAAATTCGCAGCAGGTATTCATCCAGAAACCCTGCGCCCTTCAGCAGCTTTTCTTCATCGCGATAGATGATCGAGGCGGGGCTGGTGATGCCTGGGCGGACTGACATGAGGATTTTTTTTAAGTCATCAGACCAGTTCAGGGCGATATCATAATCCTCCGGTCTGGGTCCCACAAAACTCATGTCTCCAATCAAGACATTCCATAACTGGGGTAGTTCGTTGAGCTTGGTTCTCCGGAGGTAACGCCCGATACTTGTGATCCTTGGGTCATCATTCCCGGTAATCGGTGCGCCAGGGAATTGCCCTGCTTCGTAGGTCATTGTGCGAAACTTCTGGATCATGAAAAGTTTCTGATTTCTCCCCATCCGTTTTCCCTGGTAAAAAACCGGGCCTGGAGAATCGCGCTTTATTAATATCCCAATCAACGTAAACACAGGCGATAACACAATCAATGCGATCAACGCGAAAAGGAAATCCAATCCCCGTTTGATCAGCGCTGCGATTATCGTTGCAAACGACCGGCTGGCAGGTTTATGCACCTCCAGAACAGTCTGTTCCTGAACTGTGTCGGTCTGCACAGAAATAACTCCCTTCACTGTGGTTCTTTGAGATTGAAGTTTATTTTACTATAGACCTGATGACAGTTATTTATAGATTTTCTGGATTCAGCAATTAAAATACCCCCCAATTTGCCGCCACTCTTTTGGAAACTAGCCGCTTACCCCCGTCAAACTCACCCCCGTGTATCGACAATAATAGTTAATTCTTTAACTGCGGGACTCGACCTTTCTTATCCTTCCAACGATCCAAAAATCTAAAGAGCCCGCTCAAAAACCCCGTTCCGTAGCTGAGGTGGATGATTGCAAAAGTGAGCGGCAGCAATTTTAAAAACCGCCAGCCATGCTTTTTTGCGATTGCGAGAGAGGCAGCCAGGTTCGTCATCAGGTACAGTCCCAGGATTGCCACCAGCAACACCCATCCCCAAGGCACGACAAGCGCTAGAAGCAGGATCAGGATTAGAGAAAGAACAAAAGCCAGAGGCAAAAATTGTCGCAAGCTCATTTGCCGAGGATGCTTCTGCAGCACCCTGACTTTCCAGAACCCATATTGAAAATATTGCTTCCAGAGTCTTTTAAGCGAACCACGACTGTAATAATCTGATCGGACATCCTCCGCCAGCAAGATCTTTCCACCTGCTTCACGAATACGATAGTTATATTCATCATCCTGGTTGCGGACCAATTCCTCGTCATAGAGCCCGACTCTTTCGATTATGGCACGCGTGTAAGCCGGGAAGGGTACCGTATCAGCCATCTTGGTCCGACCGGACTCAGTTCGAAAAGAGGAATTCCCCACACCAAATTTCGAGCTCATCGCCAGGGCAATCGCTTCAGAGACGAAATCCTCTCCAATGGTGTGCATCGGTCCCCCAACTCCATCAACGCCATCTTCTTGCAGGTGCCGGACGCAATTACTGACGTAATCCTTTGCAATCAAACAATGCCCATCCACCCGGATGAGGATCTCACCCTGAGCCCGGGGGATCAGCAAGTTTAGACCTGTCGGAACGATTCGACCGGGATTATCCATCAGGAAAATATTTGGGTATTGCTTGGTGTAATCGGTCAAGATCTCCCGGGTTCCATCCGACGACATTCCATCCGCGATCCATATATCCACCAGCTCGGAAGGGTAATCCTGAGCCAGCACCGCCTCAAGGCAGCGATGGATGTAAGCTTTTTCGTTGCGAACCGGGATCAGGATGCTGACAAAAGGAAAGGATTGCGTCATGATAGTCTGTGTAAAGCCTGGTTATAAACTGCGAGTGTGCGTCGAGCAATCAACCCCCAAGAGAGCTCTAGCACAGTTTCACGTCCGTTGATAGGTTTGCCATGAGCTAAAACATGTAAGATTGCCCGGGCGATCGTCTGGGGTTCGTCGTTTTCGCAGACCTCACAACCGTCAATGTTCTCGAGTTTCTCCCTGGCATCTCCCACATCAACAGAAACGACAGGTAGGTTGCAGGCAAGCGCTTCCTTGAGGATCACCGGCGAGCCCTCATGAGAAGATGTCAGTAAGAGCAAGTCACCCGCGTTGAGATAAAGGGGAATCTTTTCGTATGGCTGGTCGCACACAACCAGGAGTTCAGCATCCTGCAAATTTGCAGCAGCCACTGCTTGCTGTGCCAGTGAAAATCGTTTTTCGGGTCGATTGGGGTCGCTGACGAAGAGCAAGTAGCGTTTGTGGGGATCAAGCCCTAATGCCTGCCGGGATTTTGTTTTATCAAGAGGCTTAAACAATTCAAGATCAATGCCCATGGGAATGACCGCAACGTGTTCAAGGTCACCCGGCAGGAGCTGTCTGAGACGTTCAGAAACCGCGATACATACTTTAGCCTTCCGTGAGATCCAACGGTTGAGCATGACCAAGACTTTGCCCTTAAAGTTGTACTTCCCTTGAGGACTCACGATTCCCTGCAAATCGCTGCCGTGGAAAGTGATCACCAAAGGTTTTCTTGAAAAAAGCGTGATGAAGGCGCTTTGCCCCCAATGAGCATGGATTATCTCAGCCTCCGACCAAAGCGTCTGTTTGCGTACATCGAACCACGCCCGCAGGTAATTCAGCGGGTTAGCTTTGCCACGAAAGTGATAGACCGCCACGTCAACATCCTGCTTTCGCAGAGCGTCGGCATATTGCACCAGGAAAGGAACATGCCCAGGGTGTTTATTGGTGGGCCACTCAGTGGTGATAAACAGTACTTTTAGAGGATGAGTCATCTAGGAAAAGAAGGGTTTGTCTGATGATAACGGGTGGCACACACCTAACGTTGTAGCTTGTGTGATTTATAGCGGGAGCCTAATCTTTTAAAGCGGTTGTACCTGGCACCCCGTTCGGATTCAACGACAGGAATGTTCAGCTCAAAATGCGCGAAAGACAAGCCAATCAGAAAAGAAGGAGCAACCAGCCTGGTGGCTGAGTGTGCCATGAAGAGCAATCCCCAGGTCATACAAGCCACAATCACTCCTTTAGCGACAGGCTCACTTTTATGCAGGAACTTCAAACCCATCACAATCGCCAGAATTAACAGCGAAATCAAACCAAACACTCCGTGTTCTGCCAGCATGCGTGAATACTCCGTGTGAGCATTCGATACCCGAAAATAGCGGGCGTGCTCATAATTGGATTGCCCCAATCCAATCCCAAATATAGGATTCTCCGTAAAGACTTCCAAATCGGATTGGATGATTTCAAGCCGTCCAGTTGGCTCAGTATCTCTCAGTCGTGCCCCAAGTGCACCTGAAGTCCACTGTTCCAGCGCCGGAAAAAGCAGGAAGTAAAAAATCAGGAAACTTGCCAGGACGATCAACAAGTACGATCTGCGAGCTTTCCGATCTCTGATGATGAATAATCCGCCCATTGCAATCGCACCGACCAGGTTGTAGAGTCCCCCTCTTGAGAAGGTCAGGGTTATTTGCACAAGCAATCCGATACCCATCAAAATCACCAGAACCCGTAAGAATTTTTGCTCCTTTTCCAGGAAAGCGTAGATAAACGCAGCAAAAGCCCCTAAAGAAAGAACAGAAGAAACTTGGTTGGGACCGGTATTGGCAGACGCAAACAGATTGGAGGCGCTATTAAACTCAATGACCTCAGCATCAATCAGCCCTACCAAAGCAAGGATTGAGAACGTCAGCACAGAAGCCACAATTGTCAGCAACAAAGTTTTTAATAGCAACGTATTGATCTCGATCCGGCTGAAAAAGACGCTGGCAATAACAATCGCGAAAGGACCCGCCAGCGCGAAAGAAACAGTTTCGCGGTTGAAAGATGGCATTAAGAAGATTGCCGGCGCGAGTAACAAGAAATAAGGTAGCAGGCTGAAATTAAAAGGGTACTTGCCAAAGTGCTTTAGCAAGCCCAACCCGCTGATTAGAATAATGCCGTATTTCCCCATTTCCCAAAAAACATTTGCCCCCGTACCGCGCCACAACAACTCCGCGCCAGCAACATAACCCATCCAATAAATCATTCGATTAGGTTCTTTATCGGAAACAACAAAATACAAACCCACCACGATAGTCGCATAAGCATGCAGCGTCGAAATCGTATTCGACTGGCGAATGACCAACGCCAGCACTACCTGCAAGAAGAAAAACACCAGGATCTTGCCTGTATAAGACAATTGCTTGCCCCGATACCGACTCATACCCAGGCGGGAAGCGGTTGTCAGGGGTTGGGAGATGGTTTTATCGGTCATACTCAACTAATTTCGTCATTGTCACTGTCAGCCAGGGTGAAATAGAATGGTCTGGCAAAGGACTCCATTATAGCCGGGTCGCTGCTGAGCCAGCAAAATCGTGCGGGTGTTTTAAAGACAAAGCCTGCTGCCTTAAAGTCAGGTTCCATGGAAGGCAGGGTCACCATCACAGTCAATTGTGAGGATTTTTTTCGATCGGCATCTGCGACAGCTGCCTGTAACAATTCACGCAGCGGTCGTTCAGCGCTCAAATCGCCAAAAAAGTCGAGAATGCGCGTCACCGTCACCCCATGATGCTGCAAAGTCCTGGTAACCAGGTAGTGGGTGGGCGATTCCATAGGACCATGGAAGAACCAGGCAAGCTCCCCGGCATAGGGAGCATCCAGGAATCGATGTTGAAAATAGGCTGCATCCCGGCATGTGGTTGGGAAAGCTTGCGCAGGAGTTCGTTCCACGATCTCAGCCAAGCTTCGTGCTGAGGGTAGTTCCTGAGTGAAAACCCTTGCTGATTTGTGCAGGCGCAGACGAATCCTGAAAGCAGCTGTGATAGGGCTGAGCGCCAACGCTCCCAACTTGAGCAAAACTCCGCGCCTGCCTTGGGCAGTGCGCACCTGTTTCACTTTCAGCGGTCGCAGGGGGCAGAGCCGGACCTGCAAATCCTCACGCACACCCCACTGGTGCTTGCGATGGATCTTAGCAGCTAGTTCGTTGGGAAAACCCAATTTAAGAAGGTTATCCTGCTGCAGTTTCTGGTCAAAGTGAGACTGCAAGCCCTGCCCGCGGAACTCCGGCGCGACAATGATGTCCACCCACCAGATGGCAGACAAGCTCTTTCCATCGACACTAACTTGGGTCGGAATCACCGCGCAATAGCCAGCCAGCACCCCATCCACCAGCAAGACCCACCGGTTCTCCTGACCGCCATGCAGCCATTCGCCATGCTCACGTAAGAAATTGGCCTTTGTGCTACCAAAAAAACGTTCGAGGAAGCTTGTCAGTTGGGTTGGATCGATCTGTGAGGCATTAAGTAATTGAACAGTCATTTCTTTCTCGATAGAAGCTGCTGGTAAAGCTCAAGCAACCGGGAGGCTGCCTCCTGACAACTGTGGTGTGATTTTACCCGCATTCGACCTTTAGCACCCATTTCTTCCCGATCGGGGTTGTTGAGCATTTTTTCGAGCGCATCGGCGAAGGCTTTGGCATCCCCGGGTGGAACTAAATAACCAGCTATGCCATCTTGAACCAACTCGGGAATTCCGCTGGTATTGGTTGCAATCACGGGCCTGCCGGCTGCCATCGCTTCAAGCACCGCATTAGGAGATCCCTCGAAGTCAGAAAGCAGGCAAAAAACCTCGAACCTGGCAACAAGTTGAGGAGCATCATCTCTAAATCCCAACATAAATACCTGATCCGAGAGCTCCTTCTCCTCGATCAATTTCTGAAGGGATTGGTAGTAATCAAGTTCATCCGGGATGGGCTGTCCAACGATCACGCCGCGCAATTCAGGAAAACGAGGTAGAACCATAGCCAATCCCTCAATGAAGACATGGACATTCTTGTTTCGCCTTAAATTCGAAACCATCCCAACCAAACGAAAGTTGTCGGAGAAAACTGGAGGAAAATCGGATTTTTCAATTTCTGGAGGAATCTCAACACAGTTTTCGATCAAGTAAAGCCTGTTGGCAGGAAAATTACGCTCGACTAACTCTGCTTGGATGCTGTTTGCGTTTACTAATAGATAGGGGCAAGTGTGAATCGCAAATTTCTGGAGGAGCGAAGGCAATTCCAAAAAAGAACGGTTCTGTAATGAGTTTCTCAAGGAACCCACGCGCAGAGGAACACCAGCCAACAGACCAGCGATACCAGCATAGGGGTTGTCCGGTGCACTCCAGGAATGAACCACGTCTGGTGTCTCTTGCCTCAACAACCGGATCATCCAAAGGAGCCTCTTGAGTGGAGAGTTCTCCGAAGCAGGCACTGGTAAAACTCTTATCCCCAGAGCACGAATATCATCAGCATAATCAGCAAGAGTGCTCGGGTTAAACACCACTACTGTCGGCTCAGCAGAAGACCGATCCATGTATTTCAACAAAAGGTAAAGCTGGCGTTCGCTGCCGCCTTTGCCAAGCTCATTGATCAGGTAAATGATTTTCATTTTAGAGGATCTTGCCGTGTATTGGGCGGCGATGCAAGCCGCTGAGTTTGAGTCCCAGATAGGATGGGGTTGAAGAATACAGCCCCACACGCGGAATCTCGAATCGCGGTGCGCCTAACTTCATTGAGTCCACCGCAAACGCGGCTTTGTAACCAGCCTGCTCAACTTGCTGGATGGCGCGCGTGTCGTAATCTCCAGTCGGATAAGCAAAGGTATCAACCGGTTTTCCAGTAAGTTCTTCCAGTATGCGTTTGCTGGCAAAAATCTCATTTTCCAATTCCGGAAGAGAGCATTTTGAAAGAAAGGGGTGGGTCATGGTATGGGAGCCGATGGTTATCAGCTGGTGCCTGGCACATGCTTGCAACTGTTCAACAGTCATGCCATCATAAAAGTTTTGGGCGGTGGTTTCAGGCACATCTTGCAAATTCTTCCAAACTTGTTCAACCAACACCCTGGTTGCTGGCAGCCAATCCCGCGGGTTGAGCACGTGTTGAACGGTTATAAAGAACACCGCTGGGGCTTCAAATTCTTCGAGGATTGGCAGTAAAACGTCAACATTGTTGGCGAAACCGTCATCAAATGTCAGCAGCACTCCTGGAAGATCCGTACACAAGAATTGATCAGGAGTGAGTACAGTGAAGGTTTGCTTGAGCCAGGAAAGCGTCTGGCGCATCTCCTGGGCAGTGTGATGCGGCTGTACTGTTGCTGGCAAGGTTGGATCAGAAGCTGGTGAGACGCCATGCATCACCAGCGCAAAGCGTCCTCTGCCGGCGACGCGTCTCACAAGCGTGGGTGTCACACCAAGCTTCCAAAAGAACTGGCCAATTCTTTCGCGCAGATCAGGCAAGCTCAGCCCCCTGATCTGGTGATAAGGAATCCTGTTTTAATGGTCGTCCCCACGCTTCCGTGAGCCGTTGACCAATTTCGTCCCGCCAGCGTTCAAGCGTGTAGCGTTGAGCTCTCTCACGGGCCAGACGCCCCATGGCAGCCATCTTTTCTGAGTCCGAGAGCAAATCAGACAGAGCATCTGTAATCGAAAGGGCATCCTGTCCGTTCAAAAGCAGTCCGGCTCCACCCTCCAGTAATTTCGGAATGACCGAGACCGGGTTGGCAACAATCGGCAGCCCACAAGCCATCGCTTCGAGCAGGGCTTTCGGGAAGCCTTCATAAAGCGTCGGAAAAACAAAAACATGGGATTGTGAGAGATGTGCCATCACTTGATCGTGAGACAAATTACCCGAAAAATTCACAACCTCTTCAAGACCAAGCAGGCGCGTTTGCTGCTGCAGGTCCCCCAGCAAGCGGCCGCTGCCTATTACCTCCAGGCCAAGATCAGGAAATCGATCTCGCAGCAGGGGCAGAGCAGCTATCAGTGCGGAGATGTTCTTTCCAGGTAGAAGACTGCCAACCGTCACCAACCGCAGAGTCTCCCCAGCCTTCCAGGGTTTGGCCAAAGAAGTGTCATCCAACTCGGCTGCAGTCAGGGCTGTAGAGAAGATCCACGAGATGGCTGGATTACGGCTGGAGGGAGGCTTTTCCGCACCGCCGGTCGCCATTACGACGTTCCTGGTACTGGCAATCCTTTCCAAAAAGCGCTGCAGCCACTTGTCGAATGAACTGGAAGGTATGCCCCACCGTCCGCAATGCCGGACGAAAAGTGGTTTCTTTTGCAATAGAGCAACAATCATCCCTATCGTGCCCAGGTCGCCTGGCAGCGGTGTGTGGACTGCATCAAACTGTTTCACAGTGTGCCAAATTTCGAAGAAATTCTTGGGGAGCCAGGTAATGAGCGCCAATTTTCTAGCAAAGTCTCTTCCTTCAGGTTCCGGAAAAGTCATGATGGATAAGTTATTCCCACTTATTTTTATTGAACCTGGAGGAATCGGAGGTTTTCTTTGCAACATCAGAATCTTGGTTGAATCAAACAATTCTGAGATGGCACTCATTTGAAATGGAAACCCACCAAAGGTAACATTGTCGGCTTCGTCTTCCGAAAACCAACAGACTTTGTAAGAAATCACGAGGAGACGCATGTGATAGTAGTTTACTGTTCCCGAGTGCTAAGAGAATTTTGCCGTTCTGGATCTGAAACCATACCGTCATAATTGACCAATCCAAAACTGCCCTTGTAAGAGATGATTTTTGCTGGGTTTCCTGCGACAACAGCTCTCTCCGGAACGTCATTCGTTACTACTGATCCAGCGCCAATGACTGCATCATCAGCAATGGTTATCTTGCCAATGATGATTGAGTTGGGACCAATATAGACTCGATCTCCAATCGTTGGAGTCCCTTGGTTTTGTCCAACTTGGACAACTCCGATCGTGACACCCTGAGATAAATTGCAATTCACGCCAATTCTTGTTTGAGAATTGAGGATGATCGATCCAAAATGACCTATGTATAAACCTTCCCCGATCTCACATTCTCCCGGGATCCGAATGCCTGTGATGATTTCAACGAACTTCTCAGCAAATAAAAAGAAAACTCTGATTATGCGACCAAGCCACTTGGGTCGCATATTGGTTGAAAAATGAGATAAACGATAGACTGAAGATGCCCAAAGCCCCTGGCTAAAGAATACAGGAGCAAGGGGATTGGATGACTCTCCTCCAGTTGAGGCCATGTAACGTCTATAGTCGGAGTAAATCAGTGAAAAAGGGGATTGATTATTCATTTTCCAGTTTCCGATAAAGTTTCTTAATAATACCCACTATCCGCTCCGCCGCATGCCCATCCCCATACGGGTTTTTGCTGACTGTCATCGCCGTGTAAGCTTTTTTGTCAGTCAGCAGCTCTTCCAGGTTTTCAACAATCCGCTGCCTGTCAGCCCCAACCAGCCTGGCGACGCCTGCTTCGATCCCCTCAGGTCGTTCGGTGACTTCCCGCATCACCAACACTGGCTTTCCGAGCGCTGGCGCTTCCTCCTGCACCCCACCTGAGTCTGTCAAAACAAGATACGAACGATCCATCAGCCAGACAAAGTCGTTGTAATCAAGCGGATCGAGCAAGGTTATGTTGGGAATATTTCCGAGCAGCTCCAGTACCGGCTGTTGTACGTTTGGATTGAGATGCACCGGGTACACAAACAGTACCTCCGGGTGTTTTTGGGCACTCGCGGCAATCCCGGCGCAAATTTGTTGGAAGCCTTCGCCAAAATTCTCACGCCGATGCCCCGTGATGAGCACCATGCGCCTGTCAGCAAGCTTCTCCAAAAGTGACGCTAGCAGGTGAGGTTGGAAGTTCTCCAGCCGGGCACGCATCCACTGCAGTGCGTCGATGACCGTGTTCCCGGTGACATGGATGCTCTCAGCCGGAACGCCTTCGCGCAAAAGCGCTTGGCGGGCGGTTTCGGTTGGGGCAAAATGCAAGTCAGCCAGGCGGGTCGCAAGGCGGCGGTTCATTTCCTCCGGGAAAGGTGCGTACTTGTTGTCAGTCCGCAAACCCGCTTCCACATGCCCAACCGGGATCTGCTGGTAATAAGCTGCCAATGCGGCGCAAAAAACCGTGGAGGTGTCTCCCTGCACCAGGACCATGTCTGGCTTTGTGTCGATCAGCACTTCCTGCAAAGCCGGAAGCGCTCTGCCTACGAATGCCGCCAAGCCCTGATCAGCCTGCATGAGGTCCAGGTTTATGTCGGGTTGGATATCGAAAACAGAAGCAGCCTGGGCAAGTAACTGGCGTTGCTGCCCGGTGAAGCAAACGAGGCTCTCGAAATCCTCTGGCTGCTGTTCAAGAGTTTTAATGACTGGCGCAAGCTTCACCAATTCAGGTCGTGTGCCGATACAAGTCAGAATTCGTTTGGGCATGTCGTTTTTTTCCTAACCATTGATAATATCTCAGAACGGGTGCACTGTTTTTGCAGGTAGGGGCACGGCATTAATTAAGACAAGAATGATTGATTACACATTCTACAGGGTGATTGTTTACAGGTGCCGGGCAGACACAGGGGTCTGCCCCTACGCACTCCATTGCCATCAAATGCCCAGATGTAGGGGTAACCCCCCGTGGTTACCCGCCTTGTAGCTGATTTGTTTGATTGATGATTATGTAAATGATCACCCGAAACAAACTGTTAACCTTCACTATCTAGACAGCACGCCGTGCCCTACCAAAGCAACGCTGGATCATGACTCTTGTTTGCTTATAATGCTACTAGCAGCATCTTCCAACAATTTCTCAAGAACATCACCATAACGTTCCCATGAGAGATCCGTCTGGGCATAGTTACGGCAGCGCTTGAAATAATCCTGGCGATGCTGCTGGATGCTTCGCAAAAAATCCAGGAGGGATGGGTCTACCTGCATATTATCAAGCTCCACGAGATATCCAAGCCCTTTGCGATGGGCAATTACTCCGTAATCGCCAGCTTGCTTTGTAATAAGGACTGGAACTCCAGCCAGCAGATACTCAGCAAACTTGGTGGGAGAGGAAACATGGTTCAAGAGGGAGTCCTCGCGTAAAAGTAAGCCAACATCCCCCATCTGCAGCACCTCCAAAACCTGTTCATGCGGCAGGCTGGTCAGCAGGTAATTCTGCGGAGGAACCCCCAACTCACTCAGCAGGTCGCGGAAAACCTGAGGCGATTGCGTGATCCCCAGGAAGAAGGCTTCGGGGATTAATTCTCGAATCTGAGAAAACAGGCTTACCGTTTGGCGCGGCAGTTGATAAGCCACGGCCGAACCGACATACGCCAAAACAAATCGCTCCGTCAGACCGTGCTTTTCGCGCAGGAGGTCGCGTTTTTCAGCATCCGGAAGCGATGCCGCATCCACCGCGCAAGGAATTACCTGGGCTGAACTGAAGTCACGCTTCATCACCCCTTGAAAATAAAAACGCATTCCCTCAGAGACAAAAATGACCTGGTCAGCAAGCGAGAGGACCCTCTGCTCGTCCCTTTGCAGGCGAAGGAGTTGCTTATCATTTGCAGGCGCAACTGTGGCATAAGCATATTCCGCTGAGCCCACGCCGTGCGCGTCCGCGATGACGCGCTTGTCTTTCCGAAGCTTTTTGGCGACCAGTGCAATCCCCGCCGCGCTTGTGCCATGTCCGTAGAGTGTGCCACTACCAGTACGCAGCGAGGTCAACCAACATACCAGTCCACACCAGAGCAGATTGAGCCTATCCATCAACACAAAACGTGTGAATGGCAGCATCGGGGCGTACGAAACCTCGCAGCCAGCTTCTTCTGATAGGCTGGATTTGCCTGCCCGCCAAAAACGTGGACCTCGCAAAACCTGGGTAAAAGGCAAAAAACACAGCAGTCGAGGCGAGAAACCGTGCAACCTCGCCTGCCTTGCGACGTCGACTATCCTTCGGCGCCCACCTCTCCCGTGCTCAGCGTTAGCGGATGTGGCAATGAAAAGCACACATTTTTCAGCCATTATGCCCCTGTGCAAGGCGCAGGATCGTCTCAGCCACCCGCTTGCCGGAATTGCCATCCAGAGTGGGACCAAAGAAACCATCAAGAAATTGCTGCTGTTCGTCAGGCAGGGTGTTTCCGTGATACATATATCCCCGAATGATGGAACGCATGTCATCCACGGAGTAGGCTACGCGCACACCTCCACCCGCAACGACCAATTGGTAATGATCAAATCCAATATGCCTCTGCCAGCGCAGCGGTTTTGGTAATTCCGTTCCTGGCGGGTCAAAGCCCAGGTTCATGACCGCTTTGCCATACATCATCAATTCCAACGACACAGTCGAAGCAGGGTTGACGCCAAAAAGGCACTGCTTCAGCAGGCTGCTGTAGATGGCCAGGTCCTGCTCCTGCGGCATGAACCAGTTCGGGTCCCAAAGCACAGGTGGGAAAAAGACATCCGGGGTTTCCGAGCGAGCAAGCGCTTCCATCTCGGGGCTGTTGCCCTTTACATAGGTGCGCACCACCAGCTGGGGACGGATGGAGGGCTCAAATTCCTTCAACAGGTCGATTACCATGCGCACATGCCCCACCTCGCCCGGGAAATCCCGTTCCATGCCTGTGGTGTAAAGCACGAAGGGGCGGTTGGGGTCGAAACCGATGTGTTCAGCCAATTGATCGCGCGTCAGTTGGTATTCCGGCTTGAAATGATAATCAAACTGCGGAGTGCCGGTGATGTGCACCTGTGCGGGCTTGATGAAATGGTAAAGGTTCAGCAACTCCGCGCGCATGCCTTCATGCCAGACCAAAAAGTGGTCATAAGGCGGCAAGATGCGCCCCCTCGAGGAGAGGTTGTCCCAGGAAAAGATGAAGGTCGCAGTTTTGATACCCATTTGGTGAGCAACCCTTGCCGGCATCTCCCCGCGCGGGGCGTGGATGTGGGAACAGTTGAACACCAGGTCGGGCTTGAGTTCGTTGAAGGTCTCTTTGAAGAAGGCTGTCGGGTTGAGGAGGACGGATAAATGATACTCCCAAAACGCCAAAAAGTTCAGACCAGCCCGTGAGGCAAACAGGCGCGCGAAAGCCTTGAATAGCTTAACTCGCAGCTTCTGCCTGGGTGTGCGGGCTTCGGAATCCAACAATTCCCACTTGTTTTTGACTTTTTCGGTCCAGATCCAGCGATAGTGCACCATGTCGATCAGTTCCCGCAGGAATTTGACGATCCATTTTTCTTTTAGTTCAGGAAGTGGGATGATGCGTTCCACCAGTGGACCAAAGCGCTGAATGAACTTCTCATCGTGGATGGCAGACAAAAGCGTCACCCTCGCCTCCCGGGAGAGGATGGCGAGCGTGTCGGAATAGAGGAAGTTGCGCACTGCCTCCCCGCGGGCGACGATCAGAACGATGTGAGGTTTAATGGCTTCGGTCATCCAATTACTCTTTCTTTGCAGTTTGTGCCTTGTATTCGCGCACAGCGTCTTCCATGATTTTGACCAACTGTTTTCCCGCCACATCCCAATTGAGTTCTTTCTCGTAGCGTTCACGGGTAGTTTGGCAGAGCCGCTGGTAGCGCTCGGGGTCATTGACCAGGTCGGTGATGGCTTGCACATAAGCTTCCGGCGGACTGCCTTTGGGCAGCACAATGCCAGAGACTCCATCTTTGACGCTTGTGGCAAGCCCGCCTACATCGTTCGTAATGGTCGGTGTGCCAAAAGCTGCTGCTTCGGCTGGAACAATCCCAGCCGCTTCAAAACGTGCAGGATGAATCAGGACGTGCGCAGTTTTATATAGATTAATATATGCCTCAAGCTGTTGTGGGTCACTTTTCTTGAAAGGTCCCACAAATTTTACATAATGTGAATCAACTTGTCTTTCGTTGATCCCGCAAATAACCAATTCTGAAGGAAAACCTGAATTGTTGAGTTGGTCGACAATTTCGATGGCAATGTCAATCCCTTTACGTTGATATACCCGACCAACCAGCAACAACTTTAGTGGCACAAGAATTTCCTTGTTGAGGCTGTCTTTTGAACTAGTACTTACAAGTTCAGTGGGAAGCGCAGACGGCATCGGAATGATGGTCACATTCTTGTTGTTCAATCCATAGAAATCCCAGAGTTGATTTTTGGACCACTCACTATTTGTTGCTAAGGCAGCAACTTGATCAAGGGCTTTTCTCTCCTGCCAGTATGTGACCTTTAGAGCCAGTTTGCCGTAGATCGGCCAATCTTCTTCCTGGCCATGAAATGTGGTGTCGAAGAACCAAAATGATGGAACCTGCAAACTGCGGAAGACAAAGAATGCATGGAATAAAGAAAAAATTCCATCAATGTCACCTTTTTTCAATCTTCTCTGTGCAGTTCTTGATGCTTTGAGACAGGAAGTCAGGAGGTACTTCAAACCACTTTTTCCAGTTAATCGCTTATAGATTCTCCAAAATAGCGATTCAAAGCGTTCAGAGACATTTAACTTGTCAGTAATTGGTCCTAGAATCTCGATGTCATGACCTGCATCTAGCAGTGCTTTGTAGCAACCATAATCCACACTACTTCCCAAATCAGGATTGGTTGGATCGTAGCGATAGGTGGCGTAGAGAATTTTCATACCTGATGTGCCTTAATCTGTGATTCGAGTTCAATAACAAGTTTTGCTACACAGGTAGACCAATTAGCGTTAGTCTCGTAGAACTCACGCGCCCCATGACACAACCTCTGGTAAGTTTTAGGGGTGTCCAACCAATTCAAAATGACCTTAGCATAACCCTCAGGTCCGGTTCCGGGTTCCAATAGCAAGCCACTTTTACCATCGATGACTGAGCTCATCAATCCTTCAATGCGATATGCCAGGGTGGGCAGCCCGTACGCAGCTGCCTCGCGAGGTGTAATGGCAGAGCCTTCGTGCCTGCTTGGAAAAATCAAGCAGTAGCTTTCGCGATAAAGCTCATCGAATCTGAGCGCATCCTGTGTGCTCTCTTTGTTCAGGTTGCCATACACGTGGACGTAGTCTGGTGGGTTTGGCAAAGTTGTTCCTACCACCTCAAGTTTAGCGTTTACCCCTGCTTGGCGGAGCAATTCCACCGTTTTCAGGGCAATATCCCCACCTTTTTCAAGCCAATCGCGACCCACAAAAAGTAACTTGAGAGTTTTTTGAGTATCGATAATTTTTCCTTGCCTGCTTTGCGCCACACCAGGTCTGGGATCCGGAATGTTGGCGCCGAAGGAAACCAGGTGAATTTTGGCTGGGTCTACCCAATAACCCCTGGCTTGATCCACCTGCCACTGGGCAGGGAAGATCGCCAGCGCGGCGCGCTCAAGGCAAAGGCGTATGGTTTGCTGGTAGCGGCGCAGTGCCCACAAAGGCACATTTCGGTACGCCACCAGTCCCCGCAGATCGTTCCCCCGGGACGAAGCTGGCAGCATCACGTCCGAGTAATACACCACCGGAAAAGGCACATCCAACCCAGCAACGACACCAGGGTCATTGGTGAGCACCAGGTCGAAGGATTGCCCCTCCAATTGCACTGAGAGTTCTTGCCCCAACGCCCGGGCGACGGCCGGGTCGAGGTAGGTCATGAAACGTCCCTTTTGCACGCGCTTGGCAAAGGCCCGCAACGGTCGCACAACTGCCGGCTCCTTGAAAGCCACCGGACCAAAGTAGCGCAGCTGGCAGCCCTGCCGCTCCAACTCGCGGCTCATGTAATAGAAAGTTCCCGACCCTCGCCGGATATCGCTTGGGTCATAATAGGGCGTAACAAAAGCGATTTTCAAACTCACTCGAACAACTTTCGGTAAGTCCAGGTGTGCGCCCGTTTAAGCAGCTTTCGCACAAATCGTTTCCCCCACAAGCCTTTCTTTTGACTGGACTTGGCAGAGCTTGAAACAGCCTGGGGAAGGCCCAAGCCGGGTGCAACCTCCGCCAGTTCGGTCTGCAAATCCGGCAGCGCATTTCCCATGTGGTGCACGAGATAATCCACCGTGGAGAGCCGCCAAAAGCCAGCCTGGTCGACTTTCATTTCGAAGACCGGGCTGTAGATAGGGTCATAATTGAGGCTGTCATCAACGACCTGCAGGGGTAAAACGCGCTCGATCACTTCCCGCCGGGTGAGAAACTGGAAGTCCTGCGCGGACAAAAATGCTGAAACCCCAGACCGGGTGAGGCGCGTGTCAGTTCGTTCAGCGGCAAGCAACGCTGCTCCATCCTTGCCCAGGCTGAGCTGGTGGGCACGGATGAAAGCTTCCGGCACCAGGCTCGGGCCTTTCTCAACGGTAACAGAAGGGTCGCCCGCCATTCCAGCCAGGGTACTGTCAAGGAATCTTTCAGCTTTGTCCACCGTCGGAATCGCGCTGACCATGCCAGCCTGCGGGAAGGCACGCATCACGTCCAGCGAACGCTCCAACCAACCCGGCAAGAAGTACACATCGCTATCGGCATATGCCACAATCTCTCCCGGTGCAGCCCGCAGCAAAAAATCGAGCCCGCCGAGCTTGCGGAAGTTGCGGTCGCTGAGCACGAGATACTGAATGACTCCCTGTTCCTTCAGCCCGCCCAGGTAGTCCGTCACTTCTCTACAGCTGGCATTGTCGAACACCAGCAGGTCAAAGGGGGTCTGGGTGCTGGCGAGCAGGCTCTCGAAGAACAGCTTAAGCACGTCCAGGCTGTGCTGCCAGTAGCCCTCCAGCATCGGGATATGGGTGATGGTGGTCACGCTTACGGCCTGCGCCGCCGGCATATCCAGGGTCAGGTCGTTTTCTTTGAGGGGATGTCTTCCAGTGCGCGGCATATCAATCCACCAGTCTATTCTGGTCAATTTCAGACCTAATCAAACTGTTGGTTAAGCGAGTCAATTTGGATTGAATATCTATTTCTACATCATCCTTGGTTTGAGCATCCAATGATTTGGGGGCTTCCTCAAGTGTCCGATACAGATAATCAGCTGGCACCAGTGGCTTTATTTGTGTAATCTGAAGCTGAGAAAGTAACGTCCTGAAACCTAACAACGCAAGAGCAGTGCGGTATGCTTTCTTGTGCTCGTCTGGACGACGGGTATTAATCACGCGATTAATATTTCCTTTGCTCGCAAGGATCCTTAGTGCCCACATACTTGTACCGTAAAATGGGATTAAAGTCTGTCTGAGTTCCTCAGGAGCACTAATCACGTGATACCCACGCTGCACCAGCAGAAAGTTTGCATAATCTGCGTCATCAAAATAATTTCCAATCGTCCTCCAATCATCCGGTTTATACATCTTAAAAGAGAGGTTTTCTTTTATCCAGATGTCACGCCGAAAAAGTATTGCGTATGCTCCCATCGCTTCTGAAACAACTCCTTGCAATTGGGGGATAAGGTGGGGTCGGGGATGAAGTGACACTACAGCCAGTTTTGGGTCCTGACTAAAACGTTCCATAGCCCATTTGACAGGAGCTGAATCAGTCCAAAAAATATCATCATCTGACTTTAGAACATAGTCTGAAGTACAAATATCACTCACAAAGAAATCTAGTTTTGTGCCATGGCTGAAATTGTAGATTGGCAACACCCGCAACTCTTTGTCATCCTTGGGGCGATAATTACCAGATCCGTCGCCAACAATGATTTGCATTGAGAGGTCAGTCAGAGCGAGGTTTACTGAGCGTTGCCAGAGGGCAATGACTTCCGGAAGTATGGTTAACGAAAGAACGTCCAAATCTGATGGTCTTGGAGATTTACCTTTTCGCGAAAGCATTCTGCGAGTCCCCAGAAAACAGCGCACCAAGGCAGGTAGTCCTTGATGTCGGTAATTGCCCCGAATTTCTTGAAACAGGGTTTGTCTGAGTTCTTCTGACAGAGTCTTTTTTGTTTCTTGCATTTAATTCCCAGACCTTGAATTGATTTTAACACGCCTTCCCACTGCCCGAGAAACACGCTTGAGCAGGCCCGGATTGTCAAAAAACGAGCCTACGAGCGGCAGCCAGCAAGCAGGGTTATTGCGGTTTTCGTTCGCTACCCGGTAAACCCTGAAGGCATAATCCCGTCTCACCAGGCGCTTTTCGCGCGGAGTGATTGCGTTGCAGGAGAAGAAGCGGTCACGGCACTCCCTGAGCATGCTCAGAATCCGTCGGGGGGGAACAGCCGCTGAGCGAGAGCGCAACGCAGCCACTTCCTCGAGCGAAACGGGTCTTTCAAGCAGCCGCGAGAGCGCCCGTTGCTGCACAATCTTGTGGCTATGCATTTGTTCATCACGATGTGCAGCTCCGATGGATTGCGAGTGAACCCGTCGCCGCACCAAAACATCAGGAAGGTTAGTTATTTGAGTGAACTGACTCATCCTTTGCCAAAGGTCATAATCCTGAGCGTACTGTAATACGACATCGTAGCCGCCAGCCTGCTCAAAAAGCGCTTTGCGTCCCATAACCGCCGGATGGGTGATCGGGCAGGTGAAGAGCAGCAGCCACTTGACATATCCGGGTTCCACGGTCAGGCTGTAATCCGCGTCAATTTCAATTCCGTTCGCGTCTATCCCAAGCGCGTCGCCACTGATCAGCCCGATCTCCGGATTGGCTTGCAGGAATGCCACCTGTTTTTCCAGCCGGTCCGGCAGGCTGACGTCGTCCGCGTCCATCCGGGCGATGTACTTCCCCCGGGCTGCCTGTATCCCTCGGTTGAGCGTGGGGGTGATGCCCAGGTTCTGCGCGTTCTCAAGCAAGCGTACGCGTTCATCCCCTTCAGCAAAGGACTTCATCATAGCCAGTGAGCTGTCCGTGGAGCAGTCATCGATCACGATCAGCTCAAAATCACGAAAAGTCTGGCGCAGGATGCTCTCGACCGCCTCGGTCAGGTAGCGCTCCGCGTTGTACACGGGCATGATCACGCTGACCATGGGCTGCATCTCAACAGGATTTTTCTCGTCCACCTATTTCAATCCCAACCTTTTTTGGATTGCCCGCTTCCGTCGTTTGATGTGGTACACCAAAGTCTCCCCAAATGTGCGTTCGCGTTTGGCTTCTCCCAGGTAGCGCATGACTTCCAGGTAGTAATCCGGGTGGATTACCGAGAAGGGTGCCGCAAGGGTCGCCCGACGCTCTTCCACCAGGGCGGGGTCACGTTCGATCACTTCAGCCCTCACATACAGGGCAAGATTTTGCTTATAGAAGAACGGCACATCCTTATGCTGCCAGATTTTCCCGCGCAGGGTGGTGATGGGCAAATACCCAACAGCCTCGAATTTTTCGCGCCAATAATCCTGCCACTGGCAATTGAGGTGGTTCTCGCCATTTTGCAGCGGAACTCCCGCCGAAAACAGCACAAAATCCGAAAGCCCAGCCAGGTAGCTCACCAATCCATCCGCAGCTGATTCCGGCAGATGCTCAGCCACTTCCAGGCACACTGCCAGGTCGAAGCGCTGCTCCAAAACTGGCGGCTGCACCAGGTCGCACGCCAAAAAAGCGTCACGAGGAATTTTCAACTCCCGGTCCTGCATGTAAGTCCCATCCAGCCCCAGGATTTTTTGAATCCCCAACTCAGCGAAAACACTCAGCCACGATCCATCCCCGCAACCCACGTCCACCACGCTATTGGGGTGCAACCCGGAGATCAAGAGAGGCGCGATCACCCGGGCGGAATGGATCGACCAGTCGCGGATGTAGTTAAAGAACTGTTCAGGGTAAGTGTGCATGGTTTGGGTGTCCATTATTTTCGCTGTCCGGGTTCCTTGAGGGCAAAATGCCAGGAATGACTAAATGAATTTGTTTAGAGCCTCTGCCAAAACTTCTGCCGCGACGGTGCGGGAGTAAATGCGGTCGTAGGTCTCCCTGGCGGAGCGGGCGACAAGCTCAAAATCGGGCGGGGTGTTCACCAGGTCAGCCAATCTGTCGGCGTAGCCCGGGGCGTCAGCGGCGAGAAAAACGTTCTCCCCGTCCACCAGCCCGCTCAGACCCTCTGCCATGGCAGCCGTGCTGAGCACCGGCACCCCATACACCATCGACTCGATGATCCGTGTGCGCAAGCCGGAGGCTTTCACCCCCCCAACCACCTGCGCGTCCACCTGGGCATAGATTGCCCGAATGTCTTCCACGAAGCCAAAAAAGCGGATCTGCGGATAGGGTTTTGCCATCTCCAGCACGCGGTTGCAGTAGAACGAATCCGCGACAGTCCCCACCACCCGTAGCTCCAGCCCATCCAGCACAGCCGGCGCAAGCAGCGGGAAGACCTCCCCGATCAGGTAGCTGAGCGATTCATACCCCACCAGCCCATTAACGCTGCCCAAATGCAATAAGCGCAGTTTGCCGTCCTTTTTCCAGGCACGCGCGCGCGGCACCAGTGCTTCATCTGGCCAACTCATCGGGAAGAGCACCGCGTTCCTGTATCCTCTGCGCAAAAATTCAACATGCTCATGCGTGGCGATGTTCAGGATCAGGCTGGCATGGCGCGCAAGCACGTCCTCCGCCTGCCTCACCCGCCCGATCACGCGCTTTCGTTCCGCTTCGCTGCGGTCCGGCACACGCCGTTCATCGCGGCTCTGCCAGATCAGCTTCACGCGCTGGGAAAAAAGATCGTGGTTGCTCCAAACCGAGCGCATGCCGGGAAATGCCGCGGCAGTGCTGGCGAAATCATCGTATTCAAAGTGAAACAAAGCCCTGGGGTGCTCCTGAAACAGCGGGAGGACTACCCTCACCAGCTGCTGCCGTTGCAGAAACATGGCGTTCAGAAACAGCGATGGTGGCCAAGCCAGGTGCATCGCCAGTTTTTTGAAGATGCGGTTCATCTCGCGCCGTTCGCGTGCCACCCGGGTGAGGTGGATCTCGCCCTCAGGCAGGGTCAGTGGCTTGTCCATGGCTTCTTCGTCCGCGAAATGGAAAAGTTCCACGCGGAAGCCGAGGTCGAGGTAGGCGCGCAGGTTGCCATACACCCGCATAGACGCCCCCTGCCCGCCCGGGGCGATGTGCGTACCGGTGAAGAAGAAAACGGGTTCCTGCTTCAGCATATCAAGCTCGGTCATTGCTCACCTGGGTGAAGCTTTCGAAAGTCTCAAAAAATCGCTTCCTGTCGAAGGTATCACGCAATCTCGCCACGCCAGCCAGGGCATATCCGCAGCGTTCGGGGTCAGAGACAAGCTGTTGGATGGTATCAGCCAGCGCGGTGGCATCCGGCTGGCAGCAGACCTCTCCCGCCTGGTGATCACGCACAAAGCGAACAACAGAAGAGTCCGATGGACCCAGCGCGAGCATGGGTCGCTGCGCCTGGACAAAGGAATGGATCTTGAGCGGGAAGGAAAGCCTGCCCGTCTCCGCCTGGTCCGGCGCGAAGGAGCTGTTCACAAAGCACAGATCCGCCCGGTCGAGCTGCCGCAAAAAGCCCTCTTCAGGCAGCCAACCTGTCACCTCCACCTCCGCGGGCGCGGGCAGGCTGGGGTTGAGGTTGCCGATGTGCAGGATGCGGAACTTTTCAATTCCCTGCTCCTGGTTGAGCTTTCGCACCGCCGAGATCAGCAGGTTCCAATTCTCGCCAGAGTTCACGCTGCCGAGCGAGGCGATCAAAACCTTTTGCTTCCCGGGCTCTGCGCAGCGTGGGGAAAGGCAATTTTCCGGCTCGACGCCGATGTAGAGCGTGGTCGTCCGCACGCCGTAGCGCTGCTGGTAGACCTCACCCATGCTGTCCGAGATAACGCCCACGCCCCGGGCAGCCCGCAGGGTCTTGACGAACTGCTTCTCGTACCAGCGCTGGAACCATTGGGGATGATTTTTGAGCCGCAACCGCTGGGGAGGATCATCGTGCACGTTGACGATCAGCGGCAGTCCTGTAAAGCGAGCCGCCAGGCGGGCGGCGATGACCGCCTCGAAAGCCAAATCCCCAAACACCACTTCGCAGCCGTTCTTGCGGGCAACACCGGCAGCCCTGAAAGCCTGGATGAGCGGCCAGATAAAGTATGCGAGCAAAAGCCTAAGGGTGTGGAATTGGGATGGGCGGCGGGGGCTGGGGCAGGCGGCATAGGGGATCCCGCGTGGGTTCCATTCGGGGCTCGCCCCACCGCGCAGCGAAAACCAGGCAAACCGCTCCGGGTAGCGCTCGAGGAGCACATCCATAAAGGCCATCGACGCGCTTTTCGGCTCGCTGAGCGGCATACAGGTGAGAAAGAGGATTTTGGGGATCAAGATTACTGGATGTTCTTCTTGTTTTTAAAATTATCAGTTCAACTAAGCTTGTAAAGAATATTTACAGCACTCTCAAATAATCGATACGATACTTTTTCTCTACGGAAGTAGAGGAACATCAGAAACCGCTGAACCAATGCTTGCCAGCTTTTACACAAACCTTTTCTTGGCTTAAGAATGGGCAAGGTTCGTATCTTTCGCTTAAGATACTCATCTCCTTGCACCCTATGAATAGTATTCTCGGAATCAAGAAAATGTGTGGCATCATAGAGGGCAAATGCATTTTCAATGCCAAGAAACTCCAAATTCCTATCCCCTTCCGGACCGTAGTAGGAACCCTTTCGCACTTGTTTCACGTGGGAGTGGTCATGATTCTGGTGTACAGCCAGAATTGGCAATGTCACATCAACAACTGGTAACCGCAATTTTCTAGCAGAATATATCATCCAGTTGTCCCAATAAGGTCGACCAACAGCGAACGGCGGCAGATCGGTAAAACCGTGTTTTCTAAAGAAAAAGTAATCTGAAGCCCCCATAATAAACTCAGTTGCCTGTTCCTTGGCAAGCTCAAAGAATTGCTGGGAGGATTGTTGGTTCTGAAAATCCACCAACTCGTCGAGGTCAAGGTTAAACCTTCTGCCGACCCCAAGGAATCTCTGGAATGGGATACTTGTTATTGTCTGAACTAAAGTAAGAGGGAATATGATGTCAGCATTGACGTAACATATCAGCTCGTTTGTAGCCGCTTCCTGAGCCTGCTTGAAAGCGGCATCCAGGTAGGGTGTGCCAAATTCGTTCACCGGGATATCCGGGAGGTGCACCACTCCAAATTCCTTCGCCACTTCCGCGACACCCTGGTCGTTCCCGCAGAGGATGATCTCACACTCCGGACGGATTGCCAGCCAGCTTTGGATGGCATTGCGCTGATGGATGCCATCCAGACCAATGAAGGGTTTGGGGATGGTGAATATGGTGAGCATCAGTGTTCGTTTATCAGTTCTTGATACAAGTCAAGGTAATTCTGAACCATCCTATCAAGCCCATATTCATTTTTCGCAATCTCAGCCGCATGCAAACCCATTTGCTTCATGCTCTCAGGGTTTTGGATCAGGTCAAGCACTCTTGATGCCATCTGCTCATCATCCCCAACCGGCACGGTATAACCTGTTAGGACCTCTCGAACCAGCTCCGGAATTCCGCCAGCATTCGTAGCAACGATCGCCTTCCCGCAAGCCATTGCCTCCAGGATTACCAGGGGAGCGTTGTCTGCTTTTGCCGTATGAACATAGAGGTCGCAAGCTTGATAATATCTGGCCAATTCGCGAGGATCTGAAACGTAAGTCTTTTCAATCATTGTGACATCATTGACTTCCAGTTGCAATTCCTTGCTTCCCCCTACTGCCAGGAGCACAACTGGTCGGTCAAATTTTAAAGTTTGCATGCGCCGGATTAGCCTGTCCAACATGTCGTAATCTTTAAACGGATTACCACGCCCACCAACAGCCGTATAGAGGATGATGAAGGCTTCCTCGTCCAGCCCGAGCATATCCCGCGCGGCCGTTTGCGAGCCGGGTTTAAAGACATCCAGGTCAACCCCATTTGGAATCACTCGCACCGGCAATCCCAAGAGGGATTGACTTGCGCGCTCTGCCAACCAAACGCTTGGCGCCACCAGGGTTAACCGGCTTTGAGAGAATATCTGTTTCTTCCTTGACCAGTTTTGGCGGGTGTTGTCCATTTTTACCGAAGGGTAGACCCAAAGGTTGGGGCACTCCCCACACCCACTCCTCCAGCGTTCACAACCAAGCGTGTAAGCACAATGACCTGTAAACAAGTATTCATCATGTAGAGTTATGAGGACCAGTTTCTTACTTGACAAGGAAGGTAATATTCGCAGATCGAAATAATTCGCGTGTAAGTTGTGCAAGTGAACAATATCGACATTATCTTGAAATTTCTTAACTAATCGGATTGAATTAGGGTAGTGGTAATTTTCTTTACCCGTCTTTCGCGAATACTCAAAGTGAGGTGCCTTTATTTTCTTCAACAGTTGATGTAAATGGTAACTACCTCTTTTACCAGAATCAACTATGCATCTATCAACATTATTCCAGAACCGATACCACCTTGTCGTTGGAATTTCGCGCACTGAGGCAAGATCAGTTTTTTTCAGTCCTACCAGGAGCATGGAGTCCAACCCAGAGGTAAGGTAGGAACGGTGCAGGTCCATGGCGACTTTTTCTGCACCACCACCACTATCCATAGTATTAACTTGTAGAATTGCTTTCATCAGGGTTTTATTGCTTCCATGAAAAGGGAATCCGGTTTATAAACTGAACCATCAAGTTCAGTATCCAGGTTGTAACTTTGCCAATTGCTTATATAACTCTCATCTGCTCCACGCCTGACAACCAGCACAAATCCGACTTCCCCGAGCATTTTTTTGAGGGAATACCGGTCGTACATCCATTGATGCACTTCCCCTGACAATCGGAAGCGCCCAATTTCAAGTGCTTTGTAATCCTCTTTGCCTAAAAGGTATCTGGTTATCTTTTTCTTGAGGTGGGCTGGGAATCGCCGAATCGTTTTAATGAAGTTTCTTTTTACTTTCGTGGCAGGTGTTTGACTCTGGACAGAAGAAACGATTCTACGAGCCTCTCCTCCAATTCGTTCGTACACAAATTCCAAGTTAGGAATGCCAACTTGACGCAAGTACTTCGCCATTTCTCCGCCAGGAAATTCACGAACTAGTTGGTCTAGTAATTCAAGTGAGATCCAGTCGTAATCACACTGGAGAACAGGGTTATCTTCTGGTTTCATGTCCAGGATGGACAAGTAGGTTCTGACTATTTGTTCCAGATCCGGCACCACTACCCGAATGACACCCCCTGGGATTAGGACTCGGCAGCACTCTCGCAACAAGTCTACCGCCGCCTGTTTTGGGAGATGCTCCAGAAAATGCGAATGATAAACCACGGAAAAGCTTTGATCAGGAAAGGGAATGCCTTGACTCAAGTCAACAGCGCGCACATGCTGCGAGGATGATTTTAGGTCAAGGTTGACCCAATCAGAATGAAAACGCGATCCACAGCCTAGGTTTAAGTAATTCATTGAAAAAACTCATCCTCTATATACAAAATAAAACACTCTATTTACTGATTAAGATAAATCAGTTGTCAAAATCTGTTTTTGGATCTTTTACAAAGCACTATTTTGCAGTTAACTATCAAAAATTCAGATTTCCTCGATTTGATAATTCTTATAAACATAGCCGTATTTTTGGGATAATGTATCTGTTATAGGAACTTTTTCACTTTGCAAAACAACAAATTCCGAAACATTCTTAACAAAATCAAACTCTTCAACGCCAGGTTTTCCTAACCAAATACTAATTGAGTATTTTCCTGGCAATAAGTAGATTTCCCCAAGTCCAATTTTTAAGGAAAACTTGCTGGTGTTATTAGTTGATACTGACCTGAATTGATCGTAATAATATAGGACGGGATCTCCATATGAATTGTTGACATGGATTGAAACCGAGAATTTTTCAAAAGCATTTTTGGATTTGCCAGATAGCTCTAAAGAACAAATGTCTCCCATCGAAATGTTGTCGCATATTCTATTTTCATCATCGACAATTTGAATGGTATCCAAAACAACCTTTCCTGATCCAGTCCTATTAAAGGCTTTCACTTCAGTGGTTTTTTCAAATGAGTTAATATAATGATTTACTGATTCTAAAACGTCACCCATGAAACTTAAATATCCAGAATTTAGAACGATAGCACTTGAACAAAGCTGTTTTATCGCACCCATATTATGGCTTACGAACAGCACCGTCCGACCTTCACCCGCCACGTCGCCCATCTTGCCCAGGCACTTCTTCTGGAACTCCGCGTCCCCCACCGCCAGGACCTCATCCACGATCAGGATCTCCGGGTCCAGGTGGGCGGCAACCGCGAACGCCAGCCGCACGTACATCCCGCTCGAATAGCGCTTCACGGGCGTGTCGATGAACTTTTCCACGCCGGCAAAGTCCACGATCTCGTCAAACCTGCGGGTGATCTCCGCTTTCTTCATGCCGAGGATCGCGCCGTTGAGGTAGACGTTCTCGCGCCCGGTCAACTCGGGGTGGAAGCCGGTGCCCACCTCCAGCAGGCTGCCGATGCGCCCCCGGACCTTCACCACCCCGCTGGTGGGGGCGGTGACGCGCGAGAGGATCTTTAGCAGCGTGCTCTTGCCCGCGCCGTTGCGCCCGATGATGCCCAGCGCTTCGCCCTGCTGCACCGTGAACGAGACGTCATCCAGCGCGAGGATGCTCTCGCCGATGCGGGCGAAGGCGTCGGGCTGACCGATGCGGGTATAGGGGTCGGGCTGCTTGCGCACCCGCGCCCACCAACGGTTGAGGTCGCGCGTGAGCGTGCCCGTGCCGATCACGCCCAGGTCGTATTGTTTGGTGAGGTGTTCAACAGAGATTACGGGAGAAGTCATAGGTGATGAATTATACCCGCCCGCCATGCGGCTGGCAGCTTAGCTGATAGCTAGTATGTCTTGCTTCCTAGTTGTTGAAGCAAGGGAGGAATTAACGCCGTCAACAGAATTGATCGATTTATTTGCTTTTTCAAGTGACTGGCATCGTCGGGAAGACAAATCCAATTGGCGTGACGTTTTTGAAGAAGATCAACTTCCGTGAGACGGGTTTTCCCAATAGTAAAAACTGAATACCCCAGCCCAACCATATAGGCTTGGATGTCTTCGGGTTTGGTGGAAAACCTGCTCATCAACTTGGGGGAGACCTCCAGAACAATCAGGGGATGATCCCGAGCGATTAAGCTCTGTGCCCCTTCAATAGCCAAAAAATCAGCGCCTTCAATATCGATAAATACTGCTTTAACGTGGTTGAAATGATTCAGTAGATCATCCAACCGGTAACATTGCACTGTCACGTCTGAATCAGAATTTGTCGGTGCAAGTTGAAGTCTGCCTGTACCCGTCGAGTGGTCATCACGTGGTGGAGCGAAAGAAAAGGTACCTGTGGTGTTCGTGATAGCAAAGGGAAAGACCTCGATGTTTTGCTGTTTTGTGAGTTGCGCGTTGCGATTAAGCCAAAGGAGATTGCCCTCAAAAGGTTCAAAGGTGAATACCGACCTATTATTACCCACCAGGTCAGAGAAGCAAACCGTTTCAGTACCGATATTTCCTCCCACCTCGATGATGTCTCCGGGGATTTGCCGGAGTGCTTTGGCAATAGCAACATTACGCCAATCATAGAAACCATGAACCGCAAATTTGCCTGCGTGTAGGTCCCTGGTATTACCAGTGAAAAGTGAGCCGGTTAATGCTCGTTTTTTGAAGGTGGCTGCTTCCTGAATTCCACTCCGCTCGGAGTAGATCAAGGAACGAAGGCGTTGAGATAGTATCAACGGTAAAACGCCAGACATAATACTGGCGGCGCGCCTCCGAAGACGAAGATTATTCGTTGGCATAATTCCAATGAGTGAAAGAGAGGTGGAGTTGGATTTCCATAATTAGGTTTCGAATTAATTGGTATATGATCACTTAATCCTTGATCACGAGTGAAACGCGCTTCTTGCGTTGATCGAGTAAGAATTGGATAAAGAGCAGGATGCCCAACAAGGCGATTGGCGCAGCCGGCACGTGGTAGCGTGGATCCCCTGCCGAAAGAAGGATAGAGACAAGTGTCACATAGACCATTGTCAGGACGCTGACCAGCATGATTGCTGATGAAACCATTCCCGCGCTCAGCCTGCGGCGTAATGCAATAAGGGAGTGTTTTTCCAGAAGCAGGGAAAGAACCGTTCCCCCAATCAGGCTGAATACGAGCAGCAAAAACAGCGCAAGGCTTGCAAAGTGAATGGCTGTCCATAGGATTTGGAGTATTTGTAAGCCAAAGATCGACTGTGTGGTCGCTGAAGGCATCAAGAAAACTGCCAGGGCTTTGCCAACTGAAAGCAAATAATTGAGCGGCTCGCGCATGACCATCTGCATATTCAGACGGTTGAGTTTGGCGGAGAGTTCGGGTTGGCTTAGCCCGGTGTAGGCTTCAAGCTCAGGCAGAGCGTCAAAGATGTAATTGACGGCAGTGTGCGATTCTCCCTCGACCAGGTTGGTATTTCGGTGTCGGATTAGGATCTCGCGGATGCCGGCATCCGAGTCTGGGATCTCCTCCAGCATCGTGACGGTTTTAGCAGTGGAGGTGATGCCAGAGTAGTAGGCAATGCCGGGAAACTGGAAGGAGACATAGTTAAAGATGATATAAGCACCGATGCCTATTATAGAAACCAATAGGAGTGGCAATACCGAACGAAGCCAAACTCGCTTTTCGCCCAGGATAATGAAGAATAATGCCAGGAAAATGCCAAGAAATAGCGAATAGAGTTGATAGTCAGGTCGGGTGATGGCGGTAAAAGCGAGGCAGAAGCCAGCTGCCGCACTCCAGGGGATACTCTTACGCTTGAGGGAATGATAAATGCAAAAAAGTGAAGTGGAAAGCAGGAAAAGCGTGGTTGTCTCAGGCAAGGCGATGGAGATATATTCGATAGCAGGAGGTAACAGGGCAAGAATAACAAAAATGGTTATGACCCAGGCTCGAATTCGCTCCTGGATGAGGATACTCGCGAGCATCAGCACCGCAGCAAGATGCATGACCAGTTGGAGACAGAACAAACCACGGGTCGGGGCTTGGGCACTGCCTGTTAGCAGCAGAACGAGTGGATAGCCGAGAGTGCGAAAATGCAACTTCTCAACGTGCCCATCAGCCAGGTCCTCAGCGACCGGCAAGTAGCCACGGGTGTCTTCGACAGTCAGGGGTGTCCCTGGCCAGGCGAGGGAATAGATGACGCCTGCAATAATTAGGATGAGGATGATGATGAATAAGATCTTGTATTTCATAGAATTTTCGGTGATAAGTGGTAGGTGAAAGCTGATAGCTCGTAGGTGATGGGAAGAAATTACGCGCTCTTGCTGATGTAATTGATAAGTCCTTTTAGCATCTTGGCAATTTCGTTTGATCTTAGTTCAAAATCAAGAAAATTATCAGGTTTGATCCAACAACGTAGTTTGAACAATTCGAGCAGAGTCAGTGTTTCATAGAGAGAACCACGGGCAATATACAAAAAGTGAACAAACTCCTTCTTCGACTCTCTCCCTTTGCCCTCTGCAATGTTCATCGGAATTGACGTAACCGCTGCTTCAAGTTGTTCTATCAGTCGGTAATGCTTTCGGTCAGTCTCCAAATGATCAACGAGATCAATCACATCGTTCGCAAACGCCATACTCTTTTGCCAAACGACCAACTCTCTATAAGACGATTGCGCATTACTGTCAGTCAATCTTTTCCTATCACCTATCACCTACGAGCTACGAGCTTTTTACACCGTATCAATGAACGTCCTCTCGACGCGGTTGAAAATCAGGATGCCGATAAGGATTACAGCAACCATAAACACGGCGCTATACGCCAGCCGCACCCACGAGGCATCGCCCGCTCCCAGGAAGCCGGCTCGGAATGTCTCGATGATGGGGGTCACCGGGTTGACATCCGCCACCCACCGCCATTTTTCCGGGATGCTTGAAACGGGATAGATGACCGGCGTACCATACATCCACAGGCTGACGCCAAAACCAACCAGCTGCTGCAAATCGCGATATTTGGTGGTCAGCGAAGAGATGATGATCCCAAAGCCAAGCCCGAGGCCAGCCATCAGTAATATCAGCAGTGGTAGTGCCAGCGCCCAGATCGTGAACCGGACGGTTGAACCGCGCAAGGCAAAGTAGGCGAAATATGCCAGGAAGAAAGCGAACTGGATGGCAAAGGTGATCAGGTTGGAGATCACGATCGAGATCGGCATCACCAGCCGTGGGAAGTAGACTTTGCCGAAGAGATGGGCGTTGGAGGTGAAGGTTGTTGAGGTACCGGAAAGACAGCTGGAAAAGTAGTTCCACATAATGGTGCCCGACATATAAAAGAGCATCTGCGGCAGACCGTCAGTGGGGAGCTGAGCAATGTTCCCAAAAATGACCGTGAAAACAAGCGAGGTCATCAGCGGTTGAATCAAGAACCACAGCGGACCGAGGATGGTCTGTTTAAAGCGTGAGACGAAGTCTCGCCGCACGAACAGGCTGATCAGGTCGCGGTAGTGCCAGACGTCACGCAGTTGCAGATCCCACCACTTCTTGTGTGGGGTGATGATGAGATCCCAGGATTGTTCTGTTTCGGAGATGTTGTTCATAATTGGTTTCTATTTTACTGACTGAGGACAGGGGACGGAGGAAAGAAGAGAAAAGGCAAGAACCAGGAGGCTACCAATGTTTACATGGGGGGTCGGTCTTCGGTCAATGTTTGCATTCAGCTTTCAATTGATTTTCCGCCCCCCCCTTACGCATTAATTGTTCAACTCAAAATTTAGCAATTCTGCTAGGACAACTCTTTATCATCTATCCAACGATAGTCATCACCCTGGGTGGATACGGTTTCACCATAGGAATCCTTCGGCAGAAGAACACGACCTATGGTAGAAGAATATGTGCGCTTGGGGAAACGCAATCCATTATCACCACAGGTCACACAATAAGTGTCAAAAATCTCTCGAAAGCTTCGATAAATCCGCAGTATTCCACCACAATTAGGGCAGGCATAACGCTCAAGGATAGCAGGGTTGCGGGCCGCTAATCCATAGGGAGGGATATCCCCAATAACCTTGCTACCGGCGCGGATTAGGGCATGACGTCCAATGTGCACGCCACCGATAACCTCGCCAC
>CAYRYL010000003.1:0-990 GCA_964428425.1 uncultured Anaerolineaceae bacterium | reverse complement strand
CTCCTGATCTGCCAGGTCGTTATCCTCCCTGAGCAAGCCAATGACCGCATCGTGGGCAATAACGGTGCCTTCACCGATCCGAAGGGGTCCTACCAGGGTCACATTTTCGCATACTTTGACATTAGGGTCCAGCTTGACCCTGCCGTAGATGGTCACGTTCTGGCATAGCGTAACATGGTCCGCTAGGTTGGCTTCTGGGCTGATCTCACAACCGGGATCAATGCGGCAGGTTGCATCGACGGCAGCGCCTTCAGCGACTATTGCTTGGGAATAACTTGGGTTCAAGGGGGTAGGTTGTTTCATGGTTTGATTTTCTCCTAATAAATAGAATGTTTGTTCTATTATAGAAGAAATTTTAGAAAATGCAAGGGGATTCTATTTAGCAGTCGGTAGCCTATCGCTGGTAGGTAATAGTTCAAAACTCAAAGCAGAGAACATTTTTCGCTCGAAATCGCGGGGTGATAATCAGGCCCCAGTTTTCGTCAGTTTTGCTGTCTTGTTCGCTCATAAGTTTGGCTTTTACTCGATCAATAGGTTTTGATGGATCCAGTCGACGGTACGCTGGTCCCAGCGGTAGGTATAGGAGGTGCTGTCCAGGGAAGGAATGAAGGCGTAGTCGACCGTTAGCAGCTCGTCGGGGATCTGGGCGGAACGCAGGTTGTCGAGCTCAAAGTTGCGCAAGAAGCACATGCCAAGGCTGGCGATTTGGTCGACGGAAAGGTCGGTCAGAAAAGCGTCGCGGAATTGGTCCTGCAAAGAAGGCACTCTAATCAGCGTCGCCGGCTGCATCAGTTTATTCAGGATGCCCTTCATCACCAGGGTCTGGTTGCCTACCCTGAAGCTGTCGGAATAATTGGTGCGGATGCGCATCAGCGCCAAAGCGCGCTCGCCGCTCAGGGTTTGTGGCCCCGCCGGGAACGATCCCAGTCCGGGGTTGGGGTCTTCGACAGCCTGCGGCAGGTTCACTTCCACCCCGCCGATCGCGTCGAT
>CAYRYL010000002.1:96815-118129 GCA_964428425.1 uncultured Anaerolineaceae bacterium | reverse complement strand
GGCGATACTTTTCATTCTCTTCGTTGCGCAGCATGTTCATGAAGGCGCTGTTATAGACGCGGTGCATGCCAAGTGTACGGACGAAGTAACCCTCCATCAGCCAGAATGCTTCTGCGAGCAGCAGGGTATCGGGGACTTCATCAGCAACGCGCTGAACAACTTCGCGCCAGAATTCCTCAGGCATGGCAGCGTCGAAGGCTTCACGCGTCATGGCGTGTTCTGCTCTGGAGGGGATGTCGCCACCACTGCCTGGTTGGGGGAACCATAGGCGTTGATAGTGCTTTTTTGTGAGGGTCATGGCTGCGTCAAAGCGTATAACCGGGAATTTCCGCGCGACTGAGAGAATGGTTTGGATGACTGCTTCACGCACATCCGGATTGAGGTAATTCAATTGGGCAGTATCATTCCAGGGCATGCTCGTGCCATCATTACCGTGATAGATATACCGCGTTCTTCCGTTGCCATGGTCATAGTGCTTGAAGACCACCGCTGCATCGCTGCGAGAGTAGTAATGGTCTTCCAGGTTGATGCTTGTGCCGGGTCTGGTCGACAAATCTGCACCGTTGAAGGTGTAGGCTGGGAAAGGACTTTGATCGGATTGGATGAACCAGTCCGGGTGATCGTAAACCCAGTCAGAATCAATTCCCATGTGGTTTGGCACCATGTCACTGGCAAGCCGGATACCGCGAACTCCGCAGCGCTGGCTGAGATTTTGGTAGGACAATTCCCCGCCAAGCCGATCAGCGATTTGATAACTGGCGAGGGAATACGCTGAGGAAACTGCGTCCGGGTTGCCGCACATCTGTTTGATCTGGCGCGAAGCATCGCTACGTTCCCAGAGACCGATCAACCACAAACCTGTAAAACCCCAGCTGGCAAGTTGGTCGAGCGTCTCATCCGGGATTTGATCGAGGCGTTCGATTTGCCGGTTATATTGCCTGGAGAGTTGGTTGAGCCAGACAAAGCTGTTCTTGGCCATCATGACAACTTTTGGCATCCAGTCACTATCGGGGCTGAAGTTTTCTTCTTCGCTCAACTTCTCCCCCCAGGGGTCGAACTTGCCATACTCCGGGACAACAGTTGGTCCAGGTCCGCCGCCTCCGCCAATCAATAATGCGCGGGCTTCCTCCGACAGCAGGTCGAGACCGCCGAGCAATCTGTAAAGGAGTGAACCAAGCAGCTCAGACCAGGTGCTGCGAATGTATTCCAGTTGACCGGTTAATGATGTTGGCACCACTAAAGCCGGCGTTCGGAGCATTGTGACCAGATCCTGATTTTTTGGGCCAAATGCAGGCTGTTTGTGGAAGAAGATCTGGATGCCATCCACAATTTGTAAATAAGCGCTGTTCTTGTGGAGAAGCGTGTCGTCGAAAAGCTCCCGATACGGATTCGCTGCAGGATTGACGTTGGTCAACCATGTCATCAGTAATTCTTCAATGGTGTTTTCGGTGTTGGGCACACCATTGGTACTCTCCGACAGGTATTCATCAACACTTTGTTCCTCGGCGTAAACTGAAACGGGGGGGAATTGCTGATTGAAAGATTTTAAGGCGGCCAGCAGCCTGGGTTCCCCAAGCGATTTTTCCAGGTGCGTGTAAAGCGCGTGGCGCAGGGTTGTTCCGTTTGCCTGGTAGTATTCATCCTGCACGAGGTGAAAAATTTCATCGATTAAACCAAGAGCGTTAATTTGGCCCGGGGCGATATAAGTGGCGCTGTCTGAGACGTCAGCACGCAACAGGTTCATTTTATGGGAAAAGTTGCGGGACGCTTCGAAGTTGGCAAAAATGACGTTACCATTGTAGGAAAAAAGAAGCTCATCAAACTGGTACTTTTCTCGAGCCGCACGCGTGATGTGAAATTCCATATTGGATGATCTCCTTAAGTTTCTATGTGGTTGGGTTCCCTACAATTTTATCATTCACGACGCAGGATGTGTGTGGTGATATTTGAGCCTGAACCGCCAATGTTTTGCGCCATGCCATATTGGGTGCGTTTCACCTGAGTGGCACCTGCAGTACCCCGCAATTGCTGCGTGACTTCAATGAGCTGATAAATTCCGGTTGCGCCAACAGGGTGCCCCCGTGCTTTGAGCCCACCCAGTGTGGCTACCGGAATTTCCGCATCATATTTGATCTTGCCATCCAGGGCCAATCGGGGAGCTTGCCCGGGTTCAGCGAATCCGCAGGCTTCGAGTGACAAGGCGGCCATGATGGAAAATGCGTCGTGATATTCGAAAACGCCAATATTCTGCGGTGTAACGCCAGCCTGGGTGTATGCCTGCTTGGCAGAATTGGCAGCAGCAGTGAGGAATATCGGTGCCTTGCGGTTTTGGACGGAGAGGGTATCGGTGCACGATGCAGACCCTGCGACAGAGACTTGCGGATGATTATGTGCGAGCGGTCTGCTTGTCAGGACTATTGCGGCTGCGCCATCACCGATTGGGGATGCATCCATCAGGTTAATTGGGTTTGCGACCATTGGCGCTTCTAAAAAGGATTTTCTGGAAATCGCTTTTTGAAAACGGGCAAACGGGTTATGGGCGCCATTAGCGTGGGCATTGAGGGAGAAGTCCGCAAAGTCAGCATGTTTCCAGCCGTATTCAAACATGTAGCGCTGCATGATCAGGGCGTTGAGCGCGACAAAAGACAAGCCAAAATCGCTTTCGAGCTCAGCATCAGCGGCGGTTGCCAGGCTGGCGGTGATCTCAGAACCGGGGGAATCGGTCATTTTTTCGACGCCAACCACGAGCGCTGAGTCAATTTCACCAGACGCGATGGCTATCAGAGCAGCACGAAAGGCTGCAGCTCCTGAACCACATGCGGATTCGACAGCTAACCCAGGTTTGTGGTGGAATCCAAGCCAGTCTGACATCATCGTGCCAAGCTGCGCCTGTTTGTTGGCCGTGATCGCCATCATGTTCCCGACATAAAGAGCATCCGGGTATCCGATATCTGCATCCTGCATCGCAAGTAAGGCAGCGTCTCCGGCAAGTTCTTTTAATGATTTGTCCCAGTTTTCGCTGACGGGTACCTGACCAATTCCAGAAATGTAACCTTTTCTCATAGCTTCCTCAATCTATTACTATTTTATCGCTTATACCTATCATTACCTATCAGAAAGGCTATAATCCTGTCAGAAAGGCTTAATGTATGCGAATAATTGATATTACACGCACGATAGAAAGTGGTATGCCAGTTTGGCCTGGTGATCCTGAAGTAAAAATTGAGTGGCTTTCACAGATCAGCGAGGGTGGCGCGGTCAATTTGACAGCCATTCATATGTGCGCGCATGCTGGGACTCACATTGACATGCCAAGCCATTTTCTGGATCAAGGGCGGAATTTAGATAAGCTCGACCTTGGTGTCGTGATTGGAAATGCCAGAGTTATTTCGGTCCCTCCGGAGATCAAGGCTATTGATGAAACTTTTCTGAAGCAGATCCCGCTTGAAGGATTGGAAAGAGTCTTGTTTAAAACCTCAAATGATGCTTTGGTGAAGGCAGATCCCCAATCGTTTAATGAGGATTTTGTGGCATTAAACGCCAGCGGCGCACTTTTTTTGGCTGCAACTGGTTGTAAGTTGGTAGGAATAGACGCCATGTCTGTAGCTTTGTTTGATGATCCGGAGGGTGGTCACTTGCCTCTTCTAGAGGCAGGCATGGTGGTACTGGAAGGGCTCAACCTGGATGAAGTCGAGCCAGGAGACTATCAGTTGATTGCCTTACCGTTAAAACTTGGTGGGCGGGAAGGCTCCCCGGTGCGGGCAGTCTTGTTAGAAGCTTGAAAATAACATACCAGTGCGCGTAGCCACTTATGTAATCAGGCAATTATTGAAATTAGGTTGCTCCTGGAAGGGGATGGTGCTCGTCAATTGGAAAGCGCAGGTATTCCTATTTTAGCAGGCTGTGAAAGTGATGTGTCGATCGGATTGAGACTGCTCTGTAGCGTTCAGCTAGCGTGAGCATATCGCAGGCTCACTCCAACAATTGAAATAAAGCAGTGCCTATTCCGCCCAAGAAGGGAATCTGATAGCAGAGTGTCACACCCTGGTAACGTAAATATAAAGGTATCGCGTTCAAATTCCCCCTATCAGTCTACTCCGCCATACTACATAAAATCAGATGAGAGTGCGTTTAACGACTGGCTACAGATAAAGTAAACACAAAATGCTGCGCGTAGCCATTTAGTTGTTTTTAGTTTAACTGATTTCAGGCAAGGTCAGGATGTGAAATGCCAGGGTCTCGAGGTCTTTGGCTTTCTTGCTTGTACCCAGTTCTCTCAAAATTTCGTCCATGTGGATCTTGATCATGGGGTCATTTTCAAGGTAGGCGAGGATTTCGTTCTTATCATTTGCCAGTTCATTCAGACCCAACTTTTCGTACAATTCGCTAACAACACCGTAGCTCCATTGGTCTGAAATTTTCAGCTCATCTGCAAGGTCTCGACGCCCTACTGAGAAAATGATCGCTAATCGGGCAATTTCTGATTGCCGGTCGGTCATGCCTGGATAAATCCGTGATTTGACCACCCTGATGGGCTTGGCAGAACTGAAACCAAGGTTATAGGCGGCTTGATGGGCACCAGGAGTGTAAACGAGTGAACCTTCATAGGCAAAACTTACTGCCCATCCCAGCGAGGAGGATATTTCTGATTTGAGCAGGTAACCTCCAATATTCCTGATGGGAATTCTTTGGAAGAACACAGGTTCAATTCGGCTGCCTACTCCCATTACGAGAATGTCTGGCCTTTCAGCCAGATAGCGGTTGAGATTGGAAAAGATTTTTGTATTTTGCACGAATGAATCCAAATCAGCGACGACTACATCTACATGTTGAATGGATCGGGATTCATCGTCTTGCAGCGGATTGATCAATTCACCTTCGGTGAAAACCCTCGTGCGCCAATCCCTGACAAGCAACAACGACATCCAGCTCAATGAAAACAAATCATCACTCAATAACGAAACAAGAATATCTTTAGCCATGATTACCTCAGTAAGTAATATTGCAGTGAATTATAATAGACGTTGAAATCAATCTTCTGCGAGGTGAACATGATTCAGAGAATTGCTGTTTTGACCAGTGGTGGAGATGCGCCGGGAATGAATGCAGCCATCCGTTCCGTAGTACGGTGTGCTGTTGGCAAGGGTTGGACGACTTTTGGCGTCAGAAATGGCTATAGAGGGCTGATCGACGGTTTGTTTGAGCCAATGGGCACGCGCGAGGTTGGTGGTATTTTGCAGCGTGGCGGCACAATGCTCGGCAGTGCTCGTTGTGAGGAGTTCACTACAGTCGAGGGACGAGAGCGGGCAATCCGCAGCTTGAATCGAAGGGGGGTGGATGCGTTAGTCGTTATTGGTGGAAATGGTTCCCAGACTGGCAGTCATGCACTCTCTCAAATGGGTTTTCCGGTGGTTGGCATTGCCTCGACCATCGACAATGATCTTGTTGGGTCAGACATTACTCTCGGTGTCGATACATCCCTTAATATTGCACTTGAAGCTATTGACCGTTTAAAAGTGACCGCTTCTTCGCATCAACGTGCTTTCATCGTTGAGGTGATGGGTCGAAAGTGCGGCTACATCGCGTTGATGTCAGGCCTGGCAGGCGGCGCTGAGGCAGTCACCCTGCCTGAGATTGACACTGACATTGAGGCACTAGCAGAAACCCTCCGCCTGGCTTATGAACACGGCAAATCGCACGCGATTATTGTTGCCGCGGAAGGCGCAAATTACAACGCTGCTACACTAACTGAATACTTTAAGATCAATCGTGAACGGCTCGGATTCAGTGTTCGATCAACCATCCTGGGGCATGTTCAGCGCGGCGGAGAGCCCACTGCGGCTGATCGTGTCTTGGGCAGCAAGTTTGGTCTGGGAGCTGTCGAAGCAATTGACCGCGGTGAATTTGGGGTCTTGGTTGGGACTAAGGACAATCACATTGTCACTACTCCTTACGAGGAAGTAGTAGGCAAGAGCAAGCCATTGGATGAAGAACTGCTGCGGTTGTTCAAGATCCTTGATTAGGACTGCTTCATCTTCAGATACGCTTCAATAAAGTTGTCTATGTGCCCGTCGAGCACAGCTTGGGTGTTGCCAGTTTCGTAGTCATTGCGGTGATCCTTCACCATTTGGTAAGGGTGCAAAACATATGATCGGATCTGGCTGCCCCATTCGACTTTCTTAAACTCGCCTTTTAACTCGGAGACTTCGTCACTTCGTTCCTGTTGTTGGATTTCAAATAGGCGGGAACGTAAGACCTTGAGCGCGCTTTCACGATTTTGCGATTGGGATCTTTCATTTTGACAAGTCACGACCAACCCTGTAGCCAGGTGGATGATACGTACTGCCGTCATATTCTTCTGGACATTCTGTCCGCCCGCGCCTGAAGATTTGTAGACTTCGATTTCGATATCTTCCGGGTGGATAACGATTTCGTCGTTATCTTCAATTTCTGGCAGCACTTCCACAAGCGCAAAGGACGTGTGACGCCGATGCGCGGCGTCGAAGGGGGAGAGGCGTACGAGCCTGTGGACTCCTTTTTCACACTTCAGATAACCATAAGCAAGGTTGCCTGAAACTGAAATTGTGACCGATTTCAATCCGGCTTCTTCCCCCGCCGTTCGGTCCAGAATTTCGGTCTTGTAGCCTTTTAGTTCCGCCCAGCGCAAGTACATTCGCTCGAGCATGGCTGCCCAATCCTGAGAATCAGTTCCACCCGCCCCGGCATGGATCGCGAGCAGGGCGTTGCCTTGATCGTACTGTCCCGATAGCAGGATGGTGATCTCTTTTTCTGCCAGGATAGATTCCAGCTTTGTTACGCTCGTTTCGATCTCTTCGGTCAGGCTGCCGTCATCCAGTTCAAGCAAGGATTTCAATCCGTCAATCTCAGCCGCGATTTCGTCCCACTCGTTGACTAGATCTTCGAGTTGGGCAATGCGTTTCATCGTCTTTTGCGCGGAATCAGGGCTATTCCAAAATTCCTGGACTTCGCTTTCAAGCCTGATGGTATTCAGTTCAACTTTTTTGGCAGAGAGGTCAAAGATGCTCCTGGAGCGAGTGGTAGGTTGCCTCGATGGCGTTAATGCGTTCAGTCAGGTCGTTCATCATAGCTCCAGATAATTAGTCAAAAATACCGGAAATAAAGGAATCCCGGTCAAATAATTGCAGATCGTCGATCTTTTCTCCAAGCCCGGCATAAATCACAGGCAAGCCAAGTTGATCTTTGATAGCGAATACCATACCACCTTTTGCGGAAGTGTCCAGTTTTGCCAGGATTGCTCCATTTAGGTTTACCGCCTTGCCAAAAGCCTCTGCTTGTTGCAGGGCGTTCTGTCCGGTGGTTGTGTCCAGTACGATCCAGGAGTGATGGGGTGCTCCAGGCAGCGCTTTCTCGGCAACCCGATAGACCTTCTTGATTTCTTCCATAAGGTTATAACGTGTATGCAGTCTGCCAGCTGTATCAACCAGGACGACATCGATGCCTCTGGAAACAGCTGCCTTGATGCCATCATAAGTCACCGCGCCAGGATCACTGCCTGGCTGGGAGGTGATAATTGGCACCCCAACGCGGTCTGCCCATATTTCCAGCTGGTCAATCGCTGCAGCCCGGTAGGTATCGGCAGCAACGAGTAACACCGACTTACCCATGCGTTTGTAGCGGGCAGCAAGCTTTCCAATGGAGGTGGTTTTACCAGAGCCATTTACACCGGCAACCATGATCACTGTTGGATGATCGTTAAGCTCTGGCTCTTCAGGTTGTACCAGAAGACTGGACATTTCTGTCTTCATAAGGCTTTTTAGCTGCTCAGTTTTTGTCAGACCAAGTTCATCTACCTTTTCCTGGCAGGTGTCAATCAGGTAGAGCGTGGTGCGTACGCCAATATCAGCCTGGATGAGCAATTCTTCCAGGTGATCCCAGGTGTCATCTTCGATTTCAGTTGCACCAAAGAAGGTGGCGATTTTTCCGAAGGTTACGTAGCGTGTTTTTGCGAGACTTTCTCGCCATTTATCAAAGATATTTGCCATGATGCGATTATATCATTTGCCTTTTTGAGAAGTTGCGAGCTGCCCACAGCCTGCATTTATTTCGATACCCCGTCTCAGACGGATGGTTGTTTGAATGCTGCGTTTAACTAACCTGTCACGAAAAGCTTCGACTTTGTCGCGTGGGGAACCCTTCAAATTGCCATCCTGACCAGGATTCAAGGCGATCAGGTTGACCAGGCAAAGCATCCCATGCAAAAGGGTGGCAAGCTCATCAGCGTGCGCGATGGAATCATTGATGCCATCGATAAGGGCATATTCAATCAGAACTCTGCGGTGGGTGTAGTCAGTGTATTTTTTACTGGCTTCGATCAACGCGGCAAGGGGATAAAACTCATTCGAAGGAACCAGGGTTGAACGCAAAGTATCATTTGGAGCATGCAAGCTCAGCGCAAGATTCACCTGCGACTTGGCTTCGGTAAACTGGCGGATACGCGGAAGGATACCCACAGTGCTGATTGTGATCCTGCGCGCGCCAAAATTGAGCCCTTTTTGGTCTGTCAGGCGTGCGATTGAGCCCATCACCTCATCATAATTGAGGAAAGGCTCGCCCATTCCCATGTAGACCACATTTGTCAGATCTTCACCTACATTCTCAAGTTGGCGCATGCAAAAGATGATCTGCGAAAGGATCTCGCCGGCTGTCAGGTTGCGCGTGTAACCCATCTGTCCAGTTGAACAAAATACGCACCCCATCGGGCAGCCAACTTGGGTTGAGATACAGACCGTGTGGCGACCTTCATAATGCATCAGGACAGTCTCAATAAATGTACCGTCTCCGAGTTCAAACAGGAATTTCTCGGTCTGCTTATCCCTTGAAATGATCTCGTTCCGGAGTTCTATTGGGAGCAAAGTAAAACGTTCCTCCAGTGCCTCCATCAATGACCTCGGCAAGGTGGTAAATTCCTTAAAGTCCAGATAGTGGTGCTGATACAACCCTTCTTCGAGTTGTTTGAGCCTGAAGGCAGGTTGACCAAGCTCCCGAAGGACTGCCTGGAGGGTTTCACTGGACTGGTCGTACAATATTGGCTTAGTCATGGAGTAAGCTGCTGAGATCCTTTGCAATGATCGTTGGTTGAGGTAGCCAGGTTTGAGCCTGTTCGTAGGTGCTGACGCCACCGAGAACCAATGCTGTAGGGCAGCCGGCATTCTGACCCCCCAAGATGTCGGTTTCGAGACGATCACCAATGCATAGCGTTTCTTGTGGTTTTGTGCCCATGACTTCCATAGCTTGTTCAAACAAGGTTGGCTGGGGTTTTCCGATCACAAGTGGCTCTCGACCTGACGCTGCAGCGACAGCTGCAACCATGGTCCCAGCCCCAGGCATGAGCCCTTTGGGAGTGGGGTAAGTTGCATCGGCATTTGTTGCGATGAATTGAGCGCCAGCACGGATGAGCAAGCCTGCATTTGCAAGCTTCTGGTAATTCACCCGTGTGTCCAGGGCAACCAGGACCACATCCGCATGGGTAGAATCCTGTTCATCTAATACGGTGAGGCCAGCCAAGCGAACTTGTTCGCCCAGGGAAGTGGATCCTAAGACATAAACCCTGCTAGCTGGCGGGTAGTGCGTGGAGATGTAGTGTAATGCGGCGTTCGCTGAGGTAAAAATTTGCTCCGGTCTCACTTCCACTCCAAACCCCAAAAGTTTTTCTTGGAATTCGCTGACGCTTTTTGTGGCGTTATTGGTGGCAAAAGAAACCTGTAGTCCCATCTTGCTGATCGCTGAAAAAACTTCCGGCAGGTTGCCGATAGGCTCGCTATCATGCCAGAGGACCCCATCCATATCCAGGATGAGGCCTCTGATTTGTGGGTAATGGTCAGTCAGCATCAGAAAATTATGCTGAAGTGCCTGATTTTGCAGGCGGTGCAAGCACCTTGTCAATCAAACCATAGGTGAGTGCCTGTTCGGCGGTCATGTAGAAATCGCGATCGGTGTCACGCTTGATGATGTCCAATGGCTGCCCGGTAGCATCAGCAAAAAACTGATTGAGTTCAGTTTTAAGTCGCAGGACTTCACGTGCCATGATTTCGATATCGCTAGCCTGACCTTCAGCTCCACCGAGCGGTTGATGCAGGTGAATGGTTGCATGGGGCAGAGCATAACGCTGTCCTTTGGTTCCACCAGCAAGCAAGACCGTGCCAAAACTTGCTGTAACACCAACGGCCACTGTGCTAATGGGATTTCGGATCATTTGCATAGTGTCAAGAATGGCAAGACCCGCGTAAATAGATCCGCCAGGTGAGTTGATATACATCTGGATGCTTTTCTCAGGGTCTATCTGGCTCAGATAGAGCAACTGGGCGACGATTACATTGGCTACCTGGTCATTGATTGCCGAGCCAACAAATACAATACGTTCCTTCAAGAGCAGCGAGTAGATGTCGTAGGCACGTTCACCACTAGCGGTGCGTTCCACCACCATGGGAATAACTGATTCAAATGGTTTTATATCCATAACTATCCTTTTCTGTTTTCAAACAGCATAACTGCTGAGTGTTAGAGTTGTATTACTCTTTCTCAGCCTCGTCACCAGCTGTTTCTTCAGCGGGACTATCAACGCCTTCAGGAGCTTTGATCTCAATGATGTCATCCGGATCTGCCAGATCCCGCAACTTTCGGCGAATAGAATTCTCGAGCGCCTGGTTGGCTGCCTGCATCGAAACGGATTCGGAGAATTTCTTTGAACCAAGCGATTTCTGAGCTTCAGCAAATTCTCCGCTCGTAATCAGGTTGTTCACAACTGCGGACACTTCTCGCTCAAGCTCTTCGTTTGAGATCTTGATGTCATACTTTTTGGTGATCGCATCCATAACAAGCGAGCGTTCAATCCGATTCTTTGCAGTTGGTTCAACTTCCTCTTTGTTGAATTGATCCCGATCCAGTTTGCGAAGCTTCAGGTAGAGATCCAGGTTGAGGTTACGATGTTCAAGATCGTGCTCAATTCGGTGGAGCACTTCTTTTTCCTCTTCCTTCAACATCTGGGGAGGATATTTGATTACGGATGACTGGCGAAGTCGATCGACCAGGTCCAGGTAATACGCGTCGTCGTACTCTTCCTTGTTTTTACTTTCAAGATGCTCGCGCACACCAGCATAAAGTTCATCGGAAGTGGTAAAACCACCCGTGTTTTTCAGAAATTCGTCATCAAGCTCGGGTAATTCGAGTGCTTTGACGGATTGAAGGTTGATGTTGAAAACAACTGACTTGCCAGCAAACTCCTCACCATTATGATCTACTGGGTACTGATGTTCGAGGGTGAAGGTATCTCCAGCTTGTTTGCCAATGAATTCGCGCGCGAAGCCTTCAAAGGGCCATTCTTTCTCCCGGCTTTCTCCAACTGTCGGGATTAAGGTCTGCTGTGGGCTCGACTTGACGATAACAGGGTCTTTTCCTGGCTCAGCGTTTTTATCCGATGCCTCAACAGTCATGTAGACCACGTTGCCTTCAGCAGCAGGGGTCTCGAGAGGAACAATATTCGCGTAATTCCTGCGCATGGACATCACAAACTCTTCCACTTCTGAATCGGACACAGGTTTGAGCTCATATTCTTTGTTCAACTCATCGACACCCTTTAGCTCTACTTCAGGATCGAGGGGAACGGTAAACTCAAGCACCAATGGGTCCTCACTTGCGATGTTGTCGAATGAGCCCGGTCCCCAGGGTTTAATCTCTTCAGCGTCAAGGATCTTTGGATAAACATCCTCAACCAGGAGATCGATGGCTTCCTGGAAAATGCGATCCTCCCCAACATAGCTGATCACCATATTGTAAGGGGCTTTGCCGGGTCTGAATCCGGGAATGCGTGTGCTTTGGGCAATCTTCCGGGCAGCTCGGCGTTTGAATTGTTCCACCAATTCTGCCTCTAATTCGGTTGAGAGTTTCACCTGATGGTCATCGGTATAAGTCTTTTCAGTTTTCAATGCATACCTCAATATTTATAATTTGTTCGAAGTGGGGAAAGAGGGGCTCGAACCCTCACGCGTCACCGCACATGATCCTAAGTCATGCCTGTCTGCCAATTCCAGCACTTCCCCTCGAGTGTTTGATTATATGCGAGTGGCAATCCCTCGTCAAATATTCACCACAATCTCTTAACTTCAATAATTTTTTAAAAGACATCTCTTTTTTTGTGAGGGCGGTTTATCTATTCAAACAACGGCTGGTTAAGCTTCAGTTGGATCGAACGATTCTCACTCCACTCCCGGAACAGCGATTCCGAAATCCCAAAAGGCGCCAGGACCGCGCTGCCGGCTTTCGCCAGCAGTTCAATGTATTTGGGTTTGTTTATTTCCAGTGGATCGATCGGTTTTCCCAGATCCCAGGCGAACACATCCGGCTCCCCTTTACGAAAAATAAACCGGATGCGCATACCAGGTTTGACCGGCATGCCAGCTGCTACCATCTGCCGCGCAGCCCGCACCGAAGCCGTGCTGGCTTTGTATGCTTCAAGCGCGTAACTGACCTTACCGTTGATCACCAACTGATCCAACGGCACCAGGTTCTGCTCCAGTTTTTCGAGCGCGGTGTAATAGAAACAAAATGCTTCCTGAATACAATCGGAAAGCTCGGCTTTGGTACGTGCCTTTCCCAGCAAGGCGATCATCTGTTTTTGCACTGCAGCGACCCAGATAGGCGTGTCGCGCCGGCGTGCCTCAATCCCGCGGAGTTTAATCTCGCCGCTTTGAAAAACGCCGAAATAGCGGTTGGCAATCGGGATGCGCGCGTCGGTTTTGGACGGCAAAAAAGCCACCCAGCGGTAGACGCCATCCAGGTTGATAGTCAGCCCGGTGTGGAGGTTAATCTTGCTAATCACCTCGGTGAAATGTTCTGGCTTGCTGCAGCCCTTTTTCTTGATCCAGAGCGCGTCAACGTACATGTGGAGCACCTCAAAACCTTCCGATTCTGCCACTTCTTTGGCGCGCAGCAGCACTTCACGCCCGCCTTTGGTGACGGCTTCATGCGCTTCAATGCGTCCATAGCGCGCGTTTTTGTAGCCCAGAAAGCCAAAACAGACTACCAACAGCCACTTTAGCGCGTTGGCGCGTTCTTTCAGAATTCCAACCATTGGGTGGTCTGGTGGGTATTGGCGGATCTTCTTCTTAATTTCCACACGCTTCTCGTAGAGCGGCTTGAGCGTCAGCGGCACCACTCCCAGTTCTTCCCTGGCAGGCTCGAGCACGTCTGGCAGCGGCACTTCCGGCGAAATGTTGCCTTTGATGATCACTGCCGGGTACATCGAGACAAAATCCACCTGCGCCACGTCCATGTGCAATCCCACAATCGGCTGGTAGACCATCCCCCCGCGGTCGGACTGGATCAACTGCATGCCGCTCTTGAATTCTTCCACCTGGCGTTTTTGATAGGGCACCAACACGTCTTTCTCCAAAGCGGTGATGACCTGCATGGCAGAAATTCCCTGCCCAGGCGAGACGCGCGCCGCTTTTTCGATTGGCAGCGTGGTAACGCGCGCCATCTCCATTGTGCCAGCCAGGCTGTAGTCGGACCACATCATCGAGGATTTGCGGTCCACATGGCAGCGACCGAAGAGATGAGCTTCCTCAGGGCGGTAAATGATGTGCCCATAGGAGAAGTAGGTTGTTTCTTTCTGCCAGCGGACCGGGCGCGTGGCGTCGCGGTTTAGCTGCAAGGGGATACCCTTTTCTTCCGATTGCGCGCTCAGAAAGGGGATCAACCAGCTGTCACCCCAATCGGTGACAAAGATATCCGGATCATAGTCTGCCAGCGCCTCGTTGATTAGCCGCAGGTAATCGCCGGCAGGATCCAGCGGAACATGCTGCGCAAAACGATCTGTGCGCATGAGCAGCGAGCGCACCGTGCCGCGGTTTGGGTCGCAATCTGGTTTCAATTCAAAGAGCCGCAGCGGCGGCAAGTCGGGTATCAGGTCCCAGCGGGTATTGAGAGGACGGATGGATTGGATAAGCTGGTTCTCATCCGCCTCCAGTTCGCATAACGCTAAAGGGAAGACGCCATGGCGAGCCATGTAGCGTGTGCCGATGGTGACATCCGCGTCATAATAAGTCAGGTCGGGGAATTCAGATTCGATATCGCGAAAAAGCCTGACCTGGCTGGCGGGCGAGTCCATGTCAATCTGCATCACATCCACCGGATCCGCCACAAACACATCCTGTTTTTGCTTGCGGCTGAGTCCCAAAACGCCTGTTCTACCGCTTACGCGCTTCCATAGCGCACGCAGCTGTTCATGTGGACCGGCAACGTAGAAAGTGACCGGAAAAGTCTGCCTGAAACAAACGCGGCTGTCATCTTCCCCGATGAACCACAGTGTCAATCCTTCTTCCTGGTTGAGGTAAAGATCCAGCAGCCAGCCACGGAAGGTCGTCATCAGGGCGCCTCCTCAAAGTCGGCATAATTAAGAGCGTTGGCAGGTTCTGGCAGCACTTCCGGGGGGATTTCCACCAGATCTGCTGCCGTTTCTTTCTGCGGGGCTTCAAATAGAGCCGAAACGGTGGCGTTCAGCAGTTGAATAAATTCATCTTCCTTTCCCGCCTCGACACGCTCGGCTTTGAAAGGATCGGCATTTGGCAGCACTTTTTGCATGGATTTGAGTTGTTTGTAGAGCTCCAACAGGATGGCGATGAGGTACATATCCAGCGGGTAGAGGTTGGAGGCGTAGGAGGCTTCAGCCAGGTGCAGACGCGACATGACCAGCAGCTCCTCCAAAATAATCTGGTCTTCCTTGCGCAAGGCGCGTTTGAAGCGGTTAAGCGCGGCTTCTTCTTCTTGCCAGGTTTGGGTAATTGAAGCGATGGTGCGTCCCATAAGAACCTCATCCAAAAAGTGACATTTGTGTCTGTTGCGTGGATTGAAGCGCGAGCGGCTCTTCCCAACAGACATCCACGTTGTCTTTGAGCATCTCAAGTAAAACGACCCGTTGGTGGGCAATCAGCGGGATAGGTCGGACACTGATGACCACGGGTGCTGAGGCGCTCAGCCGCGTTAGCAAGCCGAGGCTGTGGTCCAACAGGCGCTGCGCGTCTTTGAGCTCGACGTCTTCATCGAGGAAGGTTGCCAGCAGGTCCAGCACCACCAGTGGCTCCTTTGGCGGGTTTGCAGCCACAGCCTGCAGCATAGCCAGCACCTGGTAGCAGGTGAAAGCGCGTGAAAGGCGGATGTTGCACATAACCCGCACGGGATCGGAGGTGTAGGGGCGGATCAGTTTGGCAACCGAGTACATGTTGGAACGGTTGCCGCAGTCCAGCACGGTTACACGCTGCGCCAGGCTGAGTTTGGCGATCAACTCCAGCATTTTGTCTGAAAGCGCATGGGCGCCAATTGCCAGAAAACGCCTTGAGGGCAGGGGAGTGCTGAAGGGTATCAGTGAGTTTTCCATGTTCTAATTATATAGAACAATTGTTCTAATGTCAAGAAAAGCAAGGGATAAAACGCCTTAAACAGTGCGGATTACGAGTGGCCTGACGCTGTTCAATTTTCAGCTGAAAACGGGAAAAGGGAGGGTAAGGAAGGGGATTCTATGAGATAATACAACCAAACAATCCGGTCTGGGAGGCAGAACACAACTCGCCTTAATATTAGCTGCGCTTGTTTTCTGTCAAATCTCACCCCCAGAGTTAACGCGAAAGGGAATCGTTTATGAACAAGAAAATCGTCATTGCAGGGTCGTGTCGGACAGCGATAGGGAAGATGAGCGGCATGCTCTCAACTGTTCCCGCAGCAAAACTTGGTGAAGTTGTCATCCGTGAAGCCGTTCGCCGGGCAGGGATTCAGCCGGCTGATGTGGACATGGTTTACATGGGCTGCATTCTGCAAGCGGCACAAGGGCAAAACGTCGCCCGCCAGGCGGCAGTGAACGCCGGCATTCCGATTGAATCGCCCGCTGTGACTATCAACGTGGTCTGCGGTTCTGGACTTGAGGCGGTCAACATGGCGGCACGGATGGTTTTGCTTGGCGAGGCTGACGTGGTGGTCGCGGGCGGCATGGAGAACATGTCGGCTTCCGCGTATGCTCTCCCGTTGGCGCGAGCTGGCTACCGTCTTGGCGATGGAAAACTGGTCGATACGATGGTCAATGACGGTCTGACGGATGCTTTCAGCCAGCTGCACATGGGCATCACAGCTGAAAATGTGGCAGAGCAATGGCACCTGACCCGTGAAGAACTGGACGAATTCTCAGCTTTTTCACAGCAAAAGGCTGCAAAGGCTCAGGCAGAAGGTAAATTTGTTGACGAAATCGTGCCTGTTCAGATACGCGTCAAGCGCGATGTGATCGATTTTGTTGAAGACGAGGGTATTCGTGGGGATGCAACCGCGGAAGGACTTGCCAAGCTAAAACCCGCTTTCAAACCGGATGGTGTGGTGACAGCGGGTAACTCTTCCACGATCAATGATGGCGCTGCTGCTGTGGTCATTATGAGCGAAGAAAAGGCCCGGGAACTCGGAGTTACGCCTGAGGCATTCTGGCTTGGAAGCGCGTTGGAAGGCGTGGAGCCTTCAATTATGGGCATTGGTCCCGTGGCAGCCACCAGGAAACTGCTCGAAAAACTGGGCAAAAACATCTCAGATTTCGATGTTGTCGAGGCCAACGAGGCTTTCGCCGCCCAATCCGTGGCGGTGTTACGCGATCTGGGTTTGGACCCCGACAAAGTAAATGTAAACGGTGGCGCGATCGCCTTGGGTCATCCCATTGGTGCATCCGGATGCCGCATTCTGGTCTCACTGATCCATGAAATGAAACGCCAGGAAAGTGCAAAATTGGGTCTCGCGACGCTTTGCATTGGCGGCGGCATGGGCTGCGCGACGGCAATAGGTAAACCAGAGGCGTAGAATGGCTCTCGTTGAGTACGAATTAATCGGACTGGTCGGTAAGATCACCATCAACCGTCCAGAAGCGCTAAACGCGATCAACACTGCTGTCCTGGCTGAACTTGAGCAAGTTTTAGATGGCGTGGATCTTGAGTCGACACGCTGCCTGGTGATCACCGGCGCGGGAGAGAAGGCGTTTATTGCCGGCGCGGACGTAGCTGAGATGTGCTGTTTTACCGAAAGCGAAGCCAGGCTATTCAGTGAGATTGGGAATACTTTTTTTAGAAAAATTGAAACCTTTCCCATCCCTGTCATTGCTGCAATGAATGGTTACACATTGGGCGGCGGAAATGAGCTTGCGCTCAGCTGCGATATCAGGATCTGCAGCGAAAATGCCATCTTTGGTCAACCTGAAGCTGGTCTGGGGATTACGCCCGGTTTTGGCGGCACGCAACGGCTTGCGCGCGTGATTGGCTCAACATCCAAAGCCAAAGAATTGCTCTTCACTTGCAGGAACATCAAAGCAGAGGAAGCGCTTCAAATCGGTTTGGTTAGCTGTGTTTTTCCTCAACAAGACCTGCTAGCAGAAGCCCTGAAAATCGCCAATCGTATTGCTGGCAATGCTCCCATAGCCATCCGAAATATCAAAAAAGCTGTGAATGAAGGTCTGGACATGACGATTGAGGATGCAATCCAGCACGAGGTCGGCTTATTCAGCAATTGCTTTACGACTGAAGATCAAAAAGAAGGTATGCAAGCTTTCATCGAGAAACGCAAAGACAAAGCCTTCAAGAATCGATAATATTTTCAAAAAGCAGCCTGGTTTTTCAGGCTGCTTTGCAAAAAGGAGAACCTATGAAAGTAGCAGTGATTGGGGCAGGCACGATGGGCAGCGGCATCGCCCAGGCTTTCGCTCAAACCGAAGGGTATGAAGTCGTTCTCACGGATATCAACCTGGCATTTGCTCAAAAAGGTCAGCAGCGCATTGCCAATGGGCTGCAGAGCAGGGTGGATCGCGGCAAGCTGGAGCAAGCGGTCGCCGATCAGGTTAACTCCCGCATCACAGCCGGTCTGCTCGAAGATTGCAGGGATTGCGACCTGGTGGTTGAAGCCGTTTTGGAAGAGATCTCAATCAAGCGGGAAACCTTCAAAGTCTTGGACGCGATTGCCAAACCTGCGTGCATTTTTGCCAGCAATACGTCTTCGCTTTCGATCACAGAAATTGCTCAGGGCTTAAATCACCCTCTGGTTGGGATGCACTTTTTCAATCCTGCTCCCGTGATGAAGCTGGTCGAAGTCATTCCAGGGCTATCAACTCCTGCGGATGTGGTGGAACGCGTTTCTGAAATTGCCAGGGGATTGGGCAAAACTCCGGTGGAGGTCAAAGAATCAGCTGGATTTGTGGTCAACCGCATTCTGATCCCAATGATCAATGAAGCAGTGGGAATTTTGGCGGAGGGTGTCGCAAGCGCTGATGGTATTGACACTGCCATGAAGTTGGGCGCTAATCACCCGATGGGTCCACTTGAGTTAGGAGACCTGATTGGTCTGGATGTCTGCCTGGCAATTATGGAAGTGCTGCACGAGGAGACTGGTGATAGCAAATACCGTCCCCATCCCTTGCTGCGCAAAATGGTCCGGGGCGGCAAACTCGGCCGCAAGACCGCCGAAGGTTTTTACACCTATTAGACGAAGTAAAAAATGGGCAGCTCTTGAGCTGCCCATTTAGTGTCAATCCCAGTCTTAAAAAGTAGATGTCAAAAATGGATTCTACAGCACAAGGCAAGAACGCAATGAAGTTGATTGATATCATACACAGACAGCCCAACCCGAAGCCATGGTCTGAAGGCGAAAAAATCCCTTGGGATGAACCGGATTTCTCCAAGCGCATGCTAATTGAGCATCTGTCGCAAGCACACGATGCTGCCAGTCGCCGATTCGAAATCATCAACACGCAGGTTGATTGGATCCATCATTTCATTCTGAAGGGACAACCTGCCCGGATTCTTGACCTGGGCTGTGGACCGGGTCTATACACTGAGCGGTTGGCGAGATTAGGCCACGCGTGTGTTGGTATCGATTTCTCGCCAGCATCCATTGATTACGCCAGAGCTCAAGCTAAAGCCGCGGGTCTCAACTGCCAATACCTCCGTGAGGATATTCGCAAAGCTGACTTTGCCATTGGATACGACCTTGTGATGTCCATCTACGGAGAGCTGAATGTCTTCCGATCAGAGGAGGCAAAGGCTTTACTGGTCAAATCCTACGAGGCATTGGCGCCAGGTGGCTACTTATTACTTGAGCCGCATACATTTGAGATAGTTGTAGAGTTGGGCAAGCAACCTGCTTCGTGGAATTCTGTGGAAAAAGGTTTGTTCAGTGACGAACCCTACCTTTACTTGCGGGAGAATATATGGGATGAAGCGGCTAAGGTTGCTATTCAACGTTACTACATCATCGATGCGTCAACCGGCGATGTGACCTACCATTCATCCAGCACTCAAGCTTACACGCAAGCTGAATATCGCAGTCTTTTAACGGATTGTGGATTTACAGAGGTGGCGTTTTACGACTCCATGAGCCAAAACGGAGAAAGCATCCAGAACGGTTTGATCATCATTCTAGCCAGAAAGCCAGCTTGCCAAGCTAACTGAGACCTTTAAACTCATACAATTCAATATCAATGTGACTTCTGAAGAATACCTAACCTTGTTTGTGAGGAAGCAAGTGGAGGGGGTTATCAAAATCGGTTGTTTAATACCCTATACAAACCTTAACTGTTAATTGAAATGAAGATCAAACGGGGTTATACATCCGTTAATTCCACTTGATTCATGCGGAGTAAAGGAGAACAAGATGGCATACATAAAGACGATTTCAGAAGAAGACGCAGAAGGTCTTGTAAAAGAAGTTTACGATACCGCTCGACAAACATTTGGGTATGTTCCCAATCATGCCAAGCTCTTCAGTCTACGGCCTGCGGTCTATAAAGCCTGGACCGAACTCTTGGCTTCGTTTCGCTCTCATATGCGACTGCGTCGCTATGAACTGGTCACGTTCGCCAGTGCGCTGGAGCTGGATTGTACATATTGTTCACTCGCCCATGCAGCTGTACTGCGAAAGAACTTTTTTACCGCTGAGAAAATCATTGCAATTGTCAACGATTTTAGAACTGCTGGGCTTTCTGACGAAGAGGTGGCATTGATGACCTTAGCCCAAAAAATCACCCGACATGCTGGAGAGGTGAGCGAGCAAGATATTCAAGATTTACGCGGTTTTGGGTTGAAGGATGAGGAAATCCTGGATGTGGTACTAACAGTTACCGCTCGCAGCTTCTTTAGTAAGACTCTAGAAGCACTCAATGCAAGACCGGATGATACTTACCTGGGTCTTGAACCTGAGCTCATTCAAGTGCTTGCCAAAGGGCGTCCGTTTCCTTAACCATCAGGTCTGGGGCAACAAGCTCTGGCGCAAGATCAGGGATGGCTTTTATAGGTTTTATAAAGCAAAAATTCAAAACAGGAGCACAAAAGTGCTCCTGTTTTGAACAATTTACTACTAACCTGACTATTTTATGATGAGCGGCAAGTAGGTCCCATAGGTAATGAAAGTTGCCGTGATGGTGGTGTGACCTACGATCGATATGGTCAGCGGGTTATCCGTGCCGGTCGCGTCTCCATCCCAGCCATAGAACGCCCAACTCAGCTTTGGAGTAGCCAGGAGTGTCACCTCATCGCCGTAGTGGTAAGTGTCCTGCTCAGGGTCGATTGAAACCGTGCCTGAACCGATTGGTGTAACTGTCAGCAGATATTCATCCTGGGTAAAGGTGGCAGTAATACTGGTATCTCCCAGGATGGTGTAACTCAGCGGATTATCAGCACCAGTCGCGTCGCCACCCCAGCTGTCAAAGCTCCAGCCCGGATCTGGCAGAGGTGTGAGCGTCACAACATCATTGTAGTGATAAGTTGCTCGCGGAGGGTCAACGGAAACCGAGCCCGAACCATCAGGGGTGATGGTCAGGGTATACTCGATTTGAAGGAAGTTCGCGGTAATGTTGGTATGGCCGTCCATCGTGACAATCAGCGGATTATCGGTACTTTCCACATCTCCACTCCAACCAGCGAAGTACCAACCCGTGTCGGCAGTAGCATTCAGGCTGACTTGTTCAAGATATCCAAACCTACTGCGTTCTGGATCCTGGTTAACCGTTCCCTCACCAGCTATGTTTACGGTAAGGGTATATCCCTGCCACTCATAAGCACCCATATCAACTATAGCTGACCCATCCCCGTCTCCATCAGCCAAACGAGCGTTATCGTCAAGATCAGTAAGTGCAGTTACAGGCGTATTGTTTCCAACCTCAATCGCCGGGGATGTGTGTTGTAAGTGATAATCGCCAGCGGTGGTGGGAGCTTCACCCCAGGGGCGTACTTCCACGAAGAGTGGGTCGACATCCAGGTTACCCTCACCGG
>CAYRYL010000002.1:0-96715 GCA_964428425.1 uncultured Anaerolineaceae bacterium | reverse complement strand
TACCAACCAGGACATGGTAGGCGTTGGCACCCACAATATCACTGACATTGGTCACAATCCCATTGGCATCCTTGTTGGTATCGTTTCCATCAATATCGCCGCTCAGGACGGTTGGGTTGGCGAACCAGTCGCGCTCGGAAAGCAGCGTTTCAGCTCCAGCGAAACCGCCATAAACAGCGACACCAGATCTCAACAGAAAGGACTGGGTGCGGTCGGTGGTGGTGGTGGGGTAGTAGACACCTTGTGCCACCCACACCTCACAGTTGCGGGCGGTTGCCAGGGCAGTCTGCAGATAATTGAAGGCATCCTCCCAGGACTGTCCGTTGTTCAAGCCATCAGCGTTTTGGTCCACGAAGAATATGCCGTTTAGGCCGCAATCCCCCACAAATTGCTCATAAGCTCCCATGTCGACGGTAGGAGCACCGTTCTTGTCTGCGTCAATGATTCGGGGATTTCCGTCCAGGTCGGTGGTGATTCCGTCGGGCACTAAACTGTTGCTGCCTGCTTCAATGACAGGGGAGGTACTTTGCGGTCGCAGGTTGTCGTTTGCCGCATCCTGGAACATTGGGTCAACGTCGATATTGCCGCCATAGTCTGTGCCGCAGGCCGAGTTCCAGCCTGTGCCCGAACCACCGCAACCCTCGACATCACTGTTGTAGACATAAGTGTCAGTAGCGTAATTGTGGATCTCGGGCCCTTCGGGTGCAGTGTTGCCCCAAAGAATCGAATTCTTTATTCGGGGAATGCGAGTCCAATAGTTGTACATCGCTCCACCTTGCGTAGAGGCTGTGTTGCTTGTAAAGGTGGTGTTGATTGCCTCCATTGAGCTGTTATCGTTATAGATACCGCCACCATAAGCTGCTGTGTTATCGAGAAAAATTGAATTGATTACGGTAGGGCTAGCGTTATAATTCCTCATTCCACCACCCTCAGTAGCGTGGTTGCTTTCGAAGATCACATTCGTCAATAGACCGCCAGTACTGTTATACATACTATTGGCGATCCCGCCACCCCCGGTGACAGCCGTGTTGTTTTCGAATCGGACGTTTGTCAGAAAGGGATCTGTGTTATCTCCCCCATTTGCTATTCCGCCACCATTTCTAGTCGCATAATTGTTTATAAAGTTTACGTTGTAGAGAACTGGGTCGCTATAATGCGTGTTTTGCATTCCCCCACCATCGATGGCAGTGTTGCCTACAAACGTAACGTTTGTCAATCGTGGGGAGCTGTTCCAATTGAACATGCCTCCCCCTCCACCTGCGATGTTTCCGCTAAAGGTGAGATCTGTCAATTGTGGGCTGGCATCCTGGTTAAACATGCCCCCGCCCGCGTCAGCTGGATAAGACCCATCAGCCTGACCAGCAGTGATGACGAACCCGTTGAAAATGGTGGCGTTGTTGGCACTACTTCCAGTGACTACGTGTAAAGCATTGTCGCCAATTATGTCAGCAGGGGTCTCAGCTATAAAGTTGCCATCGGTATTAGTGTCGTCTTGGCCGATGTCCCCGCTGAGGATGGTGGGGTTTGTTTGCCAGTCGCGTTGCTCGCGTTGGGCCTCAGTGCCAACAAAGCCACCGTATATAGCGACACCGGACTTTAACGTGAAAGTGTCGCTGTTTGCCGTCCCAGGGTAATATACCCCCTCCGCGACCCAGATCTCATCCCCGGGGGCTGCCTGGGTAAGGGCGGTCTGAAGTGAGCAGGCATTTGACCAACTGGAACAATCGCTGCTACCAGTTGGAACTGGGTTTACAAAAAGTGTTCCAGCCGCAACGGCATTATTTGTTGTTGGTAACATCAGAAGTGTCAGGATTGAGAGACCGAAAAGAATTCGACTTGATGCTGAGATTGAAGATAAACCTCGTTTCTCCATCTTATTCTCCTTTACACGAAACACAGAAAAAACAAATCCCACTATTCAAAATTATACAGAAAAATATATAGGAAAACTTACAAGTAATTTTACCGCTGATTCGACATAATGGAGGGGCAGATTTTCGGAACTTTTGATGTACCATGCCCGGTTTGTAGCTTGGACTAAGAACGGAGAAAATGGAAAACTATTCGTTACGATATCTCCATCTGCCGGTATAATGCATACAAGGGAAATCTCTCCCGGCCAACTATCTTGACTAAGAGGAGATGACATGCAAAAGAAATTCGCCTTACCCCTGATAATCATCGTTCTTATTGTTCTGTTAAGCTGCTCCATCAGTATGGAAGGGATCAATTTCAGCGGCGACGAAGAAGCAAACAAGATAGCTACACTTCGAGCTCATGAAACAGAAATGGCAGAATCTGAATCGGAATCTGAAGCTGCACTGCCACCTGTCACTGAACCCACTCCTGAACCTCTGCCTACAACGCAGCCCGCTCCACCTGAAGCATCCGAGCCCGAGACCACTACAGAAGGCCCGACAGAATACTCTGTAACCTCCCAAAATTTTGATTGCATTTGCCAGGAAACCGGCACTGTTACCCAGGAAGTCAAGGTCGAGGGCGATAAACTTTTACTCGGCGGTCAGACCTTCGACAAGATAGGTGACAATACTTTTAGAAGAAGTTGGATGGGTTACTACATCCTTGTCAGCGGCCAGGGTGACAACAAAACGGAAACTCAGGTAGAAGAAGAGCGCAGTTTGATCGTTATCCTCACCGAGGAAGGCTATATCATGGAGAATTACCAGGGTGATAACGGCTCACCTTGCTGCATCTTCACTTTTACGAAAAACAAGTAGCTTGGCACGTCCTTAGGCCATCGAAATAGTAAACGTTTTAAAAACACAACCACCCGTTTAGAGGGTGGTTGTGTTTAAAGAAATTTACTACGCCATCTGTTTCAGTGCTGCGCTAATGATCAGTGAGGCGCCGGTTGCGGCTTGAATTTCTTCGAGGGAATATTCCGGGTTTTGCTCAATCAGCACAAAACCCTCGTGGGTCACTTCAATCACACCCATCTCAGTGATGATCAAGTCAACAGCCCTGACCGCAGTGAGGGGCAGGTTGCATTCCCGAAGCAGTTTCGGTGCGCCTTTGGCAGTGTGTTCCATCGCTACAATTACTTTTTTAGCGCCGCTGAGCAAATCCATCGCGCCGCCCATGCCTGGCACCATCTTGCCCGGGATCATATAGTTGGCAATGTCACCGTTTTCGGCAACTTGCAATGCTCCCAGAACCGTCACGTCCACGTGTCCGCCGCGAATGATGCCGAAGGACATGGCGCTATCAAAAAAGCTCCCGCCTGGGAGGATGGTCACCGGCATTGCGCCGGCATTGGCAATGCAGGGGTCGAGCTGTTCTTCAGTGGGGACGGGGCCAACCCCGATAAAACCATTTTCGGACTGAAAGGTGACATCTCTGCCTTCGGGGACAAAATTCGCGACCAGGGTTGGCAAGCCGATGCCGAGGTTAACCAGCGTTCCATCCTGCAGTTCCTGCGCAACACGTTTGGCAATAAAGTCTTGCATTTGCTGTTTGTCCATCATAGCGCACCTCCGTCAACGATGTAATCGATAAAGACCCCTGGAACCACCACTTCGTCAGGGCGAAGTTCGCCAACCTTCACGACTGTTCGTGCTTCAACGATGGCGATATCTGCCGCCGCACCCATGTACGTATTAAAGTTGCGCGTGGCACCGTGGAAGGTCAGGTTTCCTTTTTCGTCTGCACTTTCAGCGAAAAGCAAGGCAACGTTGGCACGCAGAGGCTTCTCGAGCAGATACCTCTCGCCGTCGATTTCAATGACTTGTTTATCTTTCTCGACTTCCGTACCCAATCCGGTTTTAGTCAGAACTCCGCCAAGCCCGAAGCCGCCAGCGCGGATCTGCTCAATAAGCGTCCCCTGGGGAACCAGCACGACTTCTGTTTCGCCTTCCAGCATCTGCCTTCCTGTTTCTTTGTTCGTGCCGACGTGGGATGCCATGATTTTCTTGAACATTTTTGCCACGACCATCTTGCCGACCCCGCGGTCCACAAACCCAGAGTCATTGCAGATGAGGGTCAGGTCCTTTGCTCCTTTGGCGATGAGGGCATCAATAAGATGTTCAGGCGTGCCGACTGCCAGGAAGCCTCCGACCATGATGGTATCTCCATCTCGGACGAGGTTTACTGCATCTTCCAATCCAATTAATTTACTCATAACTCCTGCCTCTCTTTCAATAAAATCATTAACTAAAAGGCCTGTTGCTTGCGTGCAGCTAATTCAGTGCATATGTAGCTGGCAACATCATCTGCATACTTGCCAGGACCAAAACCAGCGTCACAGCCCAGTTCCTTTGCAAGTTCGTGACTGATGCGGGGACCTCCGATGACGAGCAGGAAGCGTTTGCGCAACCGTTCCGCTTCGAGCAGCTCCACAAACTCCGTCAGGTTCTGTACGTGAACATTTTTCTGAGTCACCGTCTGAGAAACCAATAGAACATCAGCATTGAACTCTACCGCTCTGCGGATGAAGTCCTCATTGGTTACCTGGCTGCCAAGATTGAGCGCTTCGATCATCTTGTATCGTTCCAGCCCATAATGACCAGCGTAGCCTTTCATGTTCATGATCGCGTCAATTCCTACCGTATGGGCGTCTGTTCCGGTGCTTGCGCCAATCACTCGGATCTTTCGACCAAAATTTTGCTGGATGAACAGGTCGGTTTCATCCATACTCATCTTGTTGATATCTACGTATTCTACATGTAATTGCGTATAGTCTATTGAATGACTGAGACTCCCATAAACTACAAAGAAGCTGAATGTCTTATCCATGGGGGCGTGGTGGGCTACCGTTGGTTCAACCAAACCCATTTTCAAGGCCAGCTGGCGGGCTGCTTCCACTGCCGTCTCACTATCGGGGACAGGCAGGGTAAAAGAAAGCTGTACCTTGCCATCGTTCATCGTGTCGCCGTAGGGCTTGAGTTGAGTCAGATCGAAGGTCTTGTCAAAATCAGTTTTCTGGGTTGAATAACGTCCGCTACTCATCTTTTTCCTCCTCAAGCGCACCTTTGGTTCGGTGGTAACGCTCGGAACCCATTCTTGATTCTTCCAACAAAAGTAGAATGAAAGGATTCATGTATTGCTCCTCCTTAAAAACCACTCCTGCAAGCCCTTTGCCGCCTTCAAACGGGCGCTTGATGCCTGCCAGTCGTCCCTCCTCAATGGTGCTGAAGAGACCATCACGACGGATATTTAGCAGGAGATCAAGAGCAAGGTCGAGCACATCAGAGGCTCGTTGCTCCATTATTCCGCCCTCCCGAAAAGCAATGTCCTCACCAAAATCCGCAAAGCTGGTTGCTATATAACGCGCGTTCTCGATTGCGAGCGCACGGTCTGCCAGGTGGGGGGTGTGGATGGCTTCGGTCAGCATGCCAAGCAGGTGGATGCGCTGGTCACTAATGACGGTCACAATATTGAATAATGCGTCCTGGATGTGTGATTTGAAAATGTTTCCCGTCTTGAACTTGGTGGGGGGCATGTATTTCAGTGGGGCATTGGGGAAGATTTGCCTGGCGAGCTGCGCCTGGGAAAATTCGTACAGAAAGGCGTTTTTGAGCTCTGGATTCATCTCAAAGGCATGCCCAAGACCCATCTGCTCCTCAGGCAAGCCGGCCTTAAGCGCAAATTGCTCATTAATCAGCTGGGAAGCCAGGACTGTGTGCGCTTCTTCATACGCATCCGAGGTCGTCAGATAGTTGTCTTCGCCGGTGTTGATGATGATGCCAGCGGCGGCGTTGATAAGACGTGAAAACTCCTGGTCAATCAACGTGCGCTGCATATTGATGTCGCGGAACAAGATGCCGTAAAGCGCATCGTTCAGCATCACATCCAGGCGTTCAAATGCCCCCATTACCGCGATTTCGGGCATACACAAGCCTGAGCAATAATTGCATAGACGGATGTAGCGCTTCAACTCCGCACCGACCTCATCCAGCGCTTCCCGCATCAGGCGGAAGTTTTCCTGGGTTGCCATCGTGCCGCCAAAGCCCTCTGTAGTCGCGCCAAAGGGCACATAATCGAGCAAACTCTGCCCGGTAGTGCGAATGACCGCGATGACATCCGCGCCTTGGCTGGCAGCCGCTTTTGCCTGAAGGATATCTTCATATATGTTACCGGTGGCGACGATAACGTAGATCAACGGTCCGGAGTGATCACCAAATTCGAGTAATCTTTCTTCCCGGATGATGCGATTGTGATGAATTTTGGAGACAGATTCTTCGGCTTGCTTTTCTGCCCACAATTGAATCTCGAAAAGATCGACCGGGTCTGTGCGGGTGAGATCCAACTCCCCCCGAGCGACTGCTTCAGCTAAAGCCTGGGGGTCTTTGCCAAGCGATAACGCTGCTTGCCCAAGCCAAAAAGTTACTCCAAGCCCCAGCACTTGCCTGGACGCCAGGTGGTCGACAACCACATTTGGCAAAGGCACGCCCATAGCGTCAACCCCATCGATGCCGAAAAGACGGCAAATCGAACGCTCGATCGTTGTGGTGGTAAATTGCTGGGTGTAGGCATGGACATCTTCCACCACCTGTCGGGCAGCATCACGCGCCAACTTGACTTTTTGCCAATCTATCTTTAGTTTTGCCATTATTCCTCCTGCCGGGCTGCGAGCATCTCACGAATCAGTACTTCGTCTACTCCAAGCAGCTCAGCAATTTTTATCGCGCCTGAAGGGGTTTGATGAACACCATCAATCTCCTCAAGCCGAAAATCCATCAGATTTTGAATCTTCCTGACACGCGTCAGGTCTTCATGTTGCACATTCAAAGAAAACTCAGAAAAGGTTGGGGTTGAAATGTTGTCAGTTTCACCACTTTTAGGGGTGGTATAACGATACGCCGATAATTCTGCCAGTAAATCCGGGCTGATGCCGCGCACCTGGTAGAACCGTATGCCCTCTCCTTTTCTGACTTGGTAGTGGGTGGCAATGAAGAACGTGCTGCTGGATTTGCCATAAACATTGCAAAGTGCCTGCACGATCGCCGTCGCGTCGGATGGATTCGTGCCCCGGCACGGTTCATCCATCAGGATCAAACCTTGCTGATTTTGGCTCTTACGATAATGATTGCGGATTTGCACAGCCTCAAGCCCGAACGAGGAAAGCCCACGTTGCACGTCACCCTCATGACTGGATTCGAATGCAAAGAAATCGAACAATGGCGTCTGCAGGCTCTCGCAAAATGGGAAAAATCCTAGCTGGGTCATTACAAGAGCAAGGAAAACCGTCTTCAAGGCAACGCTCTTGCCTCCCATGTTGGCTCCTCTAAGCACTGTCGAGCCTTTATTCAACTTGATCGAAATCGGTGTGAAGGTCAATCCTTGCTTCTCCAGCGTTGTGGCAATCAGAGGATGAAAAGCATCTTGCAAACTTGCTGGCCTGTTATGCTCGACCAAATCAGGTTTACAGCCATTCCAGCGATAAGCAAGGATGGCTTTGGCAAGTCGAAAATCGAGGATGGCACAGCCATTTGTATTGTTTCGGATTTGTGGTAACCATTCTGCCAGTTTCAATCCCAGTTGCCGGCGGATGCTTTCTTCTTCCTGGTCTTCCTGTGCCGTTAGTACTGCGCGTTGGGTCAGTAACGTCTTGCGCTGTGGTCCTGTGGCTTGCCTAATTTCTTTTTCCAGCTCTTTCTTTCGTAGTCTGACCTGTGCGAGCTCCGGGGAATAGTCGCTGTAGATGTGGAAGGTTGGGTTACCTGTCCCGGCTGGGTCAAGCAAGGCGGCGGCTTCTCTGGTGTCCTCAAAAACAACGTCACCAGCGTCGAGCAGGTTCTTTAACTTACGAATGCGACTAAAAATGGCAAACGCGCTTTTTAGTTCAAAAAATTCCGTATCATCCAGCAGGCTGCCTTTTTCAAGCCTGCCAAGTGTGCCACGAAGTTCGCGCAGTCTTGATAGGTGTATTTGTGCTTCGGAAACCTGGGGGTTGTTGTCCTTGACCAATGCAAGCAGTCGATCGATGGCACTCAATTCTGCTTGTAAGGCATCCCTTGAGCTGTTTGGATAGAGGCGAACAGCGTTTTTTAGATTATTACCTTGAGGACTACGGCACTGGCAGGCTTCCAGAACTCTGAGTAGCCCTAGCTCGTCTAATAATTCCGGAGACATAATGATTGAAGTTTTCACAAAGCTCTCACATCGTCCTGGGTCCTGGATCGACAACGGGAATCGCGATGGTTTTGCGCAATTCTCCCAGAAGCAATTCAGGCTCAAGACACTGCCCGTTCGATCGGGTGGGGTTGAGGCAAACTAACCGCACATCTAATGGATTCAGAACCGCGAGGGAGATATTTCGCTCGCGAAGCTTTTGGAAGCCGCCTGGTTTAATGAACAAACGTGTGCCATCCTCAACAACCAATGTTAGGTTTGCGAAATTTGTTTCGCTCAACAATTCCTGCAGCAGCTGGTCTGTGAAAGCGCCTTGAAGATAAAGAAAACAGGTATCGGGCTCCAAAGCGTTGGCAATTACCTTGCCATATCCCATTAGAGTTGGGGTGTTCAGAACCGCGACTGAAAACTGCGGTTTGTGCCCATGCAGCATGATCACACGATTATTAGGATGTGTTGTGATTGCCTGGGCGAACAGCTCTCCAATCTCATCTGGTAAAGCAGGCGTCTGGAGCAGACTCAGCGCGAAACTGGACTTTTCAGCCAATTTTTCCGGATCTGCGGAGGTTTCCGCGCTGACGCATAGTATGACAGCCTCGCTCATGCCTGAACTGGCTTGTGACCGCCGGGATAATGCGCCATCGATGATAAAAAAGCAATCGGGTTCATGTTGGCGCATTAAATTGCCAATGGTGGCAATCTCATCTGTCACACTGGGTCCTGCCAGTTCCACGTAGCCGTCGCTCAGTGCCCGACAAATAATCACCTCACCCAGGGCGGTTCTGATGTTGCTGAGCGCAATAATTTCAAGGAGCGCGTCGCTACGCTGTAATGCTCCTTCGGCAGATGCGATCAGGGTGCCGGCAGGGATGTAGATGCGCGGTTTGGCATTACCGCTCAAGATGTCTTCCAATTCGCCATCTCTACCTACTGAAGTAAGTGCCAGTGGTCGGGTTTGCCCGGATTCTTGCCAGGCTGCGATAATGTGGTTGAGGCAAGTGGTTTTGCCGGCATTTTTGGATAGCCCAATAATCGCCAGTGACTGTAGGTCTTGTATACCTGTCAGATCGAGGAGCTCAATGCCTGGACTAGCCGCAACCGGGTTCATACCACCGCCAATTATTCCTTATGTTTTCTTCTGTTTCGCAGTAAACCTACGGGTTCGAGGGTCATTTGTTGACCTGCCAGCAGACTGGCAACACCGATCAGTTCAACCTTCTCTTCGCCTCTGCAAACTGGGCAATTGCATTTGTTATTGTATTCTTCCGGCTCTTTGTAGGTGGTTATGACCCCTTCAAAGTTGCGCAAGACGACATGATAAGGGCTTTGCGAAATCATGTAATCAGGCATTACCGGGATCTTTCCTCCACCACCAGGCGCGTCCACCACGAAGGTCGGCACGCAAAAGCCGGAAGTATGCCCGCGCAGACTCTCGATGATTTCCAACCCCTTGGAAACCGGTGTGCGGAAATGTGAAAGACCAAGCGAAAGATCGCATTGATAAATGTAATAGGGACGAACCCGGATGTAGACCAGTCCATTGACCAGTTTTCGCATCACATGCACACAGTCGTTTACGCCCCGCAGGAGTACGGATTGATTGCCCAACTGCACGCCAGCGTCTGCCAAGAGGGCAGTTGCCCGCTTGGAATCCGGGGTGATTTCGTTGGTGTGATTGAAGTGCGTGTTTACCCACACCGGGTGATATCTCCGGATCATAGCGCACAATTCGGGTGTTATCCGTTGAGGTAAAACCACCGGCGTGCGTGTGCCAATCCGAATAATCTCGACATGATCGATTGAGCGCAACCGTGAAAGGATATATTCCAACCTTTCGTCACTCATCAGCAAAGCATCCCCGCCAGAAAGCAGCACGTCCCGCACAGAGGGTGTTTTGCGGATATAGTCGATGCAGGCATCAATTTGTGCGCGTGTACGCGCGCCATCTTTCTGACCAGCCAGCCGCCGTCGGGTGCAGTGCCGGCAGTACATCGCACACTGGTCTGTGATCAGGAACAAAACACGGTCAGGGTAGCGATGTGTGAGCCCAGGGACGGGAGAGTCGCCATCTTCTTCAAGTGGATCTTCCAGATCTTCCGGGCTGCGATAAGCTTCATCGCCAGTTGGCACAGCCTGCCTTCTCACCGGGTCATGCGGGTCGTTGGGGTCGATCAGACTCAAGTAGTAGGGTGTAATCGCCATTCTGAAGGTTTCAAGTGCTTTTCGCGAGCCCTGTTCTTCCTCTGGTGCGAGAGGCAAATACTTCTTGAGTGTGTCTACGTCTGAAATCCGATGCGAGACCTGCCAATGCCAGTCATTCCATTGTTCATCCGACACTTCCGGGAATAGCAATTTTCGCCTGGCTTCGCCACGGATGTTGATGTATTTATCTTCAGCTTTCATCGCTTAACTCCTTCGTTTCTGAAAGAGGCTGCAGCTATTAGCGCAGTCTTTAGGTTCTGTTTTAGATGTAACTTTGCTCAAAGATCTCGCGCAGGGCTTTCGATTCGCGCAACACTTGCAGAGTAAACTCAGCGTGGTTGCGGGTGTAACCGTTGCCAATGATCATTGTGACATCCTTGCCGATACCTTCAGCGCCCAGGGCAGCCCGCGTGAAGCTGGTCGCCATGCTGAAGAAGTAAACCAGTCCACCATCACGAACAGGCAGAATGGTCGACATTTCTGTGCCGTGGATATTGACCACGTTAATAGCAACATCATATTCCTTCCCACCATTGCATTCCAGAGCTTTTTCAAGCACTTCCACTGGATTGGATGCATCGGCTACGAAGTACTTGTGCACAAAGTGATTGTCCAGCAAGATCCTTTCATAGCGATCATTCCGGCTCATACCCACCACGTTCCCGCAGGGACCCACACGTCTCATCGCTTCGTAACCGCAGAGCATACCGCTCTTTCCGCCAGCGCCCAGGATAAGCACTGAGTCTCCTGGTTTGACAATGTTAGCTGTTTGGGCAGGCGCGCCAGCAACATCCAGAGCTGCTAAAGCAAGAGCTTCGGGCATATCGGATGGGAGTTTGGCGTAGATACCGCTCTCGAAGAGAATGGCTTGCCCTTTGATGTCCAGACGATCCGTATCAGGATGGACTGCCAGAATTTCCTCAATGTGGAGAGGAGTCAGCGAGAGCGAGACGAGCGACGCAATGCGATCGCCAGCCTTGATGTCTGTCCTGTGCTGCAGCGTAGAACCAATCTTCGCGATACTGCCCATCAACATGCCGCCCGAACCCGTGACAGGATTTTGCATCTTGCCACGTTCGGCAACAATCCCCAGAACCATCTCCTTCAGCCGTTCTTCGTTTTGCTCTGAAGCAGCCCAAAGTTGTCTGAAACTGGCAGAGTCGATGTTTAGCGCTGAGACATCAATCAGGATTTCGTTGTCGTAGATCTCCATGGTGTTGTCGATCTTTTGCGCGGCTTGTGGCAGCAGCCCTTTGGGCTCGATCACGCGATGTGCACCGTATTTATTACCCATTGCCATAAAACTATTCCTCCGTAGATGAAATAAACTAATTTACACGCTCCGGCATGCCCAAAATTTGGCGGGCTTCTGCTGGCGTGGCGATTTCAAGATTCAGTTCTTTTGCGATACGGACAATTCGCTCAACAAATTCAGCATTTGAGACTGCGTTGCGTTCCCTGTTGTACTTCAGGTTGTCCTCAAAGCCGACTCGGACGTGCCCGCCTAAAAGCATGCTCATCACGTTCATTTCCAGCTGGCATCGACCAATCCCTGTGGTTGTGAAGGTCGCGCCTTCAGGCAGCGATTCTTTAAGGAACAATAAGTCTCTTGGGGTGCCGGTAGCTCCGCCATTCACGCCCAATACGAAGTTGAAGTGCAGATGTGGCTGGATGTGACCCTTGCGGACCAACCGCAGCGCCATGTCGACATGACTCTTATCGAAGCATTCCAGTTCGGGTTTGATGCCGCGTTCGCTCATGCGGGCTGCGAATTCGATGATCATGTTTTCAGTATTCACGAAGATGTCGTCTCCGCCAAAATTCATGGTCCCGCAGTCCAGGCTTGCCATTTCAGGGTTGAGCTCCGTTGGCTGCAGGCGTTCCTGCGCGCTCATACCCGTCGCGCCGCCCGTTGTGGGCTGAATGATGACGTTCGGGCAGGCTGCCTGGATGGCATTGATGATCACTCTGAAGCGTTCCCGGTCCTGTGTGGGGGTGCCATCATCAAAACGGGCGTGCAGGTGAATGATGGCAGCGCCAGCTTCATGGGCAAGCTTTGCCTCACGCACGTACTGCTCAATGGTGTAGGGGACAGCGGGATTCATTTCCTGGGTGACTTCAGCACCGCTAATCGCCGCGGTAATGATGACCTTTTGTGCGCACATAAATCTCTCCTTTTACTTAGTCAACCTGGATCATCCGAGGCGCTGTTTGTCCTTCGGGGTCACGCAGGTGCCAGTCGCACGGCAAACAAGCACGGGCTCAGCCAACACTTCAGCTGCTGAATCTGAGAGGTCTGGTCGCGGAGCGATGACCTTCCAGGCTTCAAAAGCCATCTTGCGCGAGGTGTTGCCCTCGCTGGTGATCCAACCTTTAGCTTCGATAAAATCGCCAGCGTAAACGGGTGCCAAAAACTCGATGTTGTCGTAGGCTCTAAAAAGCCCTTCGTCGCCGTCTCGCCGGATCAGCAATTCAGTTGCCACGTCGCCAAATAGCTTGGTCATATGTGCCCCATCTACCAACCCACCGCCGTAGTGAGCGTTTTCCGCTCCAATTCTGAGCCTAATTACCACTTCGTTCATCGCATTCTCCTCATAATTAAAAACGCTATGTGCTTAGAAAGACACATAGCGCTCCATGCATTTGCATGACAGTGGCCTAACTTCGTTAGGCGCACCAAGGCGGGGGAGAGGACTCTCCTTTTACCCTTCGGCGACGGATAATTCGTTTCTTCTCCCAGTCCCGGGATGTTTGCGAAGTTTCTACACGATCCGCCGCGCCTCTAATGATTTTTATTCAGTTGTATCAGAAACATCTGACTTTGAGATTATAACTTGAGAGAGTTTTTTCGGGAAGGGAAAAGTAATCGATATTTGGGAAAGAAACTGATTTTGTTGTTTAATTACATTATACATAGTATATACAAAGGTATATTCATCCTGGCTTGAGATAGGGTGGGGGAGTTGGGTATAATTGCGTCTGATTTTGAACCGAAGGTGGCACATGGCAATAAAAACAACCGAAAACGGCACAACACTTCGTAACCGATTAGCGCGCTCGATCATTCTGGCGATCCGGACACTCATGCAGCAGGGGAAACCGGATGAGAAGAGCATGGATATGGCAGCGTACATTGTTTTGGCGCTGGAAAAGATCAACGAAACCATCGACGCGGCGATGGTTGCCTGGGAGAAACGTGATTATTGGGTGAAGGCCGATCAGTTCCGCCAGGAATGGGCTTGGATCGAAGGCAGCCACACGCGCCTGAAAGCGGCAGTCTTAACGCAAAATTGGGCTGAGATTGCGACGGAAGCCATTTCAGTGGGGCAGCGATTTAGCAAGGTGAAAATCGCGGAGAAAAATCGCATCGGCGAACCCTGGGTTGGCGCGTGGAATGCGCTCAAACGCCAGAATAAGTAAACATCCCATTTACGGATCAATTTTGACAGCCAAATCAGTGGGTGGGTAGTCAATTGGAAACAATCTCTTTATGGTTATGATAAGTACCATTATCGCAATCATGATGAATGCGAGGAAACAGCCATAACTGGGGAAAATCCTGTCCGATTTTCATATAGCAGATTCGTAAGTCACAATATGTTTAGTATGTGTCGGATGATTTAACAGTTCATCCGCAAAGAACGTCGGATATACCGGCACCTCCAGTTTATTCAATTCTGAGATCGCGAGCCACTCCAGGTGTTCCGGTAAGCCGCGCGTGGTTGTACTGTTTGAAATGATGACACTTTTTGGATCCCAGCGCATCAGGAAGTAAAATGCCAGCTCGTGGCAGTTCAGTCCATCAATATTTCCGCCTTTACCCAGGAAAAAGTTTTCATGAATGAAAGCCAACCGCTCCACCTCAAATTTCCAGCCCGTTTCCTCCCAAACCTCACGAACTGCTGCTGATTCCAGGCTTTCGCCGTGCTCCACGCATCCACCAACGGAGTAATAGTATGGATCTTCATCGTTTCGGATCATCAACACCTGCTCATCCTTTATCAGAATCCCGCACACCCTCAGCCGAAACCAATCTTTTTCCCTCGTAAACGTACACTCCGTCTTGGTCATCATGACTCCTTGAATAGGAGTATTGTATCCAAAAAAACCTATCGGAATGCAGCCATCCCCCTCAACCACAACTTCTCCTAGTTCACGAGTATAATTCAATGTAAATACGACAATTGGTGAAAAGGCAATAATACTATGCGCAAAGTATGGTAAAATAGGCGCTTATTATGAAGATGACAGTCAACGAAACGATCCAAAAATACCTGAACTCCGTCAAACTCTCGCGAAGTGCGAATACCTTCCGCACGTACTCGAATGCGATGAACTTGTTCACCGAAGTTCTAAAAGCAAACGGAATCGAGGCTGAAAAGGCTGAGGTTACCTCCCTACCTGAAGAAGCGGTGATCTGGGTTCTGACAGCCCTCAAGGATTTTTCCTCTGCCACGGAACAGGTTTACGTCACTTCCGTCGTTGGCTTGTTTGAATTCATCGCCGGGGAGAATCTAGCACCCATCAATCTCCCCCGCATCCGCCTGCTCATCAAGCAGCGTGCCCGCCGACCCGGCATCCGCCTGCCCCAGTTCCCAAAGAGTGCCATCGACAGCGTCCTGACTTATGCTGAGAGCCTGACCTCAAAATCCGCTGAACAAGAATTTGAGAGGCTGATCAATCTGCGCGACCGGGCTTTCCTCCTGACTCTCTCAGATACCGGTTTGCGCGTGCACGAAGCCTGCAACTTGCGCCGCGGGGACATTGACTGGCTTGAACACCGCGCCATCGTCATCGGCAAAGGCAATAATGAAGCGGTTGTGCGTTTCTCGAAACGCAGCCTGGCAGCCCTCAAGATGTACCTGTCTGAACGAGCGAGCCTGGACGGCAACAGCGGCAAAGCGCTGGCATCCCAACCCGTTTTTGCGCGTCACGACCGCGGCGCAGGCAAAAAAGTGAAACCGATCTCCACGACCACCGGCAGGGAGATCGTCAACCAGCGCGTGCGCGAATCCCTCGGCGAAGAAGCCGTCGGCACCATCACCCCCCACTCCTTCCGGCACTACTTTGTGACCACCGTCCTCGGCAGCACCGGCAACCTCAAACTCGCACAGGTGCTAGCCCGCCACACTAACATAGCGGTCACCCAGCGCTACTCGCACCTGAGCGATAACGAACTGGACCAGGAATACCAGCAAATCTTCGATTGACACTTTGTTGGTGGTATCATAATCCTCTGAAACCGACCATTTGAGGAGTTTATGACTGAGAATCGTATCCAGGCTCACCCAATTCTGATTGATGATTCTGTAGCAGACATTCCGTTTTATTGGCAAGACCAAACCTTCCTCGCAAAGGAAGGTGAAATGATTTCCTCAGCCCTCATGGCAAATGGCGTCACCATTTTTGGGTATCACCCAAAAGATCACTCCCCCCAGGGTATTTTTTGCGCAAACGGGCAATGCTCGCAGTGCATGGTGATTGCCGATTCGCTGCCGGTAAAAGCTTGCATGACCCCTGTAAAGAAGAATATGCGAGTATTTCCTGCTGAAGGACTGCCGAATTTGCCGGATGCGCAGCCAAAAAATACCATCTCAGCGGATCCAATCCCCCAATACCACACGGAAGTACTGATCATCGGAGGAGGCCCTTCCGGACTTTCCGCGGCTATCGAGCTCGGACAGGCTGGTGTGAGTACGATTTTGATTGATGACAAGGCGCACCTTGGCGGCAAACTTGTCCTTCAGACGCACCGCTTTTTCGGATCGAGCGAGGCGGTTTACGCCGGCACTCGCGGGATAGATATAGCAAAAAAACTTGAATCTGCTCTTCGTCAGTACCCTTCGGTGGAAATCTGGGAGAGCAGCACAGCTGTCGGGGTGTTTGAGGATAAATCCATCGGCGTTTACAAAAACAGCGAAGTTTACGCCCTGGTCTACCCAAAAATGCTGCTCATGGCAACTGGCGCGCGTGAGAAAAGCCTGGCGTTTCCTGGTAACACGCTGCCCGGCATCTACGGCGCAGGCGCATTTCAGACGCTGGTAAACCGGGACCTGGTGCGACCATGCGGAAATCTCTTCATCATTGGCGGAGGCAACGTAGGGTTGATTGCAGGTTACCACGCCATTCAAGCTGGAATTCATGTCTCTGGTTTAGTCGAAGCGGCTCCTCAGTGCGGTGGTTATAAAGTCCACAAAGACAAACTAATCCGATCTGGTGTGCCGGTTTACACCTCGCACACGGTAGTGGAAGCCCTTGGCAAAGACCATGTTGAAAGTGTCGTGATTGCCAGTGTGGATAGAGACTTCAAGCCTATTCCAGGAACTGAGCAGCGATACGACTGTGACACTGTTTTGATTGCGGTAGGACTCGACCCTGTCAGCGAATTCACTGGGCAGGCAGAAAATGTTGGCTTGCCGGTCTTCTCCGCAGGTGATTCCAAAGAAATTGCTGAAGCTTCGGCTGCCATTTTCTCCGGCAAGATTGCGGGTCGTGAGATTGCGGGATTCGTTGGTAAACAAACCGAGCCGATTCCTGCGGAGTGGGCTACGATTGAAGAGATTCTGAAATCACGCCCTGGAGAAACTGTCGAGCAGGATTTCCCTGATCTTGAAGAGGGAGTTTTCCCCATCATGCACTGCACGCAGGAAATCCCGTGTGATCCATGCTCGACAGTTTGCCCACGTCACCTAATCCATGTCGATCAATCAGATATCCGTCACCTCCCCGAGGTGGACTACTTTGCCGAAAAAGGCTGCATCGCCTGCGGCCGCTGCGTGGCGGTCTGCCCCGGTCTGGCGGTCACACTGGTTGACTACCGCAAAGGCAACCAAAATGCCCTAGTCACCCTGCCCTTCGAACAGGACCCACTGAGCGTTTCTGAAGGATCTGAAATTGAATTGACTGGCACAGAAGGAATGCCCCTGGGCAAGGCAACCATCAAGACTGTCAAGAAAGTAAAAGACTATGCGAATGGCACCTCCCTGCTGACGGTGGAAGTACCTCGTGCAATCGCAAAACTCGTCTCAGGCTTACGCATTATTGGAACTACAGAACCTACCCCCTTTGCGTTTGACAACGAACATCCTGAATCCCTTGCCGACGATGCTTATATCTGCCGCTGCGAAAGGGTGAAAGCTGGGGAAATTCGGACATTGATCCGAGAAGGTGTGCGCGACATCAACCAAATCAAAGCGGTCACCAAAGCCAGCATGGGCGCTTGCGGTGGAAAAACCTGCCTAAACATGATCAAGCGCATGTTTCAAGCCGAGGGCATTCCCCTTTCGGAGGTCACAGAAACACCCATACGACCGGTTTTCATTGAGATGCCTGTTGGGGTTTTGGCAAATTTGACAGGTGGAGGAGAGCGCGAATGAGCCCAAAAACCAATTTCGACGTCATTCTTGCAGGCGCTGGCTCAATTGGCACTCCAACCGCGTTCTTCCTTGCGGAGGCCGGATTCAAGGTGCTGGTGATAGATCCCCGCCCGAGCACAGGTCAGGGCTCGAACAAACATGCCATCGGTGGCATCCGCGCCACCCACTCTGATCCAGCAAAAATTTTGCTTTGTTCCAATGCCATCGACATTTTTTCGAACTGGCAGGCGGAACATGGGCAGGATATTGAATGGAGGGCTGGTGGGTATAGCTTCGTTGCCTATGACGATGCCATCGAAAAAACCCTGAAAGATCTGCTTGAAATGCAGCACAATCTTGGGCTGAATATCAACTGGCTCGATCGGGAGGCGTTCCTGGAGCTCGTTCCCGATATTAACCCGGCAGATTTGCGCGGTGGCACCTACTCACCAGGCGATGGCTCAGCCTCGCCGCTCAAGGCGTCCTTTGCGTTTTACCAGGAGGCAGTCAGGCATGGCGCTGTTTTTCAATTCAACGAGAATGTCACAAGCATTGGAACAATCGCAGGAAAAGTGCAATCGGTAACGACCAATAAAGGGCGCTATTCCACGAATTACTTCATCAATGCTGCTGGTTCCTGGTCAGCCGAAATCGGTCGGATGGTTGGGCTCGACCTGCCGGTGAAACCAGACGCGCATGAAGCCGGCATCACGGAAGCCGTCCAACCGATGTTTAGCCCAATGATTGTGGACATTCGGTCTCGTCCTGGCTCAAGCAACTTTTACTTTTATCAACACCCAAGCGGAAAAATCATCTTTTGTGTGACTCCGAACCCGCAAATTTGGGGGTATCTGGATCAGGACACCAGCGGTTTTCTACCGCTTTCCAGCAGACGATTGATTGAAACCATGCCAAAACTGGCAAATTGCAGGGTAAGGCGCACCTGGCGGGGTACTTACCCGATGACCCCTGACGGTAACCCAATTTTGGGGGAAGTAGCGGGCGTTAAAGGATTCCTGCTTGCCACAGGTGCCTGCGGTCAAGGGTTTATGTTGGGACCAGGTGTTGGGCAACTCATGACTCATCTGATCCAGGGAAACCTGTCAGAGCAGGAACGACAATGCCTTCATAGTATGCGTTTGAACAGGGACTGGACAAGCATGGAAAAGCTTAAGTAAGCTTTGAATTGTGGCTTACAATTAGCCGTGATATGGACAAGGATCAATTCATAAACAAGCTGCCCAAGAGCTACTCCGCAGCTGAACGTGAGCTCATTCAAAAAGCTTATAGTTTTGCGGAAGAAGCTCACTCCGGGCAGACCCGCGCAAATGGTCTGCCATATTTTACGCACTGTCTCGGCGTTGCTAACATCCTGCTCGAGCTTGAAGCATCACCCAACGTTGTTGCAGCTGGTTTGCTGCACGACGTCCTGATGGACACACCCACGACCGTAGAACGGCTGCGCAAAGAGTTTGGGAGAACTATCACGGGATTTGTGGAGGATGTCACGCGCATCACGGCACTCCCCCAGCTTTCGCGCGCAGATCAACATCCGCCAGAGCGTACCCCCCTTGCGCCGTCTATACCCCTCTCCGAGTTAAGACTCTCTGACGACCTGGCTGAGACCCTGCGAAAAATGCTGCTGGCGATCGGTGATGACATCCGCGTGGTGGTAATCAAGATGGCTGACCGTCTTTACAACATGCGGACACTGAATTCTCTGCCGCTGGACCGTCAGCGCATCATTGCTCAAGAAACGCTTGACATCTTTGCGCCGCTGGCAAACCGCCTTGGTATCTGGCAATTCAAATGGGAGCTTGAGGACCTGGGATTCAGGTATACCAATCCTGAAAAGTACAAAGAGATTGCAGACCAGCTCACCCTCCGAAGGACAAAACGTCTCGAAGAGGTCGACAATATCGTTGCTGACCTGCAGCAACTCTGCGCCAAGGCTGAAGTGAAAGCCAACATCTCGGGTCGTCCTAAGCACATCTACTCGATTTATCGAAAAATGCAGGGAAAGAGCAAAAACTTTGACTCGATCCGGGACCTTCGGGCAGTGCGAGCGATCGTCGACGATGTAGAGACCTGTTACAAGCTGTTGGGCATTATTCACATGCATTTTCAGCCAATTCCAGGCGAATTTGACGATTACATCGCAGCCAAGAAGCCCAACAACTACCAGTCCCTACACACCTCGGTTATCTACAGCGATGGAAAACCACTCGAAGTCCAGGTCCGCACCTGGGAAATGCACCACAATGCTGAGTTTGGTATTGCAGCTCACTGGCGTTACAAGGAAAACGGCGCGAGCCTCTCAAGCGATTATGAACAAAAAGTGCAATCGATGCGCAACCTTCTCGCCTGGTCCCAGGAGGTTGACGATAATGCAACCTTAATTGAAGGAATGAAGTCAGATATTTTTCACGATCGGGTCTATGTTTTTACCCCGAGGGGCGATGTAATTGAGCTTCCCCGGGGTTCGACTCCTATCGATTTTGCCTACCAGGTCCATACCGATATTGGCCATCGCTGCCGCGGAGCGAGAGTCAATGGAAAGCTTGTGACGCTCGATTACACCTTGCATACTGGCGACCAGGTTGAGATCCTGACAGTTAATCGCGGCGGTCCCAGCCGTGATTGGCTGAACTTGAACCTCGGATTGGTGAAGTCAGGTCGCTCGCGTGCGAAAATTAAGCAGTGGTTCAAACAGCAAGCTCGAGAGCAAAACCTTGAGCATGGCAAACTCCTGGTCGAAAAAGAATTCAAACGGCTTGGTCTCACCGAGATCGACCTGAACGATTACGTCTCTAGTTTCAACGTTCGCACTCTAGAGGACCTCTATGTGGGGATTGGCTGCGGCGACATTCCCATGGGAAGGCTGATCACCAAGATTGAAGAAGTAAGCAAGCCAAGCCTCGCGGAAATTGATGAACTCGTTCCTGAGTTTCCCCGTAGCACTGGGGACAGTACTTCAGTTACGGTTTCTGGGCTTTCTGGAATGGCAACCAACTTTGCGCACTGCTGCAACCCGATGCCTGGTGATGAGATCATCGGCTACATCACCCGTGGACGCGGTGTCACGATCCATCGCTCGGATTGCCCCAATGTCCTGCGCGTTCGTGACACCGAACGCTTGATCAGAGTCGATTGGGGTAGCGCAACCAAAACCTTCCCAGTCCCTTTGCAGATTACATCTTACGATCGACAAGGCTTAATGGCGGACATTTCTGCCATTCTTTCCAGCGAACCTGCACGCCTGGTAGATCTTTCTCTTAATAGCAAGCAGCACATCGTAAAAGTGAATCTCATTGTCGAAATCGCTGACATTTCACAATTGAGCCGATTACTTGCCAGACTAGAGAACATTCCCAACGTGATTGAGGCTATTCGTGTCAGACCAGGTTAACCAGCTTGCTATTCTTTACGGTTTGTGTTTAGTAAGGTAAAATGCCCTCGAAAAATAACTATCTTTTTCTACGGAGTTTATGAAAATGCCAAGAATTCGCTGCCATTATCTGGATTGTATTTTTTTGGATGAACGCTATTGCAGCGCAGCAGCTGTTGAGATTAACCCTGACGCAGGCTGCATAACCTATGCCCCCAATGAGGAGGATCACGCCGGTTCCAGTTGGGAAGACGAGGAATTGGATGATTGGGATGAAATGGGTGCGGAAGATGAACACGAAGATCTTTGGGCGGTCGAAGAAGACGAAGACGACGACGATGACCTGGCTGGAGAGAACGAAGAATATTAGTCCCGCTTGTTAGATCTACGCAGAACATCTGCGCGAAATGGAGTTATTATGGAAGAGTTACGACCTGCACTCGCTTTGAATGTCTTCATCGAGCCTTATTTTCGAAAAGAGATACTGGAAAAGGTTTTTGAGAATCTCAACACACTCCCTGCCGAATTGCGTCGGGAATTAGTGGCCGATGTCAAGGAAAAGGTACGTATCAGTGGTTTTCGCAACACCATGGCGGCTCCCCGGGCTTTGTTGATCCGGAATGCTGAAACCGTTTTCGAAAAAGATACCAGGTTCAGTCTGGTTTCCTTGAAATGCTGGCAGTCCCTATATACTCAGTGGAATGAAGAGCTCAAGCTACAACTCAAAGGTCTTGGGTTTTCGATTTCAGAGCAGGCTGCTGCAGGATATCCTGACGCCATCAATACGTTTCTTGAAGGCTGGCCTGAAGGGATAGATTTTGACACCCTTTTCGAAGAAATCACCGCTCTAGTTAAGAACCTTCCCTTGAGTAAAGATGAGATTGCCCTTTTAAGTATATTGATAACCGGCTATTTGCTGTAGAAGAGAGACAACATGGAAGAAACATCCGGAAAGACGACGATTGCCCCGAGTGTATTGCACACCATCGCCAAGCTCACCACCCTGGCTACGCCAGGTGTGAGCCGGCTGAGCCAGCGTGAAGGGCTCACCAATGTCCCCGATGATGGTATTAAAGTAACAGTCGAGGGAGATTCCATCGAAGTTGAAATCTACATCATTCCTGGCAGTCAGGGCAACATCCGCCTTGTGGCTCAGGAGGTGCAAAAAAGAGTTACGAGAGCAATAACAGAAATGGTTGGCATGGAAGTTGCTCGTATAGACGTACATGTAACCGATATCGATTTAGAAGCGTAGGTGCAATGAAATCAAGAACCGAGGCGCGCATTTGTGCCCTCCAATCACTTTACGAACTCGACCTCACCGATCATTTACTAGGTGAGGTCGTTGCTGACAGGATTAGTGCAATGAGTCTGGACGAGACGCAGTACGAATTTGCACGGATGCTGACAGCCGGGGTTCGTGAGTATGCGGAGAGATTGGACGCACTGATTGCTGAGCACGCTCCTGAATGGCCATTGGACCAGGTGGCTGTGATTGACCGCAACATTTTGAGGCTTGCATTATGGGAAGTGGCAGTTTATCGAAAGACACCTCTAAAAGTTGGGATTAACGAGGCAGTTGAATTGGCTAAAGCTTTTGGAACGGATAGTTCCGCCCGCTTTGTGAATGGTGTTTTGGGAAGCCTTGCAGATAATATCGAGAAGATTACACAGACTCTAAACAAGTAGCAGGTTGTTATGCCATTGAGAAAAAACCAAATAACCCTCCGACTAACCTTAAGTATGTTGGCGGTAAGTCTTCTATTTGGATGTGTGATACGCATCGATCCTTCGGATAAACCAATTCCCACAAAAAGTCCTGAAATTCCCTCAAAAATAACTACACCAGAATTGATCCCGCAGGAATTCTCTGTGGATTTGCATATGCCCGCGTCAGCAGAAACCCAGCTTGCAATTGATGTACTTGACGAGGTGAGTGGAATGCTCTATAACATCGAGCGCTATCCCCTCTCCCGCCAGCCAGACGGAAAGTTCACAGGAACCTTGATGCTTCCAGAGAATGCCACATTACGATATCGCTATGTGATGACTGCTCCCTTGGAGGTTTCAGAGCAAAAGGCAGATGGTACGCCTGTTGGCTACCGGGTGGCTTTTGTGCAGAAGAACGCAGCGCGGAAAGACATCGTCTCAGGTTGGCCAAACACGCCGTATACCGAAAAAACAGCTGATCTGAATGGTATTGTGCACGACAGTAAAAGCAATCAACCCCTCCCTGATGTTTTGATCAACATCGCTGGCTATCAGACCTTCACGGATATGACCGGAAGATTCGTGCTGAATGACCTCCCGGTTGGTGTTCACCTTCTTAGTGCAGTTTCTATTGACGGAAGTCATGTTACCTTCCAGCAACAGGCAAACCTGGTAGCTGGTCTTTCAACGCCAGCCGTGATACAGATGACCCCTCTACCCCAAATCAAGGTTACTCTGCAGCTTGCACCACTAACGGATGCCATCGGCGCTCCAGTAAGAATAGCTGCTAACTACGCGCAATGTGGAGTTATTTTTAATGAATATAACCTGGAGTCTTTTGCCTCACGCATGCCTCTGATGTCACGCTCACAAGATGGCAGCTACACAATTGAACTCAATCTGCATGCTGGCAACGTTCTTCGTTATAAATACACACTTGGAAATGGATATGTTAATGCTGAGCGTGACCAAAATGGTGCTTTGCTCTTGCGAACGATCACCCTCCCCGATCATGATGTGGTCATCACCGACCAAGTGACCACGTGGCGGATTGATGACCAAAAGCCTACGACCATCATCGCACAGGCTCCCGATTCAACCCCGCCAGAAGATAGCGTCAGTATTCAGTTCTTCACCAACCATGCGCACCAACCCATTCCCATGTGGCCAATGGATAATAATCAGTGGATGTTTCTTTTCTTCGGCAGTTCAAGCCTGGGTACCGTTACTTATTGCTTTGCGAGGAATGAACAGGTCGATCTTTCTGTCGATCCTATTAGCAGCGCAAATCCTTACAGGGTTGAATATATTACTGATACTCCCCAAACAATCCAGATCGATAGCTGGACGTCTTGGAGTTCTGAAGAATCGGTTCCAATTGAAACAACCGGATTAGAACCTTCACGTCTTGTTGGGGTGGAGTTAATGCCTGGTTACCAACCCAGCTATCTCAGCCGTTACCGTCAACTTCCACAAGACCTGAAAAATGTGGGCGTCAATTGGTTGATTTTCACCCCCACCTGGAAGGTAATGGAAAGAGAGGGCTTGCCATACCTCGAGTTTGACACAGGTTCTTCGGTGCTGTTGAGCGAATTAGCGGAAATTGTTGCTCTCGCGAAATCGAGCGGCTTTACCGTTGCACTTTATCCACAGATAACCTTTCCAGTTTCCTCCCCCCAAAGCTGGTGGCAGAACACCGAAAAAAGTTTGTTGTGGTGGCAGCAATGGTATGCTGAGTATGAGCGCTTTGTGATGAGTTACAGTCAATTCGCAAACGTGAACGGCATTGACCAGCTTATTATTGGCGGAAGTGGTGTGGAATCCACCCTTCCCAGAGCCATAAAGACCAGCGGCTCCAATTTTGGCACGCCAAAAACTGCTGAACAACTCTGGACGGATCTGCTCACAAAAGTCAATACCTACTACACTGGTCAGGTGCTGTTTGGCATCCCCACTGATGACGGGAAACTGGTCCCATATAGCTTTTTTGACCAGGTGGACGGTTTTTATCTCACCATGAGTGACCAGGACCTGCAACCCTACGGATTTGACCAATACACCGTTGGCACCTACCTGGACGGAACGGTCTTTGCCTTCTATGAGAGTGTTGATAAACCTCTTTTCTTTGGGATAAGCGCGGCTTCACTGACAAGCAATCAGGTGGATTCTGAGAACGCGAGTGGTTTGTTAGTCAGTCCCTATAACCCGCAATATGGTTCTGGCAATGTGGACCTTGCATCGCACGACTACTTCTACCAGGTCTACACGGCTGCTCTAGCCCAGCGTGGCTGGGTTAGCGGCATCAGCACACGTGGATTCTTCCCCGTCTTACAATTGACTGACTTTTCGTCCTCAATTTACGGAAAGCCAGCGTTGAATTCTTTTATAAGTCTTACCAAACAAAATGACTAAGAGGAAGGTACATGGAACCACTGAACGAAGCAATAAGATCTGAGTTGGCAAAGTTAGGATTATGTGAGGTTAAGGAGGTCCTTTACAACCTTGACAGGGCTGGATTGATCACACGAGCGGTTTTGGATGGTGAAGGCGTTCTGAGTGATGCTGGCGCTCTGGTTGTCAATACTTCTCCCTTCACTGGGCGCTCTCCCAATGACAAATACATGATTGATAACGGTGACCCCGATCTTTGGTATGCTTCCGGGACTGAATCCCTTTCTGACGCGCAGTTCTCCAACCTCCAAGCAAAACTTGTGAGAAAGATGAACACCGAGCGGCTCTACGTTCGCGATGTGTTTGCCGGTGCCGACCCCGAATATACAGCCCGCGTTCGGGTCATCACCGATCTTGCCTGGCAAAATTTGGCAGCTTCCAATATGTTCATCGAGTCAAAAACGAACGAACCGCACATCGACCCGGACTTTACGATCTTGGCGTCTTCGCAGTTCGCTGCAGATCCCAACTCGGACGAATTACGATCAGCTGCCATGGTTATTCTGAATTTTGATGCCAAACAAGTTTTGATTGGCAATACTCGTTACGCTGGTGAGATCAAGAAATCTGTCTTCACCTTCATGAATTATTTGCTGCCCAAGAAGGGCATTCTGCCTCTACATTGTTCAGCCAATAAAGGGCACGACGGCAGTGTCGCGCTATTTTTTGGGCTCAGCGGCACTGGGAAAACCACCTTGTCGTCTGACCCGGAACGCGCGTTGATTGGTGATGATGAGCACGGTTGGAGCGATCATGGCATGTTTAATTTCGAGGGCGGATGTTACGCGAAAACCATTCGCATCAATCCCAAATACGAGCCGCTCGTTTGGTCTGCCATCAATCGCTTTGGCTGCTTGATCGAAAACGTTCCCTTGGACGAAAAGCACCACCCTGATTTCGACTCGAGCGAGATTACCGAGAACACCCGTGCCTCTTACCCACTGGAATTCATCTCGAATTACGAGCCTTCCGGTATGGGTGGACATCCAAACCACATTTTCTTCCTAACCGCTGATGCTTTTGGCGTCATGCCTCCACTGGCAAAACTCAGCAATGCCCAGACGATGTATTACTTCCTGAGTGGCTACACTTCCAAGCTGGCTGGAACGGAACGCGGTCTTGGGGATAAACCCCAGGCTACTTTCTCGACTTGTTTTGGCGCGCCATTTCTGCCGCTGAAGCCAACGGTCTACGCAAAATTGTTATCCGAAAAGTTGACCAAACATGGCACCCAGGTGTGGCTTCTCAACACCGGTTGGTCAGGCGGGGCTTTTGGCAACGGCGAACGCATCGCGCTTCCCCTGACACGCGCGATGATTTCGGCGGTTCTGAGCGGCGCATTGGATCATGTGGAATCACACAGCCATCCAATTTTCCGGGTTGAAATCCCCAATGAGGTTCCTGGTGTGCCTCAAGAAGTTCTGAACCCCGAGCTTTCCTGGAGTGATCAAAGAGCCTACGCTGAAGAAGCTGCTCAACTGGCGCAAAAGTTTGCCCAAAATTTTGAAAAGTACCGCGATTCCGTGTCCCACGACGTAGTGGAAGCTGGACCTCGCATGTAATTACTAATAATTCTGATTGGAGGTCTGATGGATAAATTTGTTATCACCGGGGGACGACCACTGCATGGAACCATGCAACCATCTGGCAATAAGAATGCCGCCTTACCTTTGATGGCTGCCTGTCTCCTGACGGAAGAACCCGTCATTCTGCACAACATGCCTAACATCAAGGACACGCAAACGATGCGCCGGCTCCTTGAAAGCCTGGGTGTGCAGATCGAGGTGCTCGAGAACACGTCTACCTGGCGTTTTCAGGCGAAAAACATTACTCCATCGGACCTTGACCCTGATCTTTGCCGTCAAATTCGCGCTTCCATCCTCCTGGCTGGTCCAATGGTTGCTCGGTTTGGCGACTTGGTTTTGCCACCCCCAGGGGGCGATGTGATCGGTCGCCGGCGGGTGGACACGCATGTTCTTGCCCTGGAAAAACTGGGCGCGACATTCAGATACAATGGTGTTTTTGATTTCAAAGCAACCCGTCTTCAAGGCGCTGACATTTTGCTCGATGAAGCCAGTGTGACAGCCACAGAAAACACCATCATGGCGGCAGTGCTCGCCAACGGGATAACGACTATACGCAATGCCGCTTCAGAGCCCCATATCCAGGAACTGTGCAAGTTGCTGAACTCCATGGGCGCGGGCGTGCAGAACATTGGCTCCAATACATTGATCATCGAGGGAAAGGATCACCTGCACGGAGCTGAGTTCACCATCGGACCCGATTATCTGGAAGTAATTAGTTTTGTAGGTGCGGCGGTTGTGACACATGGCGAGATACGAATCAAAAATGCAGGTGTTGAACATCTTGGGATGATCCAGATGGTTCTGAAGAGGCTTGGGGTAGACATGACCTTTATCGGTGATGATATTCTCGTGAGTGCTAATCAGCGCCTTGTAATCGAGCCAGATCTGGGTAATGCCATTCCTGAGATAAGCGTGATGCCCTGGCCTGCCTTCCCGACTGACCTGATGAGCATTGCCATCGTGATCGCCACTCAGTCCACCGGTACGATCCTCTTCCATGATTGGATGTATCCCAGCCGCATGTTCTTCACGGATAAGTTGGTCTCAATGGGCGCTCAAATCGTTTTGTGCGATCCCCACCGCTGTATCGTCAACGGACCGACCCGTTTGAATGCTGAAAAACTGGATAGCCCGGATATTCGCGCGGGCATCGCATTGGTTCTCGCTGCACTGTCTGCAAATGGCACTTCAACTATTCGTAATGTAAACCAAATCGACCGAGGTTACGAACGGATCGATGAGAAGCTGAGAGGGCTTGGAGCCGAAATCTCCCGGGAAACAGCCTGAAACACAAACAAAGAACAGCCGAAGAGGCTGTTCTTTGTTTAATCGCGCTATGCAATTCTCTTGACAAGCTTCCGGGAAGTAGTAATATCCTCACTGCTTAATGCGACGCAGAAAGAATCAAATATGAATACGATACCGGTAGACACCGGTTTTAATGATGTTAAACAAAAGCTGACGACTGAGCAGCTTTTTGAATCTCTTGGAACAGGTCTGAAGGGTCTTACAAACCAAGAAGCGGTTGACCGTCTGTCGCAATTCGGAAAGAATGAGCTACAGGAAGTGAAAGGTGAACCGCTTATCTTCAAATTTCTGTCTCAATTCACACATGTAATGGCTATAATGCTTTGGATCGCCGGCATTGGCGCCTTCATCGCTCGTATGCCTGAGCTTGGTGTTGCCGTTTGGTCAGTCAACATTATTAATGGTTTGTTCAGCTTCTGGCAGGAATTCCAGGCGGAAAAAGCTACCGAAGCGCTCAAGAAGATTCTGCCCTCTTATTCCAGGGTGATGCGTGATGGTGAAGTCCAGCGAGTCTTGAGTGAAGACATTGTCGCGGGAGACCTGATTTTCCTGGAAGAAGGCGAGAGTATTTCAGCAGATGCCAGGCTCATAAACAGTGCTGAATTGCGGGTAAATCAGTCTACTTTGACGGGCGAGTCTCGCCCGGTTAGTCGCTCTGCTGAGCCTGTAAGCGGCGAAGGCTTGACCGAATCTGAAACGCCTAACCTGATTTTCGCAGGGACTTTCGTTGCCGCGGGTTCAGGTAAAGCCGTGGTTTACGCCACAGGTATGAACACTGCTTTTGGCAGGATTGCCCGTCTCACCCAGGAGGTCGGTGACGATCTCAGCCCTCTGCAGAAAGAAATGCAATCAGTTACAAAAATTGTGACAGCAATTGCTGTTGGTGTAGGTGTGATTTTCTTCATCCTGGCGAAGGTCTTTGCCAAAATTAACTGGCTGGAAAGCTTTATCCTTGCCTTGGGCATGATCGTTGCATTCGTACCTGAAGGTCTTGAACCAACTGTCACACTTTCACTCGCGATGGCTACCAAGCGAATGGCAAAACGCCATGCCTTGATAAAAAAGCTAAGCGCAGTGGAAACATTGGGGTGCACAACGGTAATTTGTACTGACAAAACTGGCACACTCACCCAGAACGAGATGACTGTTCAATCGGTGTGGCTGCCTACTTTGAACGAAGGTAGCCTAAGTGGACGTGCGGTCATGGTGAATGGCACCGGGTATGAGCCGCGTGGCGAGTTGATCGAAAACAATCAAGCGGTTGTTGTAAGAAAAGATAGCTCCCTTCAGCGAATTCTGTTAACCATGGCTCGCTGTAATACTGCAAAACTGGTTGCCCCAAGTACGGAAAACCAACGTTGGACTGTGATCGGCGATCCCACCGAAGCCGCGCTTCTGGTTGCCGCCGGAAAAGCCGGTCTCTCTACAGAAGACATCCAGGGAGACGTCATCGCGGAACTTCCCTTTGACTCCCGGCGGAAGAGAATGAGTGTCGTTCAGCTCGAGCGTACCCCCCAGGGTTTTGAGCGTATCGTCAACTCGAAAGGTGGCATCCGGGAAATTCTTGATATTTGCAACCGAATTCAACTTGGTTCAGAAACACAAACGCTAACCGACGATTTGGTAAACCAGATTATTCAGGTCCATGACGAGGTTGCCCGCCGTGGTTTACGAGTCTTGGCTGCATCACAAAAACTGATGGCACAGGAAGAATCGGATTATTCTTTTAATGCTATCGAAAATGATCAAATCTTTCTTGGGTTTATGGCAATGATGGACCCGCCTCGCCCGGACGTGACCAAAGCGGTGGAAGTCTGCCATAAGGCGGGTATCCGGATCATTATGATCACAGGCGATTACGGTCTGACTGCGGAAACAATAGCCAGAAACATTGGAATTGTGCAGGGTGAACATGTTCGGGTAGTTACGGGTGTGGAACTCGAAGGCATGGATGAAAAGGCGTTGGAAGAGGCTGTCAGCGGCGAGGTCATTTTTGCGCGCGTAGCACCAGAACACAAATTGCGCGTGGTCTCAGCGCTCCAAACCCTAGGGCAAGTTGTAGCGGTGACTGGAGATGGCGTAAATGACGCTCCAGCCCTCAAAAAGGCGAATATTGGCGTTGCGATGGGCATCAGCGGTTCGGATGTTGCCAAAGAAGCTGCGGACATGATTCTGACCGACGACAACTTCCATTCCATTGTCAATGCCATCGAAGAAGGTCGCGCGGTTTACGAGAACATCAAGCGGTTTACCACTTATATCTTCACGAGTAACACTCCCGAAGCAATTCCGTTCATGCTTTTTGCTCTTTCAGCCGGGCGTATACCCATTGCTCTGCCAGTCATGCATGTGCTGGCGGTTGATTTAGGAACGGACATAGTCCCGGCTTTAGGGCTTGGCGCTGAACCTCCTGAGGAAGGTGTGATGGATGTTCCCCCCCGGAAATTGAGTGACCATCTCATCACCGGTCAACTTTTAACCCGCGCGTATCTTGTATTGGGTCCGGTTCAGAGTGTTGTTGCTATGTTAGCCTTTTATTATTTCTACTGGACGAATGGCTTCCCGGGACAATGGCTTGGGCTGCCAGATTCAGGTCAAATATATCTCGCCGCGACTGCCATGGCATTTGGCGGTGTCGTTATGACCCAGATCGGAAACCTCTTTACTCAAAGAGCCACCCATCGTTCGATTTTTAAAGTTCCGCTTTTCAACAATCGGTTTATCTGGTTGGGTGTGATATCGGAAATCGTTTTAACTCTTGCCATCGTCTACACGCCGTTTATGCAGCGTTTCATTGGCACTGCAGCCTTCGATCCTAAATATTGGTTGTTCCTAATTGCTTGGATTCCAATCCTGCCTCTGGTAGACTCTGTTTATAAGTACTTTAAGAACAGACCTACTTCCGTTCGAGAAAGACTCACTCGGAAAGGAGAGTCACTATGAAAATTATCATTGTTGGATGCGGTCGGGTTGGAGCTGGTTTAGCAAAAAATCTCAGCTTGCAAGGGCTCGACGTAACCATAATCGATAAGAACAAATCCGCCTTCGAAGCGCTCGGTCCGACCTTCAGGGGAAAGACTGTTGAAGGGATTGGATTTGATCAGAAAGTCCTTTCAAAGGCTGGGATTGAGAAGGCCGACGCTTTGGCAGCAGTTACAGCTTCGGATGAAGCCAACATCGTTGCCGCCCGCATGGCGAAGTCTTTCTACCGGGTTCCATTCGTTGCCGCTCGTGTTTATGAACCCCAAAAAGCGAAAATTTATCGCCGTCTTGGTATCCAGACCATCTCACCTGTGACTCTTGGTATAGAAAGATTGACCAGCTTGCTGGTTTTTCCTAATTTGAACGTGGATCGTGCGATCGGTGCAGGTCAGGTATGCCTGGTGGATGTGGAAGTGAATTCAGCACTTGCCACCAAGAGAAACAAAGATATTGAGATTCCTGGAGAAATTGAACTCGTCGCACTTACCCGCAATGGGAAAACCAGCCTGCCTAATGATGTATTGTCCTTCCAGATTGGCGACATTCTTCACCTCTCTGTGACATCATCTGCACGCAACAAAGTCAACCAATTGGTACGACGATAAAGGATTGGTGAATCATGAGAGTTCTAATAGTTGGTGGTGGAAAAGTTGGTACATTTTTAGCGGAACGGCTGCTTCGAGAAAAGCATGATGTCCGTTTGATCGAATTAAGAGAGGAAGAAAAAGAACGTATCCTGCTCGATATTCCTGCGGAAAACTTATTTTTTGGCAGCGGCACCGACCCGGATGTTCTTGAAGCGGCAGGTGTTCGCAAAGCAAATGTTGTTGCGGCAGTGACTGGCAGTGATGAGGCAAACCTGGTTGTGACCACCCTCGCCCGATATGAATTCATGATCCCCCGAATTATCGCCCGTGTCAATCATCCCAAGAATGCCTGGTTGTTTAACAAGGAGATGGGAGTAGACGTGGCGATCAATCAGGCAGATTTGCTCGCGGATCTGATTGCAGAAGAGATGTCGATGGGCGACATGATGACCATGTACGTCTTGCGAAATGGCAAGTTCAGACTGGTGGAAGAAAAAATCGCACCGGAGGCATTGGCAGATGGAAAGCACCTTTCAGAGTTGAAGCTACCGGACCAAAGCAACGTTGTTTCAGTCATTCGGGATGGCAATCTGCTTGCACTAAAATCAGATCCGGTATTACAGATGGGTGATGAAGTCTTTGCAATTGTCCATGAGGACCAAAAGAAAGCTCTCGCAAGATTTTTTAACTTGCCTTGATGTTAGTTAACCAAAAAAGAGGTTGGCGATTATTTCTCCAACCTCTTTTTTTATGGATAAGTCCTGTTACTTCTGTGCTTCGCAGACTTCCAGGAACTGTTTGACCGTGTCCTTGAGCATGGGCTCTGGCAGAGCGCCGACCTGGCGGTGGACAATTTTGCCGTCTTTGAGCATTAGCATGGTTGGAATGCCTTGTACTCCATACTTGCCAGCCCATTCCTGATTTTCATCAGTGTTGACTTTGGCTACAATCAATCTGCCAGCATTTTCCTTGGCAATTTTGTCAAGGATTGGTGCTACCATGCGGCACGGACCACACCAAGGTGCCCAAAAATCGACAATTACTGGCAAGGGGTTCTCAATTACGGTTTTCTGAAAGGCTGCATCTGTTACATTAATAGGTTCTTCGTACATTTGGTTGATTCCTCCGTTTACTGTGCTTCAGTATACAAGGGTTTTGTCGCTTTTTCAATCATAAAGCTTATTCACTTCACCAGCCGATCTTTGCAACCAGAGGCTGCCATAACACAATGACCCCAATAATCACTGCCAGAATTGCCGCAATGAGCACCGAAGCTGCGCCGACATCCTTCCCAATTTTTGCGAGAGGATGTTTCTCGGGGCTCGCAAGATCCACAATCACTTCCAAAGCTGTATTCATGAACTCCGCCATCCAGACCAACCCGATCACCAACAGGATTGCAAGCCACTCAAGCCTGTCAATTTTCAGCCAGGTTGAAACTGCCACTACGACGACTGTGGAGGCAAGATGCAACCAGGCATTTTTTTGTGTTTTTAACACATAGAAAAAGCCTGAGAACGCATACTTGAATGAATTTCTTCTGCCTCGGATAAATTGCTCGGTTTCTTTTCTTCTGGATTTCATATCAAACTCTTTTTACCCTTCAAAAAAAAGATAATTGAGATAAAATAGAAATTCGTTTGCGGGTGTTGCCAAGTGGTAAGGCATTAGCTTCCCAAGCTAACATTCGTGGGTTCGAATCCCATCACCCGCTTTTTTCTAGTAAACCAATTATATCTGAGAAAAGAATCAAACCGCCACCTTCTGACCGGTGGCGTTTTCTATCAACTAAGCGAGCTCTTTTTTGTACACCCGATGGTTTTTGTAAAATCGCACTCCAAGGTTCGCCAGGTCCTTGCGCATTTGTGTCGCTGTTTCTGCCACCTGGGTTAACTCAGCGTGCACAAATGAAGGACGCTCATGCGTTGCCATATCAAGCGCTTCCATCAGCAAAGCGTTACCACCCATGCCCTGGTATTCCGGCAAGATGCCAATCCCATTTAGATCCAGCCAATCCGTGCGCTTGAGTGCCCACATCAACCTCAGAATTTCTATCGGACCAAGATTCCCCTTGTTCTTCTGCATTGAAGCAGAAACATCCGGGAATGGGAGCACAAACCCCACAACTTCTCCTTCCTGATTCAAAATGAGTTTCGATAACTTTGGAATGACGAAAGCCATGGCGTTGTCAACTACAAAAGACAACTCCCTATCGCTCAGCGGGTAATACTCCCAATTTTTGACAAAGGATTTGTTGTAGGCATCACGCAAATTTTCCTTCCACTCCAAGATTTGCTTCTTGTTTTTGAAACTCATAACGGTCAGAGAACCACGCTTTTTGGCAATGTCGATTGCTTTTTTCACCTTTTCAGGCAAAACAAACTCGGACAGTTTGACATAACTTGAAACAAAATCAACTTCCTTTACGAAGCCATAGTTCTCGACAAGCTTCTGATAGTAAGGATAGTTGTAGTTCATCATGTTCATCATCTGGCGATGTTCAAACCCTTCAACCTGGATGCCATAACCATCCAAAGGTCCATAACCTTTTGGTCCCACAATCCGGTTCATGCCGTGTTCCAGAGTCCAACGTGTGGCATGATCAAACAGGGCATTTGCCACTTCCTGTTCATCGATGCAATCAAACAGGTAAAACTCGCTGTCCTTTGTCCCGTGGAATTCGTTGAATGGTCGATTCAACAACATGGATAACTTTCCGACCACCTTGCCATCCCGTTTTGCCAGGAAGAATTCGGAGATTGAATGATCATAAAACGGATGTTTCTTCTCATCCATCATCGCGTAGATGTCATTTTTGAAGGGTGGAACGAACTGTCTGCAATCCCGATAGAGCGCGTACTGAAACTCAACAAATTCCTTCCGTAATGCCTTGGTATCTACCTTGATAATATCGATCATGCTTTCCTCCAGCGGAGATAGGGTTTTGCTAATAACTAATCATTTATAACCCCAAACTCGGAATTGCGATACTTGCCGAGCGGTTCGAGTTGTTATATAATCCGCCTGTTAAAGTTAAGTCTGAAAAGAGGTTTTTGTATGATTGATGTCAATGATTTACGCAAAGGTGTCACGTTTGAGAGCGATGGCAACCTGTATCGCGTTTTGGAGTACGCCCACAATAAACCTGGTCGTGGATCTGCCACGATTCGCATCAAAGCGCGGGATATTCGCAAAGGTAATACACTCGAAATGACCTTCATCTCCGGCGATCGTGTCCAGGATGTCCGTCTCGATTACCACAACGTCCAGTATCTATACCGTGATGATAACTTTTTCTACTTCATGGATATGGAAACCTTCGAGCAGCCAGCTATCCCAAACGATCTCGCAGAAGATTACGCCGGCTTCCTGAAAGAAAACATGGAAGTGAAGTTGACTTTCTTCGGTGAAGAGCCTCTCGATATCGAGTTGCCCACCAGCGTGGATCTAAAGGTCATCACCGCGGAAGCTTCAGCTCGCGGCAATACTGCCACGGGTGTCACCAAGTTGGTCACCACCGATACTGGTCTGAAGGTCCAAACCCCTTCCTTTGTCAATGAGGGCGACACAATCCGTGTTGACACCCGCACTGGTGATTACCTCACCCGGGTCTAAACCATCATGAGAACTCCTGACGGTCGCGAGTGTAAATTCTTCTATGGAGATTACTATCGCGGCCGTGATTTTGAAGAATGCCGCGCGCTGATCAATCCTCAGGACAAAAAGGATTGGACTTCCTCATTTTGCAAAACCTGCCCCGTACCCGTCATCCTTCAAAACAATGCTTGTCAGAATATGGCCCTGACGACTTATTTTCAGAAGACACTATTTGGAAAGCGCATGCGTGTTAAAGCCTGGTGTTCTCGTTCGCATGGGATTGTTCCCAACCCCAATATCGGCTGCGGGCAGTGCCACCTGCCACAGGATACTGAGAAACATTAGAGTTCCATCAGAAACCTGTGCAAGGCTTTCCTGAAGCAAAAATCACACGGGCTTATTGGTATAATCCTAAGTCGATGCGTAAAGCGTTAATTTCACGGAGGTTGTTTTGAAACCACGAAATCAGTCTTTTTTTATCTCAGCCCTGCTGCTATTCGCGCTGATCGCCATGGTTTTCTATGGTGTTCAGGAGAATAGTTTCGGCAACACTGAGATTCCCATTAACATACTTGCTTCAGACATTGAAGCTGGAAAGGTTTCCAGTATCAAAGTCGACAACAACCAGGTTGAGGTTCAATATAAGAATCTTGAACAGAAGACGATCAGTATCACTTCCAAAGATCCTCAAAGTGGATTGGTGGAACAGCTTATCGATCTTGGTGTTTCACCTGAAAAACTACGGGACCCAGAACTGAGCATTCAGATTGTTGTGCCCGGTTTTTGGTCGGAAGCCCTCGTTGCCCTGCTCAACTTCATCCCATTCATCCTGATGGGAGTCCTTTTCTTCTTCTTTATCCGCCAAGCGCAAGGTTCAAACAATGCCGCCATGGCTTTTGGCAAATCCCGCGCAAAAATGCTCACCGGGGAACACCCGACCGTGACGTTCGCGGATGTAGCTGGCGTTGAAGAAGCTAAGGAAGAATTACGTGAGATTGTTGAATTCCTCAAGGAACCCCAGAAGTTCATCGCCTTAGGCGCAAGAATCCCAAAAGGTGTGTTGTTAGTGGGCTCCCCTGGTACCGGCAAAACCCTGATGGCAAAAGCCGTGTCAGGAGAAGCTGGCGTACCATTCTTCTCCATCTCTGGTTCGGAATTCGTTGAAATGTTTGTCGGTGTCGGCGCCAGCCGCGTTCGGGACCTGTTCGACGAAGCCAAAAAACATTCACCCTGTATCGTTTTCGTTGATGAAATCGATGCCGTCGGTCGCCATCGCGGCGCTGGTCTGGGTGGAAGCCATGATGAACGCGAACAAACACTCAACCAATTGCTGGTCGAGATGGATGGCTTCGGCACCGACACTAATGTGATTGTCATCGCTGCCACGAACCGACCTGATATCCTCGATCCTGCTTTGATGCGTCCCGGTCGTTTTGACCGTCGTGTCATGCTTGACAAACCCGATCTCAAAGGTCGTGAGGCAATCCTCAAAGTTCACACACGCGGCAAGCCTGTTGCGGCTGAAGTCAGCCTGGAGCAAATTGCCCGGTCTACCCCTGGTTTCGTTGGCGCTGACCTTGAAAACCTTGTCAACGAGGCTGCGATTCTTTCCGCTCGCCGAAACAAGAAGATCATCGGACAGTCCGAATTCGAAGAATCCATCGAAAGAGTTATTGCTGGTCCCGAACGCAAGAGCCGGCTAATCAACCCCAAGGAAAAGAAAATCATCGCCTACCATGAAGCAGGACATGCCGTTGTCATCAACGCGTTGCCTGAAGGCGATCCAGTTCAGAAGGTTTCCATCATCTCGCGCGGCATGATGGGCGGTTTTACACGCTCACTGCCTACTGAAGATCGCAACCTTGAGAGCCGAAAGAAGCTCATGTCGGACATGGTTGGTCTGCTTGGCGGTCGAGCCGCGGAAGAGCTCATGTTTGACGATATCACCTCTGGCGCTTCCAGCGATATTGAACGCGTCACAAAACTTGCCCGCGCAATGGTCACCCGACTCGGAATGAGCGATAAACTTGGACCGATGGTCTACGGACAAAAGGAAGAGCTGGTTTTCCTGGGTCGTGAAATTTCCGAACAACGCGACTATTCTGAAGCGGTCGCGCAGGAGATTGACCGTGAGGTTCAACGTGCAGTTCACGAAGCTTATCAGACTGCCAAAGCAATCCTCGAAACTCATAAGGATAAACTGATCGCTGTTGCTGAAAAACTACTTGAAGTTGAAACAATTACCAATGAGGAGTTTGAGGCGATCTTCCCTCCACCTGTTGAGAAAAACCAGGGCATCCCGGTTATTTCTCAGGCGTAATTCCAAATTTACTCTCAACAAGATCCAGCGCGTTTTCCAAGATCGCTGGATCTTGTGCGTTTAACCAGTTTATATCCGGATCCGATGGTTTGAACCAGTTAGCCTGGCGCCGAACGTAGATGCGTGTGTTCCGTTTGATTAGAGCCACAGCTTCATCAAGGGAAACTTCCCCTCTTAGAAAAGCTATGATTTCGTTGTATCCGATCACTCGCATGGTATCCAGGGTAGGACCAAACCCATCGTCAAGCAGGCGCTGCACCTCCCCCACCAAGCCATCGCCGATCATGGCATCCACCCGCTGATCGATTCGGGCATACAACACTTCGCGTGGTAATTCCAACCCGATGATCAGGGTATCGTAAGGCGGTTTCTCTTTGTCCCGCAGCTCTGAAAACTTCTTACCGGTGCTCAGGATCACTTCCAAAGCCCGTATGGTTCGCCGATGGTTGCGATAATCGATATTTGCAGCTGCCTTTGGATCTATGGCTTTGAGCAGGTCATGGAGACTGTCGAAACCGATGCGATTTCCGATGTTCTCAAGGTCGTCACGCAGCTGGTCATTCGGTCCGTGGGAAGGAACCTGCCAATTTTGCAGAATCGAGCGTATGTATTGCCCGGTCCCACCGGTGAGAATCGGTAGAATGCCTCGCTGCTGAATTTCTTTTATGATGTGAGTAGCTGATTGTTTATAGAGCCCCAAATTCCACGGTTCCGAAAGGCTTGCAGCATTAATCAGATGATGTTTCGCTGCCTGGAGCTCAGCTAAGGTCGGCTTGGCAACTCCGATTTCAAGTTCCCGGTAGAGATAGCGCGAATCAGCGGAGACAATTTCACCTTTGAATGCGCGCGCTATTTGTATGGCGAATGCGCTTTTACCCGACGCGGTTGGTCCAACAATAGCTAACAAAGGCTTTTCATACATCGATCTTCACCGAACGGAAATGCAGGAAAACAGGTGGCTCAGTCGCGACAAAATTTTCCACAATTGCCAGATCCAGATTCCAGAAATCCGGATATTCCGGGTGTTCGGAGAGGAAAGCGTTCATGGTTTCAGTGAGTGCTTTTAGTTTCTTCCTGCCTACACTATATTCCGCGGGACCAAACTTTTGGCTGCGTCGCGTCTTTACTTCCACACAAGTCAAAAGCCCGGTTTCATCCAGCATGATCAAATCTGCTTCGCCGTACCGGCAGTGGTAGTTTCTCTGGACCAGTTTGTAACCCTGGGTTACTAGTCGCTCCAACACCAGCGTTTCGCCCCAGTTTCCGGTCTTCTTCCTGTATAGTGAGCTCATGCCAAAAGTATAATCGTTTCCCGCGTGTGCTAAGCTTCACAAAAACAAAATGTGTGCGTTTCTTAGAGTATTAAGTTAGAATTGACCAATTACATGTACAGGATACGCCAATGGCTGTTTGTGAGATTGTAACAATTGGTACTGAACTTCTACTAGGTGAAATTCAAGACACTAACTCAAGATTTATTGCCAGGTCGCTCCGCGACATTGGTGTGGACCTCTACCGCCTGACGACCGTAGGCGACAACCTCCATCGCATCACGGCAACCTTACAGGAAGCCTTGATGCGTGCTGATATCGTGATCACCACAGGCGGGCTTGGACCGACCGTCGACGATCCCACCCGCCAGGCAGTCGCCAATGTCTTCAATGTTAAGCTCATCTACCAGGAGGAGCTATGGCAGCAGATTTTGGACCGTTTTCGCCATTACGGCAGAACGCCAACCGAGAACAACAAACGCCAGGCTTACATTCCTGGCAACTCGATAGCGATCCCCAACCCAGTTGGTACCGCCCCGGCTTTCTATGTGGAACTGGGCTGTAAAACGCTCATTTCGCTGCCCGGTGTTCCTCGGGAAATGGAATACCTCATGAACAACTTCGTCGTGAGCTACCTCAAACAGCGCTATGATCTGCGCGATGAAATTATTCTCCCCTGGGTAATCCACACAATTTCAAAAGGTGAATCAGCCATCGATGAAATTATCGGAGATATGGAAACGCTCAGCAATCCCACCGTTGGCCTGCTTGCTCACCCCGGTCAGACGGATATTCGTGTGACTGCCAAGGCGCCTTCTGCTGCTGAGGCAGAGGCGATGATGCAGCCGGTTCTGAAAGAAATTCGCGAAAAACTGAAAGATTATATTTACGGTGAGAACGAAACAACCCTCGAGCAAGCGGTCGCCGGGTTGTTGAACCAATCTCACACCCGCGTTTCGATTATTGAAAGCGGTACAAGCGGCGAAATTTTTGAAAAACTATCCAAACACATGCCTGAAGGGCAGATTACCGGAGACAATGTGGATCTTGTATTTTCCGGCGAAACGTTGAACCGCCTGATGCACGAATACCAGGAGCAAAAGCTCGCTGACATGGTGCTAGGTGTTGTCTTGAGCCCCAAGGATACTGATCCGTTTGTACAGATTGCCTTGCTCCAGGATGGAAAGATATCCGAAGTAAACCGTCTCTACGGTGGACCTTCAGGTGATGCCCTTACCTGGGCGGTCAACTACGCGCTCGATATGATCCGCTGGAAGTTTATCGAAAAGTAAAGGAGAGTAATGCAAACCTTAACCACCATTCTCAAGAATGCCATCGTCCTGACTATGAACCAGGACAACGAGATCTTTGACCCGGGTGCAGTAGCAATTGATGGCGATAGGATTGTTGCGGCAGGCTCGGAGGAAGCAATTCTTTCGCAGTACCAGGCTGCTGAGGTGATCGATTGCGGGAAGAAAGTTTTAATGCCTGGGTTGGTGAACACCCATACGCACATTCCGATGACGTTGCTGCGAGGTCTGTCTGATGACCTGCGCCTGGAAGTTTGGTTGATGGGTTACATGATGCCTGTGGAACGGGAGTTCGTCTCACCCGAATTTGTCCGCCTTGGCACAAAATTAGGTTGCGTCGAGTTTATCCGTTCCGGTGTGACAACTTTTAACGATATGTATTACTTTGAAGATCACGTCGCTGAGGCAACTGCTGAAGTTGGTTTGCGAGCCGTCGTAGGTCAGACTGTGATGAAGTTTTCTGCTCCAGACGCAGATTCCTACGAAGACTCGCTTGCCCTGTGCAAAGACCTCATTGAAAAATGGCACGATCACTCCCTAATTATTCCTGCAATCGCCCCGCACGCCGTCTACACCTGCACACCGGACGTCCTCACCTCGGTTGTGGAACTGGCGAAGAAGACAAACACCAGGGTTCACTTCCACGTCTCTGAAACGAAAGACGAGGTTGAAAATCTTCGCAAAGAACACGGTATGCCCGTTGTGCCTTACATTCGCAAATTCGGGATGCTCGAGACCAGGTTAATTGCGGCTCACTGCGTCTTCCTGGATGAAGGCGAAATGCGCAGTCTGCAACATGCAGGCGTTGGTATTGCGCACAACCCAACCTCTAATCTCAAGCTTGCCTCCGGTTTTGCGCCTGTTTCCCGAATGCTGCATCTCGGATGCAATGTGGGCATCGGCACGGATGGACCTGCCTCGAACAATGATCTCGATATGTTTGAGGAAATTCGCCTCGCCAATCTCATCGCTAAGGCCTCTTCTGGTGATCCAACCGTCCTGCCTGCCCGGCAGACCCTGGAAATGGCGACCATTATTGGCGCAAAAGCACTCCACATGGATGAGATCATCGGAAGTCTGGAACCCGGAAAACGGGCTGACATTATTCTGATTGATATTTCCCCTGTCCACAACCAACCGCGTTTCCATCGGGATCCAGATGGTATTTATGCCCAGATCATTTACGCTTCAAAGTCCACAGACGTCACGGATACGATGGTCAACGGCAAGTGGTTGATGCGCAATCGGGAGTTGGTCACGGTAAATGAGCAACAACTGTTTGCCGAAGCCACAAGTCTGGCCGCGAGAATCGACGAGTTCCTCAAGGGGCGCGAAGAGTCGGTCTATTCTAAGTTGATCGCGATTGGTGGAGCTGCGGAGGAAGAAAGCTTTGAGGTACAGGCGAAGGTCAAAGTAGACTCAATTGCACCTGTTTTAGAAGCTCTCTCCAAGCCTGGCATACTAATCCTGCGAAAACGCCACTATCACGAATATGACACCTATTTTAGCTTTGACAGACCTTCACAAGGACGTTTGCGCTACCGTGAAGATGAATTCCTCGATGAGATGGGAAAAATTACGAGCGTTCGATCGCGACTTACACTGATAGGTGATCTTGATGCTCCCCGTGATCTGACCAATAGTCATATCATGCTTTCTCGCAGCCGATATCTTGCCCCAGCTACCCACAGCCTGCGGTTTTATCAGGAGTACTTCAAACCTTCTTCCAAGCTCGAAATCGAGAAGAACCGCCTGAGATATTTGATACAATACAAGGACACCGAATTCTTTATCAACCTTGACACAATTCAAACGCCCAATCTTGGTAAATACGTTGAGATCAAGAGCCGCACTTGGAGCCGCCAGGACGCGGACCAGAAAACCGCTTTAATCCACGAACTTGCCGCATATCTTGGCCTGGATGAAACCAAGATCAATACCTTGGATTATTTACAAATCGTTGAGAATAGACTTGAGAGTTAGAGGTAGGGATGGAAAAAATTAATGTTTTGTTTGCTTCAGCAGAAGTAGCACCCTTCGCCAAAGTAGGCGGATTGGGTGACGTTTCAGGCGCGCTCCCTCCAGCGCTACGGGACCTGGCTGCCGGTTCGTTGGATATTCGTGTGATCATGCCCTTCCACGCAGCCGTCAAGAAAGTCAATCCTCCCCATCGTTTGATCGGAAACTTTGTTTTCGAGGCAAACGGACGTCCCATTCCGACCGACCTTTACGTCAGCGAGATCAGCGGCGTGCCAGTTTACCTGCTTGATAATGAGTTTATTAATCACGACTCACCGGTTTATCACATCGATTGGACACTTGACGGGCTGAAGTACGTTACCTTCTCCCTGGCTGTCCTCGAAGCAGCTCGCTACCTGGATTGGAAGCTAGACATCCTGCATGCCAATGACTGGCACACAGCTCTTTCAGTCTATGCCCTCAAGTCGATCTACGCCGATGATCCATTCTTCGCTGGCGTGAAGACCGTCCTCTCAGTTCACAACCTGCCATTTAACGGTTGGGGCTCCCAAGAAGCCATGAGTTCTCTCGGTTTTGAGCCCAGCGACGATCCTGACCTGCCTGACTGGGCAAAATTCACTCCTCTTCCGCTTGGTCTTTCTGCTGCGGACAAATTCCTTGCTGTTTCCCCAAATTATGCGAAGGAAATTCTTACACCAGAATTCGGTTGCGGAATGGAAGAATATCTGCAGAAACATGCTGAAAAAGTCATGGGCATCCTCAATGGCATCGATGAATCAAAATGGGATCCAGCTACAGATAAAGCAATATCAAGCAATTTCTCCCTGGATAACATCGAGGGTAAATTCAAGAATAAATCGGACATCCAAAAAGCACTTGGATTTGAAATCAACCCGGAAATCCCACTCCTTACAACTGTCAGCCGGCTTGACCGGCAAAAGGGTATTCCGAGTATCTTCAAGGTGCTTCCAAATCTTCTCGATCTGCCCTGGCAATTCGCGCTCTTGGGCACAGGAGACCCGGAGCTTGAACGCCAGGCAAATGAGCTCAGCGCCCAATACCCGGATAGAATTGCATGTATCCTCAAGTATGACGATGTGATAGCACGGATGCTATACGCAAGTGGAGATTTATTTCTAATGCCAAGCCTGTATGAGCCTTGTGGACTCTCGCAGATGTTTGCTATGCGTTATGGCAACTTGCCCGTCGCCACCAGCACCGGCGGGCTGGCAGATTCCGTTCTCGATTTTTCTGCTGACTTAAAAACTGCCACCGGATTCCTTTACCCGGACAAAAACGAAGAAGGGCTTGAGCAAGCGCTTAAACTCGCCTTGAAGACTTATGAGGACAAAAGAACCTGGGCGATCATGCGCCGAAACGCGATGAGCGCGCACTTCTCATGGCGACTCTCTGCAGGCAAGTATTTGGATGTCTATCGAAAACTACTGGCATAGCCAATTTCTGAAAGGTATTTTTATGAAACATCAACGCTCCTCTGGTATTTTGCTTCACCCTACCAGTCTGCCAAGCCCGGATGGGATCGGCGATTTAGGTCCGGAAGCTTACCGTTGGATCGATTTTCTGCATGCCTCTGGCACACAAATGTGGCAGATTCTGCCGCTTGGACCGACAGGATATGGCGATTCACCTTACCAGTGCTTTTCAGCCTTTGCAGGAAATCCATTTCTTGTCAGCCCGATCCTTCTGCTCGAAACAGGTCTATTAAAACCCTCGGATTTGCGCCAACAACCAGACTTCCCGGAGACCTCCGTTGATTTTGGTACTGTTATCCAATGGAAAAACCATCTTCTGGATGTCGCGTTCGAGAATTACCTGGCAACCAATTCAGCTCAAATCAAGACACAATTCAAGCACTTCGATCTTGAGAACTCCGAGTGGCTCGACGACTACAGCCTGTTTATGGCAATTAAAGAATCCCAGGGTGGAAATCCATGGTCTGAGTGGCCAAGAGCGCTGAAATTTCGCGATTCTTCTGCCTTGGAGCAAGTACGAGTCGAGTTGTCAACCCTGATTGAAAAAGTGAAATTCAGCCAATTCCTCTTCAATCAACAATGGCAAAACCTGAAAAATTACGCTCATTCAAAAGACATTCGCATCATTGGCGATATGCCCTTCGTAATCGCCTTCGACAGCGCCGACACCTGGGCCAATCCAGAGCTATTTCTCATGGATGAAACTCTGACGCCAACCATGGTGGCGGGTGTACCACCGGATTACTTCTCCGCCACCGGGCAGCTTTGGGGCAATCCCCTTTACAATTGGCCGGTTCATGCACGCCAAAACTATGACTGGTGGGCTCGCCGTCTTGGCGCGGTGCTCTCCATGGTGGATCTGGTAAGACTCGATCACTTCCGCGGCTTTGCCGGCGCCTGGCATGTGCCTTTCGGCTCGGAAAACGCCATTAATGGTGAGTGGATCAAGAGCCCCGGGCTTGAGTTGTTTGTCGAATTGAAGTTACGCTTCCCGGAGTTACCCATCATTGCGGAAGACCTTGGGGTCATCACACCGGATGTGGAGGAACTTCGTGATGGCTTTGGCTTCCCAGGAATGAAAATCCTTCAGTTTGCCTTTAATGGCGACCCGGAAGACAACTTCCTCCCCCACCACTATCCTGTCAATTGCTTTGCCTACACTGGTTCACATGATAATGAAACCGCCCAGGGATGGTTTGATCATGCCACTGCAAAAGAAAAGAAGTTTTGCCTGGATTACCTTGGAGCTAACGATAATGAAGTTCCTCACAGAATGATTCGCGAAGTCTGGCGATCTGTTGCGAAGTTTGCAGTCGCGCCGATGCAAGATTTTCTGGGTTTGGGTTCCGAGGCTCGTATGAATATGCCCGGATCCGCATCGGGCAACTGGTCCTGGCGAATGTCAAAAAAGGCACTCAATAGCGAACTAAAAGATCAGATTTACAAACTTAATTTCCTTTATAGCCGCTTGCCGGAAAAAGAGATTTAAAAGAACACGTTAAAACTTCAGTCCGAAGCCAGCGCCTCGGTTAAGCCGCATTAATAGCAGTTTTGTGAATCAAGAAAGAGGCTGACATATCAGTTGTCAGCCTCTTTTAGTCTATGCTTTAGGATATTTCTCGTGAGCTGCCATTGCGGCACCCACTATGCCTGCCAAATTTTGCAGTTTGGCTGCCACAACCGGAGCTTCGGTCGTGAAATACTTGGAGTATTTGTCAAAATCAGCGCTGATTCCACCACCGAGAACAAAGATCTCAGGATTAAGCAAGGCTTCATAGGTGAGCAGAACGCCGTTAAAGCGGGATGCCCACTCTTTCCAGGACAATTTTTCTTTGGTTTTTACCGCCCCAGAAGCACGGTGTTCCGCTTCTTTCCCGCGGATTTCGATGTGACCTAGCTCGGTGTTGGGCATCAACTTGCTTTCCACAAACAAGGCTGACCCGACACCTGTGCCAATCGTAATGAACATGACCACGTCGTACAGTTTTAGTGCTGCATCACCAAAGCGCATCTCAGCCAAGCCAGCGGCATCCGCGTCATTCAGAACCAATGCTGGCTGCCCAGTTTTTTCGGTGATCATCGTTTCGAGATTCTTACCGATCCAATCTTTGTGCAGGTTGGCAGAGGTAAAAATCTGACCATGTTTCACCACACCAGGAAAACCTGCGCCAATAGGGCCTTCGTAATTGAGTTCTTTCTTGATCTTATTGATGCTTTTGACAATCACTGCTGGTTCCTGGATGGTCTTATAGGCTATGCGTACCCGTTCCGAAACCAACAGACCGGTTTCAGTATCCACCACAGCGCCTTTTGTAGCTGATCCCCCGATATCAATTCCTAATACCTGCATTTCTCCTCCTTTAGTCACACCCAAAATTTAAGTGTTCTTCATACGTTTTTGAAAAATTATGTGTCAAACTGCCGTCACATTTTGCTCTAAAAAATAGAAAATCAGTTACCGCTGGAGCTACCGCTGCCTTTAATGCTGCCAGGCTTGGGTTCGATATAGGTCCAGGCGGCAAGCCGGGATTACGGTATGTATTATACGGCGAATTTATCTCTAAATTGGTATAAGTCAACGGACTTTGCCACCAGGTACTTTTTGTGGCATCGTACCCTAACGCATACTGCACAGTCGGGTCAGTCTCAAGAAGCATACCAATTGCCAGGCGGTTGTAGAAAACCGATGCGATCATCGGCATTTCTTCTTCAGCCAGTGTTTCCCGCTGAATGATGGACGCCATGGTTATGGCTTGATGCAAAGTCAGACCGCTTTGCTGGAGTTGAACCACAAATTCATTGGTTAACGCGGTTGTCTTGAATCGGGTCAGGATTTCCGCAACGAAATCCTGCAGCGAGATATCAGGCTTCATGCTGTAGTTGCCAGGGAAAAAGTACCCCTCAAGGCTCATCCATTGTGGAATCTCAAGTTGCTCCCTGCAAGAATCTGGTGGCGCAGTTGTCAGTTTCAGGAAATCTGTCGAATCAAAAGTTAATCCTAATCCGTCAATCATCATAGCGATTTCTTCCAATCGCCAGCCTGCATAGATGATAAACTGCTTGTCCCGCCGGGTGACATCAGAAACCAGGTCCGCGACTTCGATACCATTCAAGCCGATCAGAACCGTATAGTTGCCTGGCTGGATGTTGCGATCCTTGCCGGAATACACCAGGTAAGTGCATGTCAAGCTGGCTGATGCAACCAGGTTTCTTTGTTCCAAAGTAGCACAAAGAGCTTGTATGGATTGATCCGGTTCGACGGTAACTTTCTCTTCCATGAGTCCGTTACCAGTTCCGACCGTAAGCACTTTCTCTTTACCTTGGAAGAGGATGAAGGTTTGTTTCAAGGTTGATATTGGACTGAGGGTCCTTTCTGGCAGACCAAAGACTTCCCTGACCGCAAAATTCACATAAAACAATCCCGCAGCTAGCAAGACTATCAGGAGTAACACAACCATTGTGAACACTGGTTTGCGTCTCTTAGACACCGTGCCCCCCCTTGATTTGTGCTTGGTGATCAAGAAAACTCTGCAGGATCATCGCTGCAGCCTTATCATCGAAGGCTTGTTTCCTTGTGTAACGGCTCTTTTTCATCTGGATACTGGTGGAAATCACATCTTGGGTTGAAAAAGATTCATCCCAGGTAATTGCAGAAATTCCAGCGATGGAAGTCAACTGCTGCACAAAACGCAACACAGAACGTGCTCTGGGTCCTTCCCCACCGTCAGAATCGTAAGGGATACCTACAACGACCAACTCGCAGCCCTGTTCCTCGTATAGTTTGCGCACTTCTTCGGCGTCTTGTGCCCGGGATACGTGTGGAATGATGGTCAGAGGACGGGCAAAGCTGCCGGTTTCGTCGCTGATCGCGACGCCTATGCGCACATTTCCATGATCAATTCCGAGGATTTTCAAATCTAAGGTCCATTTCTTGCTAAGAGATCACAAAAATTATACAATGAATTATTCCAATAGAAATGGGGTTGCTATGACAGATATACAAACTAAGATTACAAAAGTCATTCTCTATCCATCCACTGCCCGAGTAACGAGGGTTGCTGAATTTCAATTACCGGAAGGAGATCACGAAGTTCAACTCCAGGCAATCCCCAGTTCGATAGACCCAAGCTCAGTTAGCGTCGGTCTAAAAGCCAGCTCGCAGGCGGTAATCCTCAGAGACGTGATGGTCGACCAGGTTGTGACAGCTGTGGCGAACCGGGAAGATTTAGTTAACCTTGAGGCTGAGATCAAGGCGATAAACGAAGAGATCCAGTCAGCAAAACAGCGGTTCTCCGGTGTTGGCGCGAAAATCAGCCACATTGATGGTCTGCTTTCAGAAACCCGCAACATTGTGTATGCTCTAACCCAGGAGAAACTTTCCATCGAAGAGCATTTCAAACAGGTTGAAATAATCATTTCCCAGCGGGAGATCTACATTCAGGAGCATTCCGTTTTACGTGTCGCTCTCCAAAAACTGGAAGACAAACTAAAGGAAAAAACGCTGCTCTACCAAAGTCTCAGCAACATGGGAAGTCATGATAGCAGCCTCATCAGGCTCCGGATTGAGACGAAAGAAACAGTCAGTATCCAGCTTGAACTGAGCCACCTCCAATATTCTTGCGGTTGGAACCCCGTTTACCGTGCCTCACTCGAAGGATACCAACTAAAACTGGCATATGAAGCCGAGGTAAACCAAAAAACAGGTGAGAATTGGCAGGAAGTGGAGATGAGCCTCTCGACGTCCCAGCCGATGGGTTTCAGAGATCTGCCAGAATTGAGCCCGTGGTATCTTAAGAAATACATACCTCCAAGAGAGGTAATCCATACCAATCAGATCATGATGATGTCCGCTGCTCCTAGACCAATGTCGAAGTCGCGGCAGGAATCTGATGCCAAGTATGAAGAGCTTATAGAAGCCCCAACAGCAGAAGTCCTGGACCAGGGGGTCAGCATGCATTTCGAACTCCCTCATCCTGTTTCCGTGCCGAGTAAGGACTCTTCCACCCGGGTTAATATTGTGACCCTGACTCTCCCCACGGAGGTCGATCTGTTTATCGTTCCAAAAATCACTGCTGAAGCTTTCCGCCGGGTAAAAATGACCAACGACTCAGAATTCACCCTGATGCCCGGCAATGTTGCCCTTTTCGTCGATGGTGAATACCTTGGGGAGAGCTTTTTTGAGCTCATCCCCGCCGGCGGCAAAAAGGAGATCAGCTTCGGTGCCGACCAGCGCATTGTCGTTGAACGTGAGATCCTTCAGCAAGAAGTTAGTAAGAAAATTCTGCAGGATCGTAACGCTCGTGTTTACAAGTATCAGATAAAAGTTACCAATCCATCGAACGAGACCCTAATAGCTGAAATTCAGGAAAACATTCCTGTGTCACGGGAGGACGACATCAAGGTTCGGCTTGATACCGTTGAGCCAAAACCCACAAAGATCGATGAGTTGAATCGCATGACCTGGAATTTGTCACTGTCACCACGGTCCACAACCCTTCTAAAGTATGAATTTAGTGTTGAAGCTCCAAGGGACACCCCAATTGTCGGACTACCAAGTGATTAAACGAAAAGGCAGTGGCGCGAAACCACTGCCTTCTTCTTGATTCTTTACTCAGTTTTTCAGATGAACCCTAAGAGCCTGTCGATCCTTTTGCACGAGAGCCTGGAGATCGCCCAAGGCCTGAGCCCTTTGCAGGGTGCCGAAGGTCATTCCCTCACCGGGAATCTCAAAATCAGTCTCCGCATCCTTGGTGAAATGGATGAACAGACCGCCTGCCTGCCCGCCTTTATGCAGTTGCCCAGTGGAGTGCAAAAAGCGCGGTCCAAAACCTAGCGCAGTAGCCTTGTTGACCGTGTTCAGGATCTTCCCACGCAAAGCCTGAAGAAATTCGAAGTTTTCTTCAAGGCGGGGAACAAATCCGCTTAGTACCACATAACCATTTTCGGGAACTGATTTTGCATAAGCGAGTAGCAACGACTCAAGATTGGTTTCTCGCAGAGCCTCATTTTTTTTGAAGCCATAAACAACAGCTTCCTCATTTTCCCAAATTGGCTCGCCGTCTTCCAGTTTGCCATTCAGTTGGTAGGCATTGATCACTTCTTTCGCGATCGTTTTGCTCAGCTGCACATTTGGCTGATCAAAAGCGTTTACCTGCAGCACTGCACATGCGATCACAGTGGCATACTCCCAACGATAGAACTCCTTGGCGAGGGAATACGGTTCAGGAACGGAAATCGTCAAAACAACATGTCCATTTCGTTTCAACTGATCCACCAGATCTAATTTAGTTTCATCAGTCTTGAGGTAGACAAAGACACGATCTTTAGGATAGCTTTCACCCTCAAGAATGGGTTCATTCTCTATCGGCAGAATCCCTACACCCTCTTTACCGGTGCTTTCTGCAATTAATTGCTCCAGCCAGGGCACCAGGTTGCCGGCAAAACCTTCAGCAATAAAAGTTAATTTGTCTTTTCCGTGCTTTGCAGCCTCCCCTAACACCAATCCCAGCATCAGGTTGGGATTCGCCGGATATGGCACGTTTTTGCGGCTCTGAAGGTCAGAGGCATTGCCTTGCCCAAGCATTTTTCGTAAATCAATCCCCATTAATGCTGCAGGAACCAACCCAAAGTGAGTGAAGACCGAGTATCGTCCGCCTACATCCGGTCGGGCATTGAACACCTTGCGGAATCCTTTTCTGTGAGCCAGATCCTGCAAGGAAGTGTTGGGGTCGGTAATTGCCACAAAATGCTGTCCTACGTTCTCGGGATCCACCTTTTCCAACTCTGCCCAAAAATACTTGAAAGCTGACATAGTCTCGCTCGTGCCACCGCTCTTGCTCGAGACTATAAAAAGTGTTTTTCTCAAATCCACACCCTGCAGACGATATGCGATCTCGTCAGGGCTGGTAGTATCGATGATTTGAAGTTTCAAACCCTTTCCGCTCACTGGTCCGATTGCCTGGCTCATCACTTCCGGAGCCAGAGAAGAACCGCCCATGCCAAGCACGAAGGCATACTCAAACCCTTCAGCAAGGACTTTTTCCTTGAATAACGAGAGTTCATCGATAATCGCGAATTGCTGCCCGGGCAGGCTAAGCCAACCAAGCCTTTCACGAATTTCATCGTGACCCGAGGGATCCATTGTCCAGAATGTGGGTTCATGGTCAAACAAACTTCCAACAAAAATTTCATCGGCAGCATTTTTTACTGAAGCACGGATGGTCTCGCCCAACTCAGACAGCTCTGATTTAAAGAAAGCGCGCTTGGTTTCTATGGTCTCGAGCAGCGAATTATATGCCTGCATAAACTGTTCAACACCTTTGTCCTCAAGCTCCTGAGCGATACGGAGGAAGTCAAATCCCAATTCGGGGAGCAAGTTAAAATTGTTGGTTGCTTTCTGTATGTCCTGCTCAATTCGCACTGCGGTATCGCCGTGGTCGAGAAATGCGGTTAATGTCGCGGGAGGTATTGTATTGACACTATCAGGAGCAACCAGTTCATCCACATACAAAGTGTCCGAATAGGACATATTCTTGGTGCCAGTCGAAGCCCACAATGGTCTTTGCACTCTGGCTCCATATTGCTTGAGATTCTCAAAACGTTCAGTTCCAAAAAACTTCAGGAATTCCTGGTAAGCCAGCCGGGCATTGTCGACAGCGATCTTCCCAAATAGAGTGCTAGCCTTGTCGGCAGTTTGAGGGTTGGCATCGACAAATTCTTGCAGCCGGCTATCCACAAGGGTATCAATCCGTGAGATAAAAAAGGACGCAACACTCGCAACTCGATCAATCGGGAGATCACTTTTAACACGCCTCTCGAGACCCGCCAGATAAGCTTCCATTACTTCGATGTACCTGGGAATGGAAAAAATCAAGGTGGCATTGACGTTAATCCCCTCACTGATCAACGTCTCAATCACTGGCAATCCAGCTTTAGTGGCTGGCACCTTGATCATTACATTCTTACGATTCATCTGAGCCCACAAGGCTTTGCCATCTTCAATGGATTTCTCAGTATCATGAGCGAGCAGTGGATTGATTTCAACACTCACCATCCCGTCAATGCCGTCAGTGGCTTCATAGACAGGCAAAAAGAGGTCGGCTGCTGCCTGGATATCTTCACGAACCAACTCAAGATAGATTTGGTCCTTACTTAGTCCTGCCCATGCCATCGATTGCAGCGTGTCATCATACGCCGCACTGGTGCTGATGGATTTTTCGAATATGCTAGGATTGGAAGTTATGCCATATACCTCACCATCTATGATCATGCGCGCCATTTGGCCGTCAATCAGCATTCCTCGTTCGATGTTGTCGTACCAAACACTTTGTCCAGCTTGTTGTAAAGCTACAGATCGATTCATTCTTTCACTCCTGTTTTCTAAAACAGCTTACACGGAAACTTCAAAACGAGATTCAGTCCCACCTTCTGCCGAGAGGAACCTGATGATACTATTGCTTTTTCCAGATTGATCTTAGCCAAGCATGACCTCCACATTATTTTATTTTGGGATGGTAAAATTTTACCATTGAATTATTTATGGCAATCTTAAAATCTGGTGGATTAGTAAACACAGATTTATTATCTGAGAGAGTTGAGCCGGAAATGGACCTAAAAGGCAAGAATGCTTTAGTCACTGGCAGCGGTATTCGTCTTGGGCGTGCCATCGCCCTCGCGCTCGGCAATGCAGGCTGCAATCTCGCGCTTCACTACAACACTTCCGCTGATTCCGTCCTTCAAGTACAGTCCGATTTGGAGAAAATGGGGAGGAAGGCTCGCGTTTTTCAGCAGGATTTGCAAGACACAGCACACGTACAAGACTTAATGACCAACGTTTGCAAGGAATTTGGTCACATCGACATCTTGATCAACAACGCTGGCATCTACCCTCCTGGTCCTGGAAAAGCCGCTACTGCTGAAAAAATCAACCGGGTCTTTAACGTCAATCTATTTTCACCGTGGTTGCTTATTTCTGCGTTTGCCAATCAGCTTCCTCCCAGAACGCAGGGAAAAGTGATCAATATCAGCGACGCAAAAATTTTTAGGACTGGAAACGACCATTTTAGTTATCGTGTCACAAAAAACGCTATCAACGCCATTACGGCCATGTTTGCACTGGAACTGGCACCAAACATTACGGTTAATGCCATTGCGCCGGGCACCATGTTGCCACTTCAAGGTTATGAGCACGTCGACTTGCAGGCTGTTGCAGACCGCCAGATTCCCCTTCGCCGCATTGGAAGCCCCGAAATCATCGCCCAAAATGTATTGCATGTCCTAAGTCAGGATTTTATGACCGGACATGTCATCCGCGTGGATGGCGGCGAATTTCTTTAGAGGTGTCTTTATGGATAAGATTATTATCACCGATTTACAAGCCACGGGGATCATTGGGGTGAAGTCCCCCGAGCGGGATCAACCACAGACGCTGCTGGTAAACATCACTCTCTATAAGGACCTAAAAAAGGCATGTCTGACTGACAAGATTGAAGACACGGTCAGTTACTCTGCGGTCGCCAAGACAGTGTTGGCACGCGTGGCGGAAACGCAGTTCTATACTCTGGAAGCGCTTGGTGAGAATCTTTCCAACCTGCTCCTATCCAGATTTGGTGTAGACGCAGTCTCCATCCGAATAGAAAAACCAGAATTTGTTGCCCACACAGCACGTGTGGGAGTTGAAATCTTCCGCGAAGCTGAGACAGACGAGGATTAGTTAGAAATCCGGTTCAGGAACTCCATCCTGGTTTCCAGCCGTTTTCTGAATCCACCCAGCATGGCAGATGTAGTCATTTTTGCTTGTTCTTTTTTGATTCCGCGCATCATCATGCACAAATGCTGCCCCTCAATTACCACACCCACGCCCCACGGGTTGATGACTTCCTGGATGAACTCTGCGATCTGCTGCGTCATCCTTTCCTGAACTTGCAATCTATGCGCATACATGTCCACAATTCGAGGAATTTTTGAGAGACCTAGCACCTTACCTTTGGGAATGTATGCCACGTGTGCTTTCCCAAAAAATGGCAGCATATGATGTTCACACAGGCTGTAGTATTCAATGTCTTTCACAATCACCATTTCATCGTAATCGACAGTGAACAACGCGCCGTTGATGAGTTGCACCGGGTCGACCTTATATCCGCCCAGGATCTCCTCGTAAGAACGCGCAACACGATCTGGCGTTCGGATCAGGCCTTCCCTTTCAGGGTCCTCGCCAATGGCTTTTAGGATATCAGCCACTGATTTTGAAATGGCAGGTAAATCGTAACCAGTCTCTGCTTTATGGATAGAATTCAGCACTAAATCATCGTCGTCTTCGTATGTCATGTTTGCGATCTCCTGAACCTATTTTAACGCACATGCAGCCTCGCGGGAGGCTGCATGTCATAACTTTTAATTTTGTTTGCTATCCAACAACTGGATCAATCAGACCGTAGGTTCCATCACGGCGTCGATAAAGGACATTGATCTTGGAAGTTTGAGCGTTGTAGAAGACAAAGAAATCTTCGTGCCCAAGTAACTGAAGCTGTTCAAGCGCTTCCTGCTCGTCCATAGGAGTTAGAGTAAAGGTTTTTCTCCGAACGATCACGGGTGTTGCTTCTTCCTCGTCGACTTCCTCTGTTGGGGTTACTTCAACTGCTTCTGCAGTTTCAGAGCCACGTTTGCGCCAGTGCTTGCCCTTAAATCGCTCAATCTGACGGGTCATCTTGTCCACTGTTGCGTCAATCGCGGCATAAATGCTGTCTGCCCTTTCTTCCGAGCGAAGTATGAAACCCTTCCCGCGGATGGTAACCTGGGCAATGAAGCGATCGGAAGCATTTCGTGCGGTCTTGGCATAGCCAAGATCTACGCGGCATTCGCCGATTTCACTGAGGAACTTGTCCAGTTTTCCGACTTTTTTGGTTGCGTATTCCTTGATTCGGTCGGTCAAGTCAAGGTCTTTTGTGTAAATATCCATATGTAGAGCCATGGGAACCTCCTGGATGATTTTATGGAATTATACATGATTAGGTATCGAAACGTAAAACTCAATTCACGTTAAAATCCGACCTCCCTACTGTAACAGCATATACAAGATCCGAGTTTGCATCCCGGAGAGCTTGTGAAGCAGACTCTAATGTCGCACCAGTTGTAAAAACATCATCGATCAATAGGATCTTTTTACCCTTTACCAGCACAGGATTGGCTTCGAAAACGCCTCGCACGTTCTCCCTGCGCGATTGGACGTCCAGGTCTACCTGAGAAACATTCTCCTTTATTCGAAGTAGAGCATCAGTTGAAATGGGTTTTTTCAGAACTTCCGCCACAGGCGTAGCCAATCTCTCTGCCTGGTTGTAGCCTCGTTGGTCCAGTTTTCGCTTTGAGAGTGGAACGGGAACAACAATGTCAAAATCCCAGTTTTCTGCTTGGATCACTTTAAGCAAGTATCCCGCTAACACCCGCGCAACCCCAACATCATTTTGGTATTTAAGGTGGTGAATCGCTTCCCTTATCACGCCGCCGTAAAAAGCAAAAGCTCGGAACTGCTTGTAGGGTGGTTTCCGGTTTGCGCAATTTGGGCAATGTCCGCTCGTGCTGACATACGCGTTGCAATACGGGCACACATTGGTTGGAACACGTTTGATGTTCGCGTAACACTCCGGGCAGATAATATCGCCCTCAATCCCGCAGCCCAGGCAATGGGGAGGAAAAACCCAATCAATGGCGTTCCACATCCAACCTGGCAATTGCTTTTTCATGGCTCTAAGATATCAAGAAGCGAAGGTGTTTTGGTAGAAAAGCTGGATCGCTGGCCAAAAAATCGATAGCAATGTAAAAAGGATCATCAGGATTAGCACGATGATCAGAACGTATTCCAAAGGCCCAAGGCGGTTTCCCTGTCCTGAAGCCATACAATCCTCCTATAGAATCGATTTTTTCCATTATAATGTTTTTATAAACTTGTGAGAACCTTAGATAATCTATTGCCTGGGTAACGTGTAACATTTACGATTATGTTGTAGTTCTAAGAAAGAAAAGGAGCAACATGAGTGATTTTTTTGATAAAGTGGCTGAGGATCGTGACCCCTTAAAGAAGTTACTATCCAAAATTCCCGGTTTTAAGGGTTATGTCGAACGCGGTGATCGCAGATTGTCCGATAAACTTCTGCGTGAAACTATCGCCAATGAGTACGAGGCTCACTATCAGCGAATTTCAGGTCTGCAGCGTGACCTGATTTCACAGGGTGGCCTGGCTTACATTGATGACCTTGAAAGCGCTGCCATCAAGCTGCGTCAATTCATCGATCGGGTCCGGACTGCCTCTTACGGGTATGCTGGTCTCTTTGATGCAATTAAGATCAAGGAAGAAGAGTTGTCGAATATCTATCAATATGATGTCGCTTTGCTTGAAAAAGGCGCAACTGTGTCTGCAGCAATTGACAATGTCGAATCTTCCATTGGCACAGATGGTCTGCCGGCTTCATTGCGACATTTGACTTCTGTAGCCAAGGAATGCGTTGATCTGTTCAACAAGCGTTCTAATGCCCTCAAAGGCATTGCGTAATTAATTAGTTTAGGATTTCTTGGAGGAATAATATGGCAAGAGTATTTGATGTTGTTGAGTATCCCAGCGAGATGGCTGATGAGTTAGTCCATCGTTTTCCTGAGACCGGTGTTGCTGATTTACGTTTCGGCTCACAGGTAATTGTGCGCGAATCCCAGGCGGTGGTCTTCTTCCGTGACGGACGCGCTTTGGACGTGCTTGGTCCCGGACGGCATACGATCACTACTGCGAACGTGCCACTGCTCACCGACCTGCTCGGCAAGCTTTTTGGAGATCGCACTCCCTTCACCGCAGAGGTTTACTTTGTTTCCATGCGGGAATTCGCTGATCGTAAATGGGGAACCCCACAGCCGATCATCGTCCGCAATACTGGCGTCGGGCTGGGCATAGCCCTTTTGCAAGGTTTTGGCACCTATAGCTTCCAGGTCTCAGACCCCCAACAATTTGTAACTCAGATTGTTGGTCAGCTTGGCGCTTTCCGCACTTCTGACATCGAAAATCGTCTTCGCACGATGTTGCTCTCCCGCTTGCAAGACCTGCTCGGCGAGACGACTTCGGAGAAGAACGTGCTCGACCTGATCGGTCTCACCGACGAGCTAGGTGCTGGTGTGCGCGCCAAAGCCCAGGATGACTTTTTGGCAATCGGTTTGCTGCTGAAATCGTTCTACATTGGCAACCTGAAACCTTCAGACAAGTCTGCCAAAGAATTGCGCGAAATGGGCATGCTCGACATGCAGACCTACACCCAGTTGCAGGCTGCTGATGCCATGCGCGACGCTGCTCAGAACCCATCTGGTGGCGCGGGTTTGACCGCTGGAATCGGTGCTGGTATGGGTATCGGTAACGTTCTTGCTGGTTCACTTGCTGGCATGACTCAGGGTCAGTCTCAAACCCAACCGACTGCTCCAGCAGCCGCAGCTGGCATGCCGGATATCATGACTCCCTCGGAAGCCGCAGGTTTCTTGAAAGTCTCTGAAGAAGACGTGCTCGCAGCCATCAATGCTGGTGAACTCAAAGCCCGCAAGATCGGCAGCGCCTATCGTGTGAGCAAAGAATCGTTACAGGAATACCTGCGCGGTTAATTCGTGCTTGATTTAGCAAAAGTGGCTGGTCACAAAACCAGCCACTTTTTTTAACCGATCGCTTTCCGGATCAGATTGCGCACTTCGTTTTCGACCTTTGAGTCCATTTCTGCGAGGGCGAAAGACGTTGCCCAAAATGCGCCTTCATCCAGTTTGGCGATATCGCTGAAACCCAGGGTGCTGTACCTTGAGCCGAACTTATGTGCGCTTTGGAAAAAGACCAGTGTTTTTCCATCCAGCTGATAAGCCGGCATGCCATACCATGTCTTTGGGTAAAGACTTGGAAACTCTTTCTGGATCATCTGGTGAAGTTCCTGGGCAATTACCCTCTCAGGTTCAGGCATTTCGGCTATCTTCTCCAAAACAGCCTGCTCATCATTTGCTTTGCTTCGGTTGGCTTTCTCTGCTTTCAGCTCTTTAGCTCTTTCCTTCATGGCAGCTTTTTCGTCTTCTGACCACTCCGAAGTTTTGGATTTATTGTTTTTTGTTGTATCTTCTGACATATTGGACCTCACTAACATCATTCTACTTATTAGTTATCGGGTGGTAAATTCCCTGTAAAGGATTTCACTAATTTTGATGATTAAACAGAAAAGGCACCCCAAGTAGCGGGATGCCTTCGTTGCTATCTTCTCGGAGTTTACTTCTTGTTGGCTTCGATAGCTTTGACCGCATCACCGACAGAATGAATATTACGAGCGTCTTCATCAGAGATATTGACGTCGAATTTTTCGCAGAATCCATCGATCAGGAAGAACTGATCCATCGAGTCCGCCTTGAGATCCTCAATAAATCGGGTTTCCAGGGTAATATCATCCCCATCGATTTTCAGGACATCCATCACTACAGTCTTGACTGCTTCGAAGATTTCGGTTTGTTCCATTTTTTACCTCTATTGTTATAATGACCTAAACTGTAACGTAAAAGTTTGACATTTTTTGTAGCCTCTACTATAACACTTTATGATGAAAAAAGATGCGCTCCTTCCACAAAGAAAAGATGATCACATCCGGATCAATCTCGAGCAGGATGTTCAGTCGACAATTTCAACTGGTTTTGAAAAATTACAATTGAGGCATAATGCCGCACCAGAGCTGGATTTTGGCAACATCGACTTGTCCTTAGCCCTCTTCAACAAGCATCTTAGCGCTCCGCTTCTGATTTCTTCCATGACGGGAGGCACGGCTGCTGGGGCAGCTTTCAATCAAATCCTTGCATTAGCCGCGGAACAGTGTGGTATAGCCATGGGGGTTGGCTCACAACGCGCAGCCATCGAAAACCCGGAGATCGCTGATTCTTTCAACCTCCGCAGGTTTGCCCCAAACGCTCTGCTCATTGCCAATCTCGGCGCGGTGCAGCTAAACTACGGATTTGGGATCGAGGAGTGTAAAAAAGCTGTGGACATGCTTGAGGCAGACGCACTCTACTTGCACTTGAACCCGCTGCAAGAAGCCTTGCAACCCGAAGGCAACCACAATTTCAGCGGCTTGCTCCCCAAAATTGAGCAGATCTGCCGTTCTCTGGCTGTTCCTGTTTTGATCAAAGAAGTCGGCTGGGGGATTGGTCTTGAGACAGCCCGAAAATTGCTCGAGGTTGGCGTCACTGCCATTGATGTTGCCGGCGCAGGAGGAACCTCCTGGGCAAAGGTTGAGATGTATCGTCAGCCTAACCTTCAAAAAGCCTCCATACATGCTGCTTTTGGTGATTGGGGCATCCCCACTGCGAGGAACCTGCTGCAGCTGAGAAAACTGGAAGGTAATCCTCTTGTATTTGCTTCTGGCGGTTTGAGAGATGGTGTGGACGTGGCAAAGTCGCTCGCCCTTGGCGCGAAGCTTGGTGGGTTTGCCCGCAAGTTTTTAATTGCCGCCAAGCAGGGTGAGGATGAACTGATCAACCAGGTCGAAACGATCAAGAAGCAACTGCAAACAGCAATGTTTGCCTGTGGAATTAGCTCCCTTTCGGAATGGCACATCAACCACATTGAAGGCATTGAGCGGTTATGAGCAACTTATCCGCGCTCAAAGAGCAATTTGAAACCAGCCTGAAGCAACTCGTGCTTGCCCGGACGCCTGAGAGCCTGTCAGGACTTCACGAAATGGTCAGCTATCACTTCGGTTGGAACGATCCAACATCCAGAAGCGGCAAGCGCTTGCGACCGATGCTCCTGCTCACCAGCAGCCAGATGTTTGGCAGCAATGCCCGGGACTTGATGCCTGCTGGGGTGGCGATGGAAGTGCTGCACAACTACACCCTTGTGCATGACGACATCGAGGATCTTGGCGAAACTCGCCATGGACGTGAGTGCCTCTGGCGGAGATTTGGATTGGCTCAGGCCTTAAATACTGGCGATTTTTTGTCCACGATGGCACATGACATCTTCTATGAAGTCACTACAGTTGTTGATTCGGCTACTTTCGCCCGTGCTTATGCTGTTTTCCGCCAGGCTGCCCTGGATGTCATCCGGGGTCAGTATCTGGACATGGATTTTGAAACTCGATCTTCCGTTTCTGTGGAACAATACCTGGAAATGATTCGTCTGAAAACCTCCTGTCTGATCTCCGCGTCCATCCGGATTGGCGCGATACTGGCTGGGGTCGATGAAGATATGGATAGTATCCTTAAGGGGATCGGTGAGCATGCTGGTCTGGCTTTTCAGATTCAGGATGATTACCTGGGCATCTGGGGAGACACAAGCGCGACCGGCAAATCCAACCTGACAGACCTTATAACCCGGAAAAAGACCTATCCAGTCTTGCTTGGTTTGGAGCAATCTGCTGAATTCAAGGTTGTTTGGGAAGCTAATACACAAATCACGCCTGAGCTCGCAAGGCACATGGCTCAGTTATTGGCCGATGCCAAGGTGGACCAGAAGACAAACGAAGCTGTGTTTTATCACTTGGGTGTGGTCAAAGAAGGCGAGGAAAGAATATCATCCTCCAACCTTCACACAAACTCAGATCTGTGGAATTTGCTCGAAAGCGCTTTTACGCCGACTTCTGCTTCGGTTTTGAAGCCTGATTCCCCGATTTAGCACGCCAGCTGGCTACGATCAATCCCAGCCCAACCCAATAATACGGCAACCCGAAGGTGTCCAGGCTAAAACCTTCCACAATCAATGCGACGATTAGGAGTTGACCAGCCAAACCCATTGCCTTCATGAGACCGGATTGTTTACGATTCTCAACTGCTTTTGCATTCCGCCAATGCTCCACCATCCAGGCTACAAAAATAGAAAATCCAACAATGCCAGTTTCTGCAAGAATCCGGACCCATAAGTTCTTGGCATTAGGGATGAAATTGTCATAGAGGTAAACCGAAATAATTTCAGGCAGTCGGTAACCAAAACTGGGGACCACCTCGGGATAGTAATAGCCCGCCACTCCCAAGCCACTGCCGAGCCAGGGATACCTTGCATAGACATTAAAAGCCGCCTGCCAGTAAGTGATCCTCTCAGCGAAACTGAGCCGGCTTGCCCAACCCAATATCCCATACTGCTTAAGCAGCGAGAGATCAAAAAGGCGTTCCATGCGAGGGTCCAACCGCCGCATGATCAAACCAGCCGCAAATACTAAAAGCAGAAGGACGATGAAAACTAGCAGCCACAACAACAGTTTCGCAAAAATATGCCTCTGAGGGCTCTGCTTCTTGTGTGTCTTTATCTCTCGGTGCTTTAAAACTCTGTCTATCTGCGAATTCGCAAACCTGAATAATAAGTACGTGACGACTACGATGACGGTAATCCAGCCAATCCTCGAAAAACTAAGAAACATGCTAACAATTCCGCCAGCGAGAAGGAAAGCTTCGTATGGAATCCTACCAAACAGCTTCTTCGGGTATACAGATTCCTTGCATACAGTAAAGCCAAACCAAATTGGGATATATAAGATGTTTAGTTGGTGTGCCAGCCAGGAAGGTTCAAAAGCCAAACCTGTAGAGCGACCATCGTACAATCTGCCTGAAGCAGAAACAAATCTCTGAAGTGAACTCAGGATCTGCGGGAATGCACCAGTCAATTTGAAAGAAATATACTGAGCAGCAACAATCATAATAATGATGACTCCACCCAGGTTGATCCAGCGTAATGCTGTGCGGATTTGGGTTTGATCTCTTAAGCTGTAGATCGTGACCAGGTAAAATCCAAACCCAAACAACAGCGTTATCAACCCTTCGGCTGCGTTTCTCCAGATGGGAATCGTCCGGAAGCTTGGTAATTCCCGAAAGTACGCTAGTGCAATCGATAAGATACCGATCAGAAAAAAGAAAAAAAGTGGCTGAAATTGCCGGGGCAAAGCCTTGTTTCTTAGGAAATCAGGCAAGACTAAGATAAGGATAAGTAGAACCATGGGCAGGAAAGCGAGTGGAGCAACACTCGTACCGCCAAAAAGCGTTGATAGCAAAGGAAAGCTGGTAATAGGCAAAACCACCAAAAGCAGTTTCCAGCATACGTCCGCAATTGTTTCCCTGAACTTAGTCACGATCCTGTTCTTTCGCCAATAACTCACCAAGCAGCAGCGCTATCACCAAACCCGCCACAGCGCCGGCTAGAATCAAAATCGATTGTTGGAATGCAACTGGACGCTCAGGGCTCGGTGCTGGTTGATACTGGCTGATGTTCAACTCACCGGTCAGCCCTAGGCTCAGCGGACTTTCCTGCAAGATTACACTTTCAGATTCACTACGAAGTTGTTCTGCAGTACCGGGGGTTAATGCCAGGCAAAATGGAAGATCCTTTTTGCTGGTGTCCTCCAGACAGCCCTTGAGCATTGCCTGGCTTGCCTTTGCTTCAGAAAGAGCAAGCGCGTGTGGGTATGCCTCACTCAAACGATCGTACGCCTTTTCTGCCCAGGTGGTAGCTATCAGGCTTGCTACTTCTGGATCATTATCCCTGACTTTGATCAGCGTGCTCATTAACTGACGCTCAATCTTTGTCTTCTGGGTTAGCTCATTAGCGGTATACGACAAACCTTGCTCATCGAGACTTTGCAAGACCTGGTTAATCACATCTTGGTGAAACACAAGCGTTCCAATAAGGTCAACCTGCGAATCTACCATGATCTCCGTTACGTTTGTACCCGTAACAATTTCAAGATTAGTTGTTAGTTTTGCAGTGGCTTCATATTTTGGGGGCAGGAACAGACTGAGGACCAATCCAACCAAGGCTCCAAGCAGCATGATGGCCGCAATGCTCATCCAGTCGTTTGGTCGAGAGCAAAAAATCCTGGGACTGAATTCAGTCTTTTTTAAAGGTCTTGCCGATTTTTTCATCAGTCTCCATCGCACTTGTGGTTTTTGGTATTTTAACACTGCCTACTGGGAATGACAAACCCCCACTTCTGCTGGTAAAATCGCGATATGCTTACCATCAACCTCGATAAACCGCTCATCCATTGTGCTAACTCGCTGGGAGAATGCCCCCTGTGGGATCCAATCAGGGAGACTCTTTTCTGGATAGATATCGACCTGGGGTTGCTTTACGAGTACGATCCAGACAACACTGACCTGAAGGTTCACGAAATCGGTCAAAAAGTTGGTTGCATCGCCCTCACCAAAACAGAACAGATTCTCCTTGCGACTGAGCGAGGATTTGCCTTTTATTATCCCGGCGATCCCCCACCAGAGAACTTCATGGAAGTCATTCCCAAAGGTGTTGGCGCAATGTTCAACGACGGCAAGGTTTCTCCATATGGCGAACTTTGGGTGGGTTCAAAGGGGCCTCGAGGCACCAGCAAGCTCTACCGTCTTCGACATGACCTGTCAGTAAAAATCGTAATGGACGGGATCTCAATTTCAAATGGCATTGGCTGGAGTTTGGATGGGAAGTATTTCTTCCACACGGATTCTCTCGATCGCCAGATCTACCGTTTCACTTTGTTGGGTCAAAAGCTCACCAATAAGGAAATTTTTTACTCTCCTCCTGAAGGCACGCCAGACGGACTGACCATGGACTCGGACGGAAACCTATGGATTGCCATCTGGGATGGCGGTCGCGTAGTGCAACTCTCGCCTGAAGGCAAAGAGTTGACACAGATCCTTTTACCTGTCAGCAGACCCACCTCCCTCACCTTTGGCGGGTCAGACCTGCGCACGCTTTACATTACCAGCGCGTCGGTTGACCTCACTGATAAAGAAAAAAGCGCTCAACCATTTGCGGGAGCACTTTTTTCAATTCCCTTATCTGTAGCAGGAACACAAGCAGAGCGTTATAACTACACGCAAAGCCTAAATAATAATAAATAATATCCTATTCTTCATCCTCTTCGGCGTTCTTCTCTTCTCGCAAGCGATCGTGTGTATTGAGGATTCGCTTCCTCAAACGCAGACTTTCAGGAGTGACTTCCAGGAGCTCGTCTGCCCCCAGGTATTCAATCATTTCATCCAAGCTCATTTGCCTTGGTGGATTCAGTCTTTCGTCCAGATCCCGAATAGACTGCCTCATGTTGGTCAGATGCTTTTTCTTGGCGATGTTGATCGAAAGGTCCTGTGACCTTGGGGTCTCGCCGATTACCATGCCTTCGTAGACCTCAACACCTGGACCGATAAACAGGATACCTCGTGGTTCAGCATTCTTCAAGCCATATGTCGAAGACACTCCGTCTTCCCTGGCGACAATCGAACTGGTATTTTTGCTGTCGATTGTCCCCTCAACTGGCTGGTCTCCCACATAGAAGCTGTTGAGAATGCCCTTTCCGCGGGTAGCGTTCAGGAATTTGTAACGAAAGCCCAACAAACCACGGGTTGGCATTGAGTAAATCAGGTGCACGGTTCCATCTGGATTATTGGTCATGTTGGTCATCTTGCCCTTACGCTGGCCGAGCATTTCGACCACGATCCCGACACTGTCATTGTCCACGTCGATGTGTACTTCCTCAAAGGGTTCCAGTTTTAGGCCATTTTCATCTTCTACGATGATCGCTTCCGGTCGGCTGACTTGGAATTCGTACCCTTCACGCCGCATGGTTTCAATCAGAATCCCGAGGTGTAGCTCACCTCGACCAGAAACCAGAAAGGTATCCTTTTGCTCTGTTTGTGAGACCCGCAGTGCAATGTTGGTGCGAAGTTCCTCAGTCAAACGCTCCCAGAGCTTCCTGGTAGTGCCCCACTTTCCCTCACGACCGCTCAAAGGCGACGTGTTTACACCAAAAGTCATTTGAACGGTAGGCTGCTGAACCTTGATAGCAGGCAAAATTTCCGGGTTTTCCAGGTCTGCCAGCGTTTCGCCGATTTGAATATCCTTCAGACCTCCCACGGTCACAATTTCTCCAGCATCAGCTGAGTCGATGGCAACCTTGGCGAGCCCTTGGTAGGAAAACAGATACTTTGCTTGAATTCGTTCTGATGTGCCGTCCAGCTTGAGGCGCATTATCTGCTCCCCTACCTTGATGCTTCCGGCGTGGATCCTGCCAGTGGCTGTAACTCCGCTATATTCATCGTAGCCGAGGTTTGTGACCAGCAACTGAAATGGCGCGTCGACATCTGCCATGGGTCCCGGAATGTTTTCCAGAATGGACTCAAATAAGGGCGCGAGATTGTCAGCAAGATTTTCTGAAGATCCAGCCTTACCCGCAAGCCCATCGGCATAGATGATCGGGAATTCAAGTAGTTCACTGCTGGCACCAAGCTCTATAAACAAATCGAAAGTAGCGTTCAATGCCTGGTTGGCATCTGCGTCGCGTCGATCCAACTTGTTAATCACCACGATGGTCGGCAGATTTTTTGCGATTGCTTGTTTGAGGACAAACCTCGTCTGGGGTTTTGGACCTTCAACCGCGTCCACCAGCAGCAGAACACCGTCAACCATGTTCATGATCCGTTCAACTTCTCCACCAAAATCGGCGTGTCCTGGCGTGTCGACGATGTTAATTTTGATCAACTCACCGGTTTCAGGATCTGGCAGGGTGATGGCAGTGTTCTTGGCCAGGATGGTAATGCCGCGTTCTCTTTCCAGGTCATTCGAATCCATGATCCGTTCCTGGACCTTTTGGTTCTCCCGGAATACTTTTGCTTGTTTCAGCATGGAATCAATCAGGGTCGTTTTACCATGATCAACGTGTGCAATGATTGCTAAATTCCTGATGTTCTTACGTTCCGACAGCATAATAACTCTCCAATTTCAATAAAAAACCCGGCGAACCGGGTTTCTGCTATTCATTCAGACCAATAACGTCCCAAAAAAATGGGGGCGCTTCCACCGGTTCATCTACTATTTCAACCGCATTTCTCAGTTTTTCCAAAACCTGGTTGAGTTTCTCTTCGTCATTGGCGTGTACCTCAAAAAGAGGTTGTTTTTCAGCGACTAACTCCCCAATTTTCACTTTGACCAGGATGCCAACACCAAAATCGATTTTGTCATCTTTTTTCGAGCGACCAGCGCCAAGTGACACTGAACTCTCGCCGACTTCCTTTGCGTCCACTGTTTTCACCCAACCGCTTTTGCTGGCGGTGATGACATGATGAATTTTAGCTTTTGGTAATAGATCAAGATTACGAATATAAGCCACATCCCCACCATGAGCTGTAATCAACTCTTCGAGCTTAATCATGGCACTGCCGTCTGTTATGGATTTCTCAGCCATCGCCAGAGCTTCCTGCATGGAACCAGCTTTTTTACCTAGTATCAGCATATATGCTGCCAGGTGCATACAATGGTAGCGATAGTCCTCCGGGGATTTCCCCTGCAGAAGCTCAACAGCCTCTTTTAGCTCAAGCGCATTACCGACTGCTTCACCAAGGGGTTGATCCATCGGCGAAAGAACCGCTATCACCCGGCGACCGCTCAGATTTCCAATCGAAACCATCACATTCGCAAGTTTCCGTGCATCCTCAAGCGTCTGCATGAAAGCGCCTTTGCCAACCTTTACATCCAAAACGATCGCGTCAGCTCCGCCAGCAATCTTCTTGCTCATAACAGACGATGCAATCAGGGGAATTGACTGAACGGTTCCGGTCACATCCCGTAAGGAGTACAGTTTTCCGTCAGCAGGAGCAAGATCAGCGCTTTGTCCCGTCAGGACAATTCCAATCGATTTTAATTGGCTGATAAACTCTTCGGTGGAGAGATTGCTCCGATAACCTGGTATCGATTCAAGTTTGTCGATGGTTCCACCGCTGAAGCCCAATCCCCTGCCAGACATTTTGCCAACGGGTAAACCACAAGCTGCAACCATCGGGGCGACACTTAAGGTAGTCTTATCTCCGACGCCCCCAGTTGAATGCTTGTCGACCACAAGGTCGCCGATTTCTCTCAGATCCAGAACTTCGCCTGAATGCGCCATCGCCATGGTCAGATCAGTGATTTCCTGATCAGTCATTCCGTTCAGCAAAACAGCCATTGCCCAGGCAGACATCTGGTAATCAGGCACCTCGTCATGAGCATAGCCAGAAATCAGAAAATCAATCTCCGATTTTGTCAGAGCCTGGTTATCCCGTTTCTTGATGATTAAATCCAAAGCGCGCATGTTAAAGTCTCTTACTCTGCAGGATAAATGCAGATCTTTCGATTTGGTTCTTCGCCCATAGATTCAGTGTAAACCAAATCGTTTTTGCGTAATTCAATATGTACAATCCTGCGTTCATTGGCTGGCATTGGTTCAAGGCACTGCCTTCTGCCGGATGCCACAACCTGCTCAGCCATCCGGCGGGCAAGTTTCTGGAGTTCAAGTTCCCGACGATGGCGGAAATTCTGAATATCCATTTGCAAAGGCACCCATTGGTTGAGCTTCTTGTTTACGATCAGGCTTGTGACATATTGAAGGGCGTTCAACGTTTCTGCCCGACGCCCTATCAAAAAGCTCAGATCTGAGCTTTCCAGGTTGACGTAAACCACTTCTTTGTCTTCATCTTCCTGGTAGACCTTGGATATCGTAATACCGGCTTGCACGTCCATTTTCTCAAGCAGTTCAGCCACGGTGTCTCTTACTACCTCTTCGACATCCGTCAACTCCAGGTAAACTGGCTCAGGATTGTTTACGACTGTTTCAGCCTCAAACATTTCTTCAAAGCTGAGTTCTTCTTCGTTTTCCAGACTCATTACTTCATCATCAGTATCAGATGCACTGTTCACAACAGCGCTGCCGTCCAGAACGGTCAGTTTGATGCGGGCTTGTTTGGAGGCAAAACGAAACAAATTTCGCTTGCCTTCATCCAAAATCTCAACTTCCACATCCTTTCGTTCAACCCCTAATTGCTCCAGCCCCTTCTCAATAGCCTCTTCGACCGTTGGGGCAACTATCTCAAGGGTGGTATTGTTTTTCCTCATCATACACACTCAACTTTCAAATACGCTTATTTCTTCATCTTAGGGCGTAGTTGCTTGGCGGACGCCCGGGCTGAAGGTTTGTTGACTTTTTCTACGACAACCGGCTCATCCTCTTCCTCATCGGGTAGATCAGGGATGACTATGCTTGGTTTGGTTACCTGAGGCTTGGTCTTTATCCAGGGGAAAATCCTCGACCAGTCCGTTTTACCCATCGCGGCATACTGCGCAACCGTGGTCAGGTTACTGACAACAAAGTAAAGCGCCAGACCCGCGGAGAATTGATAAGCCATAACACCCATCAGTAAAGGCATGGTCGCGCTCATACTATTTGTCAAAGCGGCAGTTTGATTGTTGCTCCCTGCCTCAGTTGGCGGTTGCATTACTCTGGTTTGGATTACAGTAGACAAAACCACCAGGATCGTGAGCACCGGAATGCCAATGCCAGCAATCATCAGACGTTCTGGCTGACCAAGATCCATCCACAGGAAGCGGTTCTGGATCGGCAAAATCTTATTGGCGTCGAGGAACGGGTAGATTATTCGTTCCAGCTTAATCAATTCAAGCGGCGTGCTCGCCATGGCGCGCATGATGCTTTGATACAGGCCGATAATGACCGGGAACTGGATTACCATCGGGAGACAGGAGCCAAACGGACTTACTCCAAGCTCCTTATAGAGCTTCATCTGCTCTTCTGCCAGCTTTTCTTTATTATCTTTGTACTTCTCCTGCATCTTGATATAGCGAGGACTTTTTTGCATATCCTGCATTGCCTGCGAAGATTTGATCTGCTTGGCAGTCAACGGGTAAGTAACCAGTTTGATTAGTATCGTAAAAAGAATAATCGCGACGCCAAAATTCTTGACCAGCATCGTGATCATCAGTAGCACATTGGTAAAGGGTTGGACAATCAGGGTATCCCACATAGTCGGCCTCTCTATTTCTCGGGTTTGAAGGTCCAGACAGGCTGACCTTGGAAATTATACGCATAGACCAAATTGTCCCCTTTGATAGCGCCAATCAAAATCAACGTATCGGTTACGACAGGTGTGTTGTAAACTTTTCCGCTGATGATGTGAGACCAAATTGCTTGTTGGTTCATGCCATAAAGGGTAATCGTTCCATCCTCCAGCGCGACAATAAAGCCTTGACCTTCGATCAAAGCAAGCCCTGCAGGCATGGACCCACCAGCATTGAACTGCCAGTTTTGCAAACCTGTTTCTGGGGAAAGAGAGATGATTTTCCCGGTCTTGTCGTTGAAAATGAGCTGACCGTCAACCAGGAGAGGCTTTGCCCAAACACTGCCCAGGGTTCCCTGAGCGTCGTATTGCCACACGATTTCTCCACTTTGGCGGTTGATCCGCACAAATTCACCTGCGAGCGACCCTACAAAAATTGAATCAGTTTGGGAGTCGTAGAGCGGTGGAGCGATGACAGCCCCATTCAAATTCACTTCGCGAATGGTTGAACCATCGGCTTTGTTGAGGAAAACGACCTTGTGGTCTTGTGAGCTGACGATCACCATGTCTTCAACTATCACTGGTTCCGAGATGTATGCGAAATTATTACGATGTGTCCAAATCAGGGTGTTGTTTTCATCAACTGCATAAATGTTTCGATCCGAATTTGGCGCAATAATCAAATTGCCATCCTTTGCAACCTTGCCCTGGTACCAGCCTTTGGCTTTCGTGAAGCTCCAGTCAACGGTCGGTGTTCCGCTTACTTTGATCTTCAAAAGGTCATTCGCAAAGTCACCAACATAAATAGATTCGCCATCGATCAAGGCAGGAGCATAAAACACCTGCTTAATGTTGGACTTTTCCGGGTAACGCCAGGCAGCCTTGCCAGAAACAGGGTCAAGCTTGCTCACATAATTCATGTAAGAAACAAAGATTTGGTTCTCATCTGCGCTAATGCCCGGAGTGCTTTCAGCCCGAGGACCCATGGCACACCCAGCGAGAAGTAATCCCGCGAGGAGGACCATTATTAGAGAACGAAGGTATTTTTTGTTCATAAATCTCCTAAGGTACCGGATCAAATCCGCCTTGATTGAATGGATTACAACGTGCTATACGCTTCACACCCATCCACCCACCTTTTAGTGCCCCATATTTGTAGACAGCCTGATAAGTGTAGTGCGAACAGGTTGGATAGAACCTACAAGTATTTGGTGGCAGCGCTTTGGACAGTGTTTTCTGATATGCCTTTATCAATAACAATATCAGCAATCTTGGAACATTGCCGATGGTTTTTGGCAAATCTGATAATTCCTGATTGCATGTCTGGCAATCAGCCTGATTAGGTTTGCCTTGCTCATTCATTCTTGCTCGTTCGATCATAAAATCGGTTAAACAAATCTTGAACCGCGGTATCAACTTCCCGCGGTTCAGCATAAAGAAGCTTTTTTCTAGCAATCAAAAGACAATCCATGCCCACTTCAAGTCGTTTCAGGTTCTCAACTGCTCTTGCGCGTAATCGACGTCTGCATCGATTGCGCTGAACTGCCCCTCCCACCGACCGACTGGCGATCACTCCGTATCGTACCATCTGGAGTTCATTGGTTTTCGTCACAAGGATCGCCAGCGAATTCGCTATTGACTCTCCCTCTTGTTTGACCTGTTGGATTATCCTGGGGTTCTTGAGGTGTGTGATCAAAAGCCCGGTGGAAGACCTGACCTCCATCCAGCTACGGATTACCAGCGAACGCGCTTGACGTGATTGTTAGCTTTGGTTGCAAGCTGATGGCGCCCACGCAGGCGGCGGCGCTTTAATACTTCCTGACCGTCACTCGTGGACATACGTGCACGGAAACCGTGTACGCGCACGCGCCGGCGAATTTTGGGTTGATAAGTTCTTTTAGTAGACATTACAATTCCTTTCAGAAATCCGTTACAGTTGGGTTAGCAACCTGTAACTGATATTTTAGCTTTAGATTTAGTCATTAAAGTAACCAAATAATTTTACCCTAATCGCCCCAATCGTCAAGTCAAGTTATCCAGCGGGTTTTTTGGATAAATATCTCATGTTTGGTCTAAAATTTTCCCAACTATGCTGCCTGTTGAATTGATTTCTTCCAATTGCAATCGGACAATTTGATTGTGAAGGTTTTTAGTTGATTGAGTGCTTACTTTCAAGAAATCCTCACTCCATCCATGCCACACCCATTCTCCCTGGTGTTGGGTTTTGCCCTCAAACAATACTTCGGCAGTCTTTCCCAGTCTGCGAATCTTGAACGACTTCTCAGCCTCATCAAGAATTTCCCTCATTGTGGTTGTGCGCTCTCGGCGGATGGAATGCTGCACCTGCCCGGTCATGTCAAATGCAGCCGTCCCTTGCAAAGCTGAAAAAGGAAACACATGCCCCCCACTGAACTGGCAAGCACGGATAAACGCAAGCGACTGGCTAAAAATTTCCTCGGTTTCTCCTGGAAATCCACAGATAATATCCGTGGTGATGGCAAAGTCAGGATTTGACCTCCTGATATTCCCCAACATTTCCCAAAACCTGGAGGTGTTCATGGGCCGGTTCATCTTCCGCAGAATCTCATCAGAGCCGGATTGCAAGGGGATGTGGATATGCGGACAAAGCCTTGGGTTTTCAAATAATGAGATCAACTGAGGGTTGACATCCCAGGGTTCGATGGAAGAAAGGCGTATGCGGGGAATTTCGGTCTGATTTAAAACCTCTTGCACCAGATCGCCAAGAGACTGTCTGGGTAACAGGTCCTTACCCCAGGAACCAAGCTGCACGCCAGTTAGAACAATTTCCTTGACCCCCAGGTTCTGCAATTTCCTGGCATAGGCAATTACGCTGCTCGCTCCAGTGCTGACCGAGCGCCCTCTCGCAACCTGGGTCAAACAATAGGCACAACGATTATCGCATCCGTCCTGCACCTTCACAAATCCGCGCGTTCTGTTGCGCGAGCCAAGATTAGGTCGGGTCTGCTCAATATTTAATCCACTAGGAGAAGCTTTTGCCAGCAAATCCGACAGGATTTCGTCTTTCTGTTGATTTCCATACGCATGATCAAGGATTTGATGTTGCTCCGAAAAGTAATCTTTACTGATGCTAACCCAGCAGCCTGTTCCGATTACATTGGCATTCGGGAAAAGCAATTTGTGATGACGGAGCATTTTCCGTGAATCAGCAGAAGCTTTTGCGGTAACACAGCAAGTATTGATGACAATTTCGTCCGCTTCTTTAGGATCCGACACGACCTCAATGCCTGCCTCCACTAACGAAAGCGCAAGCTTTTCTATCTCCGCCTGGTTTAAGCGGCAACCGACCATATTGAGGAAAACTTTCATCTAAGGCTTGGAGACAATGAAATTGTTAAATATGAAAGAGCCAGCCCCGTTCTGCCCGGTCTCAGCAAATATTCCGACATCACCCTGCTCAAGTTGTTCATCTTCAGCGCTAAGAGCGAGTTTGCTGTTCACCATCAATTTTAGCTGGCTCCCAACACAAGAGACTGTGAGCAAATTCTTTCCGTCACTTTGGAGAACATTATGATTTACAATCATTTTCCCATCAGGCAAAGTGGTGCTCACCCCGTCCACAACCCTTACAATCCCCGTATATCCATCAGGTGTGACGAAAAAACGATAATAGTTTTGATTATCCCGATAGCGGCAAACGATGCCAAGGTAGGAATCATTACTTCCTGTCAGCTTATGCGTTTCGACCTGAATGATCGCATCGTTGAACTGCAGACCAGTCGTCGAGATCGATCTGCCACCTTTGTTGTTAATCGAAATTAGATAGCCTTCGCTGGAATAGCCCTTTAGTTCGTAGACGTTGTTGACTATCTCCCAACCAGATCTGTCATCGCTGAAATCATCCTCCAGCAGGACATCGTTTCTGGATTTCCAGGGAAGCTTATCCTGGCTGAATTGGATTCTTTGAATCGCAGAACAGCCACCCAAAAGGACAATACTGATAATGAAAACGAGGATTAAGCGTGTCTTTTTCACAAAACAATAATACCAGAAAAGTTAGGAGGTCCGTGCCTGAAAATTAACACCCCACCATGCCGTGTGCTGGAGGGTTTTGAACCTGCAAAAGCAGGATGGTCCTACTACCAGGATCAATCTTGACTTGTGTCTATCACGTCACCTGGACAAGGTCAGACCTTTTTCGTTCGTGTTGGTACAAAACTGAGTGTCAGCATCACGAACACAGCAGGGTGTCTTTTTTATACCATATATTCGATCTCATGAGCTTTCCTGGAGCATACACTGTATAATCTGATTAGCAGAAATGAGGAATACCATGCTTAAACGACTGTTTATTGCAATAGATCCTGAACCAGCGATGCTTGATACCATATTCAGGCTGATTTCAACCCTAAAGCGGGAGTATCCAACCGTGGGAATGCGCTACACTGCGCCGCAAAACCTGCACCTCACCCTGCTTTTTATTGGAGATACCGAGGAACTCTTGATACCAAAAATTGGCGCAAGGCTTGACAAAATCTGTCAAACCTTTGCTGAATTTGACCTGGAATTCTCAAATCTTGGGGCATTTCCCTCTCCGCGCAACCCGCGCATAATCTGGCTCGGAGTGAGTAAACCTGAGCCTGTAACTGCCCTGGCAAAAGCAATTATTCAAGACTCGGGTTTAGTGACAGAACCTGAAAAATCCCAGTTTTCTCCTCATCTTACCCTCGGCAGGGTATCTGAGGACGCTATGGGAACCTCAGGCGTGATGTTTTCCCGGCTTTTTGCCAAACTTGGTAACGTTAAAGTTGGATCGACGAGAATCCGGGAAGTTATTCTTTATCAGAGCGTACTTAAACCTGGCGGTCCGGTCTACACTGTACTGAGCCGACATGCCCTCAAAAAAATGTGCTAAACTTTCTGAAGTGAGGTGAAATCTGGAACCAATTAACTTAGGACGCAAGATCGTACAAATACTTGAAGACAAACTCTCAGAGCACATTCTGCTTCTCGACCTGACCGGGATTTCTGACTTTACTGACTTTTTTGTTATCGCGAATGGCACCAGCGAAAGAATGCTGGTAAGCATGGCTGAATATCTCCAGGAGGGTATTAAACCAGAAACCGGACTGAGCGCAATTGTTGAAAGCGGCGGTCAATCCGGCTGGATAGTTTTGGATTACGGCTACGTAGTCGTTCATTTGCTGAGCCCCGAAATGCGGGAGTATTACGACCTTGAAGGTTTGTGGCACAAAGCCAAGGTTGTGCTCAGCGTTCAGTAAACCTGAAACTAAATAAACTCTTCCATAATCTCCTGCGCGTGTTCGGCAGGTTTTACTTTTTCATAGATCTTCACGAGATTGCCTTCTTCATCTATAAGGAAGGTAGTCCGGTTAATTCCGTAGTACTCGCGTCCCATGTACTTTTTTAAACCCCACACCCCATATTCCTCACTAACTTTGTGGTCGGTGTCCGAAAGTAGTGTGAACGGAAGTTGGTACTTTTCCTGGAATTTCGCATGAGACTTTTCCGAATCAGCGCTTACTCCAATGATTTCGATCCCATTTTGTTTGAAAACTGAGTAATTATCCCTGAAACTGCAAGCTTCAGCGGTACATCCAGGAGTATCATCTTTTGGATAAAAATAGAGGACAACTCGTTTTCCTCGATAATCCAAAAGCTTGTGTAATTTTCCGTCTTGATCGCTAAGTTCAAAATTTGGTGCCGCCTTACCAAGTTCCAATGTCATTGCTTCCTCCATTTTATTGAATAAGTAAAGGATACGTCAAAAGATAAACCAACGAAAAAAACTGTACAACCGCTATTGCCCGGATAAATTGCCAATTCGGGCGCATCCCTCCAGCCATCTGCTCCAGGAAATACACCTCTACACCACTTATTAGGCTGAGCAAGAGTACCGGCCAATTGCGGGACCAGGAATTGCTCATCGCCAGGTAAATTAACAAAGCTACATAGGTAAGAATGATTAGTACATGATGAAACTTGAGTGCTTTCTCCCATCCCACTGACGCTAAAAAGCTGTTACTTCTGGTTGAGCTATTTTGATCATACTCAGAGAACACAAGAGTAATTGCTGACGCGGCGTAGAGAAAAAATAGCGGCAAACACAATAGAATCATCAATGGAAAGAATTGGAATTCCTGGATCGCGGGTCCCAAAAAAAACATGATCGGTGCCACGACGAATCCTTCAAAAAGCCAAGCCATGGAATCAAACCAAAGCCGACTGAATCTTCCCATGGACAAAAACAAAACGACCGTCAGGAGGGTCAGCAGAAGTAAATTAGTGCCAATCAACACCTCCGCCTGTAGTAGCACATACAACCCACCGAAAATTGCAAAAAATGCAATAAAAATCATCGTTAGAGGTACTGATGAGCGGTTTTGTCCGTTGGTTCTCACCCTGGTAAATGGATTGACACGATTGGAAGTCAAATATCGTTGGACTACCTGTAGCAGGTACAATGCAAAAAAGATCACTAATCCCGAAAGTAGGTTGAAGAAGTCGATTTGACGTCCGGAAAATCTTGCTATCGTCACTCCCAGCAAATAACTTGCTGTAGCAGCAGTTAAAAAGAACCAGTTGAAGTTAAGTTTTATGTTATGCATGCCCTTATTTTAACATGCGTCAGATCCTGAATGCGGGGTGATATAATTTTTTTAGGTAATCATGAAAAAATGGTTTGCTGTTTTTCTTGTCTTTTTTCTCCTTGAAGGGCTTGGTATTCATGGAGTATCTGCAGATGAACCTAAGCTTCAGACTCAGCATTTCGTGGCAAATTCTGAAACGTTGCGTGGCGTTTTCACTAACTGTTTTTCCAATGATAATTCCAAATTGTCAGAGTCTACTGGCTTGACTCAGGCTATCAAGTATGTATTTCTACCTGAAGACCGATCAGTGCAGCAGCCGGTGGGATCTATCAATGTTTTGAATTCAATGGAACAAATTCCCACAAACACGCTCACAGCCACCCTCACACGTACCCCCACTCGTACAAGAACTCCAACGCGCACGATCACTCCCACCCCAACCCAAACCCCTTTTCTAACCGCCACCTCAGCCTTCAAGACTGATCTTCCAGCGGAACCGACTCTCTTTTTGCCGACATCCACTGACACACCTACGATAGAGATCGTCCCAGAGCTCAGCTTGACTCCAACTGAGACTTCCACTGTAACCGCCACGCCCTCCCAAACGCCAACGCCAACTATTTCAGGAACACCAAATTCAGGGTTATTGGGTAAGACCGACCGTTATTCCGGTCAACAACAGATACCCGCCTATCTTGGCGGAGTGGCAGTCCTGATCCTGATTACGCTTCTGGTAATATATTTCCGCAAAAAACGTTGATTTTTTGACTTTTAGTTTTTATTATGCTATTCTATGCCCATTATTAAAATGGATAGCCTTAAATGTTAAAAGAACGCGTCTCAGATAATGTTTACTGGTTCCAAAGTGAAGCCTACGCGCAGGTAACGGCTGGAACTATTGTAGGTCCACAATGGGCAGTATTAATTGACACACTCATGCCTTCGGAGACTCCCCGGATTCGTAAGTTCATCGAATCCCAATTGATGGTGCCTGTCAAGTACATCATCAACACCCATCATCATGCCGATCACTCCTGGGGCAACTGCATTTTTCCAAATGCGACGGTTATTGGTCATCAACTGTGCCGCGACCTCATGGTAGAGAAGAGCACATCTGCCCTGGCTGAAGCCGGGCAAGAGAATTCTCTATTCCGCGACATTTGCATCACCCCTCCCCAAGTCACTTTAAGTTCCGGCATAATTACACTACGGATAGGAAAAAAACAGCTTCAAATCTTTGCAACACCCGGACATTCCTCGGATAGCATTTCGGTTCTTTTAGAAGATGAACGTATCTTGTTTGCTGGTGACGCTTTCATGCCTGTTCCGTATTTTGTGGGCGGTGATCTCGAAGTTCTGGCACAATCGATCAGCCACATCGGTAACATGGGTCTGGAAAATATTGTACAGGGTCATGGGGATATCATCCTGCGTGGAGAAATCGAGGAAGTGAAAAATCACAACCTTGAGTACTTGAAAACACTTCAGAAAATTGTAAAGACTGCCATGCGGCGTCGCAATCCATTGGAATATCTTTCAGCACAAGACATCGAAGATACTGGAAAACACCGCGTCAGTTTGGGAGGACTCGCCCAGGATCTGCATATTCGCAATCTGCAGTGGCTTTACTACCAGGAGATTCGGAAATTGGAGTCTTAAGTCAGGCTCACAAGGATAAAAATAATTGCCAGAAAACCTGTCATGACCAGCGGCTCGATCAATTTTCGGCGACCCATTGGTCCCTCGATTACCATGAGGGAAGTCAGGACATAAAGCACCCAGCAAACCACAAGCCCAATCTGAACGGGTTTTAGAAACAAGTAATACATTGCCCCTGCTAATTCAGCGCACAATAATCCACAGAAGAATACACCTGCAAATGCCCCTTTTCCCATTGTACGTAAGTGGAGGGTTCGAAATGCGACAAAACCAGAAGTGATCAAGATCAACCCTGCCTGAATGTACAATCTCAGTTTCGAGGCTGCAAGGGAAATCGTAAAGGCAAGAAACAAACTAAAAGCCAGGCTGATTAAAAGAGGAGCCACATATTTGTCTCCCTCTCCACCTGGCACAAGCACCCTGTATTCAGCATTCAGAATTACACCGATGATTGACAAGCCAATACCAAGCGCAAACCACCACGATGGATTCCTTTCGAGCTGTGTCAGCATAATGCCAATAATCAAGGTTGCAAGACTTGGTAAAACCGCGTTTGGAGTTAGAACCCACGGGGTTCCTAAAAACTTCTCCCGTTCGGGATGAGTTACAAACAACCAGAAGCATCCTCCTGCGCAAAGAAGCATCAGCACCAAAGGCACTAATCCGACCAGGCTGAAATTTAGGACAAATCCTAATAGATTTGTTCCGGGGTTTAAAGGTTCCCTGGGCACCAAAAACAAAGCAGCAAAGAACGTCCCCAGCGTCGCCAGGAGAATACTAAGTCGATTAATGTAGCGATTTTCTGCTTGTTGTTCGGTCATTTGCTGAATTCTATCACCATTGAATTGAACGATAGATTCGTTCGTCCCTTCATTTAATGGTAAACTTATAAGGTTATGAAACTTATGCTGCCATTCCAAAAACAACCCAAAATTATCACTGCATTTAAGTCAGGTTATGACACGGTTTCCAAGCATTTATACCTCGCTCTTTTCCCAATTGTTCTTGACCTTTTCCTGCTTTTTGGGTTCCGGATTACGATCGCAGAACTGATGCAAAAATCCATCAATCTCTTCACACTTCCCCCTTCAGCCACGCCTGAGCTCGCTTCAAGCTGGGAAGCATTGAAGACGCAATCAATTGAGTTCTTCCGTTACTTTAGTTTGACCTCTTTTCTGCGCTCATTCCCGGTCGGGGTTCCCAGCCTGTTTTCTGTTGCAGCTTTCGAACGAAATCCGCTTGGAGAGTACGCTTTCATCAACCTGCAACAACCTGGCGCAATTTTTGGTGTCATTCTTGGGATGTCTTTTGTTGGACTTGTTCTTGCCTATTTTCTTTACCAACTTACCGCAAGAGCAACTTCCCCCGAAACATTCTCAACTGAGACCATACTTCAGCCCCGGTCAATGATATCGTGGTTATTATTACCGATTGTTTCCATCATTATCATCATAGCCGTAATTTTTCCTGCCATGTTACTGATAAGCCTGATCGGTGCGCTCATTCCCATTCTTACCTCGATCGGCTACTTCTTGTTGACTGTCACTCTCATCACCCTGATCTTGCCGATCATTTTTACTCCTCACTTAATCATCATCGAAAAAATGAGCTTTCCGCAGGCTTTGCTCAACAGTTTTCGCAGCGTCCGTCTCACCAACGCAAAAAGCACAACATTTCTTTTCCTGGCAATCCTGGTGAGCTACCTCACAAATATGCTCTGGCGGATACCAGCTGAAGACTCCTGGATGTTAATGGTTGGTGTCGTTGGGCATGCCTTGATTTCAACGATCATTTTGGCCGCGAGTTTTCACTTTATTTTGGATATGCGGAAATCTGTCCGCGAATTTTTTGATAATCAGATGCCAGAAACTACCCTGGCATAGACTTTTGGAGCAGAAACTTGAACAATAAACCCGAACACTACAATGCTGGTGATATCCAAATCCTCGAGGGTCTCGAGGCTGTGCGCCGACGCCCTGGAATGTACGTCGGCGGCACCGATGTCAAGGCCCTCCACCATCTAATCTATGAGGTCGTGGATAACTCGATCGATGAGGCTCTTGCAGGTTATTGTGACCATATATCGATCACAATTCACGCTGATGAAAGCGTCACGGTAAAGGATAATGGTCGCGGCATCCCCGTTGAAATCCACCCTGAGAAGAAGATTTCAGCATTGCAGGTTGTAATGACCGTCTTGCACGCTGGCGGAAAATTCGGCGGCGGATCCTACAAAGTCTCTGGCGGACTGCATGGAGTGGGTGTCTCGGCAGTAAATGCCTTGTCTGAATGGTGCGAAGTGACCATTCACCGCTTGAACAAAATTTACTTCCAGCGTTACGAGAGGGGCATCCCTAAAGAGCCTGTGAAAGCCATTGGCACCTACACAGGTGAACACAACGGCACCTCCACTTCTTTCCGTTTTGATCGCGAAATCTTCAAGGATGAACCAACCTTCCGTTTCGAAACACTTGTACAGCGTTTCCGGGAGATGGCTTTTGTCACGCGAGGCGTCAGCATCCAGTTGATTGACGAGCGTGAAGCCAAGGAAATGACCTTCCACTTTGAAGGCGGAATTGCTTCTTTTGCTCGCTACATCAATCGCAACCGCGAAACCCTCCACCCGTTGATCTTTGGGGAGAAGGAAATTGATGGTATCGGGGTCGAGTTTGCCGTTCAATACACCGATGCCTATTCAGAATCCATCTACACCTTCGCGAACACGATCAACACCATTGACGGCGGCACACATCTCACCGGTCTGCGCGCCGCCATCACACGTAGCATCAATGACTACGCTCGCAAAGCAGGTCTTCTAAAAGACTCTGAGCCGAATTTCAGCGGTGATGATACCCGCGAAGGACTCACAGGCATCGTTAGCATCAAACATCCGGATCCTCAATTCGAGAGCCAGACCAAGGTGAAATTGATGAATCCCGAGGTCCAGACCTACGTTCAGTCGGTTGTCCTTGAGACTGTTTCTACTTTTCTTGATGAGAACCCTGCCACGGGTCGCGCGATTGTCCAAAAATGTCTCACATCTGCGCGCGCTCGTGACGCCGCCAAGAAGGCGCGTGACCTCGTCATCCGCAAATCCGCCCTTGAGTCCATGACTCTCCCGGGCAAACTGGCAGACTGTTCAGAACGTAATCCCGAAAAAACTGAAATGTTCATCGTTGAAGGTGAATCGGCAGGTGGTTCCGCCAAGCAAGGTCGCGACCGCCATTTTCAGGCTATCCTTCCGCTGCGCGGCAAGATCCTCAACACCGAACGCGCGCGCCTTGATAAGATTCTCGGCAACCGGGAAGTGAAGTCGCTTGTTTCCGCACTTGGCACAGGCATTGGAGACTCCTTCGACTTGAAGGGTCTCAGGTACGGTCGGGTGGTCATCATGACCGATGCTGATGTGGATGGTGCTCATATCCGAACCCTGCTTCTGACCTTTTTCTTCCGCTACATGCAACCCCTAATCGAGGAAGGTCACCTCTACATTGCCCAACCACCCCTTTACCGCATTAGCAATCGTAATCAGATTTATTACGCATACAATGATAACGAGAAAGACAAACTGATCGCAAAGCTGGGTGGACAATCCAAGGTTAGTCTTTCCCGCTACAAAGGTCTTGGAGAAATGAACCCAGAGCAGCTTTGGGAGACCACCATGAACCCTGAAAACCGCACCCTCTTGCAAGTGGAGATCGAAGACGCGGCTGAAGCCGACTTAACTTTCGATATGCTCATGGGCGCCCTGGTTCCACCACGCCGGCGTTTCATCCAAACCCACGCTAAAGAAGTGCGGAACCTCGACATCTAAAAAATGTAACTCGCCTGGCAACAGGCGAGTTTGTTAATATGGCACGCAAGATTCTTCACCTCGACCTCGACGCTTTCTTCTGTTCTGTTGAAGAACTGCTTGACCCATCGTTGGTGGGCAAGGCTTTTGCAGTGGGCGGCAGTCCCCAGGGTCGGGGAGTAATTGCATCCTGTTCCTATGCAGCCAGGCTTAAAGGTGTACGCTCAGCCATGCCCGCGGGGAAGGCTATCCAACTCTGCCCTGAGTTACTCATGATCCATCACCGCCATAACCTGTATAGCGAGTACTCGGAGCGAGTGATGTCCATCCTGCAAGATACCACGCCCCTGGTCGAGCAGGTCTCAGTCGACGAGGCTTTTCTTGATGTCAGCGACCTGCCGCAACCGCTGCGGCTGATCGCCCTCGGGCTGCAAAAGCGCGTTGCTGATGAAACCCAGCTACCCTGTTCCCTTGGTGGTTCTACCAACAAACTGGTTGCCAAAATGGCAAATGACTACGGCAAGAAACAAGTGCGCACAGGTCGTGCTCCCCGAGCGATCACAATCATTGAGCCAGGAGAAGAACAGGCCTTTTTAGCTCCACTCGATATTCAGGCTTTGTGGGGCTTTGGTCCAAAAACCGCCGATAAACTACGAGAAAGGGGCATCTTACGTATTGGGCAGCTATATGAGCTTTCTGAGCCAGAATTACGTGGATTTTTCGGTAATCACGCCCTTGAAATTCTCGATCGCGCGAAAGGAATCGATACCCGACCAGTTTACGATAGCGAAGGAGATCCGAAATCTGTCAGTAATGAGACTACCTACTATTCTGACACAGATGACCTGCAGCAAATCTCGGATACGCTGCGTTGGTTATCAGACAAGGTTGGATATCGCTTACGGAAGCACGACCTGGCTGGAAGTTGCGTCCAGATCAAGATCCGATATTCAGATTTCTCCACCATCACACGCCAGAAAATGCTTCAGCAACCAACCAATTTGGATGATGAGATATTTGAGGCTATAACGGAATTGTTAAGAAGCAACCTGACGATCGGTCGGGAAGTACGTTTGCTGGGAGTGGCTGTTACCAAGCTCGAAGAGCCTGCTGTTCAGCTTTCATTGTGGGATAACACCGCCCAGAAGAAAACCAAATTGACCGAAGCGATAGACTCCCTCAAGGATAAGTACGGCAAGCAAATCATTATCCGCGCCAGCGCAATGAAAACCGGCAAGAAGGAACCCAAAGAATAAGCCGGGTTCCGTTAATGAACCCGATATTGCCGATCACAGAGAATTCGTGTAGTGGCAGGCCCCCGTGCCTGCCATATGTGGAACCTTAATGCGTCAATAAAATGAAATAAATCCCACTTCTTACCTCACTAAAAAATCTGGTATAATCGCCCGCACGCCAACGTAGCTCAGTCGGTAGAGCAGACGCTTCGTAAGCGTCCGGTCGGGGGTTCGATTCCCTTCGTTGGCTTTTTCTATTAAATTTTCCGGACTTACTGAACTAATAAGTTACATTATTTACAGGGTCTCACCAATGGTGTAACCGCCATCAACAGGCAGGATGGCACCCGTAATAAACTCAGCCTTGGACGAACTCAGGAAGACCACCGCATTGGCGATGTCTGCTGTTGAAGCGTATCGCCCCAGTGGGATCTTCTTTATCCTGATGTCTTCCTGTTCCCTTTGCTCGGGGTTAATCATCCGACTTCCAACGAGCTCAGTGGCAGTTGGTCCAGGCGAGACAACATTCACACGGATTTGATGTTTAGCGAGATCCATTGCCGCCACTCGCGACATAGTGTGAAGGGCTGATTTTGACACTGTGTAATTCAACCGCCCTTTTTTCACTTGCAACGCCGAAGAGGAGCCAATGTTTATGATGGCGCCTTTCACATTGTTCTCAACCATGAGCTCAGCGGCTTTGACCATGCAAAAATAGGCGCTTAGAACGTTGGTTTCAAAGGTTTTGATCCACAGTTCATAATCGATCTTATCCCAATCAGTTTTTTCCGAAAATGCTCCTAAATTGTTGACCAGGACGTCAATCCTTTGAAATTTCTCTCTGACCATGTTGAACAGCTTTTCGATTTCTGCTTTTCCGGATAAATCACACGCAAATGGATAAACGTTGGAGTTGTTCTGTATCGAATTCTTCGCATTCTTCAATTTCTCCTGGTTTCTTGCAACCGGGATGACAGTGGCGCCCAAATCCGAAAATTGCCTGCAAATCTCCAATCCTATCCCCTGGCTGGCACCTGTCACCAAAACTATTTTTCCTGCGAATTCTTCAAGCTGCCCCATTGTGTCTCCAGTTTTCTTGTTCTCGATGGCGTGACCTTCGGATTCTGAACTCTCTCAGATCGTCATGATTGCCCGGCTGTCAAGCGAAATTGCACCCTGACCTTCCGGATAAACGATCAAGGGATTGATCTCGATCTCACTGATTTCGGGATTATCCAGGCTCAGCTGGCTCAAGCGCGAAATTGCATCTTTGACTGCGCCGATGTCTGCTTTTGCACTACCCCGATAGCCCTTGAGCAGTTTACCTGCAAGCGTCCTGTCAATCATCTCGTCAATATCTTCCGAGGTAAGTGGAGCCACTTTGAAACTGATATCCTTGAGCAATTCGACCATCGTACCGCCCAAACCAAACATCATCAGGGGTCCAAAGGTTGGGTCACGGCGCATCCCAACGATGACTTCCAAACCTTTGGGAGCCATTTTTTCCACCATCACCCCCCGAATGTGTGCCTGTGGTTCACTTTTGGCAATCCGCGCCATCATAGCAACGTATTCTACGCGCAGTTCTTCAGTATTCTTGATATCTAGAGCAATTCCACCAGAATCAGACTTGTGCAGGATGTCTTCCGAGACAATTTTCATCACGACGGGATATCCGGCTCTTTCAGCGATATGGACGGCTTCTTCAACATCTTCCGCCAGATCACCTGGCACATTATGGATGCCGTACGCTTCCAGCATTATCCTCGACTCATACTCGCCGACTGCTTTTGCGCCTTTGACCAAAGCCAACCCGGCTGCCATCTTATTATGGTCGATACCTTCCACCGTTACCGGCTTGAAAGACGGTTTGCTCAGCAGGTGCTTATGCTGTTCCATCCCTCGCAGCACTCTGCCGGCTTCATCCGGATAGGCATAAACCGGCACGCCTGCCATATTCAGGCACTGTTCCGACTCGAGCGTACTGCGTTCACCCATCAAGCAGGTCAGTAAGGTTTTATTTGTTTTCTCCCCAACCTCAACCCAGGCTTTTGCCACGCCAAGCGTGTCCACCAACGATTGTGGCACCAAAATGGGAAGCAAAACATCCACGCCTTCGTCCGCATCGAGGTTTCCAAGGCTCCAGAGGTAATCCTCCGGGCTGACGGACCCGAGCATATCCACCGGATTAGAAACTTGTGCGCTTGGGTTCAACTTGGTTCTCAGGCTTGCCTGTACTTCCGGGGAAATTTGTGCCAGTTCGAAGCCATTAAACGCCAGGCTGTCGGCTGCCAAGGCAGCGGCTCCACCGGCGTTCGTGGTAATTGCGACTCGCTTGCCCTGAGGAAGCGGCTGTGTGCCAAGCGCCCAGGCTACATTGAAGAGTTGACTGATGGTTTCCACTTCCACCACCCCAGCTTGTTCCAGCGCCGCCTGGTAAGCGGCATAGGAACCTGCCAGCGAACCGGTGTGCGAACTAACCGCTTTTGCGCCAGCATCGTTCTTCCCTGCTTTGAGGAAAACGATCGGTTTCTGTTGTGAAACCCTCCTGGCAATTTCCATGAACCGGGGTCCATCCTGGATCCCCTCCACGTACATCGCGATCACTTTTACGTTTTCATCTTCAGCAAAGTATTCGAGCATGTCAGCTTCAGTGACGTCCATTTCATTCCCCAGGCTGGCGAAATGGGAGAAACCAATTCTGGAATTGATGATAAGGTCGATCACACCACCGCAAATAGCCCCGGATTGGGAGATAAAAGCGATGGGTCCCGCTGGTGGCAGACCCTTGATGAAGGTTGAGTCCAAGCCGGTGCGAACGTCGATAGTTCCAACGCAGTTAGGGCCAACCACCCGCATGCCATAGGACCGTGCAAGTTCCTTAACAGCCCGCTCCACTTTCGCGCCTTCCTCGCCCAATTCACGAAAACCGCCGGTGATGATGACGACGGCTTTGATGCCTCGCTCGCCGATCTCCCGCATGGTCTCCATGATCACGGTCACGGGCAGCACCACAACCGCCAACTCCACCGGATCTGGCACGTCTGCAATGCTGGCGTACGCCTTCCTGCCCAGGATCTCGGTTGCGTTTGGGTTAACGGGATAAATCTCACCCTTGTAACCATAAGTCACCAGGTTTTCCAGTATTCCGTAGCTGAGTTTCTTGGGATTAGTCGATGCGCCTAAAATGGCAACACCTTTGGCATCAAAAAATGGAGTGAGGGATGACGGCATTGGTTCTCTCCTGAATGGTAGTCAAGAGGATTATACCAATTCCCGCATGGGGGATGGCTCCAAACATCTGTGAGCCTGCAGCATGATTTATAATTCCAGCATTATGAAGGGGTTTCTCTCACTCACACCTGGAATTATGCAGGAACAAGTTGCGGATTTTGTTGGAAATCCGCATTTATTTCTGAGTGGACCTGCCTCCTCCGGGAAGTCGAGCGCGGCATTGATGAGGCTGCAGCAGATTCTCCGGTCAGATCCACCTTCAACCACGCTGGTGCTAGTCCCCCAGCGAAGCCTGGCTGAGCCTTATCAGGATTACTTGCGCGAGATTACTATACCCTCATCCAAGCAGGTCACCATCCAGACCATGAGCAGTATTGTCCGCAGGATGATCGCCCTGTTTTGGCCTTTAATTGCCAGCCACAAGGTTTTCAGGCATCCTTTCGAACCGCCACGCTTCCTGACGCTTGAAACAGCCCAGTATTACATGGCGCAAATCGTTGACCCATTAATAGATCGTGGGCATTTCGCCACAATCACCCTGACCCGAAACCGCCTTTTTAGCCAACTGGTTGACAACCTCAATAAATCCGCCATCGTCGGCTTTCCCCATATTGAGCTCGCCCGCAGGCTCAAATCCGCCTGGACGGGTGACCAGTCGCAGCTCGTAGTCTATGACGATGTCCAGCTTGCGGTGAACGCATTCCGTGAATTCTGCCTAGCGAATAACCTGCTGGATTTTTCTCTGCAAGTGGAACTTTTCCGCGAAATCATCTGGCCGAACGAAACTTTTCAGAAGTATTTTCAGAGCCAGTATCAGCATCTCATTTACGACAACGCCGAAGAGGATCCACCTTATGTTCATGACATCGTCGCTTCCTGGAGTAAAAACCTGCAATCTTCTCTGATAATCCTGGACGAAGGCGGTGGTTTGCGCAGTTTCCTGGGAGCAGACCCGGCTTCAGCAGTGAAACTCGCTTCGCAATCGGCATCCACACTTCACTACAACCAGAATTACGTGAGCGCTCCTGATGTGAGCGCCCTGCTGGGTTACATGCATTCAAATCAATCGCAAAAGCTGCCCTATTCGACAGTCTCGCGAGCTCTGATCATCGCCAGCAAGCAGCCGCGATTTTTTCCCGAATTGCTGCAGGTTGTCAGCCAGGAGATCGCCGATCTGATCCGTAATGGAACACCAGCGGAAGAAATCGTAGTGCTCTCGCCGTTTCTCAGTGACCCACTCGTCTTCGAACTTTCGCGCCGCCTCTCCAAAGCCGGCATCCCAACCCAGAGCTTGCGACCCTCGCTTTCGTTGAAATCTAACCCGCACATTCAAACCATTCTCACGCTGTCAACCCTTGCCCATCCGGAATGGAATCAACAACCCGACATTTACCAGGTCCAGTCCGCGCTTACGACTGCCATTCCTGGGTTAGATTCTTTGCGAGCCCGCCTGATTCTCGACCGAGTGGCTGTTAAGAATACTGTGACTTCCCTGCCTTCTATCGACACGCTCCCCAAGGAGATCAAAGAACGCGTTCCGGCTGAGTTGCTATGGCAGGTTGAAAAACTGCGTCTCTGGCTTGGCTCTGCCGACCAGAACGAACCGCTGGACTATTTCATTAGCCGCCTTTTCGCCGAGTTGCTTTCCCAGCCAGGCTTTGGATTTTCAGGTGACCAGATAGCGGGTGAGCATACAGCCCGTCTGATCCAAAGCTACCAAAAGTTCAAACGACCGCTGGCAGCTGAACCTGGCCTCGATGCTTCTTACCTTGGTTGTGAGTACTATAGGACGCTCAAACAGGGCTTGCTATCAGCCCTCTATTTGCCCGACGAAGAAGTCATCGGTGAACCGGGAGTTTTGATCGCTCCTGTAATGACCTTCCTGATGCAAAACCGCGCAGTCCAGCATCAATTTTGGCTCAATTTGGGCAGCAAGGGTTGGTATGAACGGCTCGAACAGCCTCTCACCCATCCTTACGTGCTTAACCGGCAATGGCAGCCTGGAAAAAAGTGGACCACTGAAGATGAGTTGGTATTGGGGCGCGCCAACCTCGAACGAACGCTCGTTGGTTTGCTGCGCCGATGCAGCGGGCAGGTGCATCTTTGCACCTCGGATTATGGCGAGAGCGGCTCCGAAGAAAGAGGCCTGCTTCTGACCTGGGCTCAAAATCTTTTCCGTTCCGCTCTGAGGGAGGAAGAGCATGACTGACCCATTGTTGCGCCAGACTCAGGCTGAAGTTCTCAAGTATCGCTCTGGTTGGATGGGCATCTCAGCTGTCCCTGGCAGTGGAAAGACCTGGACTCTCTCGCAATTAGCCGCCAAACTCCTGCTGACGGTGGATCTTCAACCAGACCAGGAGATCCTGGTGGTGACTTTCGCCAATTCTGCGGTGGACAACTTCACCAGCCGGATAGGGGCACTGGTGCGTGAATTCGGATTGCTCGAGGGGTACGGCTACCGTGTGCGAACGCTCCATGGTTTGGCGGGCGATATTATCCGCGAACGCCCCGAACTCGCGGGGCTTGGGAACGAGTTCCGCATTGTCGATGAGGATGACGCTGACGCCATCCTTGATGAATTATCCTCTGATCAATTAAGAAACCGTGAAAATTTCTTTCAATCTATCATCTCTTCTGACACCTCTGCGAAAAAAGCTGCGGATTTAATGAGGGATGTGAAAAACGGGATGCCTTCCCTGCTGAAAGAACTTGCCAAAAGTTTTATTAGTTCTGCCAAGAACACCGGGCAGCTGCCTTCCGACCTGGTTAGCCTTCAGAAATCCCGACCGGTAACCCCCCTTTTTCAGGTTTGCCTTGATATGTATCAGGGATACCAGGATCGCTTGAAGTTGCTCGGGGCTGTGGATTTCAATGATCTCATTTTCCTTGCATGGAAGTGTCTGAATTCTGATCCCGACCTTGTCCGATCGCTTGCCTATCGTTGGCCTTTTATCCTGGAAGATGAATCGCAGGACTCGAGCAAACAACAGCAGGCTATCTTGCAGCTCCTCGCAGAACAAACCGGCAATTGGGTGCGCGTCGGCGACACGAACCAAGCGATTTACCAGAGCTTCACCACAGCCGATCCACGCTTGCTAAGAGATTTCCTAGCCAGAGAGAACGTTTCAGCGCTCGACCTGCCCGAATCGGGGCGGTCCTGCCAGAAGATTATCGACCTTGCCAACCGTCTGAATGAGTGGGTTCAGACCAGCCATCCGAATGAAACAGTGCGCGATTCGCTGACAAAACCTTTCATCATTCCGACTAAACCTGGCGATCCACAACAAAACCCTCCTTGTCAGCCGAATTCGGTGGAGTTCATTACGCAACCTTTCTCCTCTGATGAAGAAATCGGTTTTATTGTCAAGCAAACCCAAGCCTGGTTGAAAGAGCATCCCCAGGACACCGTCGCGGTTCTGGCATTAGTGAACGCGCGTGTGAACAAGATTGCCAAAGTGCTGAAGGATAGCAAGATCGAGTTTGTGGACGTACTAATGAAAGTTCCCCGCGAAACGCAAGAAACCATCGGCACATTAGTCAATCTTATAAAGCTGATCTATCATCCGCTCGACCAAAAAGTGGCGGAGAAAGCCCTCTTGGTCTACTACCGTCATTTTCAGAAAGATGAAGCCCTCTCCGAAGTGCTCTCAAGCGCCAGAGGTTGGTTCCACGCACTTCCCAGGCTCGAGGACTTCTTTTACCCGGCAGAAACGGACCCATTGGAGGAGTACGCTTTCAACGACCCCAATCCAGCCAGCTTATTAGCAGACTTCCGCGCTGCAACCCTGCGCTGGCACCAAGCTTCTTACCTGCCTTTTGACCAACTTATGCTCGTCATCTCGCAGGACTTGCCCCTGGAGCCTTTTGAATTGGCTACCATCCATAAAGCTTCATCCTTCGTCAAGACCCAGATGGATAATCATCCAGAATGGACTCCGTTGGATTTGATTGTTGTGCTCACCGATATTGCCAAGAATGAACGCAACTTTTTTAGCGTCACCCAGAACCAGGATGCCTTTAACCCGAATCTTTACAAAGGCAAAGTCGTCCTCTGCACCTGCCACAAAGCCAAGGGGCTCGAATGGGATAAGGTCTTCCTGACTTCTGTCAACACTTATGACTATCCTTCCGGAGCGGATAAGGATTCCTACATTAGCGAGAAGTGGTTCATCCAGGATCGGCGTAACTTGCAAGCTGAAATTCTGGCAGAACTCGAGATCCTGACATCCAACAACTCAAACGCGGTGGCACATCCCGGGATTGGCAGGCTCGATGCCCGCAACGAACTAATCCGCGATCGCTTGCGTCTACTCTATGTCGGCATCACTCGCGCGAAGTCATCCCTGACGATCAGTTACAACACCGGAAACAACCTGGCTCCAGCCGTCGCACTGAGAGCGCTCTGGCAGGAGGAGAAAAATGGCTGACCTTTTACCTCCAGGTTTTGTCTTTCACCAAAGCAATCTCCAGGCTTTTCAGAGCTGCCGTTACAGTTTTCTTTTACGATATATCCAGAAACTTCCCTGGCCCGCGCCGCTTTCTGCCAGAACCAACACGTTTGAGCAGGACCTTTTAGCAGGTTCCACGCTCCACTCCTTGATCCACCAGTTTTTCCTCGGCATTAACCCTGAACTGCTTATCTCAGTCGCGTCTAATTTCCCTGATAGCAGGGTATCTGTGTGGCTTGATAACTTTCTCAAAAGTCAATACGCCACGCTCACACCCCATTCTCTCCCCGAACACACACTGCGAATCACACTGAACGGCAGCCTGCTGCTCGCCAAGTTCGACCTCATCCGTGTTAAGGACGACCTCATCCAAATTTATGACTGGAAGACGTCGCGGAAGTTACCGAAGCGTCAATTCCTCCAGGACCGAATCCAGACCATGGTCTACCCTTTGGTTGCTACTCGTGCTTTATCTCTGCCGACCAGGACTATTGCCATGCACTACTGGGAGGCTGCTTTCCCGTACCAGCCTATCATTTTTGACATTACCGATTCTCATATTAAGAAATATGAAGAAGTTATCAGCAAACAAATCACCCTGATAAGATCTCTAGCCGCTGAGGAGTTTGACCGAACTACCGACACGAACAAGTGCAGCTATTGCGAATATCAGAGTTACTGCTCACGCAGCGGCTCAATCGCGGATGAAGAGTCTTTTCGTGATTGGTTGGAAATTGGTTTTTCGGAACTGCAAGTAGATGAAAGTGATAGACAAGTCAAGGTCTAGCCAACCCCCTTGGCTTATAATTAAATAAAAAATGGGCAGAACAGGGCTCGAACCTGCGACCTCATCTGTGTAAAAGATGCGCTCTAACCAACTGAGCTATCCGCCCGCGAAAGCATATTATAAACGAAAATGAGAATCATAAGGTTCAAAACTCAAAATACACCCCCCCAATTTGGCTGGATTCGCGATGGCCGAGTTGGCGAGATCCAGGGAGATCCCTTTGGTGAGTTCCGTCGTTTCGAAGAAACCTACGAGCTTTCCGAAGTAACGCTTCTGCTGCCCTGCTTGCCCTCAAAAATTATTGCAATTGGCAGAAACTATCGCGAACATGCCGCTGAGATGAACACCGAGATCCCTGCCTATCCGCTAATCTTCCTAAAACCACCCTCCGCGTTGATTACCAACGGCGAAAACATCGTTCTCCCGCCCCAAAGCAAGCGCGTTGAACATGAAGCTGAACTTGCGGTGGTTGTCGGCAAGCGTTCTCGCTGGCTTACAAAGGAAAACGCTCTGGATGCCGTCTTTGGCTATACCATCGCCAACGACGTCACCGCCCGCGATCTCCAGAGAGCCGACGGACAATGGAGCCGCGCGAAAGGTTTTGATACTTTCTGCCCGGTTGGTCCCTGGATTGAAACCGAATTCGACCCGACCGATGCTATCATCACCTGCCATGTCAATAATTCTCTGCGCCAGATGAGCTCAACTCGTGAAATGATTTTTAGTATTCAGCAGCTCATGATGTATACAAGCTCCATCATGACTCTCGAGCCAGGCGACTTGATCCTCACGGGCACTCCCGCAGGTGTCGGACCTCTTCAGGCGGGGGATATGGTTAGCGTGCACATCGACGGCATCGGCACCCTCGTCAATCCAGTCGCCTCACAAGGTTGAGCTGTGCCCTGGTTCATCGCCACCTTTTCAATGTTTCTGCCAGGCTGCCAGAGCCTGAAGGAGAAGCGTTCCAGGCTTGCGCCTTTACTTTCCCGTCTGAAAAGGTACAATCTATCCGTCCTTGAAGCTGCCCATCAGGATAGCTGGCAAATGGCAGAGATTCAAATTGCCAAGCTTGGTCTGAATCGAGCCCAGCTGGATCGTGACCTTGCACAATTGGTCTCTTTGATTGAAACCGACTTCCGGGATTGCACCCTTGCCGAAGTCAAACACGAATTCTTTTTATGACAGGTTATCTTGCAGAAAATTAACTTACATCAACTTGAAAAAATACTTTACCATGTCGAGAAACCGGGGCGATATGTGGGTGGTGAGCACAACCAGATCCTGAAGGACTGGGATAAGACTCGTACCCATGTTTGCCTGGTTTTTCCTGACATTTACGACATCGGGCAACCGAATTTGGGTTTGGCAATTCTTTACGACATCCTGAACCAACAGCCCGACATCCTGGCTGAACGTGCCTTCGCCCCCTGGCATGATCTCGAGGCACAACTTCGCGAAAATCAGCTACCTCTGTTTTCGCTCGAATCAAAACACCCACTCGGTCAATTTGACATCGTCGGTATCAGCCTACCCTACGAATCGCTTTACACCAACGTCTTGAACGTGCTCGACCTCGCAGGAGTTCCCCTGCTGACAGCAGAACGCGGAGAAGAGCACCCTCTGATTATTGCTGGAGGTCAGGCTTGCTTCAACCCCGAACCCATGGCGGATTTCATCGACGCGTTTGTCATCGGTGAAGGCGATGAAGTAACCCTTGAGCTAGTTCGTGCTTTTGAACAGCTCAAACATTTCGGAGCGGCCCGCAAGGAGCTCCTGATGGGATTATCCAAAATTCCAGGTGTTTATGTCCCCTCACTTTACAGATTTAGCTACGCGCAAGATGGTACTATTACAACTGTCTTGCCTGTAGATGCTTCTGTTCCGGCTTTTGTCACCAAACACATCGTTCCAAAGCTTCCGCCTCACCCAACCCACCTGATTGTTCCAAACATCGAAACGGTTCACGACCGCCTCTCGATCGAGATCATGCGCGGCTGCACACGCGGCTGTCGGTTCTGCCACGCCGGCATCGTCAACCGCCCCGTGCGCGAACGACCCGCCGCAGAAGTGCTGCAAATCATCGAGGATGGTCTGGCTGCTACCGGGTACGAAGAAATCGGCTTGCTTTCGCTTTCCTCCTCTGATCATACCCAAATCCTCGACCTGACCAGGTCAGTCTACGACAAATTCCACGATCGCAAGGTTTTCGTCAGTCTTCCTTCTCTTCGGATCGCCTCTTTTTCGGTTGAACTGATGGACGAGCTGCGCGATTTACGACCTGGCGGTGGTTTCACGCTCGCGCCCGAGGCAGCCTCCCCTCGCATGCAGGCGATCATCAATAAACCACTTGACAACGAAGTTTTCGAAGAAACCGTCCGTACTGTTTTTGAGCACGGCTGGCTTACCCTCAAACTTTATTACATGATCGGATTGCCAGGCGAAACGATGGAAGATGTCCAGGCGATTTTGGATGCTGGTAAACGTGTGCTGGCCATCGGTCGGCAGCTCCGCGGTAACCGGGTCAAGGTTCACCTTTCAATCGGCAACTTCATTCCCAAACCTCATACGCCTTTCCAGTGGTATCCACTCAATTCCACCGAGGAATTGCAGGCTAAGCTGGACCTGCTCAAGGTGGGTGTCCGCCGCACAGCTCTCAAACTCACCTACAACATCCCGGACAACACGCTGCTCGAAGCCTGGCTTTCCCGGGGGGATCGCCGCCTTGGGCAGGTTATTCACCGCGCGTGGCAACTTGGAGCCAAGTTTGATGCCTGGGGAGAAAATCAAAACACTCCTCTTTGGCGCCAGGCATTTTTGGATGTTGGACTCGACCCTGATTTCTATGCCTATCGGGAACGGGCTGTGGACGAAATCCTTCCCTGGGATCACATCCACACCGGCGTTACCAAAGCCTTTCTGCAGCGAGACCTTGAATGGAGCAAGCTCGGCAAAACCCGCAAGGACTGCCGCGAACAGTGCTATGCCTGCGGCATTCTCGACTCTTTTGGTTCCAAACGTCCGATCGAACCGCTTGTCTATTGGGGGTGCCCATGACCAACGAACCAATGCGTGTCCGTATGACCTATTCGAAGTTCGGCAACCTGCGCTTCATTGGGCATCTGGACCTTCAACGGCTCTTCGAGCGCGCCCTGCGCCGCACAAACCTGCCTTTGCGTTATACCCAGGGCTTCAGTCCACACATGAGGATCAACCTGGCTTCAGCATTACCCCTTGGATTTATCGGCGAAGCTGAACAAATGGATTTCTGGCTGGATCAGGACATTCCCCTGGACGAGATCAGCGGTCTCTTAAGCAAATGCCTGCCTGCGGAACTCGTTTTAAAAGATCTGCAGCGCATCGATAATCAGCTTCCCTCTCTTCAGGCGGCACTTCTCTCGAGCGATTTTGAGATTGAAATCCCTGCTAACGTGGATTCACAACTGTTACAAACCAGACTCGGGGAGTTGCTCACTCAACCCTCCATACCAGTTGAGCGGCGCAAGAAGACCGTTGATCTAAAGGGCCTGATCCTGACATGGCAGATTGATTCCAAGTCACCCCAAACAATTTTGCAAATTTCAATGAAATCAACACCGCTCGAGAATGGACGCCCGGATGAACTGCTCGTCCTGCTTGGGATTGATCCTGCGGATTGCGTCATTACACGCACCAAACTGTTTTTTTCGGAGGAATAGTGGGAGATAACTGTATTTTCTGTTCAATCGTAGCCGGACAGGTGCACGCCTGGAAGGTTCTTGAAACCGAAACGACGCTGGCATTTCTCGATGCCCATCCGGTAGGGCTGTACCACACCCTCATTATCCCGAAAGCCCATTATTCCGACATTTTCACCGTCCCACAAGCCGTCCTTGCAGACACGATGGAAACCGTACGCCAGGTCAGCCTGCTTTACAAAGAAAAACTTGGAATTGAAAACCTGCACGTCTTCAACAACTCGGGTCATCTTGCTTCTCAGAGCGTTTTCCACCTTCATTTCCACATTTTGCCTCGTTTCCCGAACGACGGCGCGAGTTTCCCAAGGCATACCAGGCCAGACCTCGCTGATCGATTTGAGGATATGATCAAAGCATTGCAGTAAAATTATCCTGCGGTTGAGTTTGAAAGATGCGGTGGTATAATGTGAAATCTTGTTTCCGTGGCCTAATGGATAAGGCACTGGCCTCCGAAGCCAGTCATGTGGGTTCGAGTCCCACCGGAAACATTGTTGTTTAACTCAGAGGTGTACTCAAACAAGGAGCCTGCTATGAGCGACGAAGGACTTGTCCAGGAACTTACGCAATTACGGCAAAAAATTGCCTATCACAGTTATTTGTACAACACCCTCGACCAACCTGAGATCTCTGATTTTGAGTACGATCAACTCTTTAACCGCCTGAAAGCAATCGAAGCTGAGCATCCCGAACTCATTACCCCGGACTCCCCGACTCAAAAAATCGGCAGCCAAATATCTGAAAAATTCCAAAAAGTTAGCCATCCTGCCCCCATCCTCAGCCTTGCGAATGGTTTTGGCAGTCAGGACGCGCTCGCCTGGTACGAACGAATCCTTCGCCTTGACCCACGCGTTGCTCAGACCGACTTTCTGCTTGAGCCCAAGCTGGATGGCTTGACGGTCGTACTGCACTATAACGATGGCATCTTCACGCTCGGTGCCACCCGCGGCGACGGCAGCATTGGCGAAGATATCACTGCCAACTTGCGCACGATTCCCAGCCTTCCTTTGCGCATCCCGGTCGTGCCAACCTCAAGCTCTGTACCGCAGCACATTGTTTTTCGCGGAGAAGTTTTCATCACAAAAGCGGATTTCCTGGCACTCAATGCCGAACTCGAGCAAAGGGGTGAGAAGACCTACCTCAATCCCCGCAATACGGCTGCCGGTTCTCTGCGCCAGCTGGACTCTGCCATCACGGCAGCCCGCCCGCTTAAACTCTTCCTCTATCAGGTGCTGGAATCTTCTGATCCACTTCCCCAGACCCAATCCGGTATCCTGGATTACATTGCCAGTTTCGGTCTGCCTGTTAATCCTCTCCGGTGGCATGCCAGGAATATCAGCGAGGTGGTGCAAATTTGTGAAAAAGAAGGGCTCAACCGTCACAGTTGGGCTTATGACGCGGATGGAATCGTGATCAAGATCAACGATCTCCAGCTTTCGAGTGCGCTTGGTTTTGTTGGCAAAGATCCACGCGGCTCGCTTGCTTATAAATATCCTGGGGAAGAAGTGGAGACAACCCTGCTTGATATCCAGGTCAATGTTGGTCGTACAGGCGTGCTCACGCCCCTGGCAGTCCTCGAACCTGTTAGCATCGGTGGCGTGGTCGTAAAACAAGCTACGCTCCATAACTTCGACTTTATCGCGGAGAAGGATCTTCGCATTGGGGACCGCGTTTTGTTAAAAAGAGCCGGTGAGGTAATCCCTTACATTGTTGCCGCGCTGAAAGAAAAACGCGACAGCAGCCAAAAGGTCTATGCTCCTCCAACCGAATGCCCCTCCTGTGGTTCCCAGGTTGAGCAGGTACCCGGCGAAGTTGCTTTCTACTGCGTTAACGCGGCTTGCCCCGCGCAATTAACCCGCAACGTCGAAAACTTTGCTTCCCGTTCCGCCATGGATATTGCCGGGCTTGGCGAGCAGATCGTCGCGCAGCTGGTCCAAAGCGGACTGGTGAAAAGCCTGCCTGATCTCTACCGTCTGACCAAAGATCAGCTCCTCACGCTTGACAAATTCGGCGACAAGAAAGCCGACAATCTCCTGGCAGCCATCCAGGCGTCGAAATTACAGACTTTGCAGCGGCTGATCATCGGTTTAGGTATCAAAGGTATTGGCGAGGTTGCGGCGCGTAAGTTATCCCAAAAATATGGAAATCTTGATGCAATCTCTCAGGCAAGCTTCGCTGACTTACAACAATTGGAAGGCGTTGGGCCCAACCTGGCGGAGTCGATTACGGAATGGTTTCAGCTTCAATCCAACCAGCAGGTCATCACGGATTTGAAAGCGCTTGGGCTTTGGCCGGTCGAAACCGCCAGCGCATCCACAGAAAATTTGCCACTCACAGGCTTAACCCTTGTGGTCACTGGCACTCTTGAGGGCTTCACAAGGGAAGGTATCTCTGAGTTTATCCTGGCAAATGGTGGCAAGGTTTCAAGCTCGGTCAGTTCAAAAACATCCTATTTGGTGCTCGGCGCAGATCCCGGCTCCAAATACGACAAAGCGCGTCAGCTCGGCGTGCCAATTATTTCTGAACAACAGCTTCGTGAGATTGCTGGGTCCTGATCATTTCGTAGTTCATTTCGTACTTTTCAAGCTGACTTTTCAGACGTTCTGAGTCTCTTTAGCTAAGAATCTGAGGTTAACCGAACGGATTCTTCGGCTTGCTCAGGATGACAATGCTGGAGTGTAGATCGCCGCGTCGATTCGCTCCTAACGATGACATATCCTCTGTCATTAGTATGATACCCAATCAAGGGATATAGAATAAAGAGACACGG
>CAYRYL010000001.1:0-205492 GCA_964428425.1 uncultured Anaerolineaceae bacterium | reverse complement strand
CGGTCGCGGCGTCGTGCTGACCGTAGTTAGCCATGTCGATATGAGCATCAGCAAAATGCAGGAGTTTGATCATGGGATAATTATAATGTATGGGTTCGCGCGAAAAGGCATTGTGAGCAAAACAAATGGAAAATTTACCCAATCGGAAAACAAAGAGCCTGCTCTACTCGAACAGGCTCTTTTCACTTGAAAACTATCGTTTATGCTTCGTGGAATTCGCCATCCACGACGTCCTCATCACCGCCTTGAGGCCGACCGGGTTGAGGGCCAGGCTGCCCGCCAAAACCCGCCCCTGGCTGAGCACCCTCGGCAGGTCCGGCTTGCTGGTAGGCGGCGGTGCCGATCTTCTGCATCACTTCCTGCAAGGCATTGCTGGCGTTGGTGATTGCGCTTACGTCCTCACCGTTGATCGCTCCACGCAGCACCTGGATCTTGGCTTCGGCATCGTTGCGCGAAGAAGCGTCCACTTTATCTCCCAGGTCCTTCAGACTCTTCTCAGACTGGTACGCCAGGCTGTCGCCCATATTACGGGCTTCGATCAGCGCTTTGCGGCGATCATCTTCCGCCTTGTTTTGTGAAGCTTCGCGCACCATGCGTTCCACATCATTCTTGTTCAAGTTAGTCGACGCGGTGATAGTCACTCTCTGCTCTTTGCCGCTGGCTTTATCCTTCGCGGTCACGCTCAGGATGCCGTTGGCGTCAATATCGAACGTGACTTCCACTTGCGGAATGCCACGAGGCGCCGGCGGGAGACCGTCCAGGCGGAAGCGACCGAGGGTCATGTTATCGGCTGCCAATGGGCGCTCGCCCTGTAAGACATGGATGTCCACGGCAGTCTGGCTGTCTTCCGCGGTAGAGAAAGTTTCGGTTTTCTTGACCGGAATGGTGGTGTTGCGATCGATCAACTTGGTCATAACGCCGCCCAGTGTTTCCACGCCCAGCGAGAGTGGAGTCACATCCAGCAGCAGCACGTCCTTGACATCGCCAGCCAATACGCCACCCTGGATGGCTGCCCCGATGGAGACGACCTCATCCGGGTTGACACCCTTGTTGGGCTCTTTGCCATTGGTGTGCTTTTTGAGAAAATCCAGTACCATCGGCATACGTGTAGAACCACCCACGAGCACAACCTCATCGATGCGATCCATGCCCACGCCAGCGTCTTTCATGACAGCCTGGAACGGAGGCAGACAGCGGTTGAGCAAGTTTTCGGTCATTTGTTCAAATTTGGCACGACTGAGCTTGAGCAGCAAGTGCTTGGGTCCGCTGGCGTCCGCGGTGATGTAAGGCAGATTGATCTCGGTCTCGAGTACGGTACTGAGCTCAATCTTGGCTTTTTCCGCTGCTTCGCGCAGACGCTGGAGCGCCTGGCGGTCCTGCCGCAGGTCGATGCCCTGGTCTTTACGGAATGCATTCGCAGCCCAGTTGACAATCTCGTTATCCCAGTCATCACCACCCAGGTGGGTGTCACCGTTGGTGGCTTTCACTTCCACCACGCCGCCCCCAACCTCGAGTAAAGAAACGTCAAAGGTACCACCACCCAGGTCAAAAACCAGGATGATCTCATTTTCTTTTTTGTCAAGTCCGTAAGCGAGGGCAGAAGCAGTCGGTTCGTTGATGATGCGCATCACTTCAAGCCCGGCAATCCTTCCGGCGTCTTTGGTTGCCTGGCGCTGGCTGTCGTTGAAGTAAGCCGGTACAGTGATGACCGCCTGGGTGACTTTTTCGCCCAGGTAGGCTTCCGCATCATTCTTAAGTTTTCCCAACACCATGGCAGAAATCTCCTGTGGGGTGTAGGTCTGCCCCGTCACCGGGATCTGGATGCGTGCATCTCCAGTGGGACCAGCGACGACCTTAAACGAAACCATCGCGCGTTCCTGCGCCACTTCGTCATAGCGGCGACCCATGAAACGTTTCACGGATGAAACGGTATTCTCAGGGTTTACGATTGCCTGCCGCTTGGCAGGGATGCCCACCAGCCGTTCACCGTTTTTGTTAAAAGCCACCACCGAGGGCAGCAAACGTGACCCTTCCGAGGTAGAGATGACAGTCGGCGATCCGCCTTCCATGATGGATACAACACTGTTGGTTGTTCCGAGGTCAATTCCAATAATTTTTCCCATATTCACTCCTTGTAGTTCTAAAAACTAACATAATCAAAGTGATTAAAGCATAATGTTTGTTTGATAGAGGGATATTAACATTTTGTCGGACGATTATAAGCAACTCAAAGGTTAGATGGTCAAACGGGATTTATGGCTGTTCGAGATACAAGCGATGGCTTTAGTACGCTGCAATCCTTTATAATTGAAACAATAAATCTCGGAAGGATGATGAAATGAGCAAAAGTTCGAGTTGGTTTTTCGGCGCGTTGCTTGGTGGGCTGCTTGGCACCACATTAGCCCGTTTGTATGCGCCATTCACAGGTGAAGAACTAAAAGCAAAGATTGGCGACTACGTCCAGAATGTGCGCTACGAAGTGGAGCAAGCCGGTGTTGAGAAGCGGGCTGAACTGGAAACCCAGCTTGAGCAGCTTCGTTCAGGCAAAGCCTAACACCCAAATTGAGGGGGTTTAAGGGTAAGGGGTTACAGTGGGCGTTGGTCCGGATGTTGCCGTCGGGCCAGGTGTGGGGGTCACGATGATCGGGCGAGGCGTTGGTTGGATGGTAGGTGTGGGCAGGTAGGTGCTTGGCTTGGGGGTGCTCAAGAGATCATTAATGCTGCCTTGCTCGGGTTGAGGCATACTTGAGACGTCTTCAACATAAGCAATACCGCCACGGCAGGCTTCCTGCAAATTGTAAGCAATATTATCCCAGGTGAGTGGGTTGCCGTTATTAATGGTTCGCTGCATTGCGTTTCCAAGGCAGCCAGGTCCCGCGTTGTAATTGAGCAGAGTAAATTTCCACAAGTCGTCATACTTCGCCACCTGCCCGGGCTGGCGACCAGTGGTGTTGTAAATAATCTGGCGCACCTGCTCGCAATTTGCCAGGATGCTGCGGGCAAAGATGCTGATGCTGAAATTCGCCTGGGTCAGGTCTATCCCCACCGGGCAGTCCGGGCAGGCAGCATTGACCTTCTGGACAAGCGCACCGCGCAACATTTCCTGTTGGGCAGGGTCAAGGTTACCAAAACCTCGCTGGCATGTCTCGTCCGCTAGAATCAGCGGGCAGAACTGGCTGTAGAAAGCCGGATTCCAGAGCAAAACCCCATCCGCGCCGATGTCGCTCAAGTGACCGAGCCCGGCTTCGCGGACTTTTTCATAGATACCGGGCCAGAATTGGCTCTCGCGGCTGAAAATGTTTTTCATCAACTGCCCGGGGACACCCGTGTCACTTGCGACTCGCAGGATTTCCGAGTCAAACTGGTTTTGCCAGTCATTTACCACCCCTTGGGCGGCTTCCATGCCGCAGGCATTCGCGGCGCCGTTGGTTTCAAGCCCACCCGAAGCGCAAGTGCCGGCATCCACCAAGCCCTGCTTGATGAGCAAACCCGCCAGGAGGTAGTACTCGTTTGTAGACACCAGCTGTTCCGCCAGTAGAGGCGTCCTGAGCCAGGATGGGGGACCATCTACCGGCATAAATGACTGCCAGATCTCAGAACAGGTGGACTGACCCTCGCCCAGCCACTGGGAACTGAGCACGTCCACGTAATAACTGGGCTTATCGGTGGCGGGCTGATCGGGGTTGGCAAAATCGCCCCAGGGGATTACGCGAACTTGCGCGTTATAACGCTTGCTCGAGTCGCCATAGCTCGACTCTGCCCAAAATTCAACCTGCACGCCTTCCATGCCGGTCGGGCTAAGCGGCAGGTCGCAGGCGCTGCCGGGGCAACTAAAACCCGCTCCATTGACGTTGCCGAGGATCTGGATGATCTGTTCGTTCGGCAGCGGCTCAACCGCCTGCAGGCGCAGGTAGGGCAGCGTGGTGCAGTTGTTTTGCCCGGATTCTTTGTTGCAATTAGAGACGGAAACAAACACTTCGGGGGAGGGGAGGCTGATCTCGACCTTGCGCTTGGAAGGCGTCTCACTCGCTTTGTGAAGATATAAGCCCTTGCATTCCTGGGAATTGGTAATGTTCTGGTCAAAAAGGCAGGCGCTAGTGCCTATCCATTGCTTTTGGATGGTTGATCCGCAGTAATAGAGAACTTCAGAGTTATCTGGCCAAGAATCGTGCTCAGTGTAAACCTGGCAGACAATTGCGGAGGTTTTCCATGAAAGCAGCCACCACTCGTAGATGGTGTAATCGACTTCGATGGTGACAAAGCGGCTCACCCCGGAGGAGGGTAAGGAGATGGACTTGGCAGGAGCGGTTCCGAGCAGACCCAGCAAAAATCCACACACCATCAGAACTCTGAGGAGTGAAGAAAGTCGCTTTTGTTTGGTCTGTCTAAACATTTTCTCCCTATATCTGTTTTACGGATACGCCGGCGGTGTTGGAGTGTAGAAAACCGCTGTTGGTATCGGATAAGGTTCAGAACGCGTGGCAGTCGGCTGCGGCGTCACCCCGGTGGTGGCTGTGCGGGTCGCGGTTGGCTGGCCGGGTTGAGTCGGTGTGCGAGTCGGTGTGCGGGTCGCAGTTGGCTGACCGGGTTGCGTCGGCTGGGGCGTAAACTGCCCAACTGGCGTATTGGTCGGCCAAACCGGCACATACCCAGTCGCCTGGGAGGTTTGCGTCAGCGCGACGGCGATGGTCACCTGGGCTTCGTAGGTCAGCACAATCTCTCCAAGCGGAGAGGGCTCGCTGATCGCCGCCAATGCCTGATCAAACACTTCTGCAACTTCCTCTTCCCGAGGAAGGAGGACTTCGGTTTGCGTGTTGTCAGGCAATTCCCACTGGAGCAACTGCTCCCATCCGAGCACGAAGTAACTCACCCGATCCGGGTCCCCGAGGCGCAACGCCAGGGGAACGCGAAGCAGGAGATCGAGCAGGGAGATGTCGGTTTCCATATGATCCTGGTAGGAAACATACAAAACCGGCAGCCGGGCTAATCTGCCATTTTGAACTAATTTGGTAAAGAGCAATTGCAGAATCTGCTGCTGACGGCGGGTGCGGTTGACCTCGTCGCCACCGTCATACGCAACGTAACAATACGCCTTGTCGCCGTTCATGCGGTGCGTGCCAGCGGGTAAGCCGCCGCACGCATCCCGGATTGGAAACAGGACGCTAACGTCCAACCCGCCCAGGTCATCCACCAACCATTTGAACTCGGTCGGGTGGACGAGAACGAACTTATCCGGGCGGATGCCAAAGTTGTACGCAAGCGTATCGCGTACAAGTTCCATGCCGCCCAGGGCATAAGCTGTGTTGAGCCGCTGCATCGTGTAGCCGGGGAGGTAAACAAACAGGCTGCCCGGGATGGAGATGACGCTCGCCTTGGAAAGCCGCTCGTTGATCAGCAGCAGGTGGATGGCATCCGTGCGGCTGTTGAAGGGTTTTTCGGCTTCGGTGCCCAGGAGCAGCCAGATCTTGACGTCCTCATCCAACTCCAGCCGGGGCGTGGCGGGCGGGATGGCGGTGGCAGCAGGGCTGCCGGGCGGCGCGAAGGTCGGCCAGATATCCGGGGTTGAGGTTGCGCTGGGCTGGAGGGTTGGGGTGGGTGTGGCGGGTGACCAGGGGGTGAGAGTCTGGTCTTTTTCTGTTTGGGACGGTCTGCCCCCACCAGCACCGCAGGCGTTGATCATCAACACCAGGGCCACCAACACTCCGGCTGCAAGGCAAGCTTGGACACGGCGATGAATTGGTAAGGTTCCGGTCGTTTTCATGGCTCGTATGCAGGGCAAAAGACACCCCACCAGATTAAAAATTATAGCATAGCTAACAAGAGTCAAGAATAACTGAATCAAGGATGCGAATTCTTAATTCGTTTCTCCGATTGCGATCATATCCTCCTGTTCCCTGGCATGTATGGGGGTTTTTTACACTTTTTACACTATTTACATTGTTTTTTGATAGCGCTGGATGGTTGTTTCAGTGTAAAAACTCCTTTTGTTAAGGTGCGATTTGCAAGATTTGCAAGAATTGCAGTGTTTTTTGATGGTGCATATCGTGCGGTTCAAGTGCAAATCGATGCAAGGGGTGGTATTATAGCACATTTGTTCTATTTTTCCAAATCTGATTTGTTGGATGGATGATTAATGAACAGACCCTCTTCAGTCTCCTGTCCGCGGTGCAGCAGGATCCAGCTTCCCCTCAGTGGAAGCGGTAGTGTCAAGTATTTTTCGCACATTTAGGAATCACTTGGTAGTAGTTCCTCCAGATGTTGCATGTTCAAGTACGTTTTCTGTCCCCAGAGTGATTCTTGCATGTACCTCAGCCTGGCACACACTAACATCAAGGCAGACTGTCCATCTGGGAACGCGCCGACCGTCCTGGTTCTGCGCCTGATCTCTCGGTTCAACCTTTCCATGGCGTTGTTGGTCCGGATCCGTCGCCAGTGTTCCCTGGGAAAATCCATGTAAACCAGGGTTTCCAGTCCTGTCTCCTCAACTTTTTTGGCTGCCTCAAATAGCTTCATTTCTTTCAGTTTGCAAACTACATCTTCCAGCTTGTCCAGAGCTGCTCCTTTGTCTTCCTGAGCATGAATTGCCTTGAGCATGGCTGCCACCTGCTTGACCTTGCCTCTGGGTACAACCGAGAAAACATTGCGGTAGAAATGCACCATACAACGCTGAAACCTGGCCAGTGGATAGGTTTCACTCAAGGCTTCAATTAACCCAAGACATTTATCTCCAACAAACAGTTGTGTGCCTTTCAAGCCTCTTTCCTTCAGATGCCGCAGGAAAGACAACCAACTTTCCTTGTCTTCTTTCATGCCTTCCACGGCACCAATCACTTCCCTTTCGCCTCGTTCATTCACCGCCATGGCCACCAAAACAGCCACATTCCCGTAATGTCCACCCCAGTTGCGCTTCAGATACACTCCATCCAGATAAACATAAGGATATTGCCCTTCCAATGGTCTTTGCCGCCATGCCTCAATCTGCTCATACACCTTGCCATTCAGTCTGCTTACCGTCCCAGCACTCAGTTTGGCGTCCCAGAGTAATTCGGTGATATCTTCAATCCGTCTAGTGGACACCCCTGCTAAATACATCTCCACCAAGGCTTCTTCAACACTAGCTTCCCGGCGTTGGTACCTTTGGATGATGGCAGTTTCAAATGTCAAGGTGCGTAATTTGGGTATTTCCAGATCCACTTCTCCAGCACTGGTCAACAACTTGCGTGGATAATGGCCTGCCCGTGTGTCTTTTCTGTCTTCTGTGCGCTCATATTTTCGCGCGTTGGTCAGCAGATCTGCTTCAGCGTCCAGCAAGCCATTCAGAACTTCCTCGACACTTTGTCGAACCAGTTCTTTCAGTTCGGTCCGTATAATCTGCTCATTTAGTTGTACAATCTCATTTGACATGGTTCTTCTCCTTGGTTGGTTTGGTTTGTCAACTTCATCTTACCAAGTGATCGGGACCATGTCCCTTTTTTAAATGTGCGAAACTTATGTTACCTTATCGGGGAAGCCCAGGATGGAAGCTGTATTGCGAGGACGGTGCAAGGATGGAGAAAAACCCTTTGTGGGATGGGCCTCTGGTCCATCCGTCTTGACGGTTGGTGCCCGGGCAGTCAAAAGCCTTTCATTGTGAGGACACCATGAAAGAACAGTGATTAACAATCGACCTTAAGCAGCCGCTTTTCTCCTTGTGTATACTGGCAAATCAGAGCTCACTACTGGGAAAAGTACTTCTTGGAGCGAAGTTCAAAAGCCCTTTCACCACCTTCAAGAATTCTGCAAATTTGATCTTTTACCCCTTGTTGGTACAGAATCCCGGGGCTTTTAACGTCTACTTCAATGGATTCAATTCCACCGCTACGATACTCAAATTGCTTTGAGATGTTTGGTGTATTACCTCCGTTTTGGTTTGCTATGATCACTTGCTCCGCGTCTCCTCCAACAACTATGTTTGCATTATGGGTAGCCACAATTATTTGGCGTTCCCTTTTCTTTCTCTTGATATAGCCTACGAGATCGTCGAAAATCGACCTATTATCTAAATCATCTTCAGGCTGATCAATTAATATCGGCCATTCAGATTCACTTAGATCAATAAGAAGCCTCAACAACACCAACGCTTTCTTGCCAGGCGACATATGCTCAATAGCATCATTCTCCATTGCAACTTGATAATTCACTTTGTATAAGTTCTGTGTTATTGACTTTATGGCATGGTCTTTTTGGACAGTACCTTTTAATATTGACTCATTAGATTTAAGAATTTCTAGAATCAGGTCTCTTACAGTTTCTACTGAATAACCACCTCCATCTTCGAGGAAATATGAAAACTTTGAACTCCTTAACTTTCGATTGTCAAAATTATCTCTGATGATTTGGAAAAATGCATTCTCTTTTAAACTGCTTTGTAGCGAGAAAGTCAATTCATTTTCATCAATTTTTTCTACTGCACCATTTATTTCAGCACAAAAAGTTGCGGTAACACTTTCAAAATCACTCAATATTTTTAGAATTCCATTCAGTATTTCGTCTTTTTCGGTTTCTTTTTCACTTATTACTTGGCGCAACTGCTCAGCTATATTCTTCTTGTCCAGAAGATCATTTATTTGTGAGGTTAGCAAGGCTGTATCCTGATTTGCATTGATTTCTAATTGGATTTCCTCTAATTCTTTCTTTGAATACGCCAAAAGCTCTTCGCTTCGAAATATATCTGTAGAAAGAGATAAAATTAATTTCTCTTGCTCGCTATTGAATGTATCTTCAATATATCGATCAATCGTATCGCATAACTCTATGAGCCTATCCCTTATTGTTTCAGAGGAGATTCTTCCGATGAAGGTTCGATCGACCATAAGAATATGATCTTGTAGAGCACCTAAATCCAACCGACTTCTCTGGATTGTCTGATCCAAATCATTGGCGGTTTGTTTCGTAACAGTTAACTTCTCAAGAAGGTTTTCAACATTTAAGGACTTACTCTCTTTTTCTTGTAGTAATTTTCTTTTATCATAAATTTCTTTTTCAATATCGGCTACAGTCCCGTGTTCACTATAACGATACAAAGAATCGAGTAACTCAGAGTTTGCAACCATGAGGTTGGTAATCTCTCTAGACATCTGAGAATCGAGAAATGATAATTTGCGTCGAAAATCATCGTGTTGTTTTTTGATATTTTCATCTTGGCAAATAACCGATTGAATTAACAAATCAATTTCTGTCATTTGCTCCACATCATTCAATAAAAGATTTAAATGACCCTGTGGTATGTAAATGATCTTTTTAGAACCGTCGCCAGAATTCAAAGCACCATCGCTCCAGCTTACCCGTACATTGTTCAATTTCCATAATCTTCTATTAATCGTTTTTTGCGACTTTTCTTCGACCTGGTTGGGATCAATTGCATTTGCTATATTGAATAGTAGTAATGATTTACCGGTTGATTTACCACCGATGAAACTGTTGAGGTTATCATTGAGGTAAATTCGTTCCGACTGCATTTTCTCATCTTCAATTTCAACATAATCAATTATCTTAAAGTTGTTTTTGTAATCTGGTTTTGAAGCCTGAATCCTGACCCTATCCTCGGGTTCAGCGAGTATCTGTAACAGCCCATTAAATGTTGGTAAGGACTTTATCCAACAATATCTCTCTTGGTCCGGCTTAAATAGTTCTGAATAAGTGTGAGCATCTGAACCATGTATGCATGGCTTTAACCTTCCAAATTCTTCTAAATATGCTTCTTTATCTGGAGATTTATTCCCTAAAGCCCATTCAACCGTGGAGGGATTTGACGTAAAGAAGGCTTGACAAGATTTTATGATTCCTTTTCTAGTGAGATGGTCTCTCCCTGCCCAATCTACTTTAGATAAATCTTCATCACACGGTAAAACAATGAGATGCTTAGATTTGAAGACATCTTTATCAAGTTCCTTTGTTACACTATCGTGACTTACTGTGATGTTCTGAATGCCGACATAAAAATCAGTTCCTTCAAACCCTTGTTCTTTAATAAGTTTTTTACCGATTCTCTCTATGTTGCCTTTCGTTAGTCTTAATGGTTCAGTCCCGCTTTCTTTTGCTTTGTCAACCAAGCAAACAAGACCCTCCAAAAAATTGGACTGAATATCACGAGGATCAAGTTCATCAGAAAAAATCACATGGTAATTCACACTATTACCCCCCACAAATGTACTTAACCTTAGCTCAATGTTCGCTAATAATAGAATACTTTTCGCGAAATCGATTAATTCAGGTTTGTCAGCGAACACTTCCTTCAATCGCTCATTATCATTGAGAAGACTCTTAAGCTTTAGGTAACCTTCAATGCTGAAATAATCGGTTATACCAATACAGACTATCTCATTTTCATAGGCTTTCCGAAATAGTTCAGATAAGTAAGTATCCCACGTCTGCTCCTCCTCCGGATTCCCAAATCTACTATTAAGTAAGGAGTAAGGGGTATGAACATGAAGATCCCACCTTGCCCATTGAGAACCTTTATAGAAATTCATCTTTTGATCTCCTCAAAATAACTAGATAAGGTGTGAGAACCTATGATAGATAGTTACGGGTGCTTTCGGTCAATAATAGCCTATGCGTTCTCCATATTCAAATAGATCCTACTTCCGTTCTCGCCGGTCTCCTGACCGTGCGAGGCATCTGACCGCTAGGTCTCAACTATTCTTGCAAACGCCAAATGAACGAATTACCGATGAGACCTCTCCACCTGCACTTCGTTTTGGTATCTTTGACGGTCAACGGACCGTACTCGGCCTGGAGGCCGGTACGATCGAAAAACTACGCACCATCTAACAGGCCTAACTGATCTGCGGGTTTGGCCTTTTCTCTCTTTGCTCGCTTGAAGGTTTGGCTTACCTGCTGGATCGGGGGCATGTCGATCTGTTTTCCATCCAAGAGCTCTGCGATGGTCAGGATCTGGACTTTGGGATAATCCCTGTTCCAGGTGTCGGAGTGGTAAAAGCCTGCCTCGGCAGCTTCGGCCCGCATGGGCTTTGTGGCTTCTTCAATGCAGATGTAGACCCCGATCTCCGCTTTCTCGCGTTCAAGCACGCCTTTCAGATCGCGGATATGACCGACGTTCACATGCTGCCCGCCCTTGACCGAAAGGATGACCTGCTTGGTTTTGCCGGAGTTGTCATCATGGAAGTAAAGCCGGCCATCGATGCCATGATCCGCGCCTTTCTTCTGATCAGCCGGCCTGGCTCCCACCAAACCCAGCGCCCACCACTGGAACTGGTACTTGTCCTGTTCTGCCAGAGTTCTGGCGTCATCAATGGTGGTTGGCTCGCCGATAACCTGGTATTTGAGAGCATCTCCAAAGGCATCTTCCATGCGCCTTTTGATCAGACCAATGGCAAGGTGGGTGATATCAATCCCAATCCATTTCCTGCCGAGCTTTTGCGCGGCGGCGATGGCCGTTCCGCATCCGCAGAATGGGTCCAACACGACATCGCCGGGATTGCTGGAGGCATTGATAATACGTTCAAGCAATGCTTCTGGTTTTTGAGTAGGGTAGCCCATACGTTCTGCCATAGAAGACCGTATTTGGCTTATGTCTGTCCAAACATCCCCTACCGTGGCTCCTGCTTGTTCATCGAGATATCTCTTTAGCATGATGCGTCCATCTTGATTGGAAGGAAAAAGCAACTTACCTTCTTTATCCAATTTCTGCATAGTTTCTAGCGAGTAACGCCATCCTTTTGGGGGATAGGGATAGCCTTTGTAGGCATACATCAAATTGGGTCTGGGGTTTGGGCTTGCCATATCCGCTGCATTAAAACGACGCGCATTTGTAGGAACGACTTGAGTTTCCTTTTCAACTTTTGTCATCTTCCTTGTGGTACCATCCGGGAATTCCAAATAAGAATACCAATCTCTTAATGTTTTTTCGGCATGCCCAACATGTTGAGAATTGAATGTATTTCCAGCCTTCTTTCGGTAGAAAAGAAGGTGGTCACTGGTTGCTGGAAACTGCTTTTTTGCGTCATTATGCGTATCACTACGCTTCCAAGTTATGGCATTGCTAAAGTTTTCTGCCCCAAAGACCATGTCCAACAGGACCTTCAAATAATGGCTCGCTGTCGGGTCGCAGTGCAAGTACAAACTGCCAGTTGGCTTCAGAACCCGCTGTAACTCCTGCAAACGCGGCGCCATCATGGTCAGGTAAGCCATCATGTTGCTGTCGCCCAGGATCAGGTTGAAAGCTCTCAGCGCATCCGCAACCGGACCGCCTTTTTCCACCTCGTGTGTGTAAGTCTGAATGGCGTTTTGGTCCCACTGCCAGGTGTCTTCAAATGCCTGGATCTGCGCGCTGGATTGCGAGCCATCCTTTTGGGCAAAAAGCACATTGTAGTTCGCGTTGGAATTGAAAGGCGGGTCCAAATACACCAGGTCGACCGACTCGTCTTTGATATACCGCTGCAGTATATCCAGATTATCCCCGTAATAAAGTGTATTCATGATCAAATTGTATCAGCTATCTGAGAAAGTTAGGTGGTGTTTCCACACCTTACATACTGATACCAGTGTAAAAGGAAGGGACTGAGGGGGGGTGACGGAGCCCGATGTGCACTTTCGTCATTTTTTCTCTTGGTTTGGCAGGCTTAATAATTACTGGTGTTAGCATTTATTTTAGCTTTAGGTTAATGCAAAACCTAAAATTTTATTAATGATTAAGCCAGCATCCAGCAAGAAACTTGTCATCCAAGACGCTATTCAAATCCACTATCTGGCTCAGATTATAAGAGTTCAATGACTTTGGTGCATAGCTTTCAACATGTTTCCCACGTGCCTGCACATATTCGACAACCTTAGCAAAGTCACCATCTCCTGAAACAAGTACTGCAGTGTCATATGTATCAACAAGGGCAAGCATATCAACTGCTAAAGCAATGTCAACACCTTTTTCGACATATGTCGTTCCTCTTTTTTCAAGACGCCCTAATACAACTTTAAAATATGGGATTTTATTAATTCTTGATATGAAACTTTGTTGTTTTTGGTAACCATCAGGATCATCAGCTTGTTTTTTCATAGCAATATAATAATAAGCACGCCGAAAATCCCTGCTTCCTACAAGCTTTGCAGCCATTTTTCCAAGATCAATATCATGCCGACTGCAATCACTACATAAACCTTTATAAAGGTTTGCACCATCAATAAAAACAGTTACCCGCTCTGCCATATTTTCCTCAAATTAAAAAAGTAACCCAAGATTGAGGGGGGCAATCCTGGGGAGTTTATTAACTCACATTGGCTTTTTCAATGTAAGTGAGGTCATTAGTTCTAGTATAAGACATATTTCGATTGTGTCAAGAGTACAGTCTTAGAATCAATGACTAAAGAGCAGAACAAAAACTGTGATCATTATGTTTTCATCAAATATTTCTTTAGGAAGTGATAACAAGTGTCTATTAATATTAGCAACACATAGAAAAGTTGGCATAGGAATCGCCTAAACAACAAGATAGAGCAATATCTGAAAAGTCAAAGTTGGGAATCTCTGAGATTTTGCAAGTTTTGTGTAGGTTGGAATGAGACCGACCAGTGCTTTTGCTCACAATTTGCCTATCGCGGGTTCACTCCTACAAAACCTGCTCTACAGAAATAATAATTAGCAGAGTGGTGAGAAACGCACAATTCCGCCCTCCTTTTTTGGGGATACTTGATCAGTTAAGCGGTCACATAGTGAGGCGTTACACTTAGGAAATCGGAATTATTAACAAATCCCTAAGCGCTACCGAGGCTCGTGAAGACTGCGGCGGTGGCAAGGATCAGGCAGATTGCCCAAGACTACTGGTTGCTGTCCATCATGGAGCGAGCGCAGGCGGTCTGCTTTAATAATGACCGATTATTACGGTTCTCTCAATTATTGACAAAAAATATTGTATAATTTTTTACAACATCAACCTCTCATTCAACTGAATATTCTTGAACCGATGCGCGTTCAAGACCTGGCCAGCCGTTGTGACCAGAATTACACCCGATTTGATCTTTCACCAGGAGGAAATCAATGCCAAAGCAATCCTTGAAGCAAATGGTTCATATTTGCATCGTGCTAACGTTTGTCCTCTGCCTGGGGGGTCAGGCTGAGCCTGTGCGCGCGCTGGAGCCCACCACGATCGTGGTCAATTCCACCGGCGATGATCCGGATGTGGGCTTTGGAAGGCCCTGCGAGACTGCCACAGGCAATGGGGTCTGTACGCTGCGGGCGGCAATCAAGGTGGCGAACGACCTGCAATCAATCAACGGTACGCTGATCACTTTTGACATCGACCACAGTCCATCTTATGCCCCGACCATCATCGACATCGGATCAGCTTTGCCTGGCCTCATGGTAGCCGGAACAACCATCCAGGGACCCAACGTGCACGACAATTCGGTGTTGGTTTTGGATGGAATGGGAGGGAGTTACCCCGGGCTGGAAGTGAGAGCAAACAATTGCGCGATCAAGAAACTGACCATTGCCAATTTTAACGGCTTTGGCATATCGACCTGGCCGCCCACCGGGGACCCTGTGACCGGGCTGCTGATCACGGGCAATAAGATCGGCGACCTGGTGCCGTCGAGCTTCTTCGACCAGCCCAACTTGGGAGGGATCAAGCTGTGGCATACTTCTTCGTCGGTCATCGGTGGAGATACAGATGCGGAACGTAACGTGATTGCCGGCAACACTTCTTATGGCATTTACATCCTGGACAGTGCCACGAACGTCGTAAAAGGGAATTACATCGGGGTCAAGCCGGATGGAGTCACTGCCTCGCCCAATTCCACCGGGGTGTATGTTTCGAACTCGACAGGTAATACGATTGGCGGAAGCACGGCAGGCAGGCGCAACATTATCAGCGGCAATACCAGCAATGGGGTATACGTGGTTGGTAACGAAAACGTCGTGATGGGGAATTACGTTGGGACCGACATAAGCGGGACAGTCGCCATCCCAAACGGAAACATTGGGGTTCGGATTGGGAATGGCGGTGCTGCTGTGTCTTCCGGAAATATCATTGGGGGGTCGTCAGCTGGGCAGGGGAACTTGATCTCAGGGAATGGATCGTATGGGATTCAAGCGGTAGTTAGCGATCTAACAACCATCCAGGGGAATACCATCGGCCTGGACGTCACGAAAACCACCGCATTACCAAACAATTATGGGATCTCGCTTAGCAGCGCGCTGAACAATTTCATAGGCGGAACAACTGCAGGCGCAGGCAACTTTATCTCGGGGAACACGCGCCAGGGTATTTTTGTGGGGTCAGACTGCCTGAATACCTCGATCCGTGGTAACTTTATCGGGGTCAACAGCGCGGGACAGGCATTTGGGAACGGGATGGATGGGATCGTGGTGCAATACGCGAGCGATACCAACATTGGAGGGATCGACGACCCATACGAGAACGTCATCGCATACAACGGCGGGAATGGGATTGAAATCGAGTCAGCCTATGCTAAAGTGATGGGTAACCAGATCTATGGTAACAGCCAGCTTGGCATTGACGTTTGGCGGCAGATCCCGCAACAAGGGGTGACGCCCAACGACCCGGATGAGAGCGACGACATACAGAACTTTCCTGTGATCAAGAAAGTCAGTTTTCCAAGCCCGGGCAGGGTGTTGTTTGCGGTGGAAGTGCCCACACTCGAGGGTGAAGAGGTGACTGTTTCATTCTTTGCCAGCGACACCTGCGACCCTTCCGGTCATGGCGAGGGGCAGGTTTATATTGGGTTTGTGACGGACATTGCCGTGGGTGGAGTGGCAGAATTTGTGATCAATCTGCCGCTGCCCGATGCGTTTATGTACTATACCGCCATCGCCTGGGGACCCAGCAATGGGCAGTCTGAGTTTTCGGCGTGCAAAGCGTCCAGCACTTACCTGCCAACTATTTTTCGGTGATACCGTAAGACGAGTGAGGCTTGCATTGGGATAACCCTGGCAAGACCGTGAGATGGGAAGCCGGCGCAATCGGAGATTTGTTACGCGTTGGCGAGGCTCATGAAGACGGCGGCGGCGGCAAGGATCAGGCTGATTACGACGCTCCAGCTCCAGAACAGGAAGACCCAGCGTTTTTCCAGCAAGCCGCGCAGGTAGAAATAGCCGCCCAGGAAGGTGTTGAGCAGCCAATCGAGCGCCCCGACCAGCAGCAGCAAGAGCAAGCGGTTGGAAGGCACCAGCTCGAGCGTGATCCAGGTGACGGTCTGCCTGGTGGCGCTGAGCGTGCTGGTGACCATCGCCAACAACAACACCGCCACCAGACCTGCGAGTAACAGTTTTTTTGATGTCCCGTCCTGGAAGATCTCTCCAAGCATCGACCGCAGGTTATGTGAGACCGGCGTCACCACTTCCGCCGCTCCCAGCCCGGATACGTGCTCGAAATCTTTCGCAAAGTTATAGGCTTCGACCGGCGAAATCACAAAGTGGCGGTCGTCTGCCCTGATGAGAACCATGTTATGCCTGTCGGTGGCAGCAAATTCAACCCAACCCAAGCCGCGGATATTGCGCTTGCCGTAGTATTGGAACGGCAATAAAAACCCGGGCAGGGGCATCGGCGAGTCAAAATCTGCGACCGGGTGTGCCCACACGACCCGGTCCATTGGGATGACCTCACGCTGGAAGCCCCAGCGGAGCTCGAGGAACGATCTGTTGAGCAGGTAGCGGGTGGTGAGGATCAGGAACACACGGTAACTCAGGAATATTAAGACCGCGATGAGCAGCACCGCCAGAGCCATAAACAGCTGGTTCGGATCACGCGCGGCATTGCCCGAGCCGAGGATCAGCAGCGCAAGCACTACAACCAGGGCAAGGAAGCCGAGACCCAGGTTGAAAAGGATGCTTGATCGGCGTGGGGGTTCGTAGACTTTATCCATTTGAAGGAATTATACCGGAGGCGATAAAAGGCGCTCGAGCAGTTTTTGAGAACAATTGAGGTTTTTGGTACTTGTTCATTGACGATCACCAAAACAGAAAAAAGCAGATTGCCGCGCTTCGCTCGCGATGACGGGGATTTTCGTTCGACGTAGGGAACGGCCATACTGTTAAGACAATGATGGTTTACATGTCGTTTAGGGTGAATTTTTACACATTTATCTATCAAATTGATGATCTCAGATCGTTGAGCAAACCCGTTTTTGCCATGGTGGTGGGTCACCACGGGGGGTGACCCCTACATTCGGGGTTTGAGAGGTAGGTAACTAGCGTAGGGGCAGACCCCCGTGTCTGCCCAAAGCCTGTAAACAATCACCCCAGATAATGTATAAACAGTCATACCTGTTTATACAACTTGCGCTGTTCCGCGTGCAATTTGGAACAAGCCGCCCTATCCGCTTCGCTACCAGGGCAGGACCACGTTCTCTACAAAAAAATGGCGCCAAGCTATTTACGGGTATTCCTTGAGGTTCTGGTATTTTTCCATTACGATCCCCAAAACAGAAAATGGCAGATCGCCGCGCTTCGCTCGCGATGACGGATAGAAGACAGATCCTTCCCGCAAGGGGACGCAAGCAGTCGCGCTGCTCAGGATGACAGTGTCGGAGTAGAGATCGCTTCGCTTTGCTCGCGAAGACGGGGATTTTGGTGCCCTACGAAAAATCCAAAAAAAAAAGCGCTCAAGCAATTTGAGCGCCTTCGATCTAAACTGATAAAAGCTATCCTGCCTGGTACTCGGCGCCGCGGTGCAGCGCCTCGATGTTCATCAAGATGAACTTCTTCAGGCGGGCAGCTGTGTGGGCGTCGAGGGCACGTTCAAGCGCGCCATCTGGCAGTAAGTGCATGTTGCCTTCCAGCGTGCCTAAAAGCACCATGTTGGCAGCGCGCTCGTTGCCAATTTCCTGCGCGATTTTGCTCGCGGGCACCATCAGCACATGGATGTCCTCACGGGCAGGCACGCGATTGACCATATCCGCGTTCACGATCAGGTAACCACCCGGTTTGATCATAGGCTCGTACTTGTCGAGTGAGGGCAGGTTCATCGCGATCACAGCGGTGGGATGCAGCGCGGTCGGTGAGCCAATTTCATCATCCGAGACTACCACGGTACAGTTGGCTGTGCCGCCGCGCATCTCAGGACCATACGAGGGGATCCAGGTCACATATTTACCTTCATCCATAGCGGCATAAGCCAAAACCTGCCCCGCATAGAGCGTTCCCTGACCACCAAAACCCGAAATGATAACTTCAGCCTGCATGCTAATTCCCTCCAGTCTTCATTTCGCTTACAGCGGTCGAAACTTTAAAGTCACCAACGGGGTAATATGGCAGCATGTGCTCAGCCAGCCATTTGCGGGAGTTTACCGTATTCAAGCCCCAGTTCGTCGGGCAGATGGAGAGTAACTCGACCATCGAGAAGCCCAGACCCTGCTTTTGAACTTCGAATGCGGTGCGCAAGGCGCGTTTTGCCATGCGGATACTGCGAGCATCATGCAACGAGCGGCGTGCCACAAACGCAGCACCGTCCAGCGTGGCAAGCAGCTCAGCCGTGCGGATGGGGTAACCCTGGGTTTCCACGTCGCGCCCAAGGGGGGACGAGGAGGTTTTCTGACCGGGCAGGGTGGTCGGAGCCATCTGACCGCCTGTCATGCCATAGTTGGTGTTGTTAATAAAAATAACCGTGATCTGCTCCCCGCGCGATGCGGCTGCAACGATCTCGCCCATGCCCATTGAAGCCAGGTCGCCATCGCCCTGGTAGGTGAAAAGGATCTTGCCGGGCAAGGTGCGTTTGATGCCGGTTGCCATCGCTGGCGCGCGACCGTGAGCAGCTTCGACAAAGTCAAAATCGAAGTAGTTATAGGCGAACACGGCGCAGCCAACAGGGGCAACGCCGATCGTGTTCTTCAGTTCGCCCATTTCTTCGAGCACTTCCGCGATCAGGCGGTGGGCAACGCCATGCGTGCAACCCGGGCAGTAGTGCGTGGTGCGGTCGGTGAAGCCAAGCGGGCGTTTATAGACAACTTTGACGTCTGTGTCTGTCATGATCTACTCTCCTGTTCCCACGAGCTCGCGCATATCAGCCAGCCATTTTCCGCGCGCGTCCACGTTTACGTCGTGCGCGCCATTTACCAGATCGTCGATGGCTTTTGAAATCTCATCAGGATAAGGAACCATGCCGCCCATGCGACCATAAAATTCCACGGGTATACGCCGTGCAGCGATTGAGATGATGTCATCCAGCATCTGACCGTTGCTCATTTCAACCACCAGGAAGCCCTTGACCCTGCCAGCCAACTCGTCAACCGCTTTGGTGGGGAAGGGGGAGAGGCTAATCGGACGCAGCAGACCTATCTTTAAACCCTGCTCGCGGGCAGTTCGCACCGCGCTTAGCGCGATACGGCCGGCTGTGCCATAGCCGATCACGACATATTCCGCGTCTTCGAGGTAATAGCCCTTGTAGCGGACTTCATTCTTTTCAACTTCCTGCCAGCGCGTCATCATCTTGACGTTGAAGCGTTCCTGGGTGGGTGGATCAATGTTGATCGAGGTCATCACAACCCGTTCTTTTGAGTCGGGGCTGCCAATAGCCCAGGCGGGTGGCGTTGTACGCAGGGGTTTGAACTCAGGCAGCTCCACGGGCTCCATCATCTGCCCAAGAGAGCCATCCAGCAGCAAGCAGACCACCATGCGATATTTCTCGGCGAGGTCAAAAGCCAGTCCGGTCAGGTCAACCGCTTCCTGCACGGAGGCAGGCGCAAGCACGATCAGGTGATACTCACCATGACCGCCGCCATGAACCAACTGGGTGTAGTCAGCCTGGGAGGGGGCAATGTTGCCCAAGCCCGGACCGCCGCGGACAACATCCACGATGACGGCTGGCAATTCGGTGCCGGAGATATAGGAGAGCGCTTCCTGCATCAAACTAACACCGGGGCTGGAGCTGGAGGTCATGGTGCGCAAGCCAGTGCAGGCGGCGCCATAGACCATGTTGATTGCGCCGAGTTCGCTCTCAGCCTGCACAAAAGCACGCCCCAGTTCGGGCATGCGCGCGCTGAGATGCTCGAGCAGCTCGGTTTGGGGGGTGATGGGGTAACCAAAGTACGAAACCAAGCCAACCCGTAAGGCAGTCTCAGCAATGGCAACATTACCTTTAATCAGTTCAAGTGCCATTATGAGCCTTCCCCTTCTTTTTCAGTGCCAGGACGCACACCGCGAAAGACCGTGATGGCGGCATCGGGGCAGACCACAGCGCAGGTGCCGCAAGCAGTGCAGTTTTCGGGGTGAAGCATAAAAGCGGGGTGATAACCCTTCGCTGTCAGCCTGCTCATGTCGATCGCGAGCGTTTGCGAAGGGCAATCCGTGACGCAGGTCTCACAAGCCTTACAATACAGTTCGTTAATTTCTACCCATCCCTTGGGTGGCATGCACATCCTCCTGACAAGTAATAATTTCTGCCATCTTGGGTGAGCATGGCAGCTTGACTTCTTTAGTATAACGCAAATGGAGGGGCGGGTTGGAGATTGGAATTTGGCGCAGGTTGTGGAAGTTGCCCGTGATATTGCCTCGACCCGACCACATGAGGAAAAGGCAGGCCTTTTACCTACTACGGGGTTGGTAATTGCTCGAGATTCTTGTAGGGTCGATGGCCGTGCAAAGCCTCCCCCTGCGGGACGCATCGACCGGGCTTGTGTGGGTGATCCTTTTTCACCGAATCAACTTATGAGCGTGGGCGAGGTAACAAGGACGTTTTCTGGCAAGATACTTGCACCATAATCCTTGAATATATTTAATAGCATAAGGTGGACTTATGAGTAACCAAACTTACACTCCGAATACCGAGCCCTCACCGCGTAAAAGCCACGCGACCAAGCTTTGGATACCAATCTTCCTGCTGGCTGCGGTGGCAGTGTATCTAATTATTAGTGCCAACTCCATTACGTCCCCCAAGGACATCATCATTCCTACCCCTCCGCTTGAACAGCAATCGCCACTTGAAACTCTACTCTATTCGCAATTACCGGAGCTCATTCACAACGTGGGAGTAGATAACTGGACCCTGGACGACATCCATTTTAATGAGACCAAGTCCCAGGCGGTGTTGTGGATGGCTGAAAACAATCCCGAAACGGGCGAAACACTTGCCAGGGAGCCGGAAATCGTGCTGGCGGTCTGGGATGAAGCCGCTGGTAGCTGGAATTTGCATCGTACATCGGACCCTGAGTTTAACAGCTTCTTTATGACCACCGATTTTAAAGATGACGAAATCGCCGAGCGTTTCAACTTTGAGGCGGATCCAAAAGCAGGACCGAACACCACGATTTTAGGAGGTTACAAACTCCCCTGGAGTGGGGGGCTATCCAAACGCCTGACCTGGTCGGTGGGACATTCCTCCTGCACGCCGACGTATTATTGCACCTACGCGTTTGACTTCGCCGATGGAACTATGTTCGACCTGACAGCAGCCAAAGGCGGATTTGTCTATCATTGGCGTGACACCTGTAATAACGGTGACTCAAACTGCACCAACAGCATCACCCTGCAAGACCGCACCACCAGCCCCTGGACCTACCAGATTTACCTGCACCTAGCCAAAAACAGCATTCCCGCGAGTGTGAAAGTCAGGGGAGTGTACGTTTCGCAAGGTATGAAGATCGCGAACGTGGACGACACTGGCGCAAGCACCGGGCATCATGTGCATTTTATGGTAGTCCAGCAGACAACACTTAATGCCTGTACAAATTACTGCTTTGGCAAGGCCGTGGACATCACATTTAGAGATGTGGATATCAATTGGGATGCAGGCACGCAGGGCGGCCGTCCGCGTCTGGCAGCCGAAGCCGAGTGGTACGGCGGCAGTGGCAGAACTAATTATGTGAGCGGAAACGCCTTCAAGGCAGGACCTTGGAGCCGAATACTTCCATTTATCAAGCGTTGATTTTGAGCCAACATCCTTTTTCGTTTATACTTTACCTGTTGCCTCCGGGCGATAACCCGATATTTGAACTGTTTTCCGGGGCATTGAAGTCTCAATCAAGACAAAACTGAGGATCTGTTAATACAAAAGACAATATGGATGCCAATTTACTGAGTGACCGCGAAATTGAGGTCCTGCGACTTGTGGGGCAGGGGAAGAGCAATAAAGAGATCGCCATGGATCTTGATATTAGCGTCAACACGGTCAAAGTGCATATTGGCAACATTTTCCAAAAAATCGGCGTTACCTCCCGCACGGAAGCCACCCTATTCGCAATTGAACACGGGATAATCAAATCACCCGCTACACCCATTTCTGAAGAACCGCAAGAAATCCCAATAACTGAAACATTGGAAACAAAGCCAACCTGGCAAGAATTGCTTGTTCAAAAGCGCTGGCTTTTGCTTTTGGCAGCACTGGTAATTATCAGTGGGATATACCTTGCTATCGCCAAACCAGCCTTCTTGATGCCCAGGCAATCTCCCGCGGTCATTTCCGAGCAGAAATGGGTGGAAATAGCACCTATAAAGGAACCGCGCAGCAGCATGGCAGTGGCGACCTTCGAGGACAAAATCATCATCATTGGTGGACGCTCCAACCTGGGAGTCCTTTCTTCTGTTGAAATGTACGATCCAATTGTCAACGCATGGTCTTCTCTACAGGAAAAACCGACTGCTGTTTACGATGCGTTGGCAGTCGTCATTGGAGAAAAAGTTTACGTTCCAGGTGGTGTAAAAGAAGATGGATCTCTCACCAATGTTGTCGAGGTTTTTAATCCTCGGAAGAATGAATGGGAGAGTTGCGCAGAATTACCAGTGCCCCTTAGCGCTTATGGACTGGCAGCATATGAAGGTCAGATTTATCTCTTTGGCGGGTGGGACTCTCAGAAACCCCTTGATTCGGTCTGGCGATATGACCCCACCACAGATACATGGCACCCAGGGACTCCGATGCCGACAGCCAGGTTGAAACCTGCTGTGCTCGCGGATGCTGGAAAAATTTATGTAATGGGGGGTTCAGATGGCAAGGTCAAGCTGAACACCAGCGAAAGTTACAGCCCCTACATTGAACTTGAGAAGGAAAACCCCTGGAAGGTTGAGCCAGATTTGCCCGCAAAACTGTCCGGCTACACCGCGATAAAACTGTACGATAAGATTGCCGTGATCGGAGATAAGTCAACAACCAGCGGCGCGATTGACCAATTTCACTACTCCACGGTTCAGAGGGAGTGGCAGATTATTAACATTAATTCGGAAACTTCCGACCCAATCACAGAAGCGGCCTATGTGGTGCTCGGCGATTACATCTATGCTATTGGTGGAAAAGTCGGTGAGAATTATCTGGGTATCGTAAGCAGGTATCAAGCTGTTTTTACCATACTCCTGCCCCTAACCATCAATTAAATATCGAAGTCCCCATAGTGTTCTTTTTCAGGGCTTTGCTCAGTAATTAGCCCTTGTGAAATTTCGGCATGGTTATCGGTTGATTTTGTAAACGGAAAAGATCTGTTCAGCAGGATGAAAAAAACCAGCCCAAAAACCAGTTCAAACAAAGTTGTGTAAATGCGAACCAGGAGAGCAATCACCGTTGCCAGGGAAGTGGGGATGATAGTCGACAACATCGCAAGCAAGGTCAGGTCGGATGCACCCATACTGCTTGGCAACAAGAAAGTCAACATGCCAGCCGCTCCAGAAAGCGCCCTGGCTCCCAAAACAAACAAGAGCGCGTTAATTCCAAGGGGGGTAAAAATCCGAATGGTAAAGAAGATCATCAATCCCCCAGTTAGAACCAGTGCCATACGCAGAAACAACCAACTTACCACCTGACCCATGCTTACCGGTTGAACGAGTGGGTGCTTCAATTTGACCATGATTTTGGCAATGCTTTGTGGACGCAGAACAAACAGACCAAGAATCGCAACCAACACAAGCGGAATTAACCAAATTTTCGACAGATTCAAACCTAAAGGAATAAAAATGGCTGCAAGTATGGCATCAGCAACAAAACTGATAACGAACTCTATCCCGCTGGCTGAAGCCGTTTTGACCGAAGGCACGCCAAGCTTTTTGTATAGCACCATTCTCCCGCCAACGTACCAAATCGTTCCGGGCAGGCGCCTTGAAACCATGGAAACCAGGTAGATTTTGGCATGCATCCAGAAAGAAATGCTGCTCTCGAAAGCGTGCATGATAACCGCCCAATTTAGGACGGCGAGCAATAGAGCAATCAGGTAAATTGCGACAACAATTACAAATTTAGAAAAGTCTGCTTTTTCCAGATAAGGCAGCAGTTGATCGCGGGATTTCCACACCGTATACGCCAAAAATGCGAAAAGCACTGCCCAGACAAGGTAAAGCACGACCTTTAGTAGTCTGCCGTGGAGCGCGTAGAACGCCTTTACTTTTTCTGCGATTGAGGACATTCTTAGCCTGAAGATTTGCGTTTGCAAAAATAGACGAAGCAATTTGAAAGATTAAAGGGTATTGCCCATGCCAACGCCCAACGCAGCAAGCGTGACGGTCGTTTTAGGTGAGAAAGCCAGTCTCGCTTTGTTTTTGGAAGAAAGTGCTCATATCGGATGGTTTTAATAACCGAGAGACCATTAGCTTCCAGCAATTCCTGCCAACCCTCACGCGTGTTGTAGCGTTGGATCGGCTGACCGTCATCAAAAACCTGGCCGGTTTTACGAACATGCTGAATATTCCCCACAATCGAGAACCCATTGGGCAGCAAGATCACCGCCGTTCCATCAGGCTTGAGGAGCCTGGCGACTTCCTGCACGCCTATGTTGGGGTTTTGATAGTGCTCCAGGTTTCCGATATGTGTCACGTAGTCGGCGATTTGGGCTTTCAGGGCGATTTGCTCGCCATCGCTAACGATCAGGTCCAGCTCAGGATCAGAGTGTTGGGCGACCTTGAGCGCGCTCAAAGAAAAGTCCAAACCTATTACCCGGAGTCCCCGTTTTCTGGCATAGGCAGCCAGTTTTCCTCTGCCACAAGAAACGTCAACCATGACCTTGCCGGGAACTGGTTTTATCTTTTCCAACAACCAAAGATAATAGGAATCAGAAAGGTCAATTCCGCCTTCGCTATAGAGGTCGTCGTAAGCGAATTGGGAATTGGCTGTATCGGTTATAGTGGCATGCCGAATTTCTATCATTTCCAACCAGGTTGTGATTATAAACCAAAATAAAGAACGCCCCAATGGTCATTGGGGCGTTCTCTTGAGAGACTAGATCTTACTGATTGAAAGCGTCGTACGCTGAGGTCACATCGCGAACATAGTCAGCGGGTAGACCTTCGCGGCTTTGATTGACAACAGCCACGATTGGTTTACCGGTTGTTTCTGTACAAACTGCGCTACCAACCCAGCGGGTATCACCAGCACTGAAACCAGCCTGCTGGCTGAAGACGAGCACTGCTGCGTCGCTCTTGGTGGTATCAGCGATATCAGCAAAGCCTGTGCTTGGTTTCCAGTCGCAAGTAACACTGATGTTGGTGCCATCGACGGAGGCAACACTGAAAGCGGTGAAGGCCTTGGTGGTTGTACCATTCTTGCTCATGATCAAGGGCATCACAACAGTGTCGGTTGCAGCAGCAGGATTGAAACCTTCGTACATATTGGAGTTCTTCTTGACAACACGAGTCTGGTTCACAACACAGGCAATAGTGGCGGTACCACTAACGGTCACGGTTGAGCCACCAACCCATTTGGTTGTTCCCAAGTAATCCATAACTTTGACTGCAATACCATTCTCAGGAACGTCCACGAAGACATCAGCAGCACGGGCGGGGAAGCCAGTGGATGGGGTGTAGGACATGGTGATAGTGGCAGTTCCGGGTCCTAGGTTCTGGCAGCTTGTACCAGTGCGGTTGCCATTGTTGTTTTCGATGATCAAGGGCAGAATGGAAGTGGTGCTACCAGCAGAGAAGGCGTTATAGACACCATTGGTAGGGGATGCAGGAACAGTGCTGTTCACATTGCTCGCAACACCAGCCAGTGCACCAGTGGAAGCAGTGACCTTGATTGAACCCAACCAGGGATTTGCGCCGTTGTAATCTGCCATGTTATAGGTGGCAGCAGCACCTGGCTGAAGCGAACCGGGGAGGTCAGCAATATCAGCAAAGCCACCTCCTGGCAGTGGGATGAAATCGATCACGTAGTTGGCAACTACGCCGCTTGCATTCTGGATGCTGAAGACAGACACATTATTGCGTTTGTCGATCAGGGGGAAGAAGAGCGAGGGTCCGCCAGAAGCAACGCCAGTGTAGGTGCCCAGAGCGCGGTTGGTGGCGGCAATGGTGAGGTTGCTGATGATGGCGATAGCCTTATCGGAACTCACAACAACTGATCCCTTGAAACCGACATCCGGGTGGATGGGGAGGTAGGTGTTGGACGATCCAGGCTGCACGGTGTCAGCAACTGGATTCGTAAAGCCACCGGGCAGAACTGCCAGGCTTCCATCAGGATTGTAGTAGGCAATGGCTATATTGGCTACCGCAACGGTATCGAGGTTCTGAACCTGGATAGCAGATTCATAAGCGGGCAGGGCAGCCGCGTAAACCGCCTTTGGGGAGACGACAACGGCGCCGAGCAGGAAGACAACTAACATCAAAATGGAAAGTGATTTTTTCATATCTAACTCCTGTCTAATTAGGTTATCAATATTTTAGGTTATCGAGAGAAACAAGGCAATAACACTTTATTACTACTATGCCTCTATGGGGTAATACTTGGGTAGTAAACAAAGTAATAGATAATCCTGGCTGCAGCGTTGGTCAACCAGACCTCATCCAATGCCTCTGTCAGAACTGGTGCATCAAGCCAACGCTGGTCTTCCGGGAATTTCTCCAGATCGGCACCATTGTAAAGAGCGAAGGATTCACCTGGTTCGAGGATCAAATTACTCGGGAGGATTTTCCTTACATCCAACTTCGGCGAATAGACCATGTAGCTGCTGATATCCTGCGTGGAAGAACTAATATTCTTAATGAAAATGGTTTCTACATTATCTTCATGCTGAACTTCGGACACGATGATGCTGGCGACACTCGCATCCGGCGTCATTGTGATGAAGCCCGGAACCATGTAAGCCGGCACGGGGGTTTCCTGCCCAGTTCCGACTGGGTATAGATTTGGTTCAACATAAGCTTGAGGGATTGGGTACGCAGTTTGTTCAGGTGAAGCGGGGGCGGTAGTTTCCGTGCTTTGTGCTACAGGAGTAGTTTTTGAGGAACATCCTGCCACAATAACAATCAATAGCAACATTAGCACAATTCTTCGAAAGGTTTTCATTTAAGCTCCTTTTAACGTGGTCTCTGGCAATAGTAAGTGCCGGACGATCTGATCCCGAGCCATCGGATGGGTCTGACTAATATCCCAGCAAGAATTCTTCCCAACGGTTTACGAGTGGTTCCTATTATAAACTTACTCAAGTTAATCCGCCCATGTTGGTTCAACCAGTGTGCAAGGCTTACAAAAAAAGCCGAATAGTCACTCCCGGTAACGCCTGTGCACACCGTTTCAAAGCCAAACTCTCGCAGCTTGCTTAAAAGAACAGTTCTTGGGAAGCCAAAAAGGTGCTGAGGGGCTTCGTATCCTATCCAACTTTCTTTAAAAAATGATGCTTCTTTTCCCGCTGGATCAGGGCATTTCAGCACCAGCATTCCCCCCGGTTTGAGCAAGTCATAGCAAATCTGAAGGGTGCTTGCAGGGCTTGGCAGATGTTCCAAGACGTCCCAAAGTGTGATTACATCGAAACTGCCGCCTGGAAAGAGGGTATTTTGTAGATGCTCTTCTACAATTGTCAAGCCTTTTGCCCTGGCTGACGCCGCTGCTTCAGGAACAACCTCCAGACCCATTACGTCCCATCCAGAAAGCTTCTGAAATTCCTGAAGAAAGTCACCCGTCGCGCAGCCAACGTCCAGAAGCCTGCCTTTTTCAACAGGCATCTTGCGCAAAATCGACTTCACCCGGTTTCGAAGTCCAAATCCACGTAAGAAAGCCGTGACTTTCGAGTCCTTACGCAGATAGGCATGATAATCTTTGGGATAATGCGCGGAAAGTTCTTCCCAGCCTGGTTGGGGGTCAATAAACAACAAACCGCAGTTCTCACACTCTACCAAGCTCCACGATCCAGGCAGGTTCAACCTGAGATCTGTAAGCGTCAGGAACGAACTGGCATGCTGATGACCGCAAAAATTGCATGGTTTGCTCGTCAAGACTGTCATCGTGTCGCTTCCTTGATCCACTTCAGAAAAATGTAGACCATCCAGAGTTCCCACTGCGAATCTGCCCATCCCGAAGCTTGATCAGCCATCATTTTCTCGATGACCGCCGTGTTGAAGAATGGATTATCTTTCAACAGGTCCATGAATTCCGTTTTCAACACTCCTAAAAGCCAACGTCCTATAGGCGGGGAGAAAGTGGCTTTCTTACGGGTGGTGCACTCGGCAGGCAGAATCTTGGAAGCGGTTCGCCGTAAAACAACCTTGGTTTGACCTTTGTTAAGTTTGTAAGAGACTGGAAGGCTCAAGGCAAATTCGATCAATCCGGGTGTCATGAAAGGCGTGTGATAAAGCGTCCCGCTCGCGTATTGGAGAGCGGCAAGTTTCTGCGTGGCATGCGTGGGCATGGTGCCTCGAATGCTCGCATAAGTTGAAATGAAAAAGTCGTCAAACCCGGGTGGAACTTCACTTCTAATCCTGAGTTGAATTTGATCTGCAAGGTGACCATCCGGTGATAAGGTCGGAGCGATCAGCCTGTCAACCGCTGCCCGCGACATAAACCTCGACCAATAGACTTTCTGGTCGTCCTTGGGCAACTCAACCCCGTAGACAAATTTTTGGAGCTTACGAACCTGATCGGTCAACGCGGATTTTCTGGATGAGGGCAGTAAATTCAGAAAAGGTCCAACCACGCCCACACGCAAGAACCTGGGAATTTTGAGATACTGCCTGGCATATCGTTCGGCTGCAAACTTCTGCATGCCGCCAAAAATGTTATCGGCTCCAGTGCCATCTATGATTGAAGAAACCTTCCCCTTGCCGACCAACGTCATCAATAACTGCGGCAAGACGGTAGCGTCGCCCAAGGGTTCCGGGAGGCATTGGGATGCGAAATCCACAATACCCGCGATATCTTCGTCGGTGACCCTGACCACCTCGATAGGGAGACCAATTAGAGCAGCGTTCTCAGCCGCGGATTGCGTTTCATCATACCTTGTTGTTGGCACATAGCCGACTGTCAGACCCTGCGATGGTATACCAGCCTGTACCAACAATGCCGCAAGCAGAGCTGAATCCACCCCGCTGCTCAGAGCTATGCCAAGCGGTTCATGACTGACAGTATTTATCCTTGACAAACTCTTTTGTAAAAGGGTCTGCAATTCATCCTGGGCGTCTTCCAATGAACCCTGAAAGGGCTTTACACTGTCGAGGATCGACCAATACTCCTCGCTCTTCTTTCCATCCTTCGTAATGGACGCCAATTCGGATGGCTTGAGAACAGACACTGCTTCAAACACCGTATAAGGCGCAGGTATGCCTTTTAGGGAGAACAACAGGGAGAGCCCACTGCCTGAAACCGCCAGGTTTCCAAGCCTCCTCGCAACAAGATTTGCGTGGGAAGAGATAACGATTTTTCGGTGATCCTCACCGAAATACATTTTTGTCATCCCGATCGGATCAGTGGCAAAAAGCAATCTGTCGTCTTTTTCATTCCAGGCAATTACGCCAAAACAGCCTTCAAGATCGGCTAAGCATGAACGCAAACTTCCGTTCTCAGTTAAGGCGGCAGCCATATCCCGCATGACATCACGACCAGCCATCTCAGCCGCCTTATACCTGGCAGACCCCCACAAGAAAACGGTCCAATCGGCGTGCATTTTTATGCTAACCAAGGGTGAGGTAGCAGTCCAACAGAAACTGGCTCCGGGAACCGCAAGAGATTCACACTTCGGATCAGAGCAAGCCTCAATGCTCGCTTTTTCGAAATTGAACTCAGCCAGGAAGAATTCCATGTTTACCTTCAGTTCCATTTCGTGTCAGCCAGAGGTGGAACAGCTTGCTTCAGACCATCCAACGCACCGTTGATGTAAGGGCGAATCTGCATTCGTTTGCCGGTAAACAGATAAGCCATTACGGTTTTGATAGATCCAATAAGCAGCGCAAAAAACGTACATGCCCGGCAAGGTCCATGACGATAACGGCGATAAAACCAGGATCGGTTGCGAGCTCTCAGGTAAACCATTTTTCCTGCCACCAGCTTCGAACTCAGTGATGCCTTGTGGCGGATGATGGCTGAACCAACCCGAATATTCTTCCAACCCGCGTCTCGCATCCTGCGGCAGATATCCGAGTCTTCGTAGTACATAAAGAACGAAGTATCAAACAGCCCGACTTGTTGGAGGCTTTGCGTTCGCATTAAAAAAGCGCATCCGAATAGATAATCAAATTCCTGGGTTTTCGAATAGGCTGGTCGATCGTAAGCTTTTCTGCCAACCCGGACCGGCAGCGGCAACCAGGGGTAGATGCGATCACCCAGGCTAAAAATCCTCTCCGGATGGTCGTGATAGATGATTTTTGGCGCGGCGATAGCAATTTGGTCATCTGAAAGCATGGTTTCAACCAACTTGCCCAGAGTATCAGCAGGGACGAGGGTGTCGTTATTTAGGATCAGGTAGAATTCAGGGTCGAGCGCAGCCCCTGCCCGAATCCCATCGTTGAGCGCAATAGCATAGCCACCATTTTCATCGCGCGTGATGAGTTGTGTTTGTGGGAATTGTGCTTGAACACATGCCACCGAGTCGTCGTTTGAATTGTTATCAACAACGATGACGTGCATCCGCGGATAGTCCGTCTCATATAACGAGCCAAGGCATTCAAGCAAATCTTTGCGTAAATTCCAGTTAGCGATTACAACCACAACCAATGGTGCAACAGTATTCATCTTCAAGATTATAATCTCAGTCAAAGATAGCGCCAAACCGTGGTGAAATTGTGCAGACGAAAGAGCAGATGTTAAAGTCAATTTTCGCAGCAGGAAGAGAAGTGAACTATCCCAGGAATAAATTGATGGTTTCAGCGATTCAATCCATCAGCCAAGCGACTGTGATTGGTTCAGAAAGTCCGAATGTCTACAAGGGTGGTATCCGCTCCATTCTCGGACAGAGCCTGAAAAGCTTCCTGCGGTTGATTCCAAGGCTGATCAAACAGGATTTCGATTTTATCTTTGTTGGCTTTTTTGGACAATTGCTTACCCAGATGATCACCCCGTTTACCAAGAAACCGATCATCCTGGATATGTTCGTTTCAGCTAATGACACACTGGTGGAAGATCGCCAGATGACCAGCAAGAATTCGCTGCTTTCCAAATTCCTGTTCCAGATGGACAAGCAAAGTGCCAGAAAAGCCAGCCTGATCTTCGTAGACACACTGGCGCATGCCGAACACTTCCACGAAACGTTCGCCATTCCGCTATCAAAAATGAAGCGGGTTTTTGTAGGATGTGATGAAACATTGTTCCATCCCCTGCCCGATAAACCTGAGAGTTGTACAGTGCTTTACTACTGCTCTTACTTGCCCTTACACGGTGTGGAAGTGGTCGTGGAGGCAGCAGAATTGCTCCAATCCGATCCCTCGATCAAGTTTAAGATCATCGGCAAAGGAATTGAATTTGGGAAGATTCAGAAATCCATTAAGGAAAAACGGCTCAACAATATTGAGCTTGCTGCGCCTGTGGCAATCGATCAACTCCCGTCTGAAATTCAAAATTCACGCATTTGCCTGGGTGGGCATTTTGGCACAAGCGGCAAAGCATGCAGGGTCATCCCGGGCAAGGCATTTCAGATGATTGCGATGGGAAAGCCTGTGATTGTTGGCGATAATGCTGCCAACCGCGAACTGTTGACAGACCAGGTTGATTCCTATTTCTGTGAAATGAACAACCCCCAAGCCCTGGCAGATGCCATCAGCACTCTCTTTTACAACGACAGCCTGCGAAAACGGATTGCTGAAGGGGCGCTGGCAACTTACCTCAATACGGCAGCAAGCGCGTCTTTAAGGTCAATCGTCCAGGATAGTGTCTTGGAGGTTATGAAATTTCAGGGGTGATTTTATACTTTGTACTGATTTCGTTATAGAGCTGGTAGGTACAAACCATCATGCTGGCAACGTTATATTTGTTGAGCAAATTCCGGGCGTTGCTCGTGAGTCGTTCTCGCAGTTCGGTGTCTGACAGCAAATCATTGATTGCTTTTGCAATGGATGATGGAGATCCCACGGGAACCAGCATCCCGTTAACCCCATCTGTTATGATCTCGGGAATGCCCCCAACGTTTGTTCCGATAACAGGTACCCCGGCAGCCATAGCTTCCAGGAACGTCACGCCAAGCGCCTCTGTCAAGGACGGCATCACAAAAACTGATGCACGCCGGTGATAATCCAACAAATCTGCCTGCGAGTGCCATCCCGCAAACTCAAAATTTTGGTCAACTTTGAGGTCCTTACAAAGCACTTTGAAACTAGTCACCGATTTATCATTGCCGACAATAACAAACTTAGCGTCAGGATACTTTTGCACCACACCAGGCGCCGCTTTGATTAAGTCGGGCACACCTTTCCGGCGCATGTTGCTTCCCACAAACAATATCACCGGCCGGGATGGATCTGAGACCGCCAAGCCGCGAGTCTCAAAAATCTTGAGGTATCTCTCAGTATCCACGCTTTTATAACAAAGCCTCACTTTGGTTGCGGTTTTTGGATAGGTTTTTGTGATGGTGTTTGCAGTAAATTGACTGTTGGCGATAACAAGTTTCAGGCGAGGCAGCCTGTTAGATTCAAGAAAATGTACACTGCTGTAATACAGCCATCGCGCCAACCAATCTGAGTAATGCTTCTTGTATTCAAAAGGTGTCTTGAGTTCTGCTGAATACGTGTCATTCACATGCCCGATCATCGGCGCACGTGTGTTACAAAAAAAGGACTCGCGGGCATCGGTAAAATGGATCAAGTCAAATTTCTGTTGTGATTCCAGTTTCTTTAGCATGGAATTAAAAGAAAAACTCAGTGCTATCCACCTTGCCTGGTTTTGACTGAACCCTGGCTTTTTCACTGTCACGACAGTCAGGTTTGGCAAATCAAGCGGCGGCGCCTGGTCCTCGGGCAGTAATAATGTTATTTCATGTCCGTCATTCAGTAATGCATGGGTGAGATTAGTAGCATGCAGCCCGACCCCGCTGATCACATTTTTATATTGCTGGGTCACAATGCAGATGTTCACTAATCACTCCGAAACTCAGCTATTTATTACAAATCTGGTAAATCAAGACGCCACCATCCTGATAGATGGTCTGAACACCCTCTGCCTGTTGTATGGCGGAAAGATTAAACTGAACCCCATCAAACGGGTTTTTCACTCCGTCGTAGAGATAGTCCACGCCAAGGTCACAAAGGGCGTCAATGTCGGGTGAAGCCGAATAAAGGCTCATCACGGCTTCCGATTCATCCAGGACTTTCTGGTGACCAGGCCCAAGGCTCGAGATCATGGTGCTGGACGTGGTTTCCCGATTGGCGTAGTATGGCAGAAAATAGCCTGCATCCGAGCCATGCGGCGAGTCGGTCAGCCAGTAGTAGGTGTGGATGGCAAAAACCGCGTCCCTTGGGGTGTTCTTTTTGATCCAGTCCATGGCTTTTTCATCCGCAGCAGTCATGAACTGGCGGAAACCCTGGACCTCCCCGAGCCGGTAAATCCCCGCAACCACAAACACAAACAGCACGATCCATTGAAGACCCAATCCCAACTTCTCATGTTTATCGAGGGTGAATACCTGCCACAAATCTTCTGCCAGGACTCCAACTATCACGCCGATTGGCAGATAGAGCATGATCATCATGCCAGTCATGTTCGTAAAAGCCAGCAGTGGGATATTCAGAAGATAGAGAAAACCAATGCCGAAAAGGGCCAATGTCCAGGCTGTCGTGATGAGGATGAGGGCCCTGTTTTTCCTGAGAAGTCCCAAACAGATGCCCACCAAGGCCAGACCAATCATCCATTTCTTTGCACCTATTGCATAAAGTGCCTCCAGATTGTAATTGGCAAAGTATTCGTTCTCGGTTAACTTTTTGGAGGGTTCCAAATCAACGGTTTCACTCGTTGTGGACCTGCGATCAACATAAAAACCCATCGCAGGAACCAGAGCTGGCAAGATCAGAATAAGACTGAGGACTGCAATGATGGCAATGCTGATAACGGTTCTCACTATCAGCTTTTTGGTTTTTACCACCCTGGCAAACTCATAGATGCAAATGATGATTATTAGTGGCAACAGGAAAGCTGCTGCTCTGAAATGAATCAGGAACACCCCAGCGATGAGCAACGCGGATATCCCCGTCAGTGCTAATTTGGGAACCCAGTTTTCTTTCGAATCCTCTTTCCATGCCTTTATCGCTTCCCATGTGGCAAATGCTGCGATCAACAAGATTGTCTGGGAAGAACCTTGCGTCGACCTGCTCCAGCTAAAGTAAAGTGCTGGTTGAAAGCTAACCAGACCGACGATCCCCATCCCCACCAACCCCGCCAGGGGAGAAACTCTTTTGGACAAGAAAAGGAAGACACCCAGCCCACACAGGCCGTTTATTGCCTGCGCCATCCAAATCAGTGCTTGATGAGCAGGAATATCCGCGAGTATTTGCAGGGTGCCAGTTAGCGCGTATAAGCCCAGATGATACTGATCCAAGTTTGTTGGCGCATAAGGTTGAAGATTAAACGGAAGCCTGCCCGTCGTGGCAACCAGATCTGTGATCAGCATATGATGAAGGGAATCAGTCCAACCTGGGTATGGGTAATTATGCGCCAACCAAAAACGGGTCAGAAGGGTCAGTGCAAGGATGAAGAGAAATGGTCCTGCATACTTTCCAAGCTTGAATTGTTCCCGCCAGTTTTTTCTGAGTAACCAGGCGGTCAGTGCAAAAAGCCCCACCAGAAGCACAACGAGTTTATTCAGCCCGATACGCAATGAGGGGGCAATTGCGCGTGTGAGGTAGTAGAGGAAAGGGTAAAAGGCAATACTCAAACCAATCGCAAGAATCCAGCGCTCAATTGTTTCGAATCGCCGCCAAAGGTTGGTTAGGGACAGAATCGCCCAACCAGGGATTATTAACATGACGAAGATCACGAGAAGCGTTCGCAGTTCAACCCAAGACATTTGCTTTCTCAATCCAATAAGTAATTATCAAAATTATACCCTTCAAGGGGTTTCATCTGGTTTCTCTACCAGGTAAATGTGAACATCCTCGATGATGCTGAGTTGGGAAACCCCATCACACGAAGTTAGTGCGTCTGGTTGTAAACTTCCCACCCCTTTTTTGATGTAAAGATAGTCAATTCTGGCGTCATTCATCAACTGCCAGAAGTCATCGCCACAAGTGGTGATAGAGCTCGCCCTCCTACCCAGATCAGCCACGGTCTGCACAAAGTCTGCATCAGCACTCATGGGGTAAAAAATGGTTGGAACCAGGCTCCACCTGCCAGTTATCGGTATTATCCATCCGCCCCCATCGACACCACGATAGGTGTTTTGACTCCAACCGACGGTGTTAATGAAAAATCTCGCGTCTTCAGGAGTGTGGGTTTTGATCCATTCCAGCGCGTCGAGGTCGGCTCGATTTACAAGTACGGTTTCATCATTGATTGCCCGTGCATTCTGCCATGCTCCACCCACTCCCAGCGTCACGCCTACCAGCATAATGACAAGGGTGGCAATCCACTTCCGCTTTAACAATGTTCCTAACAATAAAACAATGCCAAAAGCAGATACAACGGCGATCGGGATAAACACAACCAGCGTAAAGTAATCATTTCTAAAATTCATCAGCCGAAAACCAGTCGGGAGGGAAAAGAAAACAACAAGCGCTGCCCAAATTTGGAAATATACTTTTTTCGTAGTGAAAACTGACCACACCAAGCCGATCAGACCCAGCCCGATCAAGATGTATCCGCTGATCGGACCAACCAGGTAATAGAGGTAATCCCATGACCCTTTCCCGGCTTCGGTCTCCAATACGCGAAAGACCGGTCTGGTGGAAGCGCTTGAGTACGCAAAAATACGCCAGTACCAGCGTGAAGCCAGCACCAGCCCAACTAAAGTTGGGAGAGCGACGCTTTCGATCCGTTTGCAGTCGGGCGATTTTGCCCTGATCGTTTCCACGATCCACTGGATACCCAACACTGCAAGAAACAGGACAAACAAAAATGCCGTAAAGTAATGGCTGAGCAAGGTTCCTGCGGTGAGCAGGCTGAGACCCGCTAATTTCCACCACTTATGGTTCTCATTAAACGCCTGCATCGCTTCCGCAATTGCCACCGGCAGGATCATAACCCCAATCAAGAGGGTGTACCGCCCCCAAGTCAGGTAATAGCCAGGCATTTTGGTGGCAAAGGTGACAAATACCGCCGCCAGCAAGCTAATGCGCCAGTCTTTGCTTAGCTGCTTAGCCAACGCATAGACTGCCAGACCAACACAAGCGTTGATCACCTGCCCCAGCATTAAAACGCTTGCGGCGGGGTCAAGCCCGCTGAGCGCGGAAAAAAGGGCGGTAACAGAATGAAATCCAAAATGATAGGTAAACGGTCCGGGCAGGTAAGGCTCCAATGTACTGGGCAACCCGCCAAATTCAAGCATTTTGCGGATGATCAGGACGTGATGTTGTGAGTCCACCCAATTAGGCAGCACCAATTCCCTTGCCTGCCAAAAGCGCCAGACCAAGGCAACAGCCAGCCCCAAAAAAGCAAACAGCCAGGTTTTGTTGAACGCGCCTTTACCTCTGCGAATGAGCCCGGAAAACACCAACCCAAAGCAAACACCGAGCACAATCCCGAGTAAAAGAGGGGTGAATTTCAGGCGAACGGTATAGAAGCCAAGCGTTCCGAGCATGATGAAACTGGCGCTGATAGCGATGATCTCAGCCAGCGCTTGCGCCCCATCTTTGCGGCGGTCGCCAAACCACAGCCACCATGCCAGCCCTGGCAAGAGCATAGCCACGAACGCCAGCGTTAACCGCACTTAAGCACCTCTCCCTGGTCAGGTAACTCCGCAAGGAGTTGGGTGACAGTCTTACCAATTTGCGGATGAACCCACTCCGGCGCGATTTCAGCCAGTGGCACCAGCACAAAAGCACGCTGCGCCAATCGTGGATGGGGCACCTGCAGACGCGGGGTCTGGATTATTCGATCACCATAAGACAGGATGTCGAGGTCAATCAGCCTTGGTCCATAGCGGAAGTTTTCCTGCCGCCCTAAGTGTTTTTCGATGTCTTTCAGGAAACCGAGCAAATTCAGAGAACTCAAAGTGGTTTGAACTTCAATCACCTGGTTGAGGAAGGCGGGTTGATCCAGGTAGCCCCACGGAGCAGTTTGGTAAACGGATGATTCCTTGAGGATCTCGAGGCGTTGGTCTAGACACGCACGCGCCTGCCGGAGGTTGTCCTCGCGGTCGCCCAGGTTGGTGCCCATCCCAAGAAAAGCACGGATCACGGCTACTCCGCCACCAAATCAATCAGGTCCGCGAGCATGCCGTAGGCAGTGGTTTTGGGGCTGGGGTTGGTCTCGAGCACGCCCAGCCCGGGCAGGACATCGAGCTCAAAGTTGACGAAGGAAGATGTTCCTCCCACGCTGAAAAGCGGCGATCCTGGTCCAACCCGTTCGGGTCGCACCCGGGCAACAAAGTTCCCATCCTGCCAGCCAGCCTTGCAGACCAGCTTCCATCGTTCGCCGGCGGCTGCCGCCTCAGCAATCATCTCCCTAGTGATGCCGCGGATGCCTTCCCGATCGACTTCTACAGGGGTAAGGGGGTGGTCCATCAGCACCGTTGAAAGCGCTGCCACTTTGATGGAGGCGTCCCAACCATCCACGTCATTGCTCGGATCAGTCTCAGTAATACCGACAGACGCACCGTAGGCTATGGCTTCTTCGAGCGTTTCGCCCTGCCCCATGCGTTCGAGCAACAGGTTGGTGCAGGAGTTGAGGATGCCGCTGAAACCTATCAGACGGGCACCACGCAGTGGGTGACGGAAGAGTGAGAAAATCGGCGCACCGTCCATCACCGCGGATTCGAAGCGGAACCCAAGCTTCTGTCTGGCAGCCAGTTTCGTAAGCTCGTGATAGCCATAGACCACCGGACCTTTGTTGGCGGTGATAACGTGCATGCCATGCTCAAGAGCATGGCGGATGTGGTTCAGGGCTGGTTGTCCGCTGATGGGATTGACAGGTGTGGTCTCAAACATCACGTCTGCCGGGCAAGAATGGATGAACTCGATGGTCTCTCCGGAAAAACCAACTGTGTCCAGTTCGATGAGGGAGCGCCCCTGGCTGATAACCGACAAGGCCTGCTCGAGGTCAATCCCTGCCGGATTAATGCAAGCGGCATGGCGACCAGTCATGATTCCGGTGACTACTGGCGTTATGCCGTATTCAGTCTCCAGGTCTTGCTGCTTTTCCATCAATAAGCGGGCAAATGCCTGCCCAACGTTTCCAAACCCAACAAGTGCTAAACGAATTTGTCTCATGTGTGCTCGCAATTCCTTTGGTGTTCAATTATAGCCAATTCCAATCCGCCTGTTTCTTCCAAACCCGGTCAAACAAGCGGCCAGGGAACCGGGCGGTGATTTGGGTCAGGCTCAGGGAACACCCCTGTTTCAAGTAAAACCCCCAGCCTCAGACGCATCGCGTAGATTTCGTCATCCCGCAAAAGCCCAGTCAAACTTCGGCTAAGCTCACCTTCCGGATCCAGTGCCAACTCCAAACGATGTAGTACGCCCATTTCTTCTTCGTTAAACGACTCCCCGACGAAATCCCAAATTACCGTGCGCAATTTTGGCTCAAGATTAAAACACAAAGCCTGGTCAATCGCCCACCACCGCCCCTCTTCCCCAAAAAGAATATGCCCTGACTTGCGGTCAGCGTTGTTCACAACCAGATCAAACAGGGCAACTTTGCGAAATGGAAATCGGTGCTTCTCTTCGAGGGCAAGGTAGTGTTTTCGGGGGTCGTGCTCAACAAATAACTGCAGTGATCCCACCCCATATGGCAAGCCATCGGTTCGAAAAATGGTAGGCGGCACAAAGTCCCAGCCGGCAGCCTGGCACATCAGCCAGGCTGCAACTTCCCTGCGAGGCAAGGTGTCAGGCTCAAAGTCGTAGAGCTCGGTTTGTCCAGCCTCAGGTTTATAGACAGCCTTGAGTTTCTCATCCCCGAGCCGGCACGTGACAAAAAAAGTGGGATTGGAACTGTCCAGGAACTGCCCGCGTAGTTTAACTTCGCCCTCACCTAAAACGCGCAGAATGGCTTGACTTTCCATTGAGGCCACAGGTGCTAAATCAGGACTTGTGACCGTTATTGCCGTGGCGGAAGCCGTTGCCGCCGGTATTTTTCGGTTCCAGGGGGTCCGGTCTGCCGCGATTTGCCAGGTCCAGCGCCCAAAGCGCTAGTCCGCGCATCTTCTCGCGAGTGACCCAGAACATCGCCTGCTGCCGATCCTCCTCGAGTCCCTCTGCTGTGACTTGCAGCACAAACAGGTCCGATTCCAGGTCGTAACCCAAAGCTACCTCATCCACCCTAAAAAGCGGGTCCACTGGCAGAGCCAACTGCATCTCCACTTCGTCATACTTAGCACGGGTTTTCCCGAGCTCTTTTTGCTGGGCTTCAATCTCATCAATCATCCGGATCGCCCCAACCGCCATTACCTGGATCTGAACCTTCTCCACCAGGAGCGTAATCAGGCTGTTTGCATCTCCGCCCTGCAAGAAGAAGGTACGCTCGCCCGGGGCACCAATCGCATTGATACGCAAGATGGTGGCAGGCTGGAAAGTGTGTTGATGATTATTCATCCCGGATTTCGAACCTTTCTGTGCGAATAAAGTAACTGCTTTCTTCCACAAATGCGTTTAACTGGCTCAGCAGGCCGTCGCTAATCTGAACACTCTCGTTGGGGAAGACGTACTCCTGCCAACGACCATCAGCAAAAAACTGAAATGCGAATTGATCCTCGCCCGGATGAGAGCCCAGCCAGCCGTGCAGCTGGTGTATCTTGCGGGTGATGCGTTCCGGGGCTTCTTCCTTGGCAATCTGCACCACCAGCACGCGCCTTTCAACCACGCTCACAGCGTTTACGACGAGCACATGATTTAGTGGCGCCAACAGTTCTGCAACTGCCTGGGGATCCTCTTCAGTGGGCTGCAATTGGCTCTCAGCTTCATGTGAAGGTTGAGATTCTGGAATCTGGGGCTCTTCAAGCAGGAAACTCTCCGCCTGCGACTCCTCGTCCAGGTCCAATTCAACCCGCCAGAGTTCATCCTCGGGCTCCTCGAACTCCTCTATTGGTTCCGACACCTCTTCGCTATTAGGTTCTGTGTTCTCGCCAAAGCGATAACGCGATAAAAGCCGCATGTCGGGCAGGTAATTTTCAAGCAGGCGTTCGTATTGTTTGCCGCTGTTTTGGTTATACAATTCCCCGGCGGTCTCATCCATCCCAATCCGCCTGACGCGATCGACCAACACGGAAGTGCCGCGTTCCTGGTGTTGCAATTTGCCCTCCACCACCAGCAGGCTGCCCTGTTCGACCATGCGGTTGTCGCGTTCCCACACCGCCGGGAACAGAACCAGATCCACTTCGCCGAATTGGTCCTCGATGGTGACAAAGGCCATGTTCTGATTCTTTTTTGTCAGGATTGGTTGGATGCGTTTGACCAAGCCGCCGATCGTGACCTTGCTATTTGTTTCGACCTCCGCCAACTGATTGGAACTGTGGCTGATCTTGTCTGCAATCTGGGACATGTGCGAACTCAACGGATGGTCAGAAACATACAGCCCGAGCAATTCCTTCTCCCAGCCCAGTTGCTCGTTAGTGTCCACACTCACATTTGCAGGCAGGATTACGTGGGGCAGTGCCACCGTGCCACCGCCAAACAGGTCGAGTTGACCCATATCGATGGCTTTGATGTTGCTGGCAGAGACGTTGACCATCTGGTCGATCGAACGGAGCAAGGCTTTGCGGGGACCAAAAGCATCCAAAGCGCCAACTTTAATCAGGCATTCGAGCGGTCGCTTGCCCACCTGGCGCAGGTCGACCCGCCGGATAAAGTCGTTCAGGTCCGAAAACGCCTGGTGACCGCGAGCCTGAATAATCGTCTCAACCGGTCCCTGACCCACGTTTTTGACGGCGCCAAGCCCAAAGCGGATACGAGCCTTACCCTCAGTGTGTTCCTCGATCGTGAAATCGTAGCCGCTATGGTTGACATCCGGCTGGAGCACTTCGATGCCCATGTTGTGGCATTCCGAAACGTACATGGAGCATTTATCGTTGTCGTTCTTCCAGGCGGAGAGCAGCGCCGTCATATATTCGACCGGGTAGTGAACCTTCAGGTATCCGGTTTTGACCGCGATCATGCCGTAGTTGGTAGCATGGCTTTTATTGAAACCATAATGCGCAAAGGCTTCCCAATGGGCAAAGATGTCTTCGGCAGTCTTTTTTTCGATACCGTTCTTGACCGCTCCTTTTAGGAATTTATCGCGGTGTTTCTTGACTTCCTTGACTTTCTTTTTCGAGATTGCCGAGCGCAGGTCGTCCGACTCGCCAGGGGTGTAACCTGCCAACTGCATCGCGGCGATCATGATCTGCTCCTGGTAAACCGCGTGCCCGTAGGTCTCGCGCAGGATGGGTTCCAGTTTTTCGTGCTGATAAACCACCGGCTTTTCACCATGCATGTTGGCGATGTATTCCGGGATGATTTCCATTGGACCTGGTCGGAAAAGCGCCACCATGGCGATGACATGGTGGATGGTCTTGGGCTGCATCTGCACCAGATAGCGGGTCATGCCATTGCCTTCCATTTGGAAGAGACCAACCGTATGACCCTCGCTGATGAACTGATACACATCAGGGTCGTCAATGGGAATGCTACTGAGAGTGAGATGAATGTTGTGGCGCTGAGCGATGTATTCGCAGGCTTTTGCCATGATCGTAAGCGTCACCAGCCCCAGGAAGTCCACCTTGAGCAGACCGAGGTTGTTGATGCCGTCCATGTCGTACTGCGCTACGGATTTGATGGGCAATTCATCACTGCTACTCGTCGGACGGTGCAGCGGGAGGTATTCAGTCAGGGGTTTGTCGCTGATGATCACACCAGCGGCATGCGTACCGACGTTGCGCAGGCTGCCTTCCATCCGTCCAGCGGTTTCGAGCAGTTTTTTCATCTGGTCGGAGGATTCATAGACCGCTTTTAACTCCGCGGAGGACTTGAGCGATTCCATGATGGGCACGTTCTTCCCCTGCACCGGTGGGGGGACCAGTTTCGCGACCTTGTCCACTTCCACCAAGGGGACAGCCATCACCCGCCCAACGTCGCGCACAGCGCCGCGAGCCGCCATAGTACCGAAGGTGATGATCTGCGCCACGCGATCCGCGCCGTATTTTTGATTGCAGTACTCCATCACTTCAGCGCGGCGATCATCCTGGAAATCGAGGTCAATATCCGGCATCGTGACGCGGTCCGGGTTGAGGAAGCGTTCAAACAGCAGCGCGTGGCTGAGCGGCTCCACGGAGGTAATATCCAACGCAAACGCCACCAGCGAGCCGTTGCCCGAGCCGCGCACGTTGTACCAGATGTTCTTGTCGCGGGAGAACCGGCATAGATCCCATACGATCAGGAAGTATTCCGAGAAACCCATCTGGTTGATCACACTCAGTTCATAGTCGAGGCGTTTCTGAAACTCCTCGCTGTCCGCTTGATCTGGCGCATTTTGGCGCAAACCTTCCTGGCAAAGTTCTCGCAGGAAGGAAGAGGCTGTTTGTCCGGCTGGAACCTCGAATTGAGGCAGATGATAGCCCTTGCGGGTTAGATCCAACTCGCAACGTTCGGCAATCTCAAGGGTGTTGCTGATCGCTTCTGGCACCTGGGAGAAGAGGTTTTGCATCTCTTCCGGGCTGCGCAGGTAGTAGGTATCGTTGTTCATGCGCATGCGGTTGCGGTCGCTGAGCAACTTGCCGGTTTGGATGCAGAGCAGGATGTCCTGCAGCTCGGCGTCATCCCGCCGTACGTAGTGCACATCGTTGGTGGCAACCAGGCGCGCGCCGGTCTTTTGGGAAAGCTCAACCATCCCGCGGTTAACGCGGTAAAGCTCGGAAATGTCGTGATCCTGCAGCTCAAGGAAGTAGCGATCTTTGCCAAAAACGTCCAGATACCAAGCCAGGCTGCGTTCAGCCCGATCGGGGTCGTTATCGAGCAATGCACGGGAAATTTCTCCGGAGAGGCAGGCGGAGAGGGCGATCAGCCCCTCAGAATGGGCGGCAAGGTAAGGTTTGTCGATGCGGGGATGGTAATAGAAGCCCTCAAGCTGCGACGCTGAGGCGATCGAAAGCAGATTGCGGTAGCCGGTCATGTTTTCAGCTAGCAAAACCAGGTGCGAGGAATACTTGTCGCGCGAAACGTCCTTGTCGTGCATGCTGCGCGGAGCGATGTAGGTCTCGAGCCCGATGATCGGTTTGATACCTTCTGCCATGGCAGCCTGGAAGAAATCCAGCGTGCCAAACATGGTGCCATGATCGGTCAGCGCGAGGGCGGGCATGCCCAGTTCTTTGGCGCGTTTTACTAGAGCCGACGGGCTGCCAAAGCCGTCGAGCACAGAGTACGCGGAGTGAACATGAAGATGAACAAATGACATTTTTTAGTTTCCGGGCGGGTTAAAACGCCTTGTGGATTATGAGTATAGCACAGCGATTTAGATGTTCAGGAAATTTTAAAGATTTAAGATTTGCTTGCCTCGATGGCGTTGAAGGCAGGCGGATTGCTGGCTGAATAGACGGGGTGCCCCTGGAACTCGCGCAGGTCAGCCGGCTCTGGAAGGCGTGCTTGATCCCGCTGGCTGATCATGGTTTCTTCTGCCACCTGGCGATTGGCACGCATGGCGTCCCCCAGGAAGCCAAACATGATCAGGGTGATACCGGCAGTCAGCATTGTGCCGCCAATGGTAACAGATTGAATGTAACGGGAACCCTGTTCGAGGAATAGGTAGCTAACGAGGAAACGCCCCAGCAGGATCAGACCCGCCAAAAGGAACAGCGAACCCGTGCTGACGAAGGTGCGCAGGGGCTGGTAGAGCACGTAAGAGCGGATGATCGCGCCGCCCTGGCGCCAGATGAAATTGAAGATACCCTTGTGCAAGCGTGATTCACGTAAGGCGGGGTTGGTGTGGATGGGCACGTTTGCGAGCTTCATCTGCCCCTTGCCAGCCTGTACGAGCGTCTCGAGAGTGTAGGAGTAGGGGTTGTAGACCTGCAATCGCAGGGCGGCATAGCGCGAGAAGGCCCTGAAACCGCTGACTGCGTCCGGCACATTGGTTTGCGAGACCCGGCGCATCATGGAACTGCCAAAGTGCTCCATAAAGCGCTTGCCTTTGGTGAAATGCTCGTTAGCCAGGGTTTGCCGGTCGCCGATCACCATATCCGCCTGGTCGGCAAGAATAGGCGCGATCAGCTTGCTGATTTCGCTGCCAGGGTATTGGTTGTCGGCGTCGGTGTTGACGATGATGTCCGCGCCAAGCGCCAGCGCGAATTGCACACCGCTGATGAAAGCCCGCGAGAGACCGCGATTGCGGCGGTGCCGCAGGACGTAATCCGCGCCGTTTTCGAGAGCCACTTGGGAAGTGTTGTCCGTGGAGCCGTCATCGATCACCAGCACGATCACTTCGGCAATCCCGGAAAATTGACGTGGAATTCCGGAAAGCACTTCCGATAAATGCTCGGCTTCGTTGAAAGCGGGAATTTGGACGACGAGTTTCATGATTATCAATTGTACGATAGATTCCGCGGGGTGAGTGGCAATTCTCAATCTTTTCCGTAGGGAAGGGGCTTGACCCCTTCCGTATACCTGGCCGGAACGGCGCACCCTAACCGTGTTTGGTTTTTCCGTAGGGAAGGGGCTTGACCCCTTCCGTGTACCCGGCCGGAACGGCGCACCCTATCCGCTTGGCTACCAGGGCAGGGGCCGTTCCCTACGTCGAACGATACCTTCATTTTCCGAAGGGCGGAATGCGCAAAATATGCGCATTCCGCCGCAATGAATGGTTTCGATCCTAGAAGGGGATTTTTATACGGGTTTATGTCGTAGGGGCGAAGCATCATCGAAATTCTTCATTGCCATTTCAAAACTATCCGCACGGGATGCTTCGCCCCTACCTGCGATTTTGCGATTCATGGTATATAAAACACATGCAAACGCTGCGAAGAATCACCCTCTCACTTCTCTGCCTGCTGCTCCTTGCGGTAAGCCTCACCAAGCCAAACCAAAAAACCGAGGCAATTAATTTGCGTGCACCGCTGCAAACCCTCAGCTCTTACGAGCTGATCGCAGCGATGAACGTGTTACGCATGGCTAACGGGCTGCCCGCCTTGATCGAGCATCCCATCATCGACGCTGTGGCGCAAGGCACCGCCCAAATTATGGCGGACGGCTTGCTCTCGTGGCATATTGGTGATGTCCGCGGACGCATTTCAGCCGCTGGGTACGGGGGAGGCGCCACTATCTTCGCCACAGAGAACTTTGCGGTCGCCAGCGACGGCGCAACCATCGACCAGATCATGCTGATGTGGGCGGATTACGACCATATGCGCCCTGCTACAACTCCCAATTACTGCCACGTCGGCGCGGGCACTGCCAAGGCCAGCAACGGTATGACTTATTTCATCCTGCAAGCCGCCTATATCTCCGGCGCAGCTTGCGAAGCCGCCACTCCCGGCGGGGGAACCCCCGTCCCAGGGCAAACCCCATTTGTGCCTGGTATCGTGACACCGGTCGAATTGGTGGAGCCAGACGAAAATGGCAACTACCTGCACATCGTCAAGCCAGGGCAAAGTTTTTGGTCGATCGCGGTGGCATATGGGGTGACCAGAAAGGATATCCTACGCTGGAACAACCTGCTCGATAACTACGTGCTGCAGCCTGGGGACGAGCTGCAGATTGCGGGTCCGGACTCCCGCGCGCTGGTGACCCCAACGCCGATGGGGAACGTGATTGTCGCCATGCCGGACAGCGAAGGGCGGATTGAACACGTGGTGGAGGCATACCAATACCTTTTGACGATAGCCAAAGCTTATGGCGTCAGTGTCGATACCATCCTGGCGCTTAATTATTTGAATGTCGACACTCCGCTATGGATTGGGCAAAAACTGCTGATTAAAGGTCCGGATCACACCCCCACCCCCACGCCTGTGCCGCTTACCCCGCTGCAGAAGCTCACCCCAGCTGCGGACGGGAAGTATTATCACACGGTAACTGAAGGACAGAACCTGGAGTGGATTGCGGGTTTGTACGGGATTTCCTCAACCGACCTGATGGCATGGAATTATCCGAACACTCCGAGCGTGATTTATCCCGGTGAGAGGCTGCTGCTGCAGGTCACCCCGCCGGCGACCCCGACCTTCACGCCCCTGCCACCGACGGAGACCCCTCTGCCAACCAACACCCCCAGCCCAACCCTGAGCCCAACCGGCACAATCCAGCCAACTTCCACGTCTGTGGTTGTAACCTTAGCTGACACCGAGAGCAATGATGGTAACAGCGCCTGGTTATTGCTGCTGGCTGTAGGAGCTGTTGGTGTGGCAATTTTTCTTCTGGTCAAATCAATCAAAGCCAGGAATATTTAGTGCTCTTAAGAAATTGCTTGAGCAGGATTTTTACATGGTACCCACAATTTTGTGGACTCGTAAGAATTGAGACGTTTAGATGATTATCCGGATACCTTTTTTAGAATCGCTTGTTTCAACTCTCCAACTGTTTTAAAACCAAAAGCTTCCTGCTGAGTGAACTCAATATCAAATTCGATTTCGAGGGATGTGATCAGGTTGATATGAGAGAATGAATCCCAACCCACCACATCGCTCGAAGTCATTTCATCGAAAATCGTAATTTCGGGATTGTCAAAAACCTCCCGAAAGATACTATTCATTCGCACAACCACAGCATTTTCTTCCATTCATTCCTCCATCGTGGAGAGATCCCCCACATCTTGTCCCAGGTATTGTTTCTTTAACACCCGCCGCATTACTTTTCCACTTTTTGTTTTAGGAATTCTATCAGTGAATACGATTTCCTTGGGCGAAGCCAGCGACGCAATCTTCTTTGAGACGTACAGCTTGATATCCATATCCAGCTTTCTCAAAGATGGAGCCTGCTGGTCGTGCACCACGAACGCCACCACTTTTTCGTACAGAAGGTCATCGGGCAGGCCAACCACGGCACAATCCAATACGTGAGGAACTTCCATGACAGCAGATTCAATCTCAAAGGGGCTAACAAGATGACCCGCAGTGTTGATGACGTCATCACTTCTGCCAATGTACCAGTAGTAACCATCCTCATCGCGATACGCAATATCGCCGGAACTGTAGAAGTCACCCAGAAATTTGTTTTTGTAAACTACTGGGTTGCCAACATACTCCCTGAACATGGAATTCCATGGCTTCTTAATACAGAGCAGACCCTGCGTGTTCTCCGGCATGGGATTATCCTGGCTTTCGAGGATGGCTGCTTCCAAATATGGGAGCGGCTTACCCATCGAACCCGGTCTGACCTCCAAACCGGGGCGGTTGGCAACCATGATACTGCCCGTTTCGGTCTGGAACCAGGTGTCGTAGATCTCACAATGGAAGATCCTGCGTCCCCACAAAACCAGGTTGGGGTCCAGCGGCTCACCGACGGTATAGACCCTCTTCAGTGAGCTCAGGTCGTACTGTTGGTAAAACACATCTGGCTGCTGCGCCATCATACGAAAAACGGTTGGAGCGGTATAGAAGATCTGGACTTTGTAGCGCTCGATGATACGCATCCAGAGTGCCGGATCGTAATTCGCGTCCAGGTGGATCTGAGTCAACCCCGATGCCCAGGGCGCGGTGATACCGTAGGTTGTGCCCGTCACCCAACCTGGGTCAGCCGTGCACCAATAGAGATCGTCCGGATCAGGCTGCATGACCGCTTCAAAGCTGCGCATGTGGTCAACGATCGCGCCGTGACAGTGTTGCACAGCCTTGGGTTTGCCGGTGGAACCGGATGTGAAGTGGAAGTGGGAGTATTGCTCAGGGTCGGTGGCTGGAGTGACGAACTTTGCTGGAGACTGAGCAAAAAGATCGCGGATGCCAACGAATTGACCTTCAGACGAGTCTTCATCCACCAAAAGAACCCGAAAAGAGGCATCCAGCTTTTGCAGGACCTTGACAAGGCGGAAGTTCATCCTTGAAGTCGAGATAATTGCCTTCGTGTCGGTATCCTTGATGCGCTCGACGATCGAGTCCTCGCCGATGCTGTTGAAGAGGATGCAACCAATCAATCCCAATTTTAATGCCCCCAGGAAAAAAGCGTACATCTCTACTGTCTTGGAAAGCAGAAGCATGACACAGTCGCCTTTTTGAAAACCCAGCGAAGCGAGCAGATTAGCTGCCTGGTTGCTTAAGTCAGTTAATTGGGTAAAACTGTACACGGTTAAGTTTTCATCTTTATCAATCAGCTTCAGCGCTGTCTTTGCGCCAAAGCCGCGTTCCACCTGCCAATCAGTGCAGAGGTAGCCAATGTTGTTATTAGGAAAAGAAAGTTCTGTCATAGGGTCCTGCCATAAATTAGGTAAATGCTGTCAGTTCACTTTACTACAATATCAACGCGTTCTTTTTCACCAAAATACTGGATGCCTTCCTGAAGCATCTGATATTCGAGGTAAGTGGTGTCCCCAGCGGGAGCTCGCAAATTGTAGAGTACAAACGTAAATTCTTGTCCCGGTTCGACTGTAACTCCTTCTGGAAGGTGCACGCGATAGCCGTGATCTTTTCCGTCCTGGAAGATACATAATCGGATCTGTTCGGCCTCAGACCAAACCTGGTCACCAGTATTTTTTACTACTATGTTGACGTTATACGATTCTCCTCGCTCTATCGTCGTTGGCGTATCCTGTGACACGATCTCAGCAGATAGAGTCCTAATAGGAAACTGTGATAAAGCCCAAATTTCGGGATACCCTTGACCGGCTAATATAATCACGTCAGGCTTAATAAGCGTGGCTAGACTATTAGCTTGGTCAATATCTAAATAATGAATAAAAACCAATTCTGAAAAGCTTTCAGCCATATTTTGGAGTAAGAATTGCCACACATAAGAATCCCCAACAACAATTGCCCTGGGCAAGGCGGAATCAGGATTCGTGAAGTATTTGTAACTCTTCCAGATGTCTTTTGAGGTGTAATTTATCATGTCAAAGAAATCTGGGTCTTCTATGGCGGTTCTGCTAAACCTTGGTTCATAGTTAAGGTCGGTTTCTGTCGAAGTAAAACCCCAGTCAGTTTTCAGTTCTCTCTCAACTTGAGTTACCAAAAAATCATCCTCTGTCAATTTTCGGAGATCCGGAAAAGATTCTTGAACAGCCTCCATCAAGGTGGAATATCCGATGAATGCCCCGTACTGATTCCAATGACCAATATCATAAGCGCGGGAGTATGTTGGGAATGTCGATTTGCTTGCTAATAACTCGTCAAAGGGGGATGCATAAGAAAAACCTTCTGCACCCTGCAATTCTTCGTCTATCGCTTTTGCTGCTGATTAGGTATTCAAAAGCTTTACGGAAGTCGGCAATTCCTCGGGATAAACATTAAATTTGGGGGGCAACATACTTACGACTAGTGTGATATCTGAAGCTTTTAGTTCCTCAGCAATTCTTTCAAAGCTGTTCTTAATATTCTCCCTGGCTGCATCATCAGGAACGAAGGAATTGACCATGTACTGAACCTCAGGATCCGGTGCGTAAAAAAGCCAGCCGTTAGGTCCTTTGATAACCCGATATCCTGAAAAACCTAATTCGCCAAAAACACGATAGTTAATCATTTTGATTAACCGGATGAGTCTTTGTCTCCCACCCAGGTTGTCATTCAACCAGGCTTCAAATCCGGATTTAAACTCGGGTGAAAAATTATGAGTCTCAGTGAACAATGGGGGGAACGTAGCCAGATAGCGGTTTTCGTTGGATGAAAGCGCACCACCCAATTTGTTCGATTTTATAATCGGCACAATTAGCACGCTTAAAAATAATGTAACAATCAAGAATTTATATGTTTTAGAATTCATTATTTCTAAACAATCATCCGGTTTTCAAAAAGCGGACTTCTTCTGGAGACAACGATTTTTCTTCAGATACTCCGTTTTCTTTAAAAAATACGTCGTTTCATTATTGTATGACAATATCGACGCGCTCTTTTTCACCGAAATACTGGGTGCCCTCCTCGAGCATTTGATACTCCAAGTAGGTGGCATCTCCGTCGGGCGCCTGAAAATTTAAGAGCACAAAGGTATGCTCTTGCCCGGGTTGGATTATGACACCCTCCGGCAAGTTGATACGGTAGCCGAGATCCTTACCGTCCTGGAAGATACATAGACGAACTTGATCCTCTTCTGACCAGTCTTGATCACCGGTATTCCTGACTAAAATGTTGACACTGTACGATTCTCCCCGTTTGATCGTGGCAGGTGTGTTGTGCGAGATGATCTCGGCTGAGAGATTGCCAATCTGGGTTATCGGAAGCTTCTCCTCAATACTGTTGGCTATCTGGTAAATATATCGTTCCGTTCTTTCCAGAATTACAATGTCCGGGTTGATCGCCTGGACAATATCAGTAGAGAAAATGTAGGTTAGGATGAAATTCATCTCCGCAAAATTTTCAGCAAACAAGTCCGGAATTTTCCAAGCAATAAAAAAGGAATCACCCAGTATGAGTGCTGATTTCTGGGCGGATGGATTTGAATAGAATATGTAATCACCCTTTATTTCCTTATCCGCAAGGAGTTTTGTGATTTGGCTAACTTTTTTACTATCATTCACCAAAGAAGCTTGAGGGTTTTGTATGATCGTCGTCTCGAACGGTTCTGGAGGAATTAGACCCGGGTGTCCCATCATGAATGAAAGATCACCATAGTGGATCGCTGGTTCAGTAGTTTGGCTGATAGGTTGCGATTTTATCATTCCGAAATTATTCAATTTTCCAATGATAGTTTTATACGCTATATACGCTCCGGTGTTGTTCCAATGCGTATCAGTTCTGAAATAAACATCCTGTTCGTTTTTTGCATCGATCAAAGGAGGTTTTACATTGATCACCGGAATGGTTGTGTTTTCCTGCAGGTAGGCTGTCACCTGGTCAATCAAGGTTGTTCCAACCTGGAAATCACCGCTACCTATGTATTCGGGATAAACGCTCGCTTTGCTCGGAACGAGGACAAGCACATAGTCTATACCCTGCTCCTTCAGAGATCTCTGTATGGCTTCCTGATTAGTACGGATTGCCATTAATTGATCGTTTGAAAGCATTTCAGTTCCCAGACCAATTTCAAGATTGTGGTCCCCGGTGAAGAAATACCATCCCTCTTTTCCGATATGTACCAAGGGAGAAGGGGAGACGGAAAAAACATTGAGACCAATAAAGGCATTTATTCTTTGAGCCTGTTCACGCCCAACCAAGTTGTCTTTTAACCAAGCTTCAAAACCGTTTTTTAAACCCGGAGATATTTTGTTGTTCTCGTTGAAAATCGGTGGAAATTTCGCCAAATATCGATTTTCATTCTGGGAAACCGCCCCTCCGACTTTGTCTGCAGCAAAAACTGGCAAGATTAATACTGCCAAAAATGCGATGATAACAATTTTTTTGAATGATGAGGACTTCATCCGCTACCGCTAAAACTTAAAGTAAATGAATGAACTATACGTCGAAGACATGACCATCATGATGGAGAAACCAAGCAGGATCAAGAAGGCTATCAGTCTGACCGGATCATTAAATCTGGAGGTCGCTAATTTCTCGAACGGTTTCGGAAGTAATTGCTTCCAGGGGATGCACGCCAATACTGCCAGCATTAAGATGAAAGCTATCTTGCCATTTAGATACCAGCCAAGGGACATGCCAGTTTCAATCGGTTTCACGAAGCCAAACATCACACCCAAGTATTGAAGCGCATATTTAATTCCGGGTGAACGGAAGAGAACCCACCCAACCAGCACGATCATCATCGTAACAAGATATCGGACGACTATTGGGGATTTTACTTTCACTTTTTTGGTACGCAAAAACGCTTCCAAGCTGGAGAACAGTCCATGCCAAAGACCCCAAACGATAAACTGCCAGCCCACGCCATGCCAAAAACCGGTTAAGAAGAAGACGATCAGCGTGTTGGATTCTGTGCGAAAGACCTTTTGCTTCCTGCGTTTGAACTCGAGTGGGTAGAACACATAATCGCGGAACCAGCTGCTCAGGGTGATATGCCAGCGGCGCCAAAAATCGGATATGTTGAGGGCGATGTAAGGGAAGTTGAAGTTTTCAGGCAGGTTAAATCCGAGCATTTGCCCCACCCCGATAGCCATATCGGTGTAACCCGAAAAATCAAAAAAGATCTGCATGGCGTATCCGAAAGCGCCCAGCCAGGCAATAGAAGCCCCGTTGGCGTTTGCAGGATTGCCAAAGATCTGGTCTACCATTGCGCCAAGCTGATCTGCGATGATTACCTTTTTTGCCAGTCCTACGGTAAAGCGATAGACCCCTTTTGAAAGACTATCAAGGTCCAGCTTGTTTTTTGAAGGTTGTGCCGCAAAGTCAGCAGCCCGCGTGATGGGTCCCTGCAATAGCTTGGGGAAGAAACTCATGTAAAGCAGGAAATCAGCAACATTCTTTTGGGGAGCAATTTTTTTGAAATAAATATCGTACTGATACGAAATCGCACTGAACACAAAGAAGGAAACCCCCAACAATACCGGTAGATCAATTCTTGGAATCGCGATTTTGGTAACGCCGGACAGGATGTTTGTAAAGAAAGGTAGATACTTGAACACAAGCAGGAATGCGACGTTAGCAAGAATGACAAACCAATTGGCTATCTTTTTGGCAGAACCCTTATTATCCCTAAGTTTGCCCTGCAATAAACCCATGGCGTAGTTCGATATCGCGAAAACAAGGAATATAGCTAAAAGCTTCTTTCCCGTCCAGGCGAAAAACGCCAATGAGGCAAGAATAAGGAAGTACTTCCGAAAATCAACGCGTACTAAATACGCCCCAATAATGCAAAGGGGTAAGAAAACAAACAGGAAAATTTGTGATGAAAAGACCATACCGATTTCAGATTATAATCGAAAAAAAAGCATGTTATTTTAAGTGCATTCTTGATCAATTCGAAAAAATGCGAGCCAAAAACTGGGTTTTATCAGGAAAAGAAGACGGTCAACCTGGAGCAGCGGGAGCTACTTTTTATGAATTGCTCATATGATAGAATTCACTGGGTAAGAGAAGGACCAATAAAGTGACAAAGACAATCCTTGTTACCGGCGCGAACGGATATATCGGACAAAAAGTAGTAAGTCAACTACTTAAGTTTGGTGTAAATGTAATTGCTGCGGATTTGGTTGTGGATGGAATTGACCCACGCGCTGATCGACTCCAGGTGAACCTTTTTGAAAACACTGATGAAATTGTAAACAGAGTGGATGAGATGGATGCCTGCCTCCATCTTGCCTGGCGAAACGGGTTCAACCATTTTGCCAACAGCCACATTGATGACCTGCCTGGTCATTTTCGCTTTCTCTCCAGTCTTCTGGAAGCTGGCTTAGAACATATTGCGGTACAGGGTACCATGCATGAAATTGGGTATTGGGAAGGAAAAATAGACGAAAACACCCCAACCAATCCAATCAGTTACTATGGAATTGCCAAAAACGCATTACGACAGGCAACGGCTTTGCTGGCAAAGAAAAAGGAAGCGACCTTCCAATGGCTGCGTGCATATTACATCCTTGGTGATGACAAACGCAACCATTCGATCTTTACCAAGATTCTCGAAGCAGAAGAAAGAGGCGATGAAACCTTCCCGGTCACATCCGGAAAAAATGCTTTCGACTTCATCGAGGTCGACGAGCTCGCATACCAGATTGCAATGGTAGTCACTCAGACCGACATGACCGGTATTATCAACACTTGCACAGGAAAAGCTACAACCCTGCGCGAGAAGGTGGAAGAATTCATAGCAATCAGACATTTGAACATCAAACCCCAATTTGGTGCCTTCCCAGACAGACCATACGATTCGCCCATTGTTTACGGGGATAACACAAAAATTCAGAAGATCATTGCAGCAAATAGGTAGACTCACTAATGATCATTGACAGTACCAAACCCATCAGAAGATTAGGTATATATTTCTTTTTTGACAAAGACGGAATCATAGACAACTATATTCCAGTTCTTTTACGAGACTTAGTGAAGAATCTGGAAGTGCTGGTTTTTGTAAGTAATGGGCCAATAGCTGAGGAAGGCAAGAAGAAGCTTGAAGAATTCAATCCGTTCATCATAGAGCGGGAAAATCGCGGCATGGATGTGTGGGCATATAAAGAAGCCATGCAGCATTTTGGTTGGAAAAAACTTGCCGAGTTTGATGAAGTTGTACTGCTCAACTTCACAATCATGGGACCTGTATTGCACTCATTTTCAGAAGCCTTTAAGGCGATGGAATCTCAAAATCTGCATTTTTGGGGAATGACCAAACATCACGGTGTTGATCACGATCCTTGGAACACATGCAAGTATGGATACATCCCTGCTCACATTCAATCCAGTTTCATGGTATTTAGGTCCGATTTCATCAAGTCGAAAGCTTTCCAACATTACTGGGAAACTTTGCCAATGATTACACGGTACGAGGAATCCATCGGTTGGCATGAAGCAATATTCACTGAAGATTTCACCCGACTCGGATTTATATCCAACGTTTACGTCAACACCGAAGACATTAAAGACTTTTCAGATTACCCATTAATGCTTTACCCCAAGGAATTGGTTACAAATCGCAATTGCCCAATTTTTAAGCGAAAATTGTTTTACAACATTTACACTGAATTTTTTGCAGTCAGCTATGGACAATCTGCGGCTGAATTTTATGATTACATCAGGGAAAACGACCTTTATGATGTGGACTTGATCTGGCAAACTCTTTTGCGGACAGCAAATTTAGCAGATATTAAAGATCGCATGCAATTGAATTACATTCTACCTCGTGATTGCCGTCTCGACTCTACTGACTCCAAACTCAAAGTTGCTCTTTTCGTTCACATGTATTATGTTGATGATCTTGACAGCTACATCGCTTATCTTGAGAACTTTCCAAAGAATGCAGACATTTTCTTTACCACTGATACTTCATCAAAAATGGAGACACTTAGGGCAGCCACTGTTTGTCTTGGAGAGCATAGAGTCAAGATTTTAAAAGTTCAGAACCAAGGCCGCGATGTAAGTGCGCTACTCATCGGTTTGAAAAATGTAGTTAATGATTATGACTTAGTTTGCTTCATGCACGACAAAAAAACACAATACTTTAAGCCTTACATGATCGGCGAGTCGTTTGCACAGCACCTTATGGAAAACATCCTTGGGTCAGAAATGTTAGTGCAAAACATTATCAAAACCTTTGAAGACAACCCCCGATTGGGGATTTTGACACCTCCCGTGCCAATCCACAGCAACTTCTCCACACTGCCTGGTACTGAATGGCAGATAAATTTTTCAGCAACACAGCAACTGGCAAGGAAGATTGGCATCAATGTACCAATGTCAGAGGATCGAGCCCCTATCGCGCCATTGGGGACTATGTTTTGGTTCCGGCCGAAAAGTCTTCGCATTATATTTGATTATGGTTTCTCATATGATGATTTCCCTGTAGAACCAAATCATCCAAGTGACGGTACCATCATGCACCAAATTGAAAGACTTTATCCATTTGCTTCGCAACAGGCTGGTTACTATTCGGCTTGGGTTATGAGTGATTATTTCAGCAAATTTATGATCACCAATTACAACCGAATTGCTTCAGATTACAACCGGGCAATTTACAACAAGATCGGTCTTGGAACCCGGGATTACTACGTGTGGTTGTTAGAACATAGTAGCTTCGGGTCGATGAATGTTCTCTCCCCAACGGGTCTAAAAATATCGGCAAAGCAAATTATTAAAAAGTTGTTTGGTCAAAAAGGCTTGAACACTTCCTCCAGGTTATGGAGAAAAATTAAAAAGGTATAGATGACACCGCTCATTAGTATTGTTCTTTCCAATCACAATGGCTCACCATTATTGAAGCAAACTATCGATAGCATAGTAAGTCAAACCTATAAAAAATGGGAGTTGATTATCTATGATGACTGTTCAACCGATGACTCCAAAGACATCATTGAATCTTTTCATGACGAGCGAATAAAACCATATTTTGCCGATCATCATGAGCATATGGTTTACGGTTTCAATTATGGTATCACCCATTCCTCAGGGGATTTTATTGCCAGAATTGATAGCGACGACGTTTGGGTTTCAAATAAGCTTGAAAAACAGCTTGACGTATTTCAAGAACATCCCGAGTTTGGTGCGGTGTTCTCGCTTGTAACCATGATTGATGAGAATAACAAAGTGTTGACAGAGAAAGACACTGAACGAGTCAGGTGGTTTGAAGTAAGAAATATGAGCCAGGCTGAATGGTTACGTTACTTTTACTTTAAGGGAAGTTGCCTTTGTCACACAACCGCTATGATTCCCAGGAGAATATTAGATATCGTGGGACTATATGATATGTCCTTAATTCAAATTCAAGATTATGAATTATGGACTCGCATTGCAAAGAAATATCCCATTCATGTGGTCCAGGAGCGATTAACTAAATACCGGTGGATGAGCGATGGATCGAACGCCAGTTCTCCTACCCGCAACATAATGCGTAGATCCAACTTTGAGTTTTCATACGTTCTCGGAAATTATTTTAATGATATTTCAGATGAACTATTCATTGAAGCATTTTCTGGTGATTTTATAAACCCAAAAGCGGCCACTAAAGAAGAATTATCTTGTGAGAAAATGCTTTTGCTTCAAAAGACTGTTTTCTGTGGAAATGTTACAAAGGTTCAAGCGACGCATCGATTAATGGAAATAATTGCAGATCCTAGTAGTTACACAGTGCTAAAAAATCAGTATGGCATTGATCAGTTGTTGTTGTATGAACTGACTTCCCAGCCGCTGTTGTTTGAAGCTGAATCTATGCCGGTTCAAAATCCTTTGCCACCTATACCGGCTATATCCGCCCCCAAGAAAAATAATAATTTCATAATGTGGTTGAAAAGAAGGCTAGGATAACCACTCTTTCTAACCTATCGAGGCTGTCTACCTTCCTGCTGACCATAACTGATGTAATGTAGTAAAGGATTAATACCCACAGACTTCACATCTGGATATCGTTCAAGATAATTTTTGCAGTTAAATTTATCTGATGGGTTGCGCCCCTCCTTCCATCCAACTTTCATGAAGTGGCTGAGTGGATCCATGTCTGCGATGCGTACATCAGGGTAGGTAAACAAGTAGTAAACGGGATCAAACAGCCCACTTTTCTTGATCAACTGCCGGTCATTCAATGTAAATCCCATCATCTACCCCTTAATGCCTTTGTTATCTTCCGCAAGGGGCGTGTTAATCGCCAGCTTCTGCTTAAGGAGTACTTAACCGCCTCAAGTTTGGTCAAGTCCCACCCTTCCTTGACAAATCGATTCTCAGATTCTAAAGCCTGAATCTGCCTGGTATGATCGATCCACTGAACTGAAAGATCGTCGACCTGTTTTTTTAGAGCCGACACTAATTCTGATTTTTCCCGCCCCTGTTTCTGCAAGAATGAATCCAGGTGGATGTTGATAGCTTCCAGGACTGGCAAATAAGCTGCAATCGGTGTCTGATTTGGGGTTGTGAGCTCCGCAATCTCGGCATACGTTTCAGGCCAAAAGTGTGCATGGTCGGATAACAACCAATCCCGACGAACCGTTTCCTGTGCGGCGAGCGTGATCGCCTCACGCAGCTGTGGATTCTCAATCAGCTGGCTGAGAGCACCGATCCATTCATTTATCGACGATGCGGTAAAACCATTTACCCCTTCCTCAACCACGCTGGAATAAGGTGTCACTCGCGAGTAAACTCCCGGCAGACCCATGGCGGAATACTCGAAGAATTTGATCGAACTTTTGCAATGGTTGTAGGGGATATCTTCCAATGGTGCAATCGCGATGTTTGCTTTTTGTGCAAGCGCAATTTTGACATAATCCTCAAAGACAAAGGTCTCACTCTGGTGGTTGGTAACAGTAGCTGGAATATTTTCCTCAAACGCCAGGTTAGCCCCATAGAACATAAACTCCAGGAGCCCTGGATATTTCATCGCCAAAGCCCGTAAGGCTGGCTTGAGCATCTCAAGATCCGGAACATGTGTTACTGTGCCTATGAAAAAAATTCGAATCTTATCGCCAATGGGTTCCACCTGGGGCGCATTGAATTCCCAAAGGGAGTCGTCAAGGAAATTGGGCAGGATAAAGATATTGGTGTTGTATTTTCTGAGCTGGTCAGCCAGGTAAGGTGTGGTGACTGTGAGGGCGGTTGCTTGAACCATTCCTGTCAGGATTGGAATTTGCGCTTTGGCATAATTTAGCTTTACCCGGTCGGGATGGTGAATAGGTAACGCCAACAGGTCATCATCCATATCCATCACGATCGCTTTGCCCTGAATTGCAGCCTGAGACCTCAAAGCTAAGTAATTCGATAGATTCGCAGGAAACTCCCTTTGAAACACAACAATATCCGACTCATTGATCGCGGATGTTGAGAATTCCCCATCGACAACCCCTCTGTTGATCTGCAAATTTGCGCGCGTCATCGGGTTGAACAGTCTGTAGTGTTCAAGGCTGGCAACGATTCTTTCGTAGGAATAAACTGCGGCAGATTGTATCTTCATCGACAACTCACAAAACTAAAACTATTTATAGTGATGAACGGCGTGCAATTTGCATATCTCAATATTATCAATTGTAATTCCCTTTGTTACTCTTCCATGGCAAGTTCCAGCGCTTTGCGCCAATGTGGGATCTTCATACCAAACGTTGCTTCAAATTTGTTAATATCCAGGCACGATCGAAGTGGTCTCTCGGCTGGGGTAGGAAACTCAGCGGTATACGCTGGCAAGAGTTGGGGAACCCTTATTTGGTGTGAATATGAACTTATCTCCAACACTTCCTTCGCCCACTCATAACGACTGCAACAACCGCCACAGGCGCAGTGATATAACCCACCACGTTCTTGGACCCAACTCTCGGCATTCGCCTCACCCATTGAGATCAGATTGGCTGTAATTTCGGCCATCAATTTCGCAGGGGTTGGGCTGCTGATTTGGTCATCCACAATCCGAATAATTTCTTGTGTGCGCGCCCATTCCATTACCTTCGCGACGAAGCCACTGCTCCTGGAGTAAATCCAGCTCGAGCGTAGCACCAGGTTAAGGCATCCAGAAGCCGCAATTGCCTGCTCTCCTTCGAGCTTGGTCTGACCGTACATGTTCAGCGGGTTGGGTTGATCGGTCTCGACATATGGGCTGCCCTTTGTTCCATCAAACACGTAATCGGTCGAGTAGTGCACCAGAACCGCATCAATCTTTTTTGCTTCTTCTGCTAAAACACCCGGACCGATTGCATTGATTGCCCTTGCCAGCTCAGGTTCGCTCTCAGCTTTATCCACGTTGGTGTATGCAGCCGCATTGAGGATTATGTCGGGTTTAACAGTTCTAACAAGTTCCCTCAAACCATCAAAGTCGGAAAGGTCAACATCAGGATAGTCCAGGGCAACCACATCGCCAAGCGGCGCGCAGGTGCGCAACAATTCCCACCCCACCTGACCATTGGTTCCGATTTGCAGAATCTTCATCATTTGTGCAAGCCGTCCAAAAAACGCAACAGGTACTGACCGTACTCATTACTGGCTAAAGGCTCGGCGCATTTTCGCAGCCCGTCTTCGTCGATGTGTCCCATGCGGAAAGCGATCTCTTCCACGCAGGAGATCATCATGCCCTGCCGGTCTTCAACCGCCTGCACAAACATCGAAGCTTGTAGCAGGCTTTCATGCGTGCCGGCATCCAGCCAGGCAACGCCCCGCCCCAAAACCTTTACAGAGAGCTCACCATCACCCAGGTACCTTTTGTTGATGTCCGTGATTTCTATCTCTCCCCTGGGGGAAGGTTCGAGCTCTTCAGCGTAGCGGACGACACGGTTATCGTAGAAGTAAATTCCAGGTACGGCGAAATTTGAACGCGGTTTGAGTGGTTTTTCTTCCAGGCTGATTGCCTTGCCACTCTCATCAAACTCCACCACACCGTAACGCTCAGGATCCCTTACTGGGTAGGCAAATACGACCGCGCCTGTTTCCTGTTCGGCGGCACTGCGCAGAACCTGCGGCAGCCCATGCCCAAAGAAAATGTTATCGCCCAGGATCAGGCAAACTTTATCGTCTCCGATAAACTCTTTGCCAACGATGAAGGCGTCCGCCAAGCCTCGGGGCACTGCCTGAGTGGCATACTGGAAGTTCATCCCGAGTCTACTCCCATCACCCAACAAACGCTGATACTGTTCGCTGTCTTCGGGGGTCGTGATGATCAAAACATCGCGAATTCCCGCCAGCATCAGCATAGAGAGGGGGTAATAGATCATGGGTTTGTCATAAACCGGCAGCAATTGCTTACTGATTGCCAAGGTTAAAGGGTAGAGCCGGGTGCCTTTACCGCCTGCGAGGATGATACCTTTCATGTCTACGCCTTTCTAGCTGAATAGTTTTTGTGCAGCCAACTATCGTAATCTGACTGTTTCGTGATCGCCTCAACCCACGCGGGGTTATCAAGATACCATTTTACCGTGTCCACCAAGCCCTGGCGCAAATCGTGGCTGGGTTTCCATCCGAGTTCATGCTCAATCTTGGCAATATTGATATCATACCTGCGGTCGTGCCCCGGTCTATCAGCCACGTAGGCGATCAATTGTTCATGGGGGGCAAAGGCGGAATCTGGCTGTAACTCATCAAGGATGTCGCAGATGGTCTTCACTATTTCAATGTTGGGGGGCTGGTTATCGCCGCCCACGCAGTAGGTTTCGCCAACACGCCCATTCCTGACGATTCGCAGGATCGCCTCGCAGTGGTCGTCCACATAGAGCCAGTCGCGAATCTGCATGCCGTCGCCATAAACCGGCAGGGGTCTGCCATTGAGCGCGTTCAGAATCATCAACGGGATGAGCTTCTCAGGAAATTGGCGGGGACCATAATTGTTGGAGCAGTTACTAATGCTGATGGGCACGCCAAAAGTCGTGTGATAAGCACGCACAAAGTGGTCGCTTGAGGCTTTTGCGGCAGCATAAGGAGAACGTGGTGCGTAGGGAGTATTCTCCTCAAATGGCGGCTCCTCCCGTGTGAGTGTCCCGAAAACTTCATCAGTAGAAACGTGGTGGAAACGTGTTTCTTCAACTGGAACGAGCTTGTCGACGATCCAGGCACGACACGCGGCTTCAAGCAGGGTGTAGGTGCCAACAACGTTGGTATCTACGAAGACGCCCGGGTTAAGGATGGAGCGGTCCACGTGCGATTCAGCCGCAAAGTTGATGACGGTATCAATTTTGTGCTCGCTGAAAATGTGGTCAAGCAGGGCACGGTCGGTGATATTTCCATGCACAAACTGGTGGCGCTCGGGATGAGGGAGATCTTTGAGGTTCTCAAGGCTACCGGCATAAGTCAGAGCATCCAGGTTAATGATTTTGATGTCCAGGTCCTGTTGTAGCAAGTAGTGAATGAAGTTAGAGCCAATGAAGCCCGCCCCTCCGGTAACAAGCAAATTTTCCATTATCACTCCCTAGTAATATTTTCTACAGACCAGCCAGCAGGAAAAACCTCCGCCTCAGACAATATTGACGCGCTAGCATCTTTGTTTGAAAGGGTAGGCAGAACGCCATCCACTAACGGCCAATTAATCCTGATTGAGGGGTCGTTCCAAAGCACACTGCGTTCCCACTCAGGGGCATAGTAATCGGTGGCTTTATATAAGAACTCAGCCCACTCACTTATGACGTAATATCCATGCGCAAAGCCAGGGGGAACCCACAACTGGTGGCGATTTTCAGCGCTGAGTACTTCTCCAACCCATTGCCCGAAGGTTGGAGAGCCCTGGCGGATGTCGACCGCGACATCGAAGACTTCACCCACCGCTGTCCGGACCAACTTACCCTGAGTTTGGTGGAGTTGATAGTGCAGCCCTCGCAGAATGCCCTGCTTGGAACCGGAGTGGTTGTCTTGCACGAAGTCCTGATGCCTAATAAAGGCATCAAATTCAGATTGTCGGAAGGTCTCCAGAAAAAACCCCCGATGATCCCCAAACACCCTGGGTTTGATCAAGACAACTTCCGGGATGGCAGTGCGAATATATTCCATTACAGATTCTCTCCCCGGTAGGCTGTGATTACTTCCTCTGGTTCACCAATAAGTTTCATCTTGCCGTGGTCGATCCAGGCGATGCGATTACACATCCCTTCCAGCATGCCCAAGGCATGCGAGACCATCAACACCGTTGTGCCAGACTGTTGGAAACTTTTCATGCGAAGATTACACTTCCGTTGGAAGGCTTCATCCCCTACGCTCAAGATTTCGTCCAAAATGAGAATTTCTGGCATGTGTGCAGTGGCAACTGCAAAACCAAGCCTTGCGAACATGCCTGAGGAGTAGGTGCGAACGGGGGAATTGATAAATTGTTCCAACTCGGAAAATTCGACAATTTCATCAAAAACCGATTCCATCTCAGACCGGCTGTACCCAAGCAATGCTCCGTTCAGGAAAATGTTCTCCCGCCCCGAAAGCTCAGGGTGAAAGCCCGCGCCAAGCTCGAGGAGTGGGGCTATCCTGCCGAAAACCACCACCCTGCCTTTGGTTGGCTTCAGCACCTTGGAAATCACTTTCAACATGGTGCTTTTTCCAGCACCGTTGTTGCCAATCAACCCAAAAACCTCACCTTTGTTCACCTGTAGGCTGATATCGGTCAATGCCCAGAATTTATCAATCCTGATTTTTCGCTGCAATTTGCGAATGGCATATTCTTTGAAGGTGCCAATTCTTTCAGATGGCAGGCGATAACTGACCGAGACATTCTCAAGTTGAATGATCGGCTGGGGCGTGGAATCCAGGGTGTTTTCTGTTTTCACATCAGACACGGTAAGCATATTCCTCCGTCTTTGAAGTGAAATAGATCCAACCGACCACTAACATGCCAACAGACCAGGCAAGGGCGGGTAAGAATTCTTGCAAATTGGGCAGCCGCCCTTCAAAGATGGGCAGGCGGAACATCTTGACCATCCAATACATGGGGTTGATCTTATAAATGGGCATCCACGCAGCTGAAATTAAGCTTTCAGGGTAGATGATAGGGGTCAGGTACATCCAGGCAGTTAGCAAGACTTGGTACATTTCGGCCACATCTGGAAAAAAGACTGCCAATGATGAGAGGAACAAGCCGAACCCGAGCGTAAAAGCTGTCACCAGCAGTATCGAGACGGGTAAGAAAAACATGGACAAATAAAACCGTGCTCCATCGATCAACATCACCGTCACAAGCGGCACAAGCGAGATAACCAGGTTGACAAGGGCGGTTCCAATCGCTGAAACACCAAAGACTGTGCTGGGAATGTAGATGCGTTTGAGCAGGCTGCCGCCCCAAACCAACCCGCTAATAGCGGCGTTTGTACCCTGGGAGAAGAAATTCCATACCAGTAGACCACTCAGAATATAAACGGGGTAGTGCGGTACGGCTGATTTGAAAAAATTTGAGAACACAAAAGTCAGAATCAACATCGTGCCGAGAGGGTTCAGCATCGTCCACGCCACGCCTAAAACCGAGCGTTTGTAACGTGTCAGGATATCCCTTCGGATTAATTGCCCAAGCAGATAGCGGTATTTCCCCAATTCTTTCAATTCAGATATCGCGGAAACCCGGTAGCTGGCAGAATCATAAACAGGTTTAGAAGTACTTGCCAATTGTTTCACCTTTTCGTACGTCAGACAGAGGTAAATTTTACCATACGAAAGGATTGGGCAAGCCGATCACAAGACTCACCATGGCAGCATGGCTGCTAAGAATGATAGGACGTCAGATCAGTGTGCGTTTATGGTCCGGTGACCACAGGGTAGCCCCTGGCCTGCCATGAGTTCATCCCGGCAGCCATGCTGGTCACATTGGCAAAACCAGAATTCAGCAATAAGTCGCGCCCCACTGCACTACGGTTGCCGGAGCGACAGACAACAACAATGTTTCTGTCTTTTGGAATCTCAGACAACCGGGCTGTCAGCTCTCCCAAGTGGAATAAGCGTGGCATAGGGAATATGCGCCTCTTCCCATTCGGCGGGCTCGCGCACATCCAGAAAGAACCAATCCTTTTGTTCAAGTTTTGCCGCCTCGTCAACGCTGACTTCCAATGGCACACTACTAGCGGTTGGTTCCTGACGATTCATATTCTTGATTATTACATAACTTCCCACAAAAACAGCTATCACAATTACCGCCAAAGCCCACACGGGCATAGAGGGCTTTGACTTATTTGCTACCCGTTGAGCCTTTTTCTGCTTGGAATCACTTGTTCTTGCCATTTTCGCATATCCTGTCGGTTTTCTAATCTTTATTATACAGGACCTTTAGGGTTGGTTTCAAACGCGTGCATATCGCCTTCCTAAACTATAATAATCCTAACCTGGAAACCAAATGAATGAACCCTTCTTCTCGATCCTGATCCTGTTCTGGCAGAGTGAGCAATACCTGCAGCGCTGCATGCAATCCCTTGGAACGCAAACGTTTCAGGATTTTGAGGTGATCCTGCTTAATAATGGTGCCAGCCAACCGCCTGATCCCTTAGTAATAGCAGATTTCCAGAACATAAGACTAAAGCAAGTCCATTCTGAAACCAATCTCGGCTTTGCCGGCGGTAATAACCTGGCTGCCAAATCCGCAACGGGTGAGTACCTGGTGATGTTGAACGGTGACGCTTTCCCCGAGCCAGATTGGCTCACAACTCTCCACCAGGCAGCTTTAACCCATCCCGGGCACTGTTTTGCTTCCCGCCTCGTGAAGGCAGAGAACCCCGAAATCCTGGATGGTGAGTGGAATGTTTACCATGCCAGCGGGCTGGCATGGCGCAAAAACCACAACCAACCTGCCACCAAGAGCGCAACCAGCCCACGCCTCGTGATGAGCGCCTGCGCAGCAGCCTCAGGATATCCTCAGAGCGCTTTCGAGCAGGTAGGTGGCTTTGACGAAGATTTCTTTGCCTACATGGAAGACCTTGACCTCGATATGCGCCTACAGCTTGCCGGATATCCTTTTCTCTATTTGCCCCAGGCTGTAGTCCATCACGTCGGCTCTGGCAGCACAGGCTATCGAAGTGATTTCGCTACCTATTATGGGCATCGCAACCTGATCTGGGCATTCATGAAAAACATGCCGGGGTTCCTCTTCTATCTGTTGTTGCCCGCCCACGTTTTCTTTAACCTGCTCTATTTGTTCGCGGGACTTTTTATGCCCTCCGGGAAAGCCCTCTTCAGGGGTAAGCGAGACGCTCTCCGTGAGCTTCCTGCCATCCTCAAAAAACGCCAAACCATCCAGTCTACGCGAAAAATCTCACCACTCCAGTTCGCCAGATTGTTGGATTGGAATCTGTTCTCACCTCTAACCAAGATTCTCCCCCGTAACCCTTCAACAAAGGATCATTATGACTGAAATCATCCAACTGCCCCTTGCTACAAAATCTCCTTATTCGCGTTTCTTCTTTATCAACTCCGTTGGAGAGATGTCGCTTGTCTCTTCCATTCATGATGGGATCAATGCTGTGCACGATGGGGGGTATTTGTGGCTTGACTTTTGTGATCCAAAAAAAGAGGATCTTGAGCCCTTAATCAGCCTTCTGAACATCCATCCTCTGAGCATTGAGGATAGCCTGAATGAAGAACAACTGCCCAAGCTTGACTTGTTCCCAAATTATTCATTCATGATCTTTAATGTCTTCGAAATCTCTACGGAAGAAGTACTGGCACACGAACTTGATCTGGCGGTTGGCAAGAATTTCATTATCAGCATCACCCACCGCGACAGTCAAAACCGCCCGTTTATGCAAGGCATGGAAAGGCTTGTTGAGCGGGAGAGCCAGAAAGTCAAAAACGGCCCATCCTTTTTGCTTCACCTGCTGATTGACACTGTGGTAGACCGAAAATTCCTGGCGATCGACCGGATTGAGACCAAGCTGGATAAGGACGAGGACGATATTCTGAAAGGCTTGCCAGATTATGACCTTTCGCGGCTAATGGACTCACGGCGCGATTTGATGACCATCCGCAAATCTGTTTTCTATGAACGCGAAGTGCTCAGCAAACTGATCCGGCAGGATAGCCCCTTCGTGGCAGAAAAATCCCTGGTTTTCTTCCGGGACGTGTACGACCACCTCTCCCGTTACTATGAAATCTCAGAAACAGCACGCGACCAGGTGACGAGTTTGATGGAAATTCATCTTTCGCTGATCAGCAATCGCATGGCTGCCACCTCCAACCGCACAAATGCCATTATGCGCCGCCTGACACTGATCAGCAGCATTTTCATGCCGCTCACACTCATCTCGGGTATTGGGGGAATGTCGGAATACACCATGATGATCGGGCAGGAAAACTGGAAGATCGGTTACCTGTTATTAATGGTTCTGATGGTTATCGTAGCGACGGTTAACTTGCTGCTCTTGCGGCGTATGGAACACAATTTGCCTAAAGAAGAGTAGACCAGCGGATAGGGTTAATCCTCCGAGGAGAGTTCCTCAGAAGGCTCATCCTGTGATATCTGGGGAGTCTCAAGTTGCTGCAACGCGCGCAACGCAACTTCGAGATCAAGCGGCGCGTTGATCAGCTTGAGGAGTTCATCCCAAAGATGCTCTTCATCTGCTTTTTGCCACATCCCAAGGAATTTTTGGTAATCCGCTTTTCGTTTTAAATCGCGATCTGCTCGAAAAGCCTCCAAACCCGGCAAAAGCCGTTTGAGAGGGCGGTTGTTCCCAAAGTAGATGGATATCCTTTCCGCTTCCTCCTGGATAAAACGAGGAATCATTTCGCCCCATACATCCGCGTCATGAATTTCTCCCAGGACATCCTGGAATTTCCGCGTTTGATTGATGTAAGGCTTCAAATTCACACCGTATAAGTCAGCAAAAGCCTCCATCGTGTAACGCAGGCGTTTGGCGCTAATGCGCATGTTGTGCAGTTCAGCAACGTTTCGCTCGTCCTGGATGTAAGCGGCATGGTCGAGAAATTCTTTTAAGCGTGCATTGATGCCGCTAAACGCGAGCTCATACAAAGCAGGAGAGAACAGGTAAACACCGTCCGAGACTTCCCTAAAAGTCGCAGCCCATTTTGCAAGGTTTACAAGAGTGTCATCCGCCTGAAGTGTCTTTATGGCTGTTATCACGTCCTTTTGGGCGTCAGCCCGATGTTGTTTCATGCGTAGCTGCAGCCTGCGCAGACCTGGAGCCAGTTTTGGGTCAGCAAATCGAGGTAAGACATTGTCAAGCACTGCCAGTTGCACATCCAAATCTCGCGCAGCCCCAAGGGAACGAGTCACATCCCGCACATCGCGGGCGTAGCGCTTAAATTCCTTCCGTGAGAAACAATCTTCGAAGATTGCCAACGCGCTGCGAAGCCGCCTTGAAGCAACACGCATACGATGAATGTATTCGATGTCTTTTGCTTCCAGCACGCCTTCGATCTCGGCATACATTGCCAGGACATGCGTGTTGATGATCTTTGACCCGTAGACGCAGACAGCTTCAGACCGAATTTTGTTCATCGTTTCTCCTTAAAAAACTTACCCCGGGCGTGCTGGGGTAAGTAACTTGCTCTACTTTGGTTTGTGACCTTTGGTCAACCGGTTGTGCAGCAGCTCAAGAATAGGCTTCTTTAGATCCTCAAAGATTTCACCTGGATTTTGGTCCGCATCAATCGTCACGAAGTTGTATTCCTCCGACATGACGTCGAACTGTTCCAGGATCATACTCTGGTACTGCACGAAACTGTCATAGAAGTTGTCAGCAATGTGCAGATCCATCCCTGACTCCCAATAATTCAAGCCACGTCCATGAATCAGGCGCGTCACCAATGAAGGGATGCTTGCTTTCATATAGAGGATCAGATCCGGTTTGATCGCGATGCCATACAACTGCTTCGCCCAGGATCGGTTGATGCCGCGGATGCTGTCGCGGGCAATCACAGAGTAAAAATAGCGGTCTGAAAGCACCACAAAACCCGCTTGCAAGGCAGGAATGATCTGGTTTTCAAGGCGGTCTGCAAAGTCCGCGGCGTAGAAAAGGCTCATCGTGATCGGACCAAGTGTATGCCCGCTCTTGGCAGCTTCGAGTCCCGAAGCGGTCAGTTCAGAACGCGTAAGCCCGGTATCCGAGACAGCATAGCCTTCTTCTTCGAGCCAATTACGCAGCTTTTTGATTTGGGTAGAGCGTCCAACGCCATCGGTTCCCTCCAGGACGATCAATTTGCCTGGGAGTTTTCCAAAATCGCGATAGGGAAAACCGGCTCCATAGAAGGTTCCTTTGTTCATTTTGAGCCTCCTTTTTTGGACTTGTCCGCCTGGATGTTCGTCACAGAGATAGGCGACTTGTTGGGGTTTGGCAACCCCTCAAAACCGACCAGGATCTTCTTAATGATGCCCCTGACTTTTTTCTGCTGGTCCTTGATGGGCTTGGTGCCGTCGATCATGGTAAGACCGAATTCATCCACCATTTTGTCGTATTCATTCAGAATCCTGCCCTGGAAGAGTTGAAAACTTTCATTAATATTCTCAGAAAGCCCCAGGTCCATACCCGCTTCGTAGTACTTAAGGCTTGCTCTTGTACCGGTAATGCGCCCCACGGCAACATCCAGCGGCACGCGGAAGTAAAGCGCCGCGTCGGGTTGGATGGCGAAAGAGTACATATTGCGTACCCAATCGGGGTCAACCCCACGGGCAACATCCCGGGCAAAAGCCGTAAAAGCATAGCGATCAGCCAACACAATGACGCCAGCTTTAAGCAGGGGATAGATGCTGTTCTCCCAACGATCCGCAAAATCGGTGCAGTGCAAAATGCTGAAGGTTGTCGGGGTGAAGGATTGCGCCTTCTTGGCAGCACGAGTGGTGCTCTTGACCAGAGCAGAGCTGTTCCACTCGCTGAAGTAGGCTGAGTAGCCAGCACTTAAAAGCCACTTGTAAAGCAGGTCGATTTGTGTGGACTTACCAGAGCCGTCAATGCCCTCCACCACAATCAACTTTCCCTTGGTATCGTTCTTTCTTAACACGTGTTATGCCTCCTCTGTGCTGAAGTCTGGCACTGATAGAAAATTACCTCAAGTTTAAAACAATACGATTATAGTTTACTCCACGGATTTTTGGGATGTTGCGTATATAAAAAACGCGCCAGTTGGCGCGTTTTGACTTATTTAAAGGTTATTTATACATCCCGATCTTCATCATCCGAGGAATCCAGTTCGAGCAATTCTCCGGATACGATAAAAACGATACGTTCGCAGATATTTGTCACCCGGTCAGCTGTGCGCTCAAGGTTATGGATTCCAAGTGGGGGTGGGGTTGGGATCTTCAGTTCGTGGTGGTGTTAAAGGCGTGGCTGTGGGGACGACAATGTCCATACTCTCCACAAATTGCCTCGCAAGTAAATCAAAGTAAAACAACTCTCCATTGGTTGCCCGTAAAATCACCCGCGAACCTTTCACATCTTCAACGCGGAGAGCACCGCTCTTCCGTGGGCAATCGACATTCACTGTTGTCCGACTGTACTCCTCCATCGTGATAATTCTTAATTGGACCAAGCCAAGGCTTTCATCGGCCCGGTAATGCCCAGCGGAGAATGAGTAAACCAATCCATCTATTTCTCCAACCCAACCATTAGTGGATTTCAGCTCCCTACGAAGATCATCGAAACCGAGGTCTTCAATCACACCTCGTAATGGCGAGCCAACTTCGGCGGGTGTCGGTATTGTTGAGATACTCCCCGTTCCCGTAAAGTTAGATTCTGCGAGTGCCTGGGCGGCATCTCGCGTTGCGGCCTGCCTAAATTGCTCCAGCCGCATGATTTCAGTTGCCTTCTGTGCCGGATCCGTGATTTGTGTAATAATCGCGTCCCATTCTCCAGGAATCGCGTTTTGAAACAGATCAACATTATTTGCAGGTTGATTCCGAACAGAATTAACCAAGCTCACCAAACCTATCATTAAGGTCAACATAATGCCGATTATTAGGACATAAGTAGTCTTTCTCATCTTACGGCGCTCCCCGGTAATACTTCATATCTGCTCCCCATAATAGAAAACTGTTTATCCGGCTGTCTGAAACAACCCCGGTCTGGAATTGTTGATATCCAAAGTAAAGTTAATTATCCATGCCGTAACATGCTTATGTCCAATTTTCAAAAGGTTTATGGAGGTAAAACGCGCCGGTTGACGCGTTTTGATCTTCGAGAATGGGCGGTTAGTCGTCCCTGTCTTCATCGTCCGAAGTATCCAACTCGAGCAATTCTCCAGATACGATAAAAACGATACGTTCGCAGATGTTCGTCACGCGGTCAGCCGTACGCTCAAGGTTGTGAATGACCCAGAGGATTTGGTTGGTGTGGTCGATTGTCTCGGGATTCTTGATCATGTTCTGGACAATTTTGCGGTAGACCGTGAGATAAAGTTCATCGACTTGCTCATCTTCTTTGGGGATGGCATAAGCAGCTGCCAGGTCCTCGGAAACAAAGGCGCCCAAGGCGCGATGGAGCATGGATGTGGCTTTATCTGCCATGGTCGATATTTCGCGAATCGGGATGGGCGTTTCATCGTCCGCCAGGTGAATTGCAACCTTGGCAATACCCTTGGCATAATCGCCGATGCGTTCAAGTTCAGTAATAATCTCAAGCATTGCAGCTAGTGTGCGCAGATCGCGCGCCAGTGGGGATTGCGTGGCAAAAATGATCAGGATGTGGTTTTCAATCGCAAAGTGCTTGTCATTGATTTTCTTATCCTCAGCGTTGATGGTTTTTGCCGCGGCAACATCCCTGCGGCGCAAGGCGTCTACTGAGTTGAGGATAGCCTGTTCAGCCAGGCTGCCGAGCAGGAGCATTTCGTCCTGAACAAGTTTTATTTCCTGGTCTAAGGTAAAACGAGACATAACGCCTCCAGAGTGATTTGAGTTACATTAAGATTATAAGACAACTTGACTCTTGCACCAGCCATACAGCGGGTTTTCAACTTGATTTACTATAACATGAGCGATTACTTTTCCTTCAAAAAGTCGGTTAAGGTCTCTTTGGCAAGCTGTAAAAGAACTGTTAATTCTGCTTTTCAGAAAACACCACCGGAATAGAAAAGTAAAACTCAGCGCCAGAATTTTCGACGCTCTCAGCCCAAATTTTCCCGCCGTGGGCATCAACAATGTGCCTGCAAATCGAGAGCCCCAACCCTGTGCCGCCACCGGATCTTGCCCGGTCCGCTTTATAAAACCGCTCAAAGATGCGGGTGATATCTTTTTGAGCGATACCAACGCCGTTGTCGCTGACCCTGAAGACCACCATTTGCCCTTCCTGATAAGCACTTACATGAATTCTTCCGCCATTAGGGGTAAATTTGATGGCATTATGGATCAGGTTGATGAACACTTGCGAAATCCGCTCCGGGTCCGCAAATACTTGCGGTAGATCAGCCGGGCAATCGTGGCTAAGCGTGAGACCGACCCGTTCTGCCTGTAAAGTCATGCGATCAACGGGCTTCTGAATTAACCGACAAGGCTCGATGTGCTGAAAATCAAAATTGGAACGCCCCGATTCAATCCGGGAAAGTTCAAGCAGTTCGTTCACCATCTGGGTCAGGTTGTCCACCTCACTGTCCATCCTCACCACAAAGTTTCTGGCAACGGTGGGGTCCTCAAGAGCGCCATCCAACAAAGTTTCGCTGATAGCCTTCAGACCAGCCATCGGGGTTCGGAGTTCATGCGAAATATTCGAGACGAAGTCCCGCCGGATGGTTTCTAGGCGGTGAGTTTGGGTCAGATCCTGGAAAAGCAGCATGGAACGCCCAGGCAATTCCTCCCCGAGCGGAATGCCAACCACTTGCAGATATCTATGCATCGCGCCAAGCTCCATGGTGATGGTCTTTGCTGGACCATTGCGCGTCTCTTCCCAAAGCTCCACCAGGCGATGATGGCGGATTACTTCCACTACCGAGCGATTCAAAGCGTCATTTTCTTTGATCATAAAGAGTTTTTCGGCGGCATTGTTGAGCAACTCCACCCTGCCAATGTTGTCGGCAATCATGACTCCGTCGGTCATTTGCCCCAGCACCGCTGAGAGCATCGCGCGCTCCTTGGACAGAGCCGAAAATTGATCCTCAATCTGGTGGGCTGTTTTTTGCAAAGCCTCCCGAAGTTCGAGCATCTCTCGCAGAGAATTCTGCATAGGAGGAAGATCATCTTCCTTGTATTTACCCTCCCCAAGCTCTTTGGCTGCTTCTGTGAGACTTTTCAAGTCATCGACGTAACGATTTGTATAAAACAGACTGATGCTCAATCCCACAATCAAACCGGCCATCAAGATGATTAAGGCCGTATTTTGAACAGTTGAAAGATCAACTGGCTCACCATTGGCAAGTGCCTTCTGAGCAGCGCTTTGTTCAAGCAATGGTAAAGCCACCAGCAGCGCCGCCAATGTTAGAGCCAACGTCAGAATGAAAGGCCAGGCAATGCGCGAGTGGATGCGCATCTTCATAAACGGTTTCACCCTTCGAAGCGGTAACCAGCCCCACGCACCGTAATAATTCTCTGCGGAGTCTCCGGGACGGATTCAATCTTTTCTCGCAACCAGCGGATATGCACATCCACTGTACGTGAGTCACCCACGTATCCCCAGCCCCATACCCGCTCCAGGATAAACTCACGGGTGAGCACACGCCCTTTATGCTGACCCATAAAAGTCAACAATTCAAACTCCTTGGGCTTAAAAGGCAGCACTTTTCCATCCAGGCGAACTTCGCGTCGGTTAGTATCAATCTCCAAGTTTCCGAAAACAAGGGTTTTGGGTTGATTGGCTTCCTGTGCCGCGGTACCGACTTCCTCGCGGATCAAACGAACACGGCGAAGCAGCGCCTTGACGCGCGCGATCAGCTCGCGCATACTGAAGGGCTTGGGCAGGTAATCGTCGGCACCAACTTCCAACCCGACCACCCGATCAATTTCGTCGTCGCGGGCTGTCAGCATCAGCACGGGAGTGTTGGATTCCTGGCGCAATGTCCGGCAGATTTCAAAACCATCCATCCCGGGCAGCATGACATCCAGGATAACCAGGTCGGGTTTGGACGACCTGAAAAGTTCGAGGGCTTTTATCCCATCTCCTACGACCTCAACCAGGTAACCTTCTTTTTTAAGATTGTAAGTTAAGGTTTCCTGTAAGGAAATTTCATCGTCCACAACCAGTATTTTCTCAGCCACATTCCCTCCACCACGTCAAACAAAAAGAAACAATGTCCAACTTGTTAACAATTGTATCCCAAAGCTGAAGGCAATTACACCACTGGCAAAGTGATAACCCAATCTTTACCTGCTTTTAATGATCATTGTTTAACACGAATCATTCCCTTTGTATCGACCGAGTGTTACACGCTGCCACCTCACACAGCGGCAATGGTAAAATCAAACCACGTTAAGGAACAATTATGAGTAAAGATATTCTCAGCGCAAAATCTGATTTTCCTATTTTGAAACAGACTGTCAACGACCACCCGCTGGTCTACCTTGATAATGCTGCCACCACGCAGAAGCCACAGGTCGTCATCGACTCACTGGTTGATTATTACACGCGCTTCAATGCCAACATCCATCGCGGCAACCACTCCCTGGCGGTACAGGCTACCGAAGCTCACGAAGGCGCCAGGCGAAAAGTGGCACGCTACATCAACGCGGAACACAACCACGAGGTGATCTTCACGCGCGGCACAACCGAGTCGGTCAATCTCCTCGCTTACACCTTCGGCGAGCAGTTTGTGAAGCCTGGTGATGAGATCATCGTTTCGCAACTTGAGCACCACAGCAATTTCGTCCCCTGGCAACAAATGTGCATGAAGCGTGGCGCAACCTTTAGGGTGCTGCCTTTCGACGAACACGGTGAGCTCGACTTAGCTCTGTTTGAGCGTATGCTCAACGAGAAGACGCGCCTGGTGGCAGTCAACCAGGTCTCCAATTCGCTGGGGACAGTCAACCCGGTTAAAGAGATCATCCGGCTTGCCCACGCCCATGATGTCCCCGTCTTGGTGGATGCCGCCCAATCGGTACAGCACCTTGAGCACGATGTCCAGGCACTGGATGCGGATTTCTACGTCTTTTCCGGTCACAAAATGTACGGACCAATGGGTATCGGCGTGTTCTATGGCAAGGAAAAATGGCTGGAAGCCTTGCCGCCCTTCCTGAGCGGCGGAGAGATGATCGAGACTGTGACCCCCGAAAAGGTTACGTTTAACGTTTTGCCTTTCAAATTTGAAGCCGGCACACCCAGCGTGGCAGAGGCAATCGGGTTAGGCGTCGCAATTGATTACCTGCAACAATTCGATCAGCTCGAATTGCAGAAGTATGAAGAAGATCTGCTGAATTACGGCTTGGGCCTCCTGGCAGACATCCCTGACCTGGTGATTTACGGCGCGCCTAAGCATCGTTCAAGCATTCTGCCGTTCAACGTAAAGGGCATCCAACACTACGATATGGGTGTACTGCTCGACACGATGGGCATCGCCGTGCGTACTGGTCAGCACTGCACCCAGCCAATCATGGACGCCCTGCACATCAGTGGCACAGTACGGGCTTCGCTAGCGCTGTATAACGACCGAGAAGACCTCGATAAACTGGCATACGGTATCAAACGCGCCATCAAAATGCTTAAGAGGTAGCCATGACGGGTATCCAGAAGATTCAAAAAGACCTCAGTGACGATTTTGCCCTGCTCTCAAACTGGGAAGAAAAATACGAGTACCTGATCGAAATGGGCATGGACTTGCCCGCGATGAAACCTGAAAGCAAGGTGGAAAAGAACTTAGTGAAAGGCTGCCAGTCCAGCGTCTGGTTTGACGTAAACTGCCAGGATGGGCTGATGGTTTTCGAAGCTGACAGCGATTCGCTGGTGGTGAAGGGCATGGTGGCCCTGCTAAATAAGCTTTTTAATAACCAGCCTGCCAAAGACGTGCTTGAAGCAGACCTGAGCATATTCGAGGAACTAGGTCTCTGGCGCCACATTTCCTCTCAGCGAAGCAACGGTCTGACCGCGATGGTGGCGCACCTCAAAGCTGAAGCCGTGGATTGCCTGGCTAAAGAAGGCTGAGTAAAAATGGCACTCAGTTACCGCATGCTGCAGATTGATGGTCAGCCGGCAGGCTTGCTCGGACTCGAAGAGTTGTTTTCAGCCTTATACGATGAGGGGTTTACCCCAATCCAACCCGAGATTGCAGAGCGATTGTTAGGCGGAGTAAAGCAGAACAACTTCGTACCCAAACCAGCGGCGCAGGATTACACCAACGCGCTTGTATTGGAATATCAACGATACTACCAACGCCGGCGAACCGGGAAGGCTATCGTCGCGCGCGATTATGGCACCTGGCGCGGCTACCCGCGTGAGCAGATCCCCTGGTTTCCTACTATTTCAGACGCTTTATGCAATGATTGTGGCGCTTGCCTGGACCTTTGCGCGCGGGAGGTTTTTGAGCGCGATGAGAATGGGAAAATTTGGGTGGCGGAACCGTTCTTGTGCATCGTGGGATGCTGTTTCTGTAAGAGCGTCTGTGAGCCCAAAGCCATCCTGATGCCCGGGCAGGAATTGCTCAAGAATTACCCTGAAAAGATGAGATAAGAACCATCAAACCGGCTGATAAGTTTTACACCTCCTGGTGATATTGTGACGCCTCTTAAGCAGATGTTTGAGTAAGAGGTTGACACTCAACGTCCAGCAGTTATCTAGCCTAAACTTCCGTTTTGAAGAAATATCCACTAAAATATCATTGCTTCAATGAAGCTCTTTTTAATCTGTCATTGCGATGGACGAAGCAATCTAAACTATTAATAATCAAAGAATGCTGATTACAAGCTCAGGTTCTCATGAACAAGGCAAAATTGGTTGGCACCTTTGTGATTTGCTACTAGTTCCTGCCTGTTGAGAGTTTAGATTGCTTCACAACAGAGGTTCGCAATGACAGATGAAAATGGTATATCTATCCACCAGGATCTTAGCGAGAGAACTTAAACCATGGTTGTTCTTACAGTTTCACTGCCAGGCTTGCAGCAAACAGGTTGGTGTATGACCCCAGGTGAATCTCAGGGTCGGTGTCCTCATAGAAATCCTTGAGCAGGAAGCCCGCCTTGAGCTGTCCCCCAATTTGTGCCTCCCAGGTGTGACTGAACTGATAGCCCGTGTCCAACCTTAATTCTGCGCCTTTTTCCACTTCCAACCTGCCATTATAGGGCAGCTTGTTGCGCACAAGCAGGGGGACATCCCGGTTATCAAGCGCATCATCGTCAAACATATACATCACTGGGTTAGTCCAGCCCGCCATCATTACCCCGCCGTGCCTGAGCACGCGGTAGCACTCATTCCATGTCGGTTGCAATTCCTCGATGTAGCAATTGGAGACCGGGTGGATGATTATGTCAAAACTCTCGTCTTTGAACGGAAAGGGCAGGGTCATATCTGCTTGAAGGGCCAATACTGGGTAGTTCTCGCGCTCTGCAACTATTCTTTCGGCTTTCAACTGGCGCATGGAGTTATCCAGAATGGTCACGTGATAGCCATGCGCTGCCATTACCGGACCTTGCTGTCCGCCACCGCTCGCCAAACCCAACACATCTTTACCCACTCCCTCAAACCAGCTAAGGGGCACATTTTTTGTTGGAGTCAGAACGAAATCGATCGGACCGCTCTTTGACCGCTGAAATTGCTCGGGGGTCAGGGGGATTGTCCAGGTGGTATTTTCTTCACTCCAAGAATCCCACACCCGGGAGTTATAAGAAACGTAATTCTCCATTACCCTGTCCTCCATTACTTAGTCTACTTTTTCACCTAAAGCAGTCAGCTCATCCACCGCCACCCACCAGTCCGGGTGCCAGAACAACGCCTGTTTGAAGCTATCAATTGCCTGATCCCTAAACCCCAGCTTCACCTCCGCCCGACCTTTCCAGACCCAGGTCTCGGGAATGGCGTCTTCAGGGGTTTTATCGAGGGTGTCCATGGTCAGGTCGTATAGGTTCTGGTAATACTGCAAATAGTAATAGGCATAATAGGGACCGGTCTGATACCAGAGCATGCGCCATGGGCGTTCTTCTTCTTTTAGAGTCTTGTTGATGCGGAAAGCCTCATCGTAAGACTCGCCGGCGCACAGGTAATCGTTCAACTCCACGCAGATCGAGCCCCGGCTGTACCAGATGAAGAACTGATCTAATCCCTCACGTTCATAAAGCTGGCTGTTGATCAGATCGAGCGTGTATTCTTTATTGTATTGCGCATCCATCTGGGCCCCCAGGATGTCATAGACTTCCTGCTGCCGTTCGTCGGGAAAGATCACCAGGTAGATGCGATCAAACTGCTCCCAATAACGGGTGATGTCAACGTAACTCATCTTTATTTTGCCAAGGTAGGTATCAGGGATGGTTACTTCCTGGAGTTTATCGTCGTACCCGACAATGAGCCCGTAATGCCCCATCCAACCCTCACGGCGGTCGATATATCCACGTTCAATGATCACCGGGAAGCCGGACGCAACCAGGCGTTTCACCAATTCAAGGTCTCCGCCGTAACGCACAATGCCGTTGAGCTCAGTATGTTCTTGCACGTACCCCAGCATCTCATAAGGCATGACGTTGCGATCCTTGATAAAAGGCTTGAGCACTTCTTCAGTGGTTTTCTGCGTGCCTTTCCATCCCCAAAAGCGCAATGCCATCGCAAGGTTGGTTGGACCGCAATTGTTGAAGCCCTGGTATTCCGGTTCGATGCCTTCGATCATAGCCGAAGCGGGCAAAGGCGGCAGCGGAGTGGGAGTGAGGGTTGCCGTTGGGGTTATGGTGGGGGTGGAGGTGTTCTCGGTCGTTGGTTCGATGGTTGGTGTGAATGTGGGCTGAGAAGTGGCCGTAGCCGTGGGCGCCATGGCTGTCAGCGTGGCAAAAACACCGGCATCGAGGGTGCCATGCTGTGTGGGTTCGAAAACTTGCGCGGCTGGTGGCCTAAAGAAGTAATAGATCTTCGCTCGCGCGCTGGCAAGATAAAAGTAGGCGCGGTCGTGAATGGCTGGAACCTGATAAAGACCCACAAGCAATAAAAACCCAACCACGATGATTACTGGGACAAACCAGGGCTTGTGCCAGATTGAGCGTGGCGCAAGACCCCGGCGAAAAGTATGTTTAGCGTTTTTTCTCATAACAGTTTGGCATTATAACAGCGAATAAAAATGCCGCTTTTTAGCTTAGGGCTGCACACCCAGCTCAACCAAACCTTCGAGGGGTTTTGCCCATCCCGGGTGATACTCGAGCGCTTTGCGGTAGTATGAGATGGCATCTTCGGTCATTTGCCTGGCGGCGGCGGCACGCCCAGCCCAATACCAGGATTCGGGCAGTTCCGGACTTCTTTTGTTACTGAGGGTCTGAAGAGCGAGGCTCAGGCAATCCTCTGGACGTCCGGTGTAGTAGTAAGCCGGATACGCTCCCACCTGGTACCAAGTGATGCGCCAGGGACGTTCCCCGGCGGGCAACTGTCTATAAACGGTAAAAGCCTGGTCGTAAGCCTGTGCCGCTTCAACATAGTTCTTCATCTCAACCAGGAGACTACCCCTGGAGTACCATGCAAAGAACAATTCCCGCCCGCTCACCTGTTGGATCCGCGCGGTGACCTGGTCGAGCGTGTTCTGCAAATTCGTGGCAGGGTCCGCGTCCGGTCCGAGCAGTGCCAGCACCTCAGCTTCACGCTCAGGTGGGTAAACAACCAGGTATATTCCATCAAAATGCGCCCAGTCAAGCATCAATTCATCATAACTGAGGTTCATGACTCCCAGGAGGGTATCGGGAATGCGAACAGTCTGTTGGGCATCATCATAGGCAGTCACAATACTGTAATGCCCCATCCAGCCATTATCAGGATCGGTGTGACCACGCTCCAGCAAGATTGGGTAACCGTTAGAAACCAACCTTTTCATTACGTCAATCGAGCCACCAAAGCGGAAAAGAGCGCTTAGGCTGGTCTTCTCGACTACAAAATCACGCATTTCGCTGAGCATTACGTTGCGGTCATCTTTGTGGGTCCTGAGACCCGCCTTGGTAACATCCTGGGTGGTCGGCCAGCCCCAATAGGTAAGATTCATGGAGAGGTTGGCGGGACCGCAATTATTCATGCTCTGATATTCCAGCCCCATGCCATCGAGCTCGAATGCTGCCGGAACGGGAATAGGAGTAAACGTGGGCTCTGGAATGGTGGTTGACTGGGCGGGATCGCCTTTAGGGGTGGGTGTCTGTTCAGGAACTTGCGTCTGAGTGGGCGCCATGGCAGTCAGCGAAGCCAGCACACTCGCGTCGAGCGTGCCTTGCTGGGATGGAACAAAGACGTTTTCAGACGGCGGATTAATCCGATAATATATATCTGAATAGAGATTTTGCACGCGGATGTTCACCGCCGGGATTTGCGTCGCGGCGAATCCGAGCAAACCTGCTGCTGCCAGGATTGCGAGATATAGCCATGGATTGCGCCAAAGTGAACGTTTTCCAAGAGTTCTTTTGAGTTGTTTTTTAGTTGCTGACATGATGTCTCTTTAGTTTTAATTACAGGGTTAGGGTTCGATCCCTAAAGCTTTAAGCTCAGCCACAGCAGGCGGCCAACCGGGATGCCATTGCAAGGCGCGTTTGAAATCGAAAATTGCGGTTTGAGTGTTGCCCAAAGCCACGTTTGCCCGACCACTCCACAAAAATGTTTCAGGTAGAGCCGGCGTGCTGGCGTCGGTGATGGTTTTGTAGGTCAGGCTGACAACATACTTGTAATTGCCGGTGTAATAGTAGGCTTCATACGGACCCACCTGGTACCAAAGCATGCGCCATGGGCGGTCGTCCACCGGCAGCCAATCGTAAACTTCGAAAGCCTTATCAAAAGCTTCAGCCGCCTTGACATAGTCTTTTTTCATGACGAGCAATTCACCCAAGCTGTAATAAGCAAAGTATTGCTCCGAACGGTCGGCGCTTTCAGATCGCTTCGTAAAGAGTTCGAGCGTGTAATCGAGGTTGTATTCAGGGTCAGCTTGCTCACCCAACAATCCCAGCACGGTCTCACGCTCCTCAGGTGGGAAAATGACCAGGTAGGTGCCCGAAAACTCATCCCAAAACTTCTGGAGGGTGTCATAGTCAATCCAGATATTGCCATTGACGCTATCGGGGATGTGAACGGCATTTTTTGCGTCATCATATCCATCAACAACGCCGTAGTGCCCCATCCAGCCCTTCCATTCCTCGTCGAGGTTGACGTAACCGCGCTCAACCAGCACGGGATAACCGGCGGCAACCAGGCGTTTCAGCAAATCTACTGTACCTGCCATGCGCAGGACTGCGTCCTGCTGGGTGTGTTCCTGGACGTAGGTGAGCATCTCCTGAGGTGTGACGTTAAGGTCCTCAAGGCGGGGTTTGACCACCCGCTCGATGTCAATCTGTTCGCCCACCCAGCCCCAATAGCGCAAGTTCATTGCCAGGTTGGTTGGTCCACAGCTGTTCAAACGCTGGTACTCCTGCACCACGCCCTCAAGCTGTACCGCAGCAGGGATTGGAGTGGGGATTGGTGTTGGGGTTGCTATGGCTGTCGGCTCTGGGGATGTGCCCGCAGTTGGTTCGAGGGTGTAAGTAGCTGTGGGGGTGGGGATGAGCGCTGTAAGCGTGGCGGCAACGCTGGCATCAGGGGTGGATTTCTCAGAAGGATTGAAGGTTGACTTGGCAGGGGGTCTGAAGAAGTAGTAAACGCGCGAACGCAGCGTGGTCAGGTAAAAATACGCGCGGTCGTGGATCGCGGGCACCTGGTACAGCGCAAACAGCACCACTACCCCGATGAGCAGGATGCCAAGGATAATCAGCCAAACCGGGCGTTTGCCGTTGGCACGTTTTTTGTTCTTCTTGTTATCTTCAGCCATACAGATTTCGATTATATCGCAAGACTCCAAGGTGTTTTTTTGTGTGTCAGGTCTTTCAAAGTCTGGGAACGGTTTGATTCACTTTTGTTTTCAAAAAAACCGCATCTAACAGAAATCTAATGCAAAAGCAGTAGAATAATTTCATGTCATTATGTGGTACTATAATGACTCTTGACCAGGAGAAGTTAGTAGAAAATGCCAGTTTACAGTTATAAATGCGAGAATTGCGACTATCATTTCGATCAATTCCAACATTTCACCGATGACCCCCTCACTGTTTGCCCCAGTTGCAATACGGTCGCGCTGCGTAAAGTCTACCAGCCGGTAGGTATTGTTTTTAAGGGCAAAGGTTTCTACGCCACCGACAATCGCTCACCCTCCGGGCAGAAGTACAGTCACAAGGCTGAAGGGGAAGGCGGCAATGGCTCCAAATCGCCGTCAGAAAGCACTAAAACCGAGGGTACTTCAAAAGAACCTGCCAAAACCAGCCCAACCCCCACCGCCGAATAGGCGGTTTTTTTTAGATGTATAAAATATTCTGGGGCGGCGTACCGCCCCAGAATATCCCCTTCACCCCCTCATATCCCCCACTATTTGGCGCGTTTGTTATCCTTATCGAGCTTATCCTTCCAATCCGCTGGCAGCGGAGCGCCGGAACGCATCGCGCTGATCGCATGATTGACCGAGTCATACTGCACCTTCACTCCCTGGGCGTCTTTGACATAATTCGACGTCCGGCTACCGTCAATACCGATAGCTCCAGCAGCAGCTTGCGCGTCGATATCTGCACCCAGAAAGAGGAATTCCCAGCCGTCTTTTTTGCAGTCGTCAATCATCTTGTGCAGCATGGCGGCGTTGGTTTCGCGTGAGCTGTTCTCGTAGCCGTCAGTGATTATTACCATGATGACCTTGTCTGCCCGCCCTTCCGCTATAGTTTGTTTTTGGACGTTCGCGATCTTGCGGATGCCAAGCGCCACAGCGTCATACAGCGCAGTGCTGCCGCGCACGAAGTAATTCTCTGCGGTCAGAGGCGCGATATCCTGAAGGTTGATGCGGTCATGCAAAACCTCGAAGAAGTTGTCGAACAGGATGGTGGTAACACGGGTTTCCGCTTCAATCTTCTTTTGGTCGCTGATGGTGGAATTGAATCCCCCGATGGTGTCGCTCTCCAGGCCTCCCATTGAGCCACTGCGATCGACGATGAAAATTAGTTCTGTTTTGTTCATTTAGACCTCCTTGTTGATCTGAGGTCTATGATATTCCCCCAAGCTTGCGGCGTGGTCGCCTGGCAGGCGACATTTTTATACGCCCAGCAATTCCTGGTCAAAGTCATAAAGCGCAGCATTCACCTTCGCGATGTCGTGGTCGCCTCGTTCCAGGTAATAGCGCACGATCAGGTCGCGTTTGTCGCATGGGTTAAAGGCAAAGCCTGCGCGTGAAAGCAAGTCCTGCGCGTCATGCACCGAGAGCCGCAAGCCGATCGTGAGCGCCAGCACAGTGGACTTACTGGGGGCGTAGCGGCGATTGCTGCGGATCTTGCTGAAAAGCCGGCGGTCGATGTTGGAGCGTTTGTAGGTTTCTGTGTCGGTCATGCCCCTGGCATCAATAAGTGTTAGTAGCTCCTCTGAAAATGTCTTTTCTTTAGGAAACTCAAAACCTTGAACCTCATCTGCAAGTTGGAACAGCGGAGGACCATAACAGGGTCGCTCTTCAGTAACTTGCTTAGGTTCCTCAAAAACCTTATGGGCGGATGGACGCGGTCTGTTATGGTCTCTTCGCCGGCGACTGAGGTCGAGATGCTCGTCAACGTAATGGTCGTCAATGTAGCTTTCAATGTCACTGCGGAGTTTGAAACCGAGCGCAAAGGCAGTCTGGTCAAACATCACCAGGGTCACATCCAGATCGTTTTGAAAGAGAAAACGGTTGATTTCATCCAAGGCGACCGCGAACGCTTCTTCATAGGGGTAGCCATATATACCAGAGGAGATCAGCGGGAAAGCAATGCTCTTGAGCTTATGTTTTTGAGCAAGCTCCAGGCTGGAGCGGTAGGCACTACGCAAGACCTGCTCTTCACCCTGTTTTCCGCCTTGCCAGATCGGACCAACTGTATGGATCACGTTTTCTGCAGGCAGGTTGAAGCCAGGTGTGATCACCGCGCTGCCCGGTGGGCAAGAGCCAATCGCGTCACAAGCCTCGGTCATTTCTTGCTCGCCGGCAGCGAAAAAAATCCTGCCGCATACGCCGCCACCCTGCTTGAGCTCGGAGTTGGCTGCGTTGACAATGGCGTCCACTTTCATGCTTGTGATGTCGTTGCGAATGATATTAAAAGGCATTTTTCCCTCTAAAAGGTATGAATTAGCGTGTCAGATCCGCAATCAGGAGCTCGTAGGCGACGTCCCCAGGTGTGCCGCCGGATTTCATGTCCAGGTCAATCTTCAGCAGACGTTTGTAGATATCCAACAATTGCTGCATGCTAAACCGGCGAGCCTGGTCTGAAAGTTTCCGTGCCACAAAACCCAAAACACCCAATTCCTGTTCGATGTCCTGTGGCTTACCGCCCGCATCCAGGACTTCGCGCGCCTGGATCAGGAGGCGAAACTGGCGGTGGATCATGCCAGTCAGTTCGAGCAGGTCGTTATCTTCCATCAACAGCATAAATTGCTGCATGGCAGCCTTGCTGTTGCGTTCGCCAAGGGCGTCAGTAAGCGTGAAGATGTTGCCTTCCTGCTCCTGAGAGGTCAGCAGGCTAACGTCGGCTTCTTCCACCACCTGGCGCTCGCCAACATAGGTGATGAGCTTCAACACTTCGTTTTCGGCGCGCAGGGTGTTATTGCCTACGTAACCTGCCAGCAACCGCGCGGCATCGGGTTTGAAGCCGCCACCGAGTTCCTTCGCCTTGCGCAGAATCCACGAAGGCATATCCTCCTCATCCGGCAGGGCGCAGTCGATAAGCAGCGCCAGATCGTTACGCGCGCGCAGCCAGTCCGTTAGCCAGGCGTAGGTCTTGCCGTGTTCCCAATAGCGTTCTCCGCGTTTTTTGGCTTGTTGATCTTCCACCACCAACACCAGGGCGGTGGTTTCGGGAAGATTTCCAAAAAACTCGAGGCAGGTTTGAAGACGATCTTTTGCCATTTTTGTGAGAAAAGCGCGCGCATTTTCGACAATAATCAAACGCCTCTCAGCCAGGAAGGGCATGGTCAGGGCGTCCGACTGCAGCGTTTCAAAGCTAAGCGATTCCCCATCGTGGCGGGTGGTGTTGAGGTCTGCCATGGATGCATCGCCAAGCCCCGCTTGAAAACCAGCGATGACCTCTTTTATGCGCGTGCTATCATCGCCGCGCAGCAGGTAGAAGGTGGGTTTTGCCTGACCGCTCACGCTACCCCTGTATGGCGTTGGTGCGGATGAAATGAACGAAACTATTGGCGGTCTTTTGGCTGGTCACCAATTGAACAGCCATGTTTTGCGTGTCAGGATCGGTCGTGAAGTTTTTCTGGAGTTTCGGACCATACGGTTTTGCCAGCATAAACGCAGGGACTGCAAAAAGCGTGGCGATCAGGTAATGCCACCAGGCGTTTCTCCCTTTTACACTCAATAACCCGAGCACGCTGAACGCCGCAACGCTGCCAGCCAAACTGGGGACTGCCAGGTTGGTGCCACAGTTTGGGTGCACAGCCAGGTTTGGCTCACCATTCTCCAGGCGGCGCTTGGCTTCAAGCACCGCTTCGGTGACAATCTCAGTCGGCAGGTCAGCCATCAGGATAAAACCAGCAGGGCTGGAGTGACCCATCATGCGCACGCCCTTGTAGCGTTCCGCCAGGATGGTCATGGTGGCATGCTCGAGGGCATGGTTTTTGCGGGTGGAATCAATGATCGAAGTCATAAAGGTCTCTTTCTGCTCTGTGCTTAAATCCTACCACGACAGCCACTGGCGAAATTATTCTTTCTGATTCCCGGAGGTTTTTGCTTTGGCTGGCTTTTCAGGCACTTCTTCCAGCAAGGCTGCTTTAAGCGCCTCGCGCAGGGAACGCGCTTCAACCACCTCGATGCCTTCTGGCCAGGGTTCGCTTTTGCGCAGGCGTTTGGGTACAACCGCGCGTTTGAAACCCAGCTTTGCAGCCTCACGCAGCCGGATATGGGTCTGCCCCACCATGCGCAGTTCCCCTGAAAGCCCGATTTCACCGATCAGCACGGTATCCGCCCGCACGGGAATATCCCGGTAGGAAGAAGCAATTGCGGTTGCCACCGCCAGGTCGGCAGCCGGCTCGTCGATCCGCAATCCACTAACCACGTTGATGATCACATCCTGGTTACCAAGATTGACGCCCAATCTGCGCGTCAGCACTGCCGCAAGAATTAGCAGACGGTTAAAGTCGATACCGTTCGCCGTCCGGCGAGGGTTGCCGAAGTTCGTGGGCGTGGTCAGCCCCTGGATTTCCACCAGGAGCGGACGGGTGCCTTCCATGGTCACGGCGACCGCAGAGCCCGGAGCGTTGATCATGCGTTCCGCCAGGAACACCTCACTGGGGTTGCGCACTTCCACCATGCCTTTTTCCTGCATCTCAAACACGCCAACTTCACTGGTAGCGCCAAAGCGATTCTTGACCGATCGTAAGAGGCGGTAAGACTGGAAATGCTCACCCTCCAGGTACAGCACCGTATCGACGATATGCTCCAAAACACGCGGACCGGCAATAGTGCCTTCCTTGGTCACATGCCCGATCAGGAACACGGTCACGCCGCTGCTTTTCGCCAGTTCGCGGAAACGCGCGGCACATTCACGTACCTGCGAAATCGACCCAGCAGCCGATTCCATCTCAGGCAGGGTCATGGTCTGGATTGAATCGATGATCACCAGGGTTGGTTTGGTGTCTTCAATGTGTTTGAAAATTTGCGCCAGGTTGGTTTCGGTCACCAAAAGCAGACGAGCAGGCAACTTTGGGCTGCCGTTCTTATCTTTTTCCGCCAAGCGGTCTGCACGCATTTTGATCTGACGTTCGGATTCCTCGCCCGAAACATACAAGACCGTATGCTTACCCGCCAATTGCATCGCCATCTGCAGGGTGAGTGTGCTTTTGCCGATGCCGGGATCTCCACCGATCAGAACGACAGAGCCAGGCACGATGCCCCCGCCTAAGACGCGTGCGAACTCTTCAATCGGCAGCGGCAAGCGCTCTTCTGGCAGACTTTCTATCTCTGAAAGCGAATGCACCTTGGAAGAACCAGTCAGCCCGCGGGTGGCGCGGGCTGACTTTTCGGGTTCGGCTTCGACGATTTCTTCGACCATTGAGTCCCAGCTATCACAGCCTGGGCAACGACCGAAGGCGCGGGAGGAAACCTTCCCGCAGACCTGACACACAAAACGTGAGTAGGTTTTTGCCATATATCTTTTTTATGCTCCCATCATCTCAGGGGTTTCTTCCGTTTCTTCAGTGTGGTTCACGCGCTTGAGCACGATGCGTTTTTTGGGCTCACCGTCCTCGCTGATAAACTCGTCAAGATCAATCAAAACGCGATCGCCGTTACCAAATTCACCAGCCAATAAGCCATCCGAAAGCCGCTCTTCCACCTGCTGCTGGATCACGCGCCGCACAGGTCGCGCTCCCATTTCAGGGTCGTAGCCAAGCTCAGCCAGGTAACCAAGCGCGCTCTCGGTGGGTATCAAGCCGATGCTCTGCTCCACCAGGCGTTCCTGGACCTTGTTTATCTCGAGCGAAACGATTTCGCGGATATCAACGCGGTTGAGCGCGCGGAAAACGATGACCGAATCAAGTCGGTTGACAAATTCGGGTCGAAAATTGCGTTTGAGCGCTTCCATCAGCTTCTTGTGCATCTCGTCGTACTCAAACTTCTCCTCGCGGACCTCGTCCAGATCGAGCGCAAAGCCCAAAGCAGACTGGCGGCGGATCAATTCCGCGCCGATGTTGGTGGTCATGATGATGATGGCGTTACGGAAATCCACTTTGCGTCCCTTGGCATCAGTCAGGTGACCTTCTTCCATGATTTGCAGCAACATGTTGAGTGCTTCCGGATGGGCTTTCTCAATTTCATCAAAAACCACGATTGAGTAAGGCTTGCGGCGGATGGCTTCGGTGAGCTGTCCGGCTTCATCGTAACCAATGTAGCCAGGAGGCGCGCCGACCAGGCGGCTCATGCTGTGACGTTCCATGAATTCGGACATGTCAATCTGAATCAGGGCATCTTCCGAACCAAACATCTGGCTCGCGAGCGCTTTCGTCAGCTCTGTCTTGCCCACGCCAGTCGGTCCCAGGAACATAAAGGACCCAATCGGACGATGCTCACTCTTCAAGCCAGCCCTCGCGCGGCGGATCGCCTTCGAGACCGCTTGAATTGCCTCGGCTTGCCCGATAATCACTTTGCCCAACTCTTCTTCGAGATGAAGCAGTTTGGCGGATTCTTCGGTAGCAATTTGCGTAAGAGGGATACTGGTCCACATGGAAATGACCTCAGCGATATCTTCCTCGCTGACGATTGGCGCGTTCGCGCGATCCCAACCGGTTTGCAGAGCCTGGAGGTCATCTTCCAGCTTGAGCTGTTGTTGGGTCAGGGCTTCGGTGGCATCGTTATCGAGGTTGGAGTCGGGGTCATTTAATTGCTTATTGACTTCCCGGAGTTCGCTCACGATATCCTTGCTCGTCAGAGCCGCCTCGCTTTTGTACATGCGCACGCGTGACGCGGCTTCGTCCACCAGGTCGATCGCCTTGTCGGGCAGGAAGCGGTCGGTAACGTAGCGCGCGCTGAGCTTCGCGGCTGATTCCAGGGCGGCATCACTGATTTTCAGCTTATGGTGTTCTTCATATCTGCTGCGAATGCCATGCAAAATATCAATTGTCTCCTGGACTGATGGCTGTTCAACCATGATAGGCTGGAAACGGCGTTCGAGGGCGGCATCGCTCTCAATGTTTTTGCGATATTCGTTGATAGTAGTGGCGCCAATCACCTGCAGTTCGCCACGTGAGAGAGCAGGCTTGAGAATGTTGGCAGCATCCACCGAGGAACCTGCCGAACCAGCCCCAACCAGCATGTGGAATTCGTCAATGAAGACGATCGCGCCGCTGGCTTTGAGCTCGTCAATCACGCGCTTGAGGCGTTCTTCGAACTGCCCGCGATACATCGTGCCAGCCACCAGGGACCCCACGTCCAATTGAAGCACACGCTTCTTGAGTAATAACGCCGGCACGTCGCCTTCGATGATGCGCTGCGCCAAACCTTCCACAATGGCAGTCTTGCCCACACCCGGTTCGCCGATCAGGGCAGGGTTGTTCTTGGTGCGGCGTGCCAAAATCTGGATGACACGCTCAATTTCCTTTTGACGCCCAATGACCGGGTCGAGTTTGCCAGCTTCCGCCAGGGAAGTCAGGTCTGTGGCAAGTTGGTCCACCAGGGGTGAATTGCTATCGGAATCCTTTTCCTTGTTCCGCAGGCGGCGTGAGGCGCCAACGCCTTCGGTCTCAGATTTTCCGCGGCGTTCCTCACGCCCTTCCAAGTGCTCCTGCCGCTGTTCGCCGGATTCGTTCGCGTCACGGAGAACGCGGTTAGTGTGACGGCGCAACTGTTCGGGCGTGATGCCGAACTGAATCAGGATATCCATGCCCTTGAATTCGATGTCTCTGCTCAGACCGAGCAGAATATGTTCCGTTCCAACCATGGGAGACTGATCTTTCTCAGCCTCTTCAATGGCGTATTCGAGTGTTTTTTTAATGTCTTCACCAAGCCGAAGTTCGCGATCATCTGGCAGTTCGCTCTCACCCTGTTGGATGGCGCCAAAAATCACGTTTTCTTCGATCCCGAGATCGCGCAGCACGCGGTATGCCACACAGCTATCCTCGCTGATGATACCGGCAACCAGGTGGTCGGTGCCAATTGTGTCCGCGTGGAATTGCGTGGCAATCCGGCGGGCGTTGCTCAGAATCTTCTTGGCTTTTTGAGTTAATTGATACATGCTAGCCAAAATAAACCTCTAAATCTTTCATAGCCTTGTCAGGCAAATCCTGCCTTGGTAGTCCCGATGTTCGATTTTGGCAGGGGAAATCAGGCGGGGGAACCCTCAAAAAGAGGGTTCACAACAACCCGGAGATATCGATTCCGGTAGTTCGAGTATACCAAAATATCCAGTCACTTTGCTGGCTGTGGAGGACTTATGATGAAATATTAATAATGCTCTAATTCACCAAAGGCGCCTGGCTGACCAACTCGCCGAAACTGCCCGAGTCGATCTGTTGCGGCTCAATGGCTCCCGGGGTAAGAAACATCAACCTGGCGTTGGGGTCCTCCTCGAGTTCCGGGTCTTTGAGGACGAACAGCTTGCCGCCGTCTGCTCCATACACATACTGTTCAGCGGGGAAGGCGGAATAATGCCCATCAAAGTCGCCAAAACTTGCCGGCCAACTTGCAGGTTCAATCTGGTAAGCACCAGAATTTGTGTCGAACAGGAAACGCGTGCCCAACCCAACCGAACAAGCCGCATTCCAGGCAATCACGTATGCAGCCTCAGAATCGATGGTAATGCCGATGCTATAGGCATGCGGCGCGGCATCCAGTTTGGGCAGGTCAAATTCGTAGCGCGTGCCGCCAGACACAGGGTCGTAAGAATAAACTTCCATTCTGTCAGGACCCTTCAGTTCAGGCTCGAAGCTGCAGCCGCCAACCATGCGCGTGTAATACAGCCGCCCATTCTCTGCCCAGCCGAGAAGCGTATCCCCGAGGATCTCGGGGTCAGATTCTTTGATAATCTCGGCGATTTTGTTGTTCTGAAGCAGATCATACACCACAAAAGCGTTCGCACAGCGTATTTCAAAAGCAAGATAATGACCGTCCAGCGAAAGACGTGGTGAATATTGCCAGCAATCTGAGCCATAGCCAAAGGGATGGTTGGAATCGCCCATCCGCACCACTGCCATGTCTTTGGGATTGAGGAGATGAATTTGAAACTCTTTGACGTAGGCATAAAGATTTGTAGGAGGCAACACTGTCTCCGCTGTTGGTTCCAAGGTTGGCTCTGACGTGGGCTGTGGCGCCTGGGTGGGAATTTCTGTGGGTGGGAGGGAGGTGGGTTCGGGGCTAATCTCGACCGGCGGCATCGGCGTCGGAGGGACTTCAACCGCAGGCAGGCAAGCGCTTAGACTCAACGCAAAAATAACCATCACAAGAAAAAGTTTCGTTTTCATAGTCATCCTCCCAAATTCTCCTTGATCAACTCGAATTACCAGTCCTGATGTTTCTTATCCTCAGGCTTGCCTTCCAATTCTTCTTTGTACTTCGCCTCACCCCACCTGCCGGCAAAATCGCTCCAGTAAGTGATGCTTACCAACATCCCCAAAAAGGGCAGACCAATCGCGCAGACGATCAAACCCAAATTCAGTCCGTTTACCAGCCCGGGCACCCTACCGGTAAAAAAACCAAATCCGGAAAAGAGAACCAGAACGCCCAACGCGATAAACCCATATACCTTGAGCATTTTCAAGTAAGTGCGCATTTTGCTGTTGGGCGGCGTTGATGGTTCGGACTGCATATCTGCCTTCAGTCAGCCAGCTTTATCCAGGAAACTCGGAATGGGGCGAATGAAGTGGCAGGTGTAACCATTTGGCAGCTTCTGCAAGTAATCCTGGTGATAGTCCTCGGCTGTCCAAAAGGCGCCAAGCGGCTCGAGCGTGGTGACCACCGGACGCTTCCAGACGCCGCTTTGATTGACTTTCTTAATCATGTCCTCAGCCGCCTGTTTTTGCGTTTCGTCAGCATAGAAAATCGCAGATCGGTAGGAAGTGCCCAGATCGTTACCCTGGCGGTTGAGGGTGGTGGGGTCATGCATGCGGAAAAAGAAATCCAGCAGATGCGGGAGATCGGTTTTGGCAGGATCAAAGACGAGCTTGATGGCTTCGGCGTGCCCGGGGTGGCGCTGGTAAGTGGGGTGCTCATTTTCCCCGCCGGTATAGCCGCATTCGGTGTCGAGGACGCCTGGCAGGCTGCGGAAGAGTTCCTCCATCCCCCAGAAGCACCCGCCGGCGATAACTAATTCGTTAGGTTGTTTGTCAGTGGACATTTTGTTTTTTACCTATCTACTTTCTGATTATAGGACGTCCGGGCGGACTCGGCGGGTCTGGAAACGCGCCCACGGACCGGCAAAATTTTTGGCTTGCCTGGCTTACTCCGCGCGGGCTTTCTCTTCGAGATAATCCCGCAGGACGACAGCATGGTTGATGTGTGGATCCCTGGCACCATAAAGCAAGGTCACCGTTTGCTGCCTGCTCTGCTGAATTATCTGGCGGAGTTCAGCCTGTGCTTCCGTGTTGGTATCCAATTCATCCTGGTAAAGCGCAGAGAACTCCTCGAACCTCTCAGCCATATGCCCAAATTGCTTCCGCAGAGCTGTGCTGGGAGCGAGCGCTTTTAGCCATCCGGTAAGGTGGGCTTGTTCCTTGGAGATACCCCTGGGCCAAAGCCGATCCACCAGGTATCGCAAGCCATCAGATTCCATGTAAGGTTCGTAGATTCTTTTTATTTGGAGTGCCATGATCACCTGTAACCTCTCTGAGATTGACAATGAATGTTACAAGGTGATTGTAACAAAACTCCAGCTAAATTTTGACGGAACCGGGTAGAGCCTCTACACAAGCGCAATTACTTTGATCGCGAATAAGTGGTGTATAATTGGCATAAGCCAATATTGAGGTAGCTATGTCGCGCAAACCAAGCCGTAAGATTATCCGTTCGGATCCACCCGTGAGAAGCTTTGTGCCCTCGGAGTGGAATTCCACTGGCAGGCAGAGCGGCGTCAATTTGGTGCTTGAAGAATGGGAGGCGCTCCGCCTGGTGGACTATGCCGGATTGGAGCAAACCCAGGCTGCGCTCTCCATGGGAGTTTCACGTCAAAGCGTGCAGATGCTGGTTTCGTCCGCGCGCACCAAGCTCGCGCGCGCAGTGGTGGAAGGACTTCCTCTGCAAATTCTTGGTGATCAGGAACAAAACACATATACAACTCTTCGATACGAAGAAAGGACAAGCAAGATGAAAATTGCAGTTACAACTCAACACACACAAGTTTTCCCTCATTTTGGACGCACCCCGGAGTTTTACCTCGTGACGGCTGAGGATGGCAAGATCACAGAAGAAAAGATTATCGCTGCTCCTGCTGAAGGGCACGGCGCGTTGGTCGGCTTTTTGGTCAGCCAGGGCGTGGATACATTGATTTGTGGGGGTATAGGTGGCGGTGCTGTCAATGGCTTGCGCTCAGCCGGAATCAAAGTTTATGCCGGAGCTTCGGGATCCGTGAAAGAACAGGTGTTCTCGCTTCTCAGCGGTCAGTTGCCCCAAGAAGGCGAATCCAACTGCGACCACCATGGAATGCATGAGCACGACCATGAGCATGGGCAAGGCCACGGTCACGGCTGTGGGCACCATCAAGAATAATTTGTATTTTCAATCACCTCACAACTTGTAGTTTTCCTAGTTTTTACATTTACTAAGAACCGGTTTTTCTCCCTGAAACCGGTTTCTTGTAATTGGGTACAATGAAGGCATCGGAGTCCGCCTCTGTCCTCAATACTGAAAGGAAGGAACGATAAAAACAAAAAGTCTCTTCATTTACGTAGCTCTGGCAAGCCTCTTGCTTTCCGCCTGCATCCCGAACCAAACTCCCGCAATATATCCCACCCAACCGCTTCTCCCGACCGCATTGCCCATAACAGAACCAACAGCCACTGATTCAACCACTACCTTTCCAACACCAGGCGATGCCAGCGGACCAGAGGTAGTCCAATTAGGCAGCCTGACCATGGAAATCTATGAACTCATTTTGAAGGCTCCTCGCGATGATGGAAGTTTTGCCACCACTGCCGGACCTTCAAGCGAGATTCTCAAAACACGCCGACCATTAAGGGACGTGTTCTCGCAAGCGTTCTCTCCCCCACCGCTCAATGGACGTCAACTGACTGGTGTGCAACACGAAAATGATGGTGAAACAACCGTTACTTTCAAGCTGGACGATGAGGAAGCACTGTCAGTCAACTGCGGTGCGGTCAGCCCGATAAGCAACCTGCGCGGCATGTGGGTGATCGGCCGGGATTGGTATGCTGAAGTGGCATATACCACTGATCCCTCCGTACCCAATACTCCCCGGGGTGAAATCTTTATGAATGGGGTTTCCCTCAATGAGCAGTTTGGGTACGACGAAACTTTCGGTTTCCAGCCCCTGGACGATAAGCCGTTTTACTTTTTTGCCAAAGACGGCCAGATCGGCATTAACTATGCTGGGGAAACACACCAACTTGGTTTTGAATCTGTGCCGCATTACGCCTGCTGCAGCGGGGCAGCTTGGAATCCCAAGGCGTATCTGACCATGGTCACCTTCTTTGCCCAGGGCAATGGCAAAGAATACTATGTCGAATTGGGGCTATTTTCCGCCTTCGACCTGGAGGTTCTGGACCTCTCAGGGGCGGGTCTCACGATTGAAGCATTTGAGCTGCAGGATGGCTCCTGGCCAGATAATGAGCACTATCAGTCCCGACCGAACGGTGCTTTGCCTGGATGGGTCATGAAACGTCATGAGGCTGAGCGCAAGGATATGGTTCAATACCCGGAAACGCCGCTGTTCCAGGGGAAAGCGCTGACGGCAGGCACCGATATTGATACGATAACAGACGCGACTGTGAAAGTCAGGCTTGATGACGAAATCATCCTGAGTGTTCCCGTAGGAGATTTGAGCCATTCTGCTGGTATGGATGCGGTTTTTGGCGTCTGGGTGCATGGGGAGCACTGGTACATGGAGATGGCGCATGTTGCGTACGAAACTGACGGCAACAACTTCAGAGGCATAACTCTTGGTGAGATTTTCAGGAGTGGCGAGTCGCTCAGCCAAGTGTATGGGTATGATGAGACCTTCGGCTTCCAGATTTTAGCCGGTGAGCCCTTCTACTTCTTCAATAAAGGAGGCGAGATTGGCATGAACTATGCCGGGGACGAAGTGATGCTTGGTTTCGATGAGGTCGCGCACCACTATTGCTGCGGTTTTAGCGTCTACAACCCGTGGCAATACGAGAATATGGTCGCCTTCTTCGCCAGCCGTGAGGGTAAGCGCTATTACGTCGAAGCGGGTGTTTTTAAATAGAGAAAGCAAACGACCCCAAATATCTCTTTTGTTTCGCAAAGGCCACCTGACCGATTACGAACTTGGTTTTTAAATAACAAGGCGTCCTCTCGTGAGAACGCCTTATTCAAATTTATGAAATTGAACTACAAGCTTTCCAGCCGCTTAACCATCCCATCGATCACGTCAAAGCCGCCCTGCCAGAATTCGGCTTTGGTGACGTCCAAACCCGATTCTGCCAACAGCGCAATCGGTGCCAGAGAACCGCCAGCCGAAAGGATGCGCATGTACTTGGGTTTGAAACTTTCGCCTTCCTCTTTGTAACGTTTGTAAAGCGCGAAGACCAACAACTGCCCAAAGGCATAGGCATACACATAAAAGGGCGTGCCGTAAATGTGCGGGATCGAGACCCATTCATACTTGAACTCGTCTGAGACTTCGACTGAAACGCCAAATTCTTCCTTCAAATTCGCAAGGTAGGCTTCGTTCAGCTCATCCACAGAAGCGTTATTGGCGATCATGTCATGCGCCTGGCGCTCAAATAGTGCGAAGTAAATTTGGCGAATAATGGTTGCAAAAGCGTCATCGAGCTGCCCAAACAGGATATCTTGCTTGACGCCTTCGTCACTTTCGCGCTCGAGCATCAGGTCCGTCAGGGTCATTTCGCCAAAGGTCGAAGCCGTCTCTGCCAGGGGCAGGCAGGCGTGCTGGGTAAAGAGGGAGTGCTCCTCAGCCATCATCGAGTGGACGGCATGCCCTAATTCATGCGCCATGGTAGAGACATCATCCGATTTGCCCTGGTAATTGAGCATCACCCACGGGGTCAGGTCCGGACCGAGCGTAGAGCAAAAAGCGCCGCCCATCTTGCCCTTGCGGACTTCGCTGTCCACGTGACCTTCGTCGAAAACGCGCTTTGCCAGGCGGGTGAACTTGGAATCGAATCGGTCAAAGGCTTCAAAGGTCAGGTCAGCGGCTTCCTGGAAGGAGTAGCGCTTATCAGACTCAGCCAGCGGCGCATAAATGTCATAACGGCGCAGTTTTTCCATGCCGAGCTTTTGGGCCTTGAGGCGGAAGTAGCGGTGGAAGATGCCAATGTTCTTGCGCGCCACCTCAAGCAAAGTATCGATCACCTCGTCTGGCAGATCGTTGATGGTGTTGCGCACGGAGATCGGGCTGGTAAACCCGCGCAGACCAACATTCTCATTTTTCCAATCGCGGACGATACTCTGATAGATCTGTCCCAGGATCGGCGCATCCTCGCCATAGACGCGGTAAAGCTCCTGGTAAGCCCTGGCGCGCAGGTCAGGGTCGGCAGTACGCACCAGCGCCATCAACTCTCCGCGGGTCAATTCTTTCTTCTCACCGTTGACTTCAACTTTGAAAACATAGCGGTTGGTGATGGAATCGTAGAGCATGTCGTGGGCTGAGCGACCGGTGACGTTTTTAATGTTGATCACCTTTTCTTCCGGCTCGCTGAGGGTATAGGGCTTGAAGTTGCGCATCTGCTCCAGCCAGTAGCGGTAATCTCCGCTAGCGTCCAGCAAACGAGCGGCGTTTTCATCATCCAGCGCTTTCCACCACAAACTGAAGAACATGGTGCGGTTTTCCATCTCCGCCTCAAACTGCTGGAAGCGCGCGATGTTGATCTGCGAAGTCTGATCCTGGGTGTTGGCTGAAAAGCTCAACGAGGAAAAGCCATACAAGCGGTAGCCGAGTTTGTACATTTCTTCTTGCTCACGCACGAGTTGCAGGAATTTTTCGCTGCTGATCTCGGGCTTTAGTTCGTCGCGCTGTCCGACAAAAGCTTCTGTGCGTGCTTCAAGATCCTGATAAGCCTGGTTGATTGCCGGGTCTGAGAAACTGGCAAACAGTTCGGTCAACTTCCAGCCTGATTGGGTATATGCGGGGGTATTTTCGCTCATTGGGGGGTCCTTTGTTGTTTTTTTAGTTCGCACAATGATAACCCAAGAGAGCCGCCTTCTGCGATTTTGCGTACAAACCTAATGAAACATCGCAGGAATGGTAGTAGATCTACAGACGCCACTAGTAAGCGTGCTGTCAGGCTTTGTGGATTGTTACGGTAATTTTTGTACCTTGCCCCAAACCGGGAGATTCCGCTTTAATCGAGGCGCCTTGCAGTTCCACCAAGGCTTTGCAAATCGCCAGGCCCAGACCCATCTTGCCTTTCGAGCTTGTGCGGGCTTTGTCTGCCTGGTAAAAACGCTCAAAGATCAGGGGCAGGTCTTCCGCGGCAATTCCACCCCCGTTATCGGCAACGCTCAGCTCTACTTGCTCACCAACCTTGCTGGCAAGCGTCACTGTGCCGCCGGCTGGAGTGTGGCGCAGGGCGTTTTCCATCAGGTTCTTCAACACCTGCAGCATGCGTCCCTCGTCCACGTTGATCATCGCCGGGGTTTCGTCCAGGTCAAGCCGCAGGTAGACTCCTTGCTGACTGGCGATCGGCTGGTATGCCTGGGCGATTTGTTCAAGCAACTGGTTCGGAGAAATAGGGCTCAAAAGGATTTCAACTCCACCACCTTCAGCCTGGGTGAGCACCGTCAGATCCCCCACCAGGCGGCGCAGGTTTTCCAGTTCGGTTTTGATGATGCCGAGCTGCTTCGGGTTGAGGCTGACATCGCCATTCTCGTACATTTCGATGTAGCCGGAAATGATCTGGAGAGGCGTGCTGAGGTCGTGTGTGATATCCGCCGTGAGGCGCTTGCGCTCCGCATCCGCGCGCGCAAGATCGGTACTCATGCGGTTGAAGCTCTCGCCCAGGCGCCCAATCTCGTCTTGCGAAGTCACCACCACCTGCTGCCCCAAGACCCCCTGTGCCATTTGTTCGGAGGCTTCTGTTAGCCTGCGAATGGGCTTGAGGATGCCCGCCGCCAGCAGGATTCCAATGATGACCGCGGTCAGGATGCCGGTTGCAGCCGCAATCGCTATTGCCATGTTTACCCTGTCTATGAACAATTGTTCGGTCCTGCTTAGTTCCAGGCTCTTTTCATCGACCAGGATCCGGGCAACCACCACCCCGTTCACTTCTACTTCGCGCGCGCCTTCCAACCACCGCTCCGGCACCAATACACCCACAGACAGGTTTTGTGTTGGCAGAAGCGTCCGCCCTGCGTTATCCACCAAGCCGCGGATCCCTCGAATGTCTTCAGGGTCAGAATCCCTCGGTGGCTGGGAAAAAGGCGACTCGGCACCGCTGCGCAGCATCGTCGAGAGGTAGTAATACACAAAGCCATCCATGGTCTGATTGGCGTTATAGTAATCTTCGACCATCACGGACATTTCTTCCACCTGCTGGTCGATGACGAGGTTGCGCAGGGATTGACCGGATCTGAACCGGACAAACAGCAGTGCTACCAAAATAGTCAGCAAGGCAACTGCAGCATACGTCAAAATCAGGCGGGTTTTGAGCGACTTTTTCATGACTCACCCTCCAGGAACCGATACCCTACCCCAAAAACGGTTTCGATATAAGTCGGCTCGGCCAGATCATCGCCCAGCTTCTGGCGCAGATTGCGGATGTGGATCTTGAGGGTTGCTTCAGAGCCAGCATAGCCGTTATCCATTAAGCGCAGGCTCATCTCCTGCCGGCGAACCACTTTGCCGGCGGATTCCATCATCTGGGTCAGCAGAGCAAATTCCAGAGGCGTCAGGTCGATCAGGTCGTGATCCTTTCTTACTTCATGCCTGGCACTGTCGAGGCTTAGATTTTGCACTTTTACTACTGCCGCAGCTTCTTCGCTGAAAGCTGCACGGCGCATGACGGCACGGATGCGCATCAGAAGTTCGCGCAGGCGGAAAGGCTTGGTGATGTAGTCATCTGCCCCGAGCTCAAAACCGCGAACAACGTCGGCTTCCTGCTGCTTGGCGGTGATCATGATCACCGGCAGGCTGCTCTCCGCGCGAAGTTTGGAGATGAACTGGTAGCCGTCCATGTTGGGCATCATGATGTCGAGCAGGATCAGGTCGACACCGCCGGCGTGGAAGATTTCCATTGCCTCCACCCCGTCATATGCCAGGCAAATCTCAAAACCCTGGTTTTCGAGGTATTCCTGCAGCATCAGCTGCACATTGCGGGTGTCGTCGACGACTAAAATCTTTCTGCTCATGGTGTGATTATAGCTTTCTTTGATTTCTTTCCGGCTTCAATCGTCGTCATCGTCGGCAGATTTATCCGCGCCGGGGATATTGTTGGCCCAACTCTGCGCAGATTGTTCGGGGTAGAACACTTGCAGTGTTGCGGTGTCATGCAGGAAATCGACATTTCCAACGGTCACTGAGCTGATCTTTTGTCCAATCCGCTGCTCGAGGTCCGCGATCAATTCTGCACGCCGTGAGGGTACGATCAGCGCAATTTTTTCGTAAGTGACCTTTTGTGAAGTCTGGTAGCGAAAACCCCAGCCCCTTTCCAGCAGCCATAAAGTCAGCACAACCAGGCCATTTGCCAAGAGCAATAGCGCCCAATTGGTCTCAAGCATGCCCGAGGAGTTCATCACCGGCAGCGCCATGATGACAAAGAGGTAGGTCATCTCACGGATCGGGACTGGATCAGTGCGGTAACGCAAAAAGTGAAAGATAGCGAACAAACCAAACCCGACGCCGACCCCAATTTCGCTTTTAACCAGCAGGCTCAAAACGAAATAGATCACGGTGTTGAACGCCAGGAAAGTGAAAACGAAGTGTTTATCTCGTGTCTTTGGGTAGTAGATGAAGCGAACGATAATAATTGCTACTAACAGGTTCAGTAAAAAGCCAAGTAATAAATCGGTCATTAATGTCATGCACACCTCATTGCTTGCATTTTCTGCAGTTGTAATAGATTGGGTTTTATTCGATTGCGTTTGAGCTCCGGGTTTAGCAGCGCCAAACCCAAGCAGTACTTACTAAAACTGGAGGGGCGTTGATGGGCGGTATGCAGCCAATCGATGAAAACCGAGTTCTCATGATTGGATTTGCGTTTCACCTCCGCAACCATCACGGGACCAAAGCCCACCTTGCGCGTGCGATCACTGAACTGGAGGTCAAAGTCCAGCGTGATCCGCTCAGCCTGGTCGGGATTGATCAGGAGCATACGGTAAAAGCTGTTATTAAGCACGGGTTCCAATGGCCAGGCAGCCGCTGGCAAGCGCTCCACCGCCCAACCAAGCGCATCCGGATCCAACACCGGCCAGAAACTGTCGAGTTGAATTCGCTCTTTTACCGTCCGCCCCTTATTGGTGCGCTGTTTGATTTCAAGAAAGGTCAGTTCGTTGACCAGGTAAGTGCGCACGCGCAGTTTGAAGCGATCCGTTCGGCAGCGAAGATGCTCGTGGTAGAAGTAGTAATCAGGGGTATCAAAGTAGAGCGTGTTGTATGGCTGCAGGCGCTGACCATCGATCTCGAGCACTTCGTAATGAGTCCGCATCTCAGTCAGGGCCTGCAGCCCAAGGTTCAAAGGAAGCACAAATTTGGTGTCTGTGCGGTCCATCAAGGCTGTTTCTCCCAAGTCCTGCAACCGGCAAGGTTTGTACAACTGCACCAGGGTCTGCAGCTTGCCCAGCACCGGGGTGGCGGGCATTTGGTTTTGGCTTGCCATGCTAGCTGGGGTGGTTTGGTCCGCTTTCAGCATTGTGAGTTCCATATTGTTCTCCTTGATCACAATAGCTATCTTAGCAAAGTGGCTGGAGCTTCAGGTTTAATTCTTGTATATGTCAACCATTAAACCAGACGCTCACGCGGATTGCGTGAGCGTCGGCTAGAGAGGAGTGACACAAAGAAAAGTTACGGTCGTCGACCGCCACCACCGCCTGGGAAGCCACCACCTCCGGGTCCGGCAGTGGTCCCATAGGTGGTAACGGTCGAGTCAACCGTCAATTGGGTAAGTTGCGTTCCGGGCTGATACTCTCCATTCAGGTAGAGGTTGTTTTCAATCTCACCGCTGGATGAGCCGTCCGTATAGATGGAGTACGTTTCTCCCAATTCGAGGTCCGGGGAGGAGATCAGTACGCTTTGGAACTGCTTGGAAGGCGAATAGGTCAACAAGCTTTGCCCGGAACTGTTTTGCAGGTTGATCAAAGTGGAAGCCGAAAAAGCCTGGTTGAGCCCGAGGAAGATCGCAGGTTGGGTTGAAGAATCGCTTGAAGCTTGCGCCATGCCAAGACTGCCGACCGCCACAAGCGTCCCGCCGCTGATTTCGAAGGTACCCATATAATCAAGCGGACCATTGCCGTCCATAGTAGGTCCATCCACCAGGACCACGCCGCCGGTCATTTCAATGGAGCCGTTGGAATCAATCCCGTCTCCACCCGCGTTCACATACACCTTGCCGCCGTTCAAATAGACCCAGTAATCGCTTGCCGCGCCGGCTTGATCCCAGGGTGCCTGCCCGCCTGGCATGCCCCAGCCGCCATTCATACCTGAGCCATCCGCTCCACCTGCGGCATTGATGCCATCATCCGAGGCAAACAGCGAGATTTCACCGCCGTTGATCGTGACCACCTGGGATTCAAGCCCCTCGTAACATCCGGTAATGTCGATTATCCCGGCATTGATCGTTAGCGTAAGGTCGGCATGCAGTCCGTCATCGCCGGTCGCGATCGTGAAGGTGCCGTCATTCACGGTGATATCGCCATTGGAGTGCAGCGCGTCATCGGCAGCATCGATAACAAACGAGCCACCTTCAATGACGACGGAGGCCAAACCCTTGATCGCCTTTGCGGACATGCTGTCGGGATCGAAGGACGAATCTCCGGAAGTGAGAGAAAAATCGCCTGACAGAATCGTCACCACACCCTCAGCGCTGATTGCGTCACCGACCGAACTGATCTTTAGTGTGCTGTTGGATATTTGGATTTGCCCGAGTTTTTCGGCATCATCGTTGTCCGATTTCAACCCATCCCCACCCGAAACCACCTCCAGGGTTGTGTCCCGGATAACGAGGTAGTCCTTGCCTCGGATGCCGTCGTCCACTGCCTGGATGGAAATGTTCGCCGCGTTGATTAGCAACCCATCATCTGTGCTGATTGCGTCGTTGTATTGCCCCACCAGGGTCAGCGTCCCTGCGCCATAGATTGTCAGGTCGTCATTGCTGAACAGAGTCGCTTTGGGTTCATCCTCATCAGCGCTGGCAAACACATAGTTTGGGGTGTCTGTCAGCACGTTTTGAGTACTATCGGCCAGGATCACGACCGTTTTCTCAGCGGTTTTGATGTAGATCGGTGCAGTGGTGTTGCTGTTAATATCGACGCCGTTTAGGATGAGTTGCACCAAGCCGTCATCCGCGGATTCGACCAACACCTGCCCATCACTGAGCGTTCCCGTCAGGCGATACGTTCCGCTAGCGGAAATGGTGATCTGGTTACCCGAAATCTTGACCGCCTGGCTGGAAGCAGAGCTGGCGCCATCCGCCAGGGCTATCTCCACCACTTTCGACTCAACCCAGGTATAGTCGCCTTCGGCTTCATGCGTTTCAAGCAAGTCAATGTTCGAAGAAACTGACTCCCCGGTTGGTGAAGTGGTTGTGGAAGCTTGGCTGGTTTCGGTGGCGGGAGAGCTGGCGTCTGTGTTGCCAGAGCCAGTAGCCACAGTTGCGGCAGGGAGATCCGTCCCGGAAATGGTAGGTGAGGTTGAAGTGCAGGCACCAAGCGCAAGCAGCACGATCAAGGCCAGAGAAAGTATCGTTGTTTTTATTGATTTCATGATTGCTCCTTATGTTTGACCACATTTTAGGTCTGAGGAGCAGGCAGGAGGTTTATTTATGGTATATCCCGACGATAATGCGGGAAAGCGGGGGGATAAATCGAGCGGTGGTTACAGTTCCACGATCTGAGCAAGATAGCGCTCCCGCAGCGTGTCGATCGGCTGGCGGGAGTTGGTTTCGGGGTCCCAGAAATGCCAGATCCTCCAGCCATTGGCTGGTCCATTGCGCAGGGCGCGCGCCACAGCGTGGATTGAGCCGCGATGGCCATCGAGCACCACTGACCCATCTGCCTGGACAGTGGCTTTTTGCTGCCCATCGGCGCCAAAGAACAGCGCTTCGCCCGGCTTGATGAAGCCCTGTTCAACCAGCGTGCCGAAAGGAACACGCTGGCGTCTGCGCGGGTCGGGCGTGAGAAAGATAGGGGCGTTAAACTCGAGCTGCATGGCGGATTCAAGGCGTTTGCGTGCCACACGGATGTAGTTCTGCTCCAATTCGATGCCAACAAAGTGGCGCTGCAGTTTCTTGGCCATTGCGCCGGTGGTTCCCGTGCCGAAGAAGGGATCCAGCACTACATCCCCGGGTTCGGTGGTAGCAAGCAGCACACGGTAGAGCAGCGCCTCGGGCTTTTGGGTGGGGTGCGCCTTTTTGCCGTCTTCCTTCAGGCGTTCCTTGCCGGTGCAAATTGGCAGGAACCAATCCGAACGCATCTGCAGGTCATCATTTAGCGCCTTCATGGCGCGGTAGTTAAAAGTATATTTAGCGCCGGGTTCTTTTTGCGCCCAGAGGAGCGTTTCGTGAGCATTGGTAAAGCGCACGCCGCGGAAGTTGGGCATGGGATTGCTCTTGACCCACACGATGTCGTTCAGGATCCAGTAGCCGAGATCCTGCAGGATGCTGCCCACGCGGTAGATATTGTGATACGAGCCGATCACCCACAACGTTCCGGTGGGTTTGAGCACGCGCCGGCACTCGCTGAGCCACTTGCGTGTGAAGTCATCGTAGGCTTCAAGGCTCTCGAATTTGTCCCAATCCTCGGTGACCCCGTCCACCTTGCTGACGTTCGGACGCCAGAGGTCGCCCTGCAGCTGCAGGTTGTAGGGCGGGTCGGCAAAAATCAGGTCCACTGAGTCTGCAGGCAGGGTCGGCAGAATCTCGATGCAATTGCCTTCGAGAATGGTGTCTATCCAGGGTAATAACGGATTCTCGGACATGGTGTCTCAATTGTACCCGTGAGAGAGTCGTTTTGTGTAAGACGGGATTAATGAAATACCAATTGTTAAGAACGTACCGCCGTTAGCAACCTTTTGCTTGAGATGTATTTTTAGTGGTAATTGCACGACCTCCTACTTAACATTAAAAAGTAGGATTCAGCTCCAACAACCAGTCCAGCAAATAGATTTGATGGACCCCATTATGATTAGCGTAAGAGGGTATATCATCGAGTGTCAGGAGCACACGGGGAAAGTTATCAGGGATTCCACTGAAAGCTTCCAATTCACGCTCTAGCGTCTCTTCTGCCAGGACAGTTGTGGCCACCTGGAAGTAGATTAACTGGTTTTTACTACTGGCAACAAAATCCACCTCTCTATCACCAACTTTACCAACATTTACTCTAAAATCTCTGCGAAGAAGCTCAAGGTAAACAATGTTTTCAATCTGGTGTCCCAGATCTGGAGAAGAAGGGGGAAGCAATACATTTCTTAAGCCCGTATCAACGATGTAGTATTTTGAGAGGGTTTTTAAAAGATTGCGACCCTTAATATCAAAGCGATCAGCTTTATAAAAGACAAAGCTTTCGGTCAGAGCTTTGAGATACTTATCCACTGTGTTTACAGAAATTTTCCGCCCAGAAGCGTTGATAGCGTCGGAGATTCTCTTTGCTGAGATTGGGCTGCCGATGCTGCTGCTCAAAAATCTGATGATGTCTTCCAATAAAGTAACATCTGCAATTCCATCGCGTGAGGCTATATCTTTTAGGAGAATTGTGCTGTATATGCCTTCAATATAGGTTCTAATAGTGGACTCGGACTCTTCAAGCTGGGTCAGAAACGGGAATGAACCGTAACGCAGATACCGATTGAATCGCTCGCGAACAGATTCGGACACTACCCCAGAGGTAACAAATTCCTTAAACGACAACGGCAACATCTCAATCTGAACATATCTGCCAGAAAGTAATGTCGCCAACTCCCCGGAAAGCAGATTGGCATTCGAACCCGTGATGTAAAGGTCTACGTTTTCTTTGATGTATAAGCTGTCGACCGCTTTTTCAAAATTCAGACATTGCTGAACTTCATCCAAAAAAACATAAGTCATTCCTGTTCTTGATAACCTTTGTGCAATATGGTTGTGAAGTTCTCGATAATCGAGAAGGCTTTCAAATGCCAGATCTTCCAGGTTGATGTAAATTATTTGTTCTTGGTTTACCCCTTCAGCCAGAAGATGATCGATAAACTGTTGGAACAAGGTCGATTTTCCGCAACGCCTAACGCCGGTAATCACCTTGATTACTTGTTTTTCACGCCAGCTTTGCAATGTCTGTAGATATATTGTGCGTTTTATCATCCTTAACCTCTCTACCATTATAGAGAAGAAGATAAGTTTTGTCAAATAATTGACATTACTTCTTATTTCATAGAATTTTGTCAATATATTGACAAAATTTTCTGCGCGCGTTAGTGACTAAGGTCTGGTTAACCTTTCCATCTGGTTTTATGTATAATCCTTTCTTAGGAGCACGAAATATGACCTCGCTTACACCCGCTTACCCCAAAGACTTCAATTACTACCATCCGATCCAGGTGCGTTATGCCGACCTGGACACGCTGCTGCACGTCAACAATGTTGCCATTATGGAATATGTCGAAACCGCACGTGTCGGCTACTATCGTACTGTTGGCATCTGGGATGGCGCGATGACCGGCGGGTTTGGCATGGTGGTTGCTTCGGTGCACATCGATTACCTGGTTTCCATCCAGTTCGATGACACCGTTCGCGTTGGCGTCAAGGCTGCCAACATTGGCGGCAAGAGTTTGCGCTTCCAGTTCCAGGTGGAAAGCGCCGACGGCGCGACTGCCTTTGCACGTGGTGAAGTGGTGATGGTGGCTTTCAATCACGCCGAGAACAAATCGCGCCGTGTGCCCCAGGACTGGCGCCAAAAGTTCGCAGCGTTTGAACATAACGACGAATTCCTGGCGTAGCGTCAGGTCTACGAAATTACATTTGAATCAGAATATTTATTGATGACAGGAGCCATCGTCATGAGTCAGAAAACACAATCCACATTGCCCGCCATCGATACACCCTACATGATCGACTTTCTGGTCAGGTTACTCAACACTCCCAGCCCAACCGGCTTTTCCAGCCAGGCGATCGCGCTGGTGGAGCAAGAGCTGGCTGCCTTCCCCGAGGTCCGCACCGAGTGGACGCGCAAGGGTTCGTTGCTCGCATTCCTGCCAGGAGAAAATGGCCCCGACGCCGCAATTACGCGCGGGCTGACCGCCCATGTGGATACCCTCGGCGGCATGGTGCGCGAGATCAAGGCCAGCGGCAGGCTTGAGCTGACCAGCGTGGGTGGTTTTGCCTGGGGGAGCGTGGAAGGAGAGAATTGTCTCGTCCACACCCGCGAAAACGGCACTGTCCGCGGCAGCCTCCTGCCCCACAAAGCCTCAGTTCATGTGTATGAGAACGTGCGCGACGAAAAACGCGACTCTGCCAGCATGGAAGTGCGGCTGGATGCACCCGCCTCGAACGCAGCAGAGGTGCGCGCACTCGGCATCGAAGTGGGCGATTTTGTTTCGTTTGACCCGCGGGTAGAAGTGGTCAATGGGTTTGTCAAGTCCCGCCACCTCGACGATAAAGCTGCCGTCGCCAACCTCCTGGCTGCGATTAAAGCCATGCATGACCACAACCTGAGACCTCGCGAAAGCACATGCTTCCTCTTCAGCAACTTTGAGGAGGTTGGGATTGGGGGCAGCAGCGACTTCCCTGCAAGCCTGGAAGAACTGGTGGCGGTGGACATGGCTGCCATCGGCGAAGGGCAGGCTTCGGATGAATCTCACGCCAGCATTTGCGTCAAGGACGGCGCCGGACCGTATCACCACGAACTTTCCAACAAACTGCGCGATCTGGCAGTGGCACATGATATTCCGGTGAAGGTGGATATCTACGTGCACTATAGTTCAGATGGCAAAGCTTACTGGCGCGCAGGGGGGCATGCCGCCGTGGCACTGATCGGTCCGGGAGTGGATAGCTCCCACCATTACGAACGCACCCACACCGACGCCCTGGTGGATACCACGAAGTGGATTTTGGCTTACCTGCTGTCGTAAATTGGGGGTCAGAGCGCAATTTCGAGATCATAGAACTGACGGTAATTTGTTAATTTACTGGAACTTCCCAACCAATGTGCTGGGAAGTTCTTTCATTAATGACTCATGCTGCTATTTTAGCAACAGAGGAGGGGTGTCAGGAATCGAAATTATAGCTTGACTTCCGTGCGGCCTGTGAGCTTATTTTGCACCCAGCAGACCACCTGATCCACATGCTGGGATGTGGAAACCAGGTCCAGGTTGTCGGTGTTGATGATTAGCACCGGGCATTGGTCAAAAGCATTCATCCAATCTTCATAAAGCTCATTCAGGCGGGTCAGATAGTCCCGCGAAATGCCAGCCTCATAATCCCGCCCTCTTTTGGCGATGCGCTGTTGCAGGGTATCGACCGAGGCGCGCAGATAGACCATCAGGTTCGGCGGCGGTAAAAGCGCAGCAAGGATGTGATAAAGATCCTGGTAGACGGAATAATCGCGCAGGTTCAGATCGCCTTGCAAGTAAAGGTTGCGCGCGAAGATTTCGGCATCCTCGTAAACACTGCGGTCCTGAACCACAGACCCTTCAGCCAACAGCAATTCTTTGTGAATTTTGAGTCGGCGGGTTAAAAAATAGACCTGGGAATGATAGGACCAGCGTTTCATGTCTTCATAGAAATCAGCCAGGTAAGGGTTCTGTTCGTGTGGCTCAAAAAAAGGCGTAAAACCCAATCTCTGGCTGAGGATTTCCACGAGCGTGGTCTTGCCAGAACCGATGTTTCCCGCGACGACGATAAATTTTTCCATCAAATTTCCTCAACTCTTCCTTTAGTTAGGTCAACGCTTGGTGATTTTTTTCGTTCTCTGCAAGCAGAGTCAAAACTAATTATAGACGAGTGTGTTTTAAATGCTGAATAAGAAATTCATTGTATAAAGCTTAAGGTTGTAACTTTTATCGTTCAGCTATATGATGGGTTTTATAGAATCGTATCGGATCTATTTAGAAAAGGAGTGAAACATGTTAGATTGGTTATGGGCAATTATCCTTGGAGGTGTGGCTGGCTGGCTTGCGGACCTGCTCGTCAAAGGTGTTAAGGTTGGAGTCCTTGGCGCAATTATCGCTGGTGTCTTAGGCGGTGTATTGGGCAAATGGCTATTTAGCTTTCTTAAACTACCCCTCAGCGGCGCATTATGGCCTTTTATTGCTTCAGTGGTCGGCGCAATTATTCTTTTACTGGTCTATCGCGCGATCGCAAAAAAGTAGAATTTGTTCGTACTAGTTCAGAAGCCGGCGTTTGCCGGCTTCTGTGTTTCCGCAAGCAAAAAGCTGATGATGCCATCAAGGAATGGTTGAGACTGCTGTCTTGCTCTGAGTCTTCTCCAAATACGGAAAAAAAAGGGTTGGCTTGATTGCCAACCCGTTCTAACTGACTCGGAAATGCTTAGGGGTTATCGTTCCGGATAAAGGGAATATAAAAGAAATAACCGATCGGAGGATGTGTGGGGTTAGGAGTCCTTGTGGGCGTAGCAGTCGCAGTTGCAGTTGCCGTGGCAGTAGCTGTGGCTGTTGCTGTTGCTGTGGCTGTCGCTGTTGCTGTGGCTGTCGCTGTTGCTGTGGCAGTCGCCGTCGCGGTGTGGGTCGGAGTGGGGTCTGACCCGTCCGAAACGGTAAAGAATATAGCTGTTGGAGGACCCCACAAGCCGCTTCCGTCCGCGGATTCGACAAAGAGCGTGTGCTGCCCATTCATCAATCCGGCGGTGGAGACGTTAAATGTGCCGGAATAAATGGGCGTCTGAGCGTTAACGGGGACTATTTGCCAACCGGAGCCAGCAATCCAGGATGGTTTGTCAATGGAATACTTGATCGAAATGATGTTTTGTGAAGGTACCCCACTCCCATAACTGCTGTAGAGTTTGTCATTGGCGGTGTAGTTGACCGTCAGGGTCTGCCCCGGTTCCACCGGATTGGGTGACACAGAAAGGGTCGTCACTTCAGGACCGTAGGTGAGCCGGTAAGGCTTCCGGGCTAGCTTGATCGCCCGCAGTAGAGACTGCTGGTTGTCAGGGTTGATTTCATTATTGAAGAGGGTGCAGCTCTCGTGGAATTCAACTCCAACTTCAAAGCAGAAGCCTGGCAAACCCAGTTCTCCATAAGCCCAGTCGTCTGTTGAACCGGTTGTTGGGTAGAGCTCGGTTGATTTCTGAGGGTCGTAACCATTGTAGTAAGCAAATTTGTAACTCATCACCCGCAGACTGGCATCGTTTGGAGCAAGAGATTCAGTGTAGCCCCACGGCCAAAGCACCAGTCCGGTATAGCTGTGCAGGTCAATGAACATGCCCGTAGCGTTTTGCTCGTTCACCGGGTCAGTTGGATTGGGACCCTTCTGGTCCGGGAAAACGCTCCTTACATAACTCGTGATCGCCACCGTTTCAGGCTCTGAACCAGGTGTTGGTCCAGAGTAGGTCTCCCCACAAGGACCTGGAATTAATTCCCATTGATATTGATAGTTGCGGTTCAGGTCCGCGCCTCTGTCGACTGTGCCGCCGCAGTAATTGTTGTTGGTGTTTTTCCGCCAGAGGAGGCTTGTATTCGCTTCATCCTGAACACGTCCGTCCGGATTGGTCGAAAGCACCAGGTGAACGCGGTTGTAATCCAACAGCCATTTCACATCAGCGTTGGTGGCGTAATTCGCCAGAAGGTATTCCGCCAGGCGCAGGTTCAATTCCGGCGGTGCCCACTCGCGGGCGTGGATGCCGCTCATGAAGAAAGCGTCAGATTTCTGGACTGATGAGTTATTTCGGTTGCTCAACAACAGCACTTCCATGTCCCAACCATTGTTCGAATTCTGCGTCTTCTCCCAGGAATCACCGATATCGATCAATTCCACCAGATCCGGATATTGCGCCGCCAGGGTGTCGGCAGCAGCATAGAGCTCAATAATCGTTCGATAGCAAGGGTAGCCCGGAATACCTGTTGTCTGCCCCGCAAGCGGCTTGACTTCCTGGTTGATCAGAGTGGTGTACGGCAGGTCAACGGTCCAAGCGAAGCCCTCAACTGCCAACGCGTCGCGCGTAATCTGGTTGCTGAAAATTTTGACGGTTTGGGTTTCGGAATCTACCTCTACCACATCGTAGCGGTTTGCCAGGTCAGCCAGTTGATCACGAGTTTCGTAATGCACGATCAAAACCTGCTGTTCTGGTAAGGGGTCGCTTGCCAGCACACCTCCCGAGTGAATCAAGGTGGTGAGCAAAAGCACCGCGACAAGCCCCAATAGACATGAACGTACTATTCTTTTGGTCATTTAGTCTCCTTGAGATTAACGTGATGAAATAAACGTGCGGATATCCGGAGAGCCTTAAAGGGAGACCGAAACTAACGGGATTTTAACATAAAGCCGGGTTATTGAATCAAAACCCGGCATTTTTCCAGTATTAGTGTGATTAGTTTGCGATGTTCAAGCGATCTGTTTAGGCGCTTTACGTAATGTATCGAGAAATTCCACGCCTACCTGATCCTCATCCGCGACCAAGTCCTGCAGTGTGGTGCCCTTGAGTTGATCGGTAAGCACCTGCTCGGTTCGGATCCAAAATTTGTGGACCGGGCATGTGCCCGAGAACTTGCAGCACTCCGGATCTTCAATGCACCCAACCAGCCGAATCGGTCCGTCCACCACGGTCAGAATATCATACACCGAGATTTCAGATGCTGGTCTGGTCAGCGCGATGCCACCGCGGGCGCCGCGCCACGTGGTGATCAGGCGGGCGTTCACCAGCTGGGTGTTGATGCGCGAGAGGAAATTGCGCGACATGTTCATTTCTTCGGCAATCACATTGGACGGAGCTCTTTTGCCAAAGCCTAAACGAGCAAGGTAAAGCATCGCCCTGATAGCGTAATCCGCCTGATTGGTAATTTGTAGTGACATAAATTGAATCCTCCTCTCACATAAACAAATTACTAGTGAATTTTATCACAATTATTACACAAGTGGTCTAATTTTTTTACTTACGGGTGTTTTTTGGAAATCCACTGGCTCTGCCCATCCGTTTCGACCCTCAGCCAGCGGTAGTCGCCTGCCCAAAAAGCATTCGAAGCACTTACACGCTCACCGTTACCAGTCAGCACCCATATTTGGGCTTCGGGCTCTGCCAATTCCGCCTGCCAGGGCTGCACCAGCAGCGAGGTAGCCTGAGCAGGTTCAGCCAACTCATCAAAAATAACCATACCCGAAAATTGTCCATGTTCAAGGACCAATGCTTGCAGTTTTTCATCTGCCATCGAAAAGCTGAGCTTTCCTAACTGGAAGTCAAGCAATTCGTCACCTTTCAGGCGTGTTTGCGCAATATTTTCCTTATCAAAAGAACTCCACAGTCGTTTCGAGATCTGCCGGTCATCCGGGTTGCAACCCCACAACACCTGCCCCACTTTAACCTGGCGGGTTAGTCCAAACAAACCAGAAAGCTGATCCTGCCGGCAGTCAGGGATGATCACAATTTCAATTTTTCGGTCAAAAGGAGGCAACAAAGATTCAATTTGTTCGCTCAATATTGCAGGCTCAGACTCCCCGTTCACCAGGATGTATTGCCCTGCAGGGTTGCGCACGAGCAGCATAGGCGCGGCTGACTGCCCAAAAATTGTTAACTGCAGTCGCCCATCCGGCAGTGCCGCCACACTCGCCCACAACGCCAGACTGAGGCTGCCAAGCGCGATCAGAATAAAGGCAGGTTTCTTCAGAAAACCCAACCACTGCCGCCAGGGCAAACCAAGCACGAGGATTGCCAGCACCAGGTAAGCCAGCACTACCCAGGCAAAGTCCATCTTTGGAAGTTGAAGCCTGTGCGGAAAGCTATTGGCAAGCCAAAACACCATCCGGTTGGTGTAAGCCGCAAAAGGCCAGGAAAACCAGGCGAGCACTCCACCAAGCGGAAGGCTGATCAGACCGACCGTCATCGCTACGAGACCGAGTATCATCACCAGTGGTTGGACCGGCAAAATCAACGGGTTGGCTATCAGGAAAACCCACGAGAAACTTTTAAAGTGATAAAGCAGCAAGGGCAGCACCGAAAGCTGTGCCACCAGCGTGACCAGCAAATAATCGCCGACCCACGTACTGAAGCGCTCACTGAATTCCTCTCCAAAGCGCTTGTTCATCCAGAGCGTCAACCGTGCTCGCAGAGACGGCATCAGCAGCGCCAAACCCAGTGTCGCCATCGCGGAAAGTTGAAAACCGACATCCCAGGGAAGGTGCGGATTAATGAGCATCATTAACAAAACACTGATACCCAGGTTGTTCAGGCTGTTGCCGCGTCGCGCGATGGAGGAGCCAAGCACAGTAAATGCTCCCATAAAAGCCGCGCGCAGCACAGAGGCTTCCGCCCCAACCAGAATAGTGTAAAGCAGCAAAACGATGATGGTAAGCAGACTGCCTTTTTGTGCCCCAAGCCGGCGTGTGAAGACATGCGCTACAATACCAGCCAACACCGCCATGTTAAATCCCGAAATTGCGATGATGTGACTAGTGCCGGTGATGGAATACGCCTCTTGAGCCTGCGGAGAGATTTGGTTTTCATCACCCAGCAAAATTCCACGCAGCAAAGCGTTCTCTGGAGCTGGAAATATTTGGTCAATCACCCGAGCGCCTTTTTCCCGCAAACCGTATAGCAATCTGAGCAAAGGGTTGCCGCCACCACTTTCCATAAGTTTTACCCGACCAAACTGGCTAAAGGTGTAAATTCCCCGGTGTTCCAGATAATCCCGCCAGGATCCGCCCGAACCAGCTGGAGGCACGATCAGCTCACCAACTACCTCCAGGCGGTCGCCATACTTGAAGTCAAACCCCAATGGAAGGGAAAGCATCACTCTTCCCTTTACTTTTTGTGTCAGGATGCCGGTCTTCTCTAGATTTTCTGCCGAGATGACGTATTTTACCCACGAACCGGAGGATTCTGGCGGCTCCGAGATTATCCCGTTGAAACGGACGATCCCCTCACCAATGTAACTGCGGATGTCTGAAGGTTTGTTTGTGGGGAGGCTGAACTGGTACAGCATACCGGTCAGGCAGCAGACCGCTATCAGCATCATCGCTGGCACTTTGCGCAGCGGCTTCTGACGAGGAATCACAAAGAGCAAGACCAAACTCACCGCTCCCCCTGCCAACCAGACACTCCAATCTAATTTTAGCCACTCCGAGAGCAACGAGCCCGCAATCGCCGCCAGACCCAGCCAAAAGAATGGCATAAACCCCGGGATGTGGACCTTGGTGTCCGCTTGGGTGGGTTGACTCGCGGAGGTGCCTCGCGAACTGGCGCTATTGGGTGGCTGAGGAGAAGCAGCGACCGTCATTGTCAGGAGTTTTCCTCTAATAAATTTAAAAGGGACTTGAGCGCTTTTTGCGCCAACTGTTCTTTCACTTGCAGGCGGCTACCTTCGAGCAGGAAGTGATATTGCCGGTCGGCTTCGCCGAACGAAATGCCGCACCAGCTCGTGCCTACCGGTTTGCTGGGCGTGGCGCCGCCCGGACCGGCGATGCAGCTGACCGCCAGACCGATATCCGTCTTGAATGCCCTGCGCGCGCCCAGCGCCATCTCGCGCACCACCTCTGCGCTCACCGCGCCGTACTGCTTCAGCGTATCCCAGCTGACGCCCAGCAGGTTGACCTTGGCTGAGTAGGCATACGAGACGATCCCGCCCATGAAATACTCCGAGGAACCCGGCACGTTCGTCAGGCGGTGCCCAATTAGCCCGCCGGTGCAGCTTTCAGCCAGGGAAAGCGTCAGCTTTTTTTGAAATAGGAGTTTGCCGATCCTGGTTTCCAGGTCGTCATTTGGCATAGTTTCCTCCAATACTGCGGATTGGGATTGTTGGCTGTCGAGCGTGTTCCAAACCCGAATCAGGTTGTGCGCGCGGATGTACGTGGCTGATTCAGGACTAATGATGCCCTCCTTCGCCAGATCTTCCGGGGTTTCTCCGGCTTCGAGGCGCGCTCGGATTTCGCGCGAGGAAATCTCGGGGATGGAAAGTTCTTCGAGGTAGATCAGGTCGGCTCCTCGATTCTCCAACTGCTGGAGGTAGTCAAAGTTTGGTTCGAAACCCTGGCGAGGGCTGATGACCAACGCTGCGGTCTCAAGCAAGCGCTCCCATTGGTACCATTTCGCAAAACCAGGCTCATCGCCGCTGAAGCTATCCACCCCAATCAGGAAGGCGAGCTTCAGCGCCGGGTCGACCTGCTGGTGCAGAGCGGCGAGCGTTTCGGAGGTGAAGTTGGGGCGGTTTGACTGCTTTGCCAGATCTTCTTCCAGGCGACTGACGCTGACCCTCAAGCCTGGCTGCGCCAATTCGCGGGAGATTGCTTCAGAGGCCAGCTGGCAGAGATCGTAACGGTGCTCAAAGGTAAGCGGCAAGGAGCGCTTAACCATATCCTGCAGGTTATGGTGGCGGAAAACAGGCAACAACAACACTTCTGCCACCCGCTCACCCCGGGCTTGCATGGCGCGCACCGCCCCCACCACCAATTGGACATGCCCTGCATGGATTGGGTCGGCAGATGTGCCGAAAACCAGCAGGATGGGGCGGTTGTCTTTCTTCATATCTGGATTCCTGGGATTTCGATTTTTTCGATCGCATCTAACCAAAGCGCGCCGCTGGCATCGCTGGGTATGCGCCAACCTGACCGAGGGGAAAGGCTAATTTCAAGTAATTGCGGACCGTCCGGGCTGGCAGAGCGTTTGAACTGCTGACTGAAGAAGCGCCGGTAGAATGTTTTGAGCGTGGTCAAAATCTGCGCAGATGTGTAATCATCCTGAAAACATTTAACTGCGCTCTGAAAAACGTCCAGCGGCGTCATCTGCCTTCCGATGGCATAAAAAAGGAAGAAGTCATGCAGTTCGTAAGGTCCAAGTACATCTTCAGTCTTTTGGCAGGTTTCGCCTGCTTCATCCAGCGGCAGCAACTCGGGTGAGATCGGCGCCTGGGCAATCTTGTGGGCGATAGCTTCGCTTGCCTGTCCGAAGAGGAACCTTCCAGCCCAAACCAACGCGCGCAAAAGCAGCGTTTTGGGCAGCCCGCAGTTGACGTTGTACATGCTCATATGGTCGCCGTTGAAGGTGCTCCAGCCGAGCGCGATCTCAGAGAGGTCGCCCGTGCCAACGACCAGCGCGTTTTGCTGATTGGCGAGGTCCATCAGGATCTGCGTGCGCTCGCGTGCCTGCGCATTTTCGTAGGTCACGTCGTGCTGTCCCTGGGGATGACCGATGTCTTCCAAGTGCCTTGAGAGGGCAGATTCGATTGGGATGGTAATTTGGGTCACGCCAGCCAGGTCTGCCAGCGAGACAGCCCGCTCCCGGGAGGAAAGGCTGCTGCCCGGACCGGGAATGTGGATGGCGAGAATATTCTTGCGTTCCAGACCCAGTCGGTCGAACGCGCGGCAGCAGACAAGCAGTGCCTGGCTCGAGTCCGCCCCGCCACTCAGCCCCAGGATCACCTTGCGTTGATGGGTATGCAGCAAGCGCCGCATCAAACCTGCGGATTGAATTTCCAGCAGTCGCGCGAATTGTTTTTCGGGTTCTTTGTGCCTGATGAATGGGAAACGAACTGGTTGTTCGGTTTCTTTCACAGTGTTTGCCAAAGGCAGCGCCACATATTCTTTATGTTCACAATCCGCCTGAATGATTTGGGTCTCAAAATTCAGTTCAGGCGCGGCTGCAAGGCAAAGCCCGTCTTGCCAGATTTCGGCTTTTCCAGAAAAAACCTGGTCGGTGGTGGATTCGCTCGCGCCGGCAGAACAAATTACGGTAATGCCCTGCCTTGTGGCAGGATTGAATGCAGTCTGCGGAAACAACTCTGCCGGGGCAAGCGCGGGTAGATTGATCAGGTTAATCAGCAGATCATTGCCAAAGTTGCTTGGGGGTTGTTGCCCGAGCAGAATTTCTGCCTGTCCAAAAGTAAACGATTGACCGAAATCCAGGGGCACCATCTTGCCCCTTAAATTTACTGTGGTGCCCTCTTGCACATCAACTGAGGGGCTTAAAGCCGGGCTGTAGGGGAAGCGGGCAACCATCAGCGATTCCACCTGCCCGCCGCTAAGCAGCGCCAGACCTTCATATACCTCACTTCCAATTGCCAGGGGAAGCCCAACCAGAACTCTTGAGGTGGCATTAGATGTCAGGGGAACTAAATCGAGTAATGCCTGCAGTGCCGCGTCTTGCAGTATTTTTTGCCGGAACAAATCTCCGCAGGTCGATCCGGTCAGGCACAGGCGTGGAAAAATAATCCAAACTGGATTGCCCGACTTGAGGTTTGCCAGGGCGTTTTTGATTTGCGCAGTGTTGAAAGCCACATCTGCCACACGTACTTCCGGAACTACAACCGCAAGTTTCAATTCAGAACCATTTGAAAGTTTCTCGCTCAGCATTCTGACTCTCTGACCTAATCATAACAAGTTTTTTCCAAGTAACTGATAGAATTACCTCATCTTACAACCTGTTGGAGATGCGCTGATGAAATTTTTGATGCGTTCCGCCCACTTGTTTCTGATCCTGATATTGATCAGTTTTGTTGGAATTATCCCCGCTTCCTCCGACGAAGAGGTTATTTTTCCTAGTCCTTATAGTTGCTACAGACCATACGATGTGATCAACAGCCGCATGACTGAACTCACCAATCTCTACCCGGAACTGGTTCGCTTAAAAACAATCGGTCAAAGTTTCGAAGGTCGTCCGATCCAAGTGCTTCAGCTTGGCAGGGAAGTCGAAACCAACACAAAGCCTCGCCTGGTGCTCGTAAGCGGACTTCAAGCGAACACGCTGACTCCGGTGGAACTCAATCTGCGCTTTGCTGAATTTCTCCTGGAATCATATGATGAAGACATCAATTCCAAGTGGCTGCTGGAAGAAACAGAGATCCACCTGATTCTGATCGCCAATCCGGATGGACGGTTAATCGCAGAGCAGCAAGCGCTCAATTTTGACGTTCCAACCTGGACGAAGAATCGCCAACCTTATGAATGCACCGATGGGAATGGAGGTGTGTCACTCGACCAAAATTTTAGTTACGAGTGGTCAACTCCAACTACAGACGCTTGCGCACCTAATTTTCCTGGTCCATCAGCAGCCTCCGAGCCCGAAACCCAAGCGATACAGTCTTATCTCGAGCAACTCCTGTCGCAGAATACCGAAAGGTCATTGGTCATTGATTTGCAAAATGAAGGTGAATGGCTAATCACACCCTTCCTGTTTAGCAGAACCGTGGAAAATCCTGACGAGAATGATCTGTACATGCTTGCAAACAAGCTTGCTTACGCCACTGAAACAATGCCCAACCGAGGTGTTCCTGATAATCTCATAATAACCGGCACGCTTACCGATTTTGCCTTCGGACAACTTGAGGCGCCTGCTTTACGATTCAACCTTGGATCAAGTTTAGTTGGAGGTGAGGTAACTTACTGTGAATACTTCGAACAAACGCTTGCTCCCCAGGGATTGTCCACCCTCACACGCGCTGCTATTTTAGCAGTAGAACCATTAAATCAGGCTCAAGGACCGGAAATTATTTTTGATAATGTTAACCACGGTCACTATTCAACTAGCGTTATCGGACATGCTGATGAATTCAGTCTGTTTAAAGTTTGGCTGAATCCAGGTGAATATAGCCCAATTCATCATGTCTCTTTTTCACTGGACACCCCTCCCTGGCAACAAGACGCAACCTTCACCCAGGTTGATTGGTCTCAGCCTTTACCGGATGATCCGTATACGATGAATTTTGAGCATACTTTCCAATTTACGGAATTAACACCTGGCAAGCACACGGTTTACTTCCAGGCTTGGGATACAGATATTTCAGGCGAAGCTGGTCAGGCTGGGATGATCAATGCCATCGAAATCAATGAGCCCTTTTTGATCTTCATTCCATTATCAATCCGTTAAATCTTTTTAAGGATTGAATCCCTTTCTTATTAATAGTTATTTAAGTAGTAATAAGTAATAGGGGGTGTTGAGAGTGGGGAAAACGCCGATAAACGTACGGTAAAGATCGATTTGAACGAGGAAAAGGGTGTCTTTAGTCTTTCCACAGGTGCGTGTGGATAAGTGGTCGTGTTATTTAGGTACTCAACAGGGATCCAAGAACAGAAAAATTGGCAGGTGTCGTATCCACACCCTGTCCGAAGTTACCCCCGACTTATCAAGGATTCAAGCCCACTAATTCACAGTTTTTTCGCTGGATATCCACATTAAGTTGGCTGTTTATCCACAGGTTATTCACAATCCGTAACTCTGACGGTAGTCTCTGAGCAGGTTATCGCCGGCGTCGATGAAGTGATCCAGGTCTTGAAGCAGGTTTTCCTTGCGTTCGGGAATGAAACTCAGAGCGGAGAGGAACTGCAACCAGTTTTCCTGTTGGGCGGGCTCATTTGCCAACACCATATCCGCCTGGCGCCAGGTTTCGAGCATGGGCCAGAGCACGGCATGCAGCGCGTCGCCCTCCGCCAGGGCATCACAACTGTTGAGGAAGTAACCCTTGCGGTGGCGTGAGAGGTTCGGCGGGCAGGTGGGCTTGGCACTGGCGCTTTGCAGGGCATACTCCCAGGCAGGGCGCCAATCGCGGTAGAGGTCCAGACTCATCTTGTCGTTGCCGATCAGCCTGGCGAGCTCACCGGAAAGAGCAGCTTTTCCAAGCTCCTGAGCCCTTTCGGGGAAGGCGATCATGAAGCGGCGGATGGTGAGGGCGGGGCCGTTCAGGGCGGCGATGGTGTTGGCAGCTGCGCCGGTGGTTTTGAAGTAGAGGTCCATCCATTCCTGGAAGCTGATTTCCTGTTCATCGTTGAGGTCGAACCACTGCTGACGGGCTTTTTCGTTGAATTTCAGGGCACGGGCGTGGATGTTTTCTGGGGTGTCAAATTGTGCGCTAACACCCGCCTGGATGAATTCCAGCCAGTGATCGGTATCATGGAGGATGTTGCCGTGATTGCAGAGCGAGAAACCGATCCAGGGATTCTGCCGCAGGCGGCGGTGGTAGGTGTAGAAGGATTGGTGGTGGTGTTCGATGTCGAGGGAAACTTCATGGGTCACTCGCAGCACTTCGCGCGACTCGGCAGGGTTTTCCTTGTGAACAAAGACCATGTCGATGTCGGTTGTGCCGCCCAGCAGGGGCTCATCGCTAGCGACGGATCCGGTCAGATAAACCGCGACGATGTCGTTGGGCTGGCGCAGCCGTTTAGCGACGTGGTCACGTGCGGTTTTGATGAGCATTTCCGAATTGATGCGCATGAGAACTCCTTAATCGGACAGAGGTAGGCTTTCCTGGTAGGGCACGAGCTGCAAGGCCTGGCGAATGCGATTAATCATGTATTGCAGTGCCTGCGGGTCAGCAATGAAATCGATGTCGTCGGTGTCGATGACGAGCAAACGCTGCTGCCATTTTGGCAAATTGATGAAATCCTCGTAGGCGACGGCGAGCTCCTCGATGTAAGCCCGTTCCATGCTGCGTTCGTAAGGGCGATCGCGGTGGGCGATGCGGTTCATCAGAGTATCGGTGTTGGCGCGCAGAAAGACCAGCAGATCGGGTTGGGGAATCTTATCCGCCAGGGCAAAGTGTACTTTGTGATAAATGTCGAGTTCGTCTCCGCCCAGATTGATACCAGCGAAGAGGGCGTCTTTATCGAAAGTGTAATCCGAAACGAGGTTCCTGCCAGCTGCCAAAGTGGATGGAATCACCTGGTGTTGGTGGGTGTAGCGGCTCATCAGGAAGAAAATCTGGGTTTGGAAAGCGTAGCGCTGCCGGTCAGCATAAAAACTGCCAAGAAAAGGATTTTCTTCAAAGACTTCCAGCAGCAGATCAGCCTCAAAGGCTTCATGAATCAGACGCGCAAGGGTGGTTTTTCCGACACCAATGACACCTTCAATGGCTATATACACAAGCATTCACTCCGGCTAAATAAGATAATAAAACTATACCACAAAGGACTTCCTGACCTAACAGGCAGGCGCAGTTGGGCTCTTTAACTGCTCATGCAGCAAGCGTGAGGCTTCCGTGAACTCTGGCAAGTAGCGCATGCTGTCGGTTCGTGGACGGGGTAAGACAATCGGAAGGTCCATGATCACACGCGCCGGACGGCTGGTGAGCACCAGCACGCGGTCAGCCAGGAAGGTTGCTTCAGAGATCGAATGGGTGACCATCAACACAGTCTTGCGTTGCTCATTCCAGATTCTGAGTAATTCATCACCCATCCGTTCGCGGGTGAGCGCGTCCAACTGCCCAAAAGGCTCATCCAGCAGCAGAATCTCCGGGTCCTGCACCAGGCAGCGCGCGATCGCAACCCGCTGAGCCATTCCGCCGGAAAGTTCATGGGGATAAGAATTTTCAAACCCTTCCAGTCCCACCAGGTGGATCATCTCCTGTAATCGGCTGGCAATTTCTTCAGCCGGACGGTGCTCAAGCTCAAGCGGAAGGCTGATGTTGCCTTTGAGGGTCCGCCATGGGAGCAGGTTGGGCTTTTGGAACACCAATCCGGTTTGCGCTTTGCCCTCAGACATGCCGGGGAAACTCACCTTTCCTTCGGTGGGCTGAATCAAACCTGCCACCGCGCGCAGGAGCGTGCTTTTTCCTCCGCCTGAAGGACCTACAATGCAAACGAAGGAGTTACGCGCGATCGAAAAACTGATCTTATCGAGCACCTCAAGGCAGCCGTCGCTGTCAACAAAGGTTACCTCGAGGTCACTTACCTCCAGGGCGATCTCATTTTGTGAAGGCATCACTGAACGCCTCTCTGACTTCAATTTGCCTGGACATTAAGCCCAGATTAAGCAAAACGCTTTGCATATTCTCCCAACGGGTAACCTCTAACTCAGGCGGGTCTGTCTCCAGTTGCCAGAGTTTGATCGATTCCAACAAAACCTGTAATTGGATCGGATCATCTTCTGCCAGATTTTCGATGTACTTTCGGCTGACTTCGTAAGCCATATCCGGGTCGGTGGCTGTGGCAGCCAGGGCTTCATGCATGGCGTTGACCATTCCTTGCACCAGGTCAGGGCGTTCTATCAATGATTTTTCGTTTGTCACCAGGCAGTTCCCCACCAGCGAGAGCGCGTCAGCTACCCTTAGAACATCTATTTCGTAGCCACGGGCTCGCAGTTGCACGGGTTCGTTCGCCAGGTAAACCACCACGGCGTCCACCTGTTTGGTGACCAACGCTTCCACCTGCGTGAAGCCGATCGAACGCAGTTCGTAATCGGCATCGGTTAACCCGGCATGGGCAACCAGGGCTTCAAAACCGATGTAATTTGCGCCATAAAGTCCGGGCAGCCCGATCACCTTGCCGCGCAGGTCGGCCGGCTGGCTGATCTGGCTGGTTTTCAGAGATGCAACCCCAACGGGATAGTCTTTGTACCACTCCCTCACCGAAATAACCGGCAGCCCTTGGGCACGGCTGAGCAGTACTTGCTCACCAGAGGCGATCATGAACTGCTGGTTGTCCGACCCCACCATCGCCACCAAATCGGCTTCATTGCCATACGCCAGGCTCACTTCGATGCTATATTTTGCGAAATAACCCTTCTCGATCGCGACGTAGAACGGCGCAAACTGGACGTTGGGAATGTAAGTCAGGTTGAGCGTGACTTTTGAAATGACAGGTTCTGGGCTGGTTGGTTTGCACGCGGTTAGTGCCAGGCAGAAGATCAGAACAAAAAATATCACACGTTTCATTGCGCGCTCCTCAAACTTCCTTGCGCCAGGTTTGCCAGGAAAGGACCTTTTTTTCCAGCAACATCACCAGACCATAGAGGCTGGCTGCCAGCAAGACCAGACAAATGACCGCAACGAACACCAGTGCGGTGTCATACTGACCACGTCCGACATTAATGAGAAAGCCGAGCCCGCGGTCTGAGGCTACCAATTCTCCTACTATCGCGCCGATAACCGACAGGCTCGCCCCAACCCGTAAACCACCCAGAAACACAGGCATAGCGGCAGGGATCTCGAGATAGCGCAACATTTGGGCAGGCGTTGCCCGCAACGAGTGCATCACTTCACGCAACTCGGGCGAAACCTCCCGCAGCCCCACCAGCGTGTTGACCAACACCGGAAAGAAAACCGTCAACGAGCAGATCAACACCTTGCTGAGCAAGCCCGGTCCGAACCAAATTACCAACAGAGGAGCGATGGCAGCCATGGGTATGGACTGGCTCCCAACCAGAAATGGCGAGAGCAAACGCTCTGCCAGGGAGGATTTGGAAAGCGCGTAGCCGAGCAGCGTGGCTGCGCTGATGCCGAATACCAATCCCATCAAGATCTCTCCCAATGTGGCAGAAAAATGCCGCCAGAGCAACCCAGTTCCAACTACATCGAGGAATTTTCTGCCAACCTCAGCAGGGCTTGGCAGGATAAAACCTGGCAGATTGAGCACGATGACCAACACCTGCCAGATCAGCAGGAAGAGGAGTATGGATAATATCAGCAGAAGCACGCGGTTTCTGCTCAGGCGCTGCCAGAATTCATTCTTTGATGCGGAAGTTGGAGGCTCTTTCATGGTTTGAGTCAATAGTTCCAGTTAGTGAGTATACGATACTTGCTGATTTCCTTGTAGGTCAACGGTTTGCGGAGTGTAAAACCCCACTTGAATCCGGCTATAATAAACGGGATGCAAGCAATGACCCCCTTTTCTCCCAAGAATATCCTCCTGATGCCTAACGCGGCCGTTCCAAAAGCCTCCCAATTAGCCGATCGCATCTCTGCATGCCTGAAAACGCACGCAGTGGTGCACAGCCTCTTCTACTATGATTATGAGCACCCCACTCAACTTCCCCACATTGAAGGGCACGATCTGGTAATTGTGATTGGCGGAGACGGCACGCTCCTGAGAGCAGGTCACCTCTGCGCCCCTCTCGACATCCCACTCTTGGGCGTACAGGCAGGGAGGCTGGGCTTCCTGGTTGAAATGAACGAGATCGACATCGAGCGCAACCTCCAGCGTTTGCTCGCTGCTGACTATCGCCTTGAACGGCGAATGATGCTCCAGGCTGAGTTTCTCGAAAATGGCGAAATGATACGGCGCTGGGACGTGATCAATGAGGCATTGGTTTCGCGCGGCAGAGATGCCCGACCGATTGAGGTGCGGGTTGACCTAAACGAAGGCTACATGATGTCTTACATTGCCGATGGTTTGATCGTGGCGACGGCGACTGGCTCGACCGCTTACGCCCTGGCTGCAGGGGGTCCAATTCTGCCTCCGGAACTGCGTAACATGCTCGTCCTGCCGATTGCGCCACACCTTTCGCTCGATCGGGCTGTGGTGCTGGCGGAAGGCGCTGTGGTCAACCTGCGCGCGATCAGCGATTTTGAGGTGGTGCTCAGCGTGGATGGCACAACCCCGATCTCCATTGGTCCCGAAAATAGCATTCGTGTCACCGCAAACAAAAAATCCCTGCTGATGGCGCGATTTGGTGAACCCAATTACTTTTATCGCGACCTTGCCGGCTTACTTCAGCGGAATCCGATCCTCGAAATGGACTCCAATGACTGAACAAGATCCAATTTCTGAAGAATCTGTTCAATTGCGCTGCAACCGCTGCAACAAACCGATCATACCTGCCACGGCGATCCTGACAGAGACGGGCTATCGCTGCGCCGACTGTGTGCGGGCGCAGCAGCGAGTTTTTGACACGACCACGAGACTTGACCCATTTTTGGGTTTTGTCATTGCCGTCGTGATCTCATTTGCTGGCAGTTGGCTGGCTGGTTTGCTCGGTTTCTTTACCATTTTTGTGGCTCCAGGGGTTGGCACCTTGATCACCAACGCGGTTCGCCTGGCAGTTAACCGCCGGCGCAGTAAGGCGCTGAACACCGCAATCCTGATTGGGGCGATTCTTGGCGCTCTACCTTTGCTTATCCGCGAAATTCTGCCCCTGCTAGGCGGCTCAGGACCAATGGTTACTGGCGGTGTTAACCTTTTACCGCTTATTTGGCGGGCGACGTATGCCGCCCTGGTTTCAACCTCGGCTTATGCTCAAGCCCGAGGCTTGCGTCTTTGAGGGATTATGCTGGAAGAACTGCGCATCCGCGATTTTGCGATTATCGATGATCTGACACTCCAATTCTCCTCCGGATTGGTGGTCTTTACTGGTGAGACTGGTGCCGGGAAGTCCATCATCCTGGATGCCCTGGGAGCGATCCTTGGCGCGCGGGTGGACACAACCAGCATCCGCAAAGGGGCAGACCGGGCAATTGTGGAAGGGTTCTTCCGCCTGGAGGGACCGGAGAGGGAGCTCATCAACGAACTGCTGGACAGGGAGGGCTTGCTGGAAGAGCCGGACCGGCTGTGGCTCGGGCGTGAGATCCGGGCTGAGGGTCGCTCGATCGCCCGGGTGAACGGTAGAACGGTCAGTTTGAGTGTTCAATCCGAAATTGGTGAAGCCTTGGTGGATGTGCACGGTCAATCTGAGCATCTATCCTTGCTGAAAGTGCGCTATCACCGCGACTTGCTTGACCGATTCGCGCATGATCAGGAAAAACTTACCGTTTACCAGAGCCAGTTCAAGCAATGGTCGGCTTTAGGGAAGCAATTAGCCGAACTGAATGCAATTGAACAAACTGCCCGCGACAGGGCAGACATGCTGAAATACCAAATCCAGGAAATTGGCGACGCGCGCATCAAGCCGGAAGAAGAAGAAACCCTGGCGCAGGAACGCACTCGCCTGATGAATGCCGAAACGCTGAGTTCTCTGAGTCAGTCGGCTCTGGCAGTGTTGGATGAGGGCATGGAGGGCGGTTCAGCTGCTACGGATTTGCTTGGGCAAGCCGCGCGGGACCTGGCTGAGCTCGCTCGGATTGACCCGCAACTGCAGGTTTTGGCGCAGCAGGTTGAGGACGCCCTGAGCTCGGTGTCTGATCTTGCTTATGAGTTGCGCGGTTACCTGGAAGGGATCGAGTTTAATCCCAATCGGCTGGATCAAATTGAAGAACGCCTCGACCTTTTTAATCGTCTGAAGCGGAAATATGGTGGATCTCTGACATCAGCGCTGGAACATTTACAAACGGCGATAGCCGAATTGGATAAAGTGGAAGGCGTAGACGAGCAGATTGGCGAAGTGAAGGAGAAAATAACGCAGTTAAAGCAAGTATTAAGTGGTTCAGCGCTACAACTCTCCGATCAGCGGAAAGTTGCAGCCAGCCAGCTTGCTGATGGCGTGGAGCAACAACTTCACTTGTTAGAAATGGAAAAAGCCAGGTTTCAGGTTGCCCAGGCGGTGGTGGAATCAGAGCAGGGGTTGACCCTCGGCGATCGCAAACTTGCATTTGACGCAAATGGTGTGGACCAGATCGAGTTTCTGATTGAAACCAACCCGGGGGAAGGATTTAAACCGCTTGCCAAGACTGCTTCGGGGGGAGAAACTTCGCGTCTGATGCTGGCGCTCAAAACCGTGTTGGCGGAAGTGGACCACATCCCGACCCTGGTTTTTGATGAGATCGACAGTGGAATTGGCGGAAGAGTTGGCATGACCGTGGGTGGAATGCTCTGGGACCTGGGTAAACGGCACCAGGTGTTGTGTGTCACGCACTTACCTCAGCTGGCAGCCTTTGGCGATCAGCATTTTCACGTCAGCAAACGCAGCGACGAGGGCCGCACAGCCACGCAAGTGGTGCAATTAAAAGGGGAAGCCCGCATTGAGGAATTGGCGGCAATGCTCGGCGCCAGTACTCCGGTCACATTAGAATCTGCTCGTGAAATTTTACGCACAGTTGCCAGTAAAACTAGTACAATATAAGTATACATTTCAACAAGACGAAGATAGCAACAATTTAACAACCTCATCAAAGCGTGCACTGTTGTGCTGAAAGGGAAATTATGGCAAATGTGGACGAAGTTCTTGCAGTCATTTTAGGAGGAGGTCAGGGCAAACGGCTCTATCCGCTCACTGCTGAGCGAGCAAAACCGGCTGTCCCAATTGCGGGGAAATATCGTTTAATTGATATTCCGATAAGCAATTGCATCAATTCAGGTATTTATAAAATTTCAGTTTTGACTCAATTCCTCTCAGTTTCTTTACACAGGCACATCACCCGCACCTATACTTTTGATAATTTCCACGGTGGGTGGGTGCAAATTTGGGCTGCTGAACAGACCAACCAAAACACTTCCTGGTATCAAGGCACCGCTGATGCGGTTCGCAAGCAGATCCAGGAGATCCGCTCAAGTCGGTCGAAGTATGTGCTCATCCTGGCGGGCGATCACCTCTACCGTATGGATTATTCCAAGATGGTGGATTTTCACATCGCCAATAAAGCGGATGTTACCGTTGCGGTTCAACCTGTTCTCAAGGAAGACGCTTTCCGCTTTGGTATCCTGAAACGGGATGAAGACGGACGCATCACCGATTTCGCTGAAAAACCCAAAGATCCAGAGTTGCTTTCAAGGTTAGTCAGTCGTGACGATCCCGAATCGCCTTATCTTGGATCCATGGGCATCTATATCTTTAACATGGACCTGCTGGCGGATGTGCTGCGTCGGGATTATACCGACCATCAATTGGACGACTTCGGTGGAGATATCATTCCTCACCTGATTCGACACGGAAAGCGCGTATTTGGATATAACTTTGAAGGTTACTGGCGCGATATTGGAACGATCCGGACTTTCTATGACACCAATCTGGAATTGACCGAAGATCATCCAGAATTCGACTTCTTCGATCCAGCTCACCCCATTTTTACTCATCCTCGCTTCTTGCCAGGCTCACGTGTGAGCGGGACGACCTGCAAGAATGTGTTACTGGCTGAAGGTTGCGCCATTCAGGATGCAGTTCTTGAACATACGCTGATCGGTTTGCGCAGTGTGATTGGGTCCGGCACAGAAATTAAGGACACGATTGTGATGGGTGCAGACTGGTATGGCAACCAAACCAACGGAGCGCCGCTCGGAATCGGATGTAACTGCAAAATTCAAGGGGCGATCATCGATAAAAATGCCAGCATCGGCGATAACGTTGTCATCAAGCCCTTCCCCATAGATTTGGAAGTGGATCACGCTCTCTACAAAGTACGGGAGGGTATCGTGGTGATCCCCAAGAACACCACCATTCCCGCAGGGACGATCATTCAGCCATAAGTTCAGTAATGAGTTTCAGGCCTTGGCACACTCGCCAGGGCCTTTTTTTGTCTAATCTACAGGGCTAACAACTGATAGACAGCAATACCAAACGCGATCGAGACATTCAGAGAGGTTTTTTCGCCAGACATGGAGATGTAAACCACCTGATCTGCGATCCGCAGGATAGCGGGGTCCACCCCGGCGGGTTCGTTGCCTACCACCAGGGCTGCCTGACAGGGCAATGGGTGATTGAATTTGAAATCCTGTAGTGAACTGGCGCCAGGCGTGGACTCAAGCGCAATGATTACCCAGTTATTGGCTTTCAAATCAGTCAGTGCCTTGGGTAAATTTGGGTGATAGCTCCACTTTATACTTTTTTCTGCTCCCAAGGCGGTCTTGCTGATCGTTGATTGCTCGTTGGGGGTGGGGGTTATGCCGCCCAGGAGCAGCTCTGAAAGCCCCGCCCCGTCAGCTGTGCGAAAAATGGCACCAACATTATGGGCAGAGCGAATGTTATCAAGCGCGCCAATTAATCTGAACCTGGGGGTTGGCGCACCAGGAGGCTTTTGAGCAGGAACGCCAGCCTCGTGCCTCTCAATGCGTGCTCCACAGCGTGGACAGTAGCGGCCGTCGAAAACTCCCGTGTCGAGAGGAAATCGCAGACCACAGCCCGAGTTGGCGCACTCAAAGAATACATACCTTGAATTGCGTGATTCCATGGATTTATTTTACTTCTGTGGGATTAAAAGTGTTAGGCGCCTGGGTGAGGGGGGCACCCAAGCGCCTAACTATCCATAGTATACAAGAAAATTTCAGAAATGCAAGCCCAGAATACAAGTTTTGGCGGAGTTTTACGAAATTTCTATAAAAGTTAAACTTCCGTTAATAATTGGCTTTGGGGGCACAAAAGACTCAACCGCCGATGACGGCCTGCCCCGCTTTTGTGCAATATGGCAGGATTTCATAGCCTTGCATGATCAATTCGTGCAAGACTAAATCCAACGACTCGATCGTATTCTGACGATCTTGTCCGCCATCATGGAAAAGAATGACTCTGTCTGGTTGCAATTTTTTGGTGAAATTTGACAGAATGTCGTCAGGTTCTGTCCCTGCCCAGTCGCGGGTGTCGAGGTTCCACATCGAGATGCTGTAACCCATACCTACGGCGTAGGAATAGACCGTCTCATTGGACTTACCATAAGGCGGACGCAAGCATTTTGTTACCTGGCTTAGGAGTTCGGGATGGTCTTTCAGGGCGTTGCGGATGGATTGTTCAGTATCGCCAATTTCGAGTGAAAATCCCTCGTAGCCAAGCTTGGTTAAGTCGTAATGGTTGTAGCTGTGGTTGGCAAGCGTGTTTCCATCGCTGGCGATTTGTACGATGGTGTCCTGAAAGGTGTAAGCATTACGCCCAATCATGTAAAAAGTCGCGTGAGCCTGGTATTTTCGCAAAACAGCCAACACCTGGGACGACCAAACGGGGTCTGGTCCGTCATCAAAGGTAAGATAAACCCTCTTTTCCGGGTCCGCACTGGGCAAAGGGGTGGAGTCAGCCGGTTTCTGAGCGTCAGAGTGGGTCCAGTTCTCAACAAATGCCGTCAAAGCCTGCGTTTGACCAGTTTCAGGTCCAGGATCAGCCTGAACAGAACCCGAAAACGGGATTGCCAGGATCGAAGCTAAAGTCATTAAGAGCCAAACCTTTTTCATAAACGATTACCTGAATTATAGTAGGGCGTCCAGCTTTTGCAAGCCGATGTCCACCCGCTAAGGGGTGGAGCTGTTCGTTGTTGACCCGATGATGTTCCCGGGCATGCTTTGCCAGTCTTTGCCATTGTTACCCGTCATATACAGGCGATTGTTGTCGGGGGCGTCCAGGGAAACTGATGCCGTCAGAAAGCCGACATAGTCGGTCATCATGTCTACCGCTATTGGAGTGACCGCGGGTGGCAGCCCGGAGGTGGTTTCGGTCCAGGTTAGCCCGCCGTCTTGTGTTTGGAACATCTTCCCCTGTCCATACGCGACCCCGGTCAATTGCGTACCAAAGTCGAGAAACTCGACATTCTCGAGCAAGCCCACGTACTGCCAACTTTCAGCGGCATCGGTGGTGTTACAAAAGTAGGTGACGCTGTTGCCGTTCGGCAGGTAGGAACGAACGGGCAGGACGGCGGTGGTGGCGTTGATCCGGACGATCTTATCAATGCTTGTTTCTTGATTTTCGTCAATGGGCAAACCCTGGAACTCAGAAGACTTCCATGAAGTGCCACCGTCACTAGAACGATATAAGTAAACTGAACCAGGAACTGGCACAGAACCGCCAACTACGCCTATTTCAGAGCTAAGAAATACGAAATTATTTTTTAATCCTCCCGTCGGGAGCCCGTGATCATCAGCAGCAGCGGGGTCGTGTTCGAAGCGTAGCTCCCAGGTATGACCACTATCAGCGGTGTAATAAAGGCTAACGTAGTGCGATCCTGCGGCAACACCCTCGCTGGAAAGGATGTAACCCTCCTTAGCGTTGAGAAAAGATGTTTCACCGCAGGGAAAATTCAGATCGTGCGTTTGCCAGGTGCGTCCGCCATCTGAGCTCGAGTATAGCCTGGAAGTGGATTCGGTTTCGGTTTGGCAAATCCAGCCGATGTCTCCATTAGGGAAGGATGCGGTTGTGCCCCAACCATTTCCTTGCAATGAGAAACCGGGGGGCGTGACAGTGAGCCAATGTTCACCGAAATTCCTCGTGTTGTAGAAGGCAGTCTGGTCAGCATTACTTGCCCATCCGTGCCCGCCCACGAATATGTTTAGCTTGTAAAGCGGGTTCAGATACATCGCGGTTGCAGTGGGGGAGACATTTGGTGCTGTATCGGTTGATATGGGAGTGCTGGTTAGGGCAGGAGATGGGCGCACACACCCCGTAAGAAGCAGTAAACCCACCATCAGAGTGATTGTTATTCGCTTTAAAATCATAAACGCCTCCAGATTGGTTCTTTCAAGTAAGATGATGCACGATTTGTGCCCAATTGACCTCCGAACTGAGCAGGATATGTTTCACGTGAAACAACAGTACGGAGAGCTACAGAGACAGGTGTGCTTACAGAATGTCATGAGTTGCGGCACAGCTTGATGATTGTTTCACGTGAAACAGTAGCTGAGTTTGTCGGGTTCTTGAAATTTGAGCCAAAACAAACATGATGAAAGTAAAGAGAAGTATTGTTTGAATGTTTCACGTGAAACATTCTTACTTCAGAGCGATTTTTTAAGGTTCGTTTTTCATTTTTAGTCCCTTGAAACCCATTTCTCACGGTAAAAACTGTCTTTGTTTGTCAAATTTTCGCGACTCGAGGTCTACTGTTAGGGCAGAATGCACCTCCCTGCCTTGATAATGTAGTTGCAAGTGTTTGCGTACTCGTGAGCCTCCGTGAAGCTCAACACAAATACATATCCCTGGGCAGGCTCATTCCAGCCTACTCCTTATTATTTCATTCAATTTACACGAAACTGATTTATCACATACCCTTGGGATTATCGGTATTGCGCTTTTGAGGTTAAAAGAGAAAATGTCCTCGGCGCGAGTCGAATAAGTGCACCTGGGGTACTCGCTCTGTTCTTAATGGATTCTGGGGATTAAAAAGAAAAATGTCCTCGGCGCGAGTCGAACGCGCAACCGTCTGCTCCGCAAGCAGGTGCTCTATCCATTAAGCTACGAGGACGTTTCTATAAGAATTGCGATTCTAACCCCATTTTGAGTTTCGGTCAAGCCCAATTTGGGGCGCTTCCAACTTGTAGTGTGCACCAATGCAGAAATTCCACACTCGCCAGGTCTTAGGCGGGCTGTAATGGCAGATATACAGCCGGATCTTGGCATAATTCATCTGATTAATCACTGAAATTAGGTTTTTAGATCACTTTTCCGTCTTTTCCGTTTATACTGAAGCCCAGTAGATCCGTCTCTAACCCTCTCACCCGACGGAAAAGGAGGCAACCTTGAAGCAATTAATCACTGGCGATGAAGCGGTCGCTCGCGGAGCCTGGGAAGCTGGAGTGCGTTTCGCTTCCGCCTACCCGGGCACACCCAGCACAGAGATCCTCGAAAACATTGCCACGTACCAGGAAATTCATGCAGAATGGGCCCCGAACGAGAAAACGGCCTTGGAATCTGTCATTGGCGCATCGCTGGCAGGCGCACGTGCGATCGCTTCGATGAAGCACGTCGGTCTGAACGTCGCTGCTGACCCGTTCTTTACCTTTGCGTACATGGGCGTCAACGCCGGTGCGGTGGTGGTGACCGCTGACGAACCCGGACAGTTCTCCTCGCAGAACGAGCAGGATAACCGCAATTACGCCAAGGCTGCCATGACGCCGATGTTTGAGCCCTCAGATAGCCAGGAATGCAAAGACATGCTGCTCGAAGCCTTTGAGATCAGCGAAAAGCACGACATACCCGTGCTATTCAGAATGACCACGCGGGTTTGCCACTCCAAGAGCCTGGTGGAATTGGGCGAACGCCAGGACGTACCGCTCAAGCCGTACGTCAAGAACATCAAGAAGTACGTGGCAGTGCCTGCCAACGCCCGCCCGATGAAGGTCAAAGTTCAGGAAAATCAAGCCATATTACTTGGCTATTCAAACAACTGCCAGTGGAATCGTATTGAGATGCGCGAACCGGGCATTGGAATCATCTGCTCTGGCGATTGTTATCTCTACGCCCGCGAAGTCTTTGGCGATGGCGCCTCCTACCTAAAGCTAGGTTTCACCAATCCTTTGCCCGATGATCTCATCCGCGAGTTTGCCTCAAAGGTTGAGAGGATCTACATTATTGAAGAAAATGATCCGTACATCGAGGAGCACGTGCGTGCTTTGGGCATTGCTTGTGATGGCAAGAATATCTTTCCTCGTAATGGTGAAATGAAGCCGGAAGTTATTCGCGCGGTAATGTTTGGGGAAGCGTATCCGGTGGACGAGGAAGTTCGCACCGCCATCATCGGGCGACCTCCGACACTTTGTGCCGGATGCCCACATCGCGGCTTCTTCTATGAGCTCGGTCGCCGCAAAAACGTCATGGTCTCCGGGGATATCGGCTGTTACACGCTTGCATCCGGTGCGCCGTACCACGCGATGGAGACCACGGTCTGCATGGGCGCCAGCATCAGCCTTGGGCATGGGGCCCAGCAGATCTTCGACACCATCGAGGGCAATAAAATGCGCGTCGTCTCGGTTTTGGGGGACTCGACCTTTTTCCACACCGGCATCAACTCGCTGCTGGACGTAGCTTACAACAAGAGCAACCTGGTGACGGTAGTGCTCGACAACCGCATCACCGCCATGACCGGGCAGCAGGATAACCCCGGCAGCGGACTCACGATCCAGGGTGAAGTGACCGAATCTATCAGTATCGAGGCAATCGTCCGTGCTTTTGGCTTCAAAAACGTGCGCGTCATCGATCCCAACCGGTTGGATGAGGTCAAAGAAGCGCTTGATTGGGCTTTGGGTCTGCAAGAGCCCTCCGTGATTATCACACGCTGGCCTTGCGCGCTCAAAAAACAGACGACCTTCGACAAAGAAGAATTTAAAGGCTCCTTCACCTCAGTTTACTGGGTGAACGAAGAAATCTGCATCGGCTGCAAAAAATGCACGCGCACTGGCTGCCCGGCGATCGTTTTCCAGTTTACGAAGAAAAAATCATCGATTGACCCCGAGAAATGCGTTGGCTGCAGTGTGTGCGCCCAGGTCTGCCCGGTGCAGGCTATTCAGAAAGTGGAGGCATGATGACCACAAAAAACATTCTCCTAACCGGTGTGGGGGGTCAGGGCACCATTCTTGCGAGCAAATTGCTGACGGAGGGGTTGCTTTCGCAGGGGTACGACGTGAAAATGAGCGAAGTCCACGGCATGTCGCAGCGCGAAGGTCCGGTGCTTACGCACGTTCGCTTTGGTGAGAAGGTCTTCTCGCCAATTGTTGAAGCAAAAAAAGCGGATGTGATCATTGGTTTTGAGGAACTCGAAGTGCTGCGCAACCTGGAATACTTGCGCGAGGACGGCAAGGGCGTCGTAATACTCAACAAAATGCGCGTAAACCCGATTGGGGTGCAGAACGGCAGCGATAAGTACCCCGAAAACGTGGCAGAATTGATCAGTAAGCGTGCCGGCAAGGTGATCGCGATCGATGCCAGCGAAGAAGCCCGCCAGCTCGGCAATTTGAGGGTGATGAACATCATCCTGCTAGGCGCCAGCGTGCGCCAACTGGGGCTGGAGGAGATCGACTGGGGCAGGGTTATCGCCAAAAACGTCAAGCCGCAGTATGTGGAGCTGAACCAAAGGGCGTTTGAACTCGGTAAAAGCCTGAGTTAAACTCACCCTTAAAACAAAAGCTGGCTCAGATTCCCCGAGCCAGCTTATTCTTTTTAAATTACAAGTAAATTACCGATTTACATTCATCGGCATGATGATGTGCTTGAAGCTGTCGTCCCCAACGGGGCGGAGCATGCCGGGGGTGTTGGCGGCGTTGGTCTCCAGCAGGACATTGGCGGTCTTGATGACTTCCAGCGCTTCGCGCAAGTAACGAATATTAAAGGAAATCAACAGCGGCACGCCGTCCACCGAAGCATCCACGATCACTTCCGACGAGCCAGTTTGCTCGCTCGTGGCGGAAATTTCCATTTGCGGACCGCGTTCTGAACTGCCGGCTTCAGGTTGGATGTCCAGGCGGGCGATGTAATTGCCTTCACGGGCGATGATCTCAGTCTGTTTGCAGGCTTTCAGGAGTTGGGCGGTGTTGAGGACGGTGCGGGTCTTGAATGAGGTTGGGACGATGGCTGTATAGTTGGGGAAGTTGCCTTCGATCAACTGTGAAACCAGTTCCACATCCTTAAGGTGGAAAATGACCTGTCCGCGTGCAGCCGGGAACGACATCAGCAGAGTTTCATCACCATTAACTGCAACGCGCGAGAGTTCGCTGAGAGCTCGGGCGGGGATCAGGGCTTCAAGGTTTTGGGGCGGCTTGTGCCCGATGGCAGCTTTGCTGATCGAAATGCGATAGCCATCCGTGGCAGCCATCTCCAGCTCGTCACCCTGGAAACTCATGTGTACGCCGGTCAGGTTGGGGCGGGTGTCTTCGGTGGAGGCGGCAAAGGCTACTCGCTGGATCATTTCTTTGAAGTTTTCAACGTTCAACGGGATGGCAGATTCGTCGTCGGGTGTGGGCATCGGGGGGAATTCTTCAGCGCTGATGCCTTTGATATCGGTGTTGAGTGTGCCGCACTTCACATTGAGGGATTGAGTGCGCCCGTCGAGCGTTAGGGTTACTTCTTCATTAGGGAGATTGGTCACAAGGTCCCCGAAAGTACGTGATGGGATCGTCAACCCGCCTTCCTCGCTGACCTTTGCTCCGATCCAGGCGCTGATGCCCAACTCGAGGTTGGTAGCCGAGAGCCGCAGGCGACCCTCGTCGGTCTTAATGAGGATGTTCGAGAGAACAGGAAGCGTGCTGCGGGTAGTTACAGCGCGGGAAACCACGTTGACGCCGTGGGCAAGTTGCTGCTGTTGAACGATAACTTTCATGAGATCCTCCACGATCGGCTTTGTTTATCCTGTTAAGTATACCCGTAAGAGGAGGTTTTTTCCAGAAATGTGTACTTCCAGGAGTGAAAATTATGACCTCCGCAAGCCTTTTTGCATCTTGTAATCGCATCAGGTGGTCTTTGGGACGATTGCTTCCAAAAATCCAGCACAGCTCTGCTGGGGAATGCGTGTAGGAGCGACTCTGGATGATATAATTTTGGCAGAAATTGAGACTGCAATTTGGTGTAGCATCAGTATCAAGCCAAAAGGAAAGCCCGCCATGCCCTCACCTGCCGATCTGGAGCAAAATCCGCCAAACCCCCTTGAAGAAATCCTGAAAGGCGTCCCGCTTTGCCAGGCACCCAGCCAGTCTCCCGAGATGGACCAGGAGGAAGCCCTGCGCATCATCGACCTCTCTGAAATCGCCGGCATCCCGATCGTGATTGACGGCGGTTGGGCGGTTGACGCCCACTTGGGATGGCAGACGCGAGCTCATTCTGACCTGGATCTTGCCATCAACCAGCAATACCTGCCCCGTTTCCTGGGCATCCTCAGCCGCCTGGGCTACGGGCACGTGCCGCGGGACGACCAGTGGGAGCACAACTTTGTGCTTCAGGATGGCAGTGGGCATCAGGTGGACATCCACTCCTATATCCGCAACGACCAGGGACAGATCGTCGGCGGGGTTGAATACCCGGGCGATTCTCTCACCGGGCAGGGCAAAATCGGTCATGCGAAAGTTGGTTGCATCAAAGCCGACTGGCTGGTGGACTTTCATCTCGGTTATGCCTTCGATGAGAGCGATTACAACGATGTGAAATTCCTCTGCAACCTCCACCGACTTCCTTTGCCGCCTGAGTACCAGGCTTATGAGGAAGCGCTTTACACCGGCAAGGCGGGAGATCGCTGGATGGTGCCGCCGCAATTTTCCACGTGCTTGCCTCAAACCGCCACGGAATACCTGGCGCTGGTCAATTTGTTGGATAAAACCGAGCTGGAAAAGCTAACCTCTGAGACGAAAGCAAAATTCCTGGAGGTACGGGAAGCCCAATCCGGGGCTCAAAACGTTAGCCTAGCGCATTTGGTCAGGGCGGGGTTGAGAGCTGGGGTGCTCTTACTCGAGGATGGGCAGGCAATTGGGGCTTGCGAACTCATTTTACGCTCGTCGCGCGCATCGGACGGGGAGGAAAGCTCGCCGACAAACGCCGATTGGCAAATCAGGCAGCTAAGCCTGGCGAAAAGTTCTAATTACGCCTCATTATTTATGTTTTTATTGAGGGCTGCTGTCAACCAAACCTGGCGGGCTGGCGGCACACAACTGCGTGTTTCGCCGTTGGACGACATCACCCAGCCTCGCCCTGCCCTGCCCAAGCGATACGACCCAGCCGACATCGGTTATGCCAGTTTCTACGCGCGTGCAGGCTTCAGGCGGCTTGAGCCAGTTCCGGGAAGTCGATGGGGGATTTCCCAAAAATAGTTAGGGTCTAAACTCAGGTTTTGTTTCAAAAAGCAGAAAGGTTTGCCATGAACACCATTTCTCTCACCCCGGATATGCAAGCCAGCGCGCTCGTGCTGGGCTGTATGCGCCTGACCCGCCTCACAGGCTCTGAGCTGGACACGCACCTCAAAACCGCCCTCGAACTGGGCATCAACTTTTTCGATCACGCCGATATTTATGGTGGTTTTGGTGCTTGCGAGCGTCACTTTGGCGAATGGCTGCGCGCCAACCCTCATCTTCGCTCGCAAATGCTGATCCAATCAAAATGCGCCATCGTCCAAAACGATGCCCGCCAAAACATAGCGTTCGACTTCTCCTACGCCCACATCCTCAAGTCGGTTGAGAATTCCCTGCAAAACCTGGGGATCGAGCAACTCGATGTACTGCTCCTCCATCGCCCGGACGCGCTTTTTGAGCCGGAGGAGGTCGCAGCCGCCTTCGACGAGCTCCAGACAAGTGGAAAAGTGCGTGCTTTTGGCGTGAGCAACATGCATTCTGGTCAGATTGCGCTGCTCCAGCGTGCTGTGAGCCATAAATTGGTTGCCAACCAGCTCCAGTTTGGTCCCGGTCACACCGGCATGATCGACCACGCCCTGCGCATGAATACGAACCTGCCATTTTCCGAAGATCGCGATTCGAATACGCTGGATTACTGCCGCTTGCACGGCATCACCATTCAAGCCTGGTCGCCTTATCAGTATGGCCTGGTAAAAGGGACTTTCATGGATAACCCCGACTATCCCGAGTTGAACACGGCGCTGGAAGAGGTTGGGCGAAAATATGGGATCACTAAGAATGGTGCGGTGGCAGCCTGGATCGCGCGTCATCCGGCAAAGATGCAGATGATCGCCGGCACGATGAACACCCAGCGTCTGCGTGAGATTGCCGCCGGGATGGACACACAGCTAAGTCGCGAGGACTGGTACCGCATCTACAGCAGTGAAGGACGCTACCTGCCGTAGTCCATTGGTTGAAGATGGGCTGTTCCATGTTAGTTAATGCAACCGGCGGCTTTTTTCTGTGCAGAATTGTCAAGTGGAGTAAGAAAAGCCTTCTGAATGATAAAGACATGGTAAAAAATGTTCTGGAATAAGAAAATTACGATGTCTTTCAAGTAGAGAGGAAAGATCATGATCACGGCAAAAGAATATCAAAAGATGCTGGAAGGCAATCGGGAGATCATCAAAGAACAGATAAAGGGGTTGAGCGAATCTGAAATGCTCATCCAACCCCTCAATGGTGGAAACTGCATGTTGTGGACCTTGGGGCACCTGACCAATAACCTGATCTCGATTCTGGGAATTCTGGATGGAGAAAAACCCGAGGATTTGGCGGACCTGAGCCATTTTAAATTCGGATCCGAGCCAGTTTTGGGGCCTGTACCAGGTTTACTGACTGCATCTGAGATAATGGAGGCTTATGATGTGTTGCATCAGGTAGTCCTTCAGAAGATCGCCCCAATGACTGACGCTGACTTTGACGAGGAAATCAATCCTTTTGAAAATCCTGTAAGGCGAGGCTGGATGCTGTTCTTCATGGAATTTCATCATGCCTACCACATCGGGCAGCTGGAACTGCTGCACAACCTGGCGGGGCACACAGAAAAGATCATTTAAGCCGGTTTTTACAACCGTTTGATCAACTACTAGCTGAGATTAACTAGCGCCAGAGCATCCTTATCGGCTAACACTGTCACGTTCGGGTGCAGTTGCAGGATCGACCCCGGCAACTGTGGGTCAACAGGACCGTTGATCATCCGGGCAATGGCTTCTGCTTTCTTTGGTCCGCTTGCCAACAGTAAAATCAGCTTGGCGCTCAGAATCGAGCGCATGCCCATGGTGAGCGCTTGTCGCGGCACCTCCGCTTCGCTGGCAAAGAAGCGCGCGTTGGCTTTGATGGTCTCTTCATTCAGGTCCACCAGGTGGGTCTGGGCAAAGAAAAAGCTGTGGGGCTCGTTGAAGGCAATATGACCATTATCGCCAATGCCAAGTAGCTGGATATCCGTCCCGCCGAGCGAGGAAACCAGGTTATCGTATTCAGCGCAGGTTCTGGCAACATCCCAGGTCAATCCATCGGGAACATGGGTGTTTTCGAGGGGGATATTAATCTGGTTAAAAAGGTTGTGCTGCATGAAGTAACGGTAACTTTGCTCATGTTTAGGACTTAATCCGTAATACTCATCCAGATTGACCGTGGTGATATTGGAGAAGTCAAGTTCCTCGTCCCTGTGCAAGCGAATAAGTTCTTGGTAGGTGCCAATGGGGGTGGAGCCTGTGGCGAGCCCCAGCACGCATTGAGGTTTTAGCCGCACCTGGGCAGCGATAATGCGAGCCGTTTTACGACTCATATCAGCATAATTTACACATGAAACAATTTGCATGACACACTCCAAAGGCAGTTATTGATACTTGTATTATATACTGAATGGAATTGAAAGAGGCTCACATCCTTTGAGCACGGGTATAATTTGGCTAATAAATAGAGAAAGAGGAGAAGCATGACGGAAAAATTAGCCTGGATCGATGAAGAGCTTGCTAAGCTAAAAGAAACTGGTTTCTACAACACCATTCCCACGATGGATTCTCCGCAGGGAGCTTCTGTTGTAATCAACGGCAAGCGTGTGCTCAACTTCTGCGCCAATAACTACCTGGGTCTTGCCAACCATCCCCGGTTGGTTGAGGCGGCAACCCAAGCCATGCAAAAATATGGCGTTGGGCCTGGGGCGGTACGGTCGATTGCCGGCACCATGAGCCTGCATGTTGAGCTCGAGAAGCGCATGGCAGCCTTTAAGCATGTTGAAGCCGCCATCACCTTCCAGTCTGGTTTTACAGCTAATGGCGCCACCATCCCTGCCCTGGTTGGCAAGGAAGACGTCATTTTCTCTGACGAACTCAATCATGCCTCGATCATTGATGGTTCGCGCCTCTCCGGCGCGAAGATTATCCGATACGCGCATTGCGATCCAGACGACCTCAGGCGTGTTATCCGCGAAGCCGCCGGCACTTACCGGCGCGGATTGATCATCAGTGATGGTGTGTTCTCGATGGATGGCGACTACGCGCCTCTCGACAAGCTCGTGGAAGTGGCAAAGGAATTTGACCTGATGACCATGGTTGATGACGCGCACGGTGAAGGCGTTTTGGGGGAGGGCGGTCGCGGCATCGTGGACCATTTTAAGCTCCACGGTCAGGTGGACGTGGAAGTTGGTACTTTCTCCAAGGCGTTTGGCGTGGTTGGAGGCGTGGTTGCCGGTAACGCGAAGATCATCGAATGGCTGCGCCAGCGCGGTCGCCCATTCCTGTTCTCTTCGGCAGTCACAGTGCCCGATACGGCTGCATGCCTGGCGGCGGTGGACCTTCTGGAAGAATCTACCGAACTCGTGGACAGGCTTTGGGCAAACGCCCGCTTCTTCCAGGCGGAAATGAAGAAACTCGGCTTCAACACCGGTGTAACCCAGACCCCTATCACTCCCGTTATGCTGGGAGACGTGCAGTTGGCGCGTCAATTCAGTCGCGAACTGCTGAATGAGGGCATCTTCGCGGGCTCACTTGGCTTTCCAACTGTGCCCGTGGGCAAAGCGCGCATCCGTGTGATGATTTCTGCTGCCCACAGCCAGGACGATCTCGAGCAGGCACTCGACGCCTTCGAACAGGTCGGCAAACGGCTTGGAAAAGGCGGATAACTCCGCCTATTTTTCTGGAACAAAAAAATAAACCCTCTTTGATATTTCTTCAATGAGGGGTTTTTTATAACCGTGTTTTATGGATAATTGAAGTGATTACCGACCGGATTGCCTTAGCCGTCAATCAACACCCTGCGCAAGGCTTCCAAAGCGGTCAGGATCTCGTTCCGCTCGCCTTGCATGGCAAGATTCTCACCACTGACGTACGAACCAATCGACTCCAAAGTGTCTTGCTCATAGGCAACGACGTTATTCAGGATGGACGCGGTTTTAAAACCCCTTAAAGATCCAATCGTGAACAGAGCGGCTGTCTCCATGTCTGCGCCGAGCACACCCTGCCTTGACCAATAAGCATCGATTTCGGCTTCCTGATCCGTGTAAAAACTATCGTGACTGCGGGCGATCCCAACATGGTGGGCAAAATTATGCTCTTTGGCGGCCTGGATGCAAGCAAACATCAGTTCCGCGTCTGGAACGGCAGGGAAAATTGCCTGGCTGTAGGTTTTCGACGCCCCGTCGTCCTTGACTGCGCCATTAACGATAATAAGATCGCCCAATTTCACCCTGGGTTGCAGCGCGCCGCAACTGCCAATACGGATCATAGCAGCGATGCCGATGTTGTGGAGCTCTTCCGCGGCAATTCCAGCCGAAGCCCCACCAATACCGGTGGAGACTGCCAGCACGGGCAGACCCTTGTAGGTGCCTCGGAGGCTGCGAAATTCACGATTGTAAGCCAGTTCGGTTACATCGTTCAGGAAAGGGGCGATGCGGTCAAGCCGGGCTGGATCGCCGGGCAGTAACGCACAGCGGGCATTAACGGTTTCGTCGAGTTGAATGTGAGGTTGCAGCATGGTTCCTCTTTTCTTTTGATATGGGCTTCTCCCAGTATAATTGTCAATACTTCGAAAATCAATCAAAAGGAGCGATTATGCCTATTTTAAACTTTGGCTCACTCAACATTGACCATGTCTATCGGGTGGACACTTTTGTGCTTCCAGGCGAGACCAAACACACCAAATCTTACACTGTCCACAGCGGCGGAAAAGGGCTCAACCAATCCATCGCGGCTGCCAGGGCTGGCAGCCAGGTGTTCCATGCTGGCGTTGCCGGTGGGGATGGCGGGTTTTTGGTCGAGATGATGCAAGCTGCCGGTGTGGACACCTCGTTGATGCAGACTTCGTTGGAAGTCAGCGGGCACGCTATCATCCAGGTGTCGGATTCCGGGCAGAACTGTATTCTGCTGTATGGTGGAACGAATCAAATGCTGACCGAAGGCTATATTGACCAAACGTTGGAAAAATTTGGCACTGATGATTTTGTGTTGCTGCAGAATGAGACCAACCTGGTGGGCAAGATTATCGAAAAAGCCGCCAGCAAGGGGTTAAAAGTGGTGTTGAATGCCGCTCCATACTCCGAAGAGGTGAATGCTTACCCAATCGATCAGCTCGACTGGCTAATTGTCAATGAAGTTGAAGGAGCAGGAATTGTTGGCGGGGCAGCAGATGGATCTTTGCTGCAGCGGTTGGCTGAGCGATTCCCTCAGACTGGCATTCTGCTCACGCTCGGCTCTCGCGGCGCGCAATGTGTTCGGGACGGTCACTACGCCAGCATTGGCAGCTGCAAAGTTCAGGCGGTCGATACCACTGCCGCAGGGGATACCTTCAGCGGATATTTCTTGTTTGGCGTCATGCAAGGCTTCAGCCTCGCTGAGACGCTGCGCCTGGCGACTGTGGCTTCAGCATTGTGTGTCCAGCGACCCGGGGCGGCGAATTCCATTCCCACCCGGGCTGAAGTGGAGCAGGTGCTAAAAGACGGCACGTTGCTGGTGCCCGAGGTACTTGAATGGTAAGGTTGCTTTACATCGATTGCTGCATCCGCCGGGAACAGTCGCGCACTCGCGTCCTTGCCGAAGCTTTTCTGGCAGCCCTGCAAGCCAAAGGAACTTACCAGGTGGAAAGAATATGCCTGATGGATGAGCCTTTGATGGCGTTAAGTGAGGGGTTCTTTGCCCAGCGTGAGAGCTTGTTGGTGGAAAACAACCGACAACACCCCCGATTTCGCTATGCTCATCAGTTTAGTGAGGCAGACCGGGTGGTTGTGGCGGCTCCATTTTGGGATCTGGGTTTTCCAGCTTTACTAAAGCTTTACATTGAGAACATCTGCGTGGACGGTATCACCTTCGGCGCGGATGAACGCGGTACGTTTGGCTTGTGCAAGGCGGAGAGGCTCTTATTTCTGACCACTCGCGGTGGCGACTACCGCGGATCGAAGCTTGAGATGGGCGCGCGCTACCTGGAGGCTTTATGCGAGTTTTGGGGTATCCCACGCTTTGATATTGTTTCCGCGGATGGGCTCGATTTGGGTCGGGAGGATGTGCAGTCGATCCTCAACCGGGCGATTGAAGAAGCGCTTACATTGGTTGAGGATTTCTAAAAACGAAAAAGGTAGGGAACATGGGAAAGCTAATCATCCAGAATTGTGAAGTGATGACTTTCGAGGGACGAGTGCCGCGCTTTCTTACCGGGCAGGACATCCTGATAGAAGGCAACCAAATCACCGCCATCCAGCCAACCTCTCCCCTGGCACAATCAGACGGTCGGATCATCGACGCGGCAGGCATGCTGGCTGTGCCAGGCATGGTCAACACCCACGCGCACGTGCCGATGGTACTCTTTCGCAATGCCGGACCAGACGTGAACGAGAACGATTGGTTTAACAAGGTTATCTTTCCGCTGGAAGCGAACCTGACCCCCGAGGATATCTACTGGGGTGCCATGTTGGGGTTGGCGGAGATGATCGAAGCGGGCATTACCTGCGTCGCGGATCATTACTTTGAGATGGATATGGTCGCGCAAGCGGTAGAAAAGGCAGGCACGCGCGCCAACCTTGGGTGGGCTGTTTTTGGACACCAGGGGTACTCGCAGTTGGATGAAACGATCCGTTTTGTGGAGCGTTGGCAGAGCAAAGCCGATGGTCGCATCACCACCTGGCTTGCGCCGCATTCGCCCTACCTCTGCGATCCGGATTTTCTCAACCGCTGCGCAAAAGAAGCGGCCCGGTTGGGGGTTGGAAACCATATTCATGTGGCGGAGACCGCTGGACAAATCGCATTATCTCTAGACCGTTACGGAAAAACACCGGTACAAATACTGGCGGACGTCGGTTTGTTGGATCAGCCTGCCATCCTGGCGCATTGCCTTTATCCTTCTGATGAAGACCTCGATTTGCTTGTTGGCAAAGCGGTTGGCATCGCCCAGGCGCCAAAAACGTACATGGCTATGGCGATGGGCTTGGCTGACCTGCCAAAATATGTCGAAAAAGGCATAGCGGTTGGGTTGGCAACGGATGGCGTGGTCAGCAGCAGCACGCTCGATTTGTTTGAACAAATGCGTCTGACCGCCCTCTCTCAGAAAAACAGAGCTAAGGACGCTGAAGTCATGGATGTCGACACCGTTCTGGATATAGCGTTTCAGGGTGGGGCGAGGGTCTTGCGGCAACCCCGATTGGGCAATTTGCAGGCCGGCAACCTGGCGGATGTGGTGTTGCTGCGGCAAGACCGCCCGGCGGCACAGCCGGTGATCAACAAAGCTGCGAACCTGGTGTATTCACTGGATGCCCGGGACGTTGACACAGTGATTTGTGACGGCGTAGTGCTTTACCAGGGCGGAAAGCACCTGACGTTGGATTTGGGTGAAATTTATCGCGAAGTAAACGCCCGCCTGCCGCGCCTGCTGAAAATGGATTTATCCAATAAAATTGCCGATTATCCGGGGTAGGTGACAGTTTATCGGTCGGATGGAGATGGTAGGGGCGAAGCATCCCAACAAAAATACTTTTCCTGGTCCGATACGCAAATTCAGGATGCTTCGCCCCTACGGCACAATTATCGTGTCAGCAGGTTAAACAGCAACTGCAACACACCGTCCTCATCCGCCCCAAGGGTGATGTTAGTGGAAGGGCGTTCAACAGCGATTTCGACTGATTCCTCGCCAATGCCCTTACCTTCCTGTGTGCTTCTGAAGATGTGATGGTGTTTGTCGGCGATGGTTTTGCCCAAACAAAGACCTTCCGTCACCACGTACACCGGCATTTCTTCACACCTGAAAAGTTCTGGGGCTAACAAATACGCGATCACAGCAGGGTCATGAGTATGGATGGCACCCTTCATGCCATAAATCTGCTCATGAAAAGCCTGGTAGCAAGGCTGGATTTTCTCAAGGAGTCCCACAGCGGGGTTGCCAGCTGCGTACAGTTTTGCAAAATAATCAGGACGCATGACAATTTTGGTAGTTACGTCCAGCCCAACCATTGTGACTTTCCAGGGAGCGGCAAAAACGACTTCCGCGGCATGCGGATCGTGATAGATATTGGCTTCAGCCACGGCTGAGATGTTGCCGAGCGCAAAGGCGCAGCCGCCCATCAGGACCACTTCCTTCACCAAAGGGGCAATCCGGGGTTCGAGGCGATAAGCCATGGCAATGTTGGTCAGCGGTCCCAAAGGCACAAGGATTACCTCGTTGGGGTTTGCCATGACGGTGTCGATAATAAACTGGGCGGCGTGGCGCGGATCCAGAGTCCCGTGCGGCAGGGGCAGGTTTGTGTTGCCAAAACCATCTTTGCCGTGCACGCCAGCCGAAAATGCGTTGATCTGGTTCACCATCGGCTGACCGCAACCTTGAGCGACTGGGATATGGTCATTTCCTTCCAACTCCACCAACCGCAAGGCGTTTAAGGAGCAAAGTTCCACTTCTGTGTTTCCGAACACAGTCGTCAAGCCCAACACTTCAAGATCCGGGGAATGCAAGGCAGCCAGGATAGCCATGGCGTCATCAATACCCGGGTCTGTGTCAATAATTATCTTTTTTGGCATGTTGTTTATCTTCCTTTAGATATTCACAGCAGGTCTTCTCAAGAAGACCTGCTGGATTCTCTAACCTAAAAGTGGATGAGTCTTAATACTTACTCATTAGTTCAAGAACTTGCCTGACAAAGGCTTCGCGGTCGATATCCATGGCTACAAAACCGTTCTTCTGCCATTTCGCGTCGCTAAACAAGTCGGTTACCGTTTTTCCCTGGGTGATTGCACCCTTCGTTTCCACGCGAATCCCTGCGGGATAAGCCGTGAATATTGAGTCATCCGCGGCATAGAGCACCGCGGCGGGATCGTGCATGTTAATGCCAATGATGCTCAGCCGGCTCATAAACACCACGATATCCTGTACCACATCGCGGAAGAAGACGGCTTGTTTGCTGCCCAACGCGGCGACCTGGTCAAGTTCGGCAGGGGTCATGAGCGCTTTCATGGTCATATCCAAGCCACACATGTGCACGGGCACGCCAGAACAGAAGACGATATCCGCAGCTTCAGGGTCAGCGTAAATATTAAACTCGGCTGCAGGGGTGGCGTTGCCCGCGTCGCTTGAACCGCCCATAATTACAATGCGTTTGATCAGTTGGGGCAGGTCAGAGTACTTGAGAAACGCCAGGGCAAGATTAGTGAGCGGACCGATGGCGATGATCTCCAAGGCGCCGCGCTGTTCAACCGCATAGCGGTATATGGCGTCCCAGGCACTCACACCCGCAACTTCAGTTTGTGTATGAGGGAGGTCAAAGCCCGCCATGCCGTTGGAGCCATGCACCTCGGCAGCTTCCACACGCGTGCGGAAAACCGGACCGGCAGCGCCGCGATAAACAGGCACGTCCCAATCCAGAAATTCGAGTAGACCCAAGGCGTTATAAGTCGTATGTTCCAACCCAACGTTGCCCGCCACGCTGGTAATTGCCAGGACGTTCAATTGGGGCAGTTGCTTTGCCAGCAGAAAGGCGATGGCGTCATCCACGCCCGGGTCGCAGTCCAGGATTATAGGAATGGGGTTCATATGGACTCCTTTCCATACCAGGCGACAGCCTCAGCCAGGAGGTCGATGAAAGCTTCGCGGTCAATGCCAACCAGGGCATGCGTGTTGGGCGGTTGGTGGCTGAAACCATAATGATCCGCCACGGTTGCTCCCCGGCAGAAGTCGCCGGAAGTCTCGACCTGCACGTAATAGTCCTTGATAGTCAGGATTTCGGGTTTGATAAGTGCTGCCACCGCCACGGCGTCGTGCACGGGCGCGCCGGCATAGCCGATACTGCGGTGGAAGTCGTAAAAGAAGTCCAGCCATTCCGCGACCACAGTGGCTATTGGGTTTCCCAAAGCCCGGATGCGTTCGAAGTCTTCAGGGAAAACCAGGGCTTTGAGCGTTACATCCAGCCCAGCCATGGTCAATGGCACACCCGATTTAAAAACCACATCCGCGGCTTCAGGGTCAACCAGGATGTTGAATTCCGCTGCCGGGGTCCAGTTTCCATGCGCCAGACCGCCGCCCATGATAGAGATATGAGCGATTTTCGGTTTTAATTCCGGGTGCAGGATCAAGAGAGCACCTATATTCGTGAGTGGACCAGTGGCAACGATGGTAACAGGGTCGCTCGACGCGGCGATGGTTTTAGCCATCAACTCCACCGCACTGATCGGTTCAGCCTCCAGGGCGGGTTCCGGCAGCGCAGGACCGTCCAAGCCGGTTTCGCCATGAATGTTGCCGGCGTGGATGGGCTCCCCATGCAGGGGCACTTCTCTGCCCATGGCAAAAGGAACTTCAATGCCCAGCAGGGTCATCACCCGCCGGGCATTGTAGCTGGTCTTCTCGATGCTTTGATTGCCGCTTACAGACGTGCAGGCTAAGATTTTCAGCTTGGCACTGGCTTTGGCAAGCATCCACGCGATTGCGTCATCGTGACCTGGATCTCCGTCAAGAATGATGGGGATTTTAGAGGTCATTCAGCGCCTTTCGCCACAGGGTGGCGTTTCTTCAGCTTGTTCTTGATGCTGATGGCATAGAGCACCAAGCCGATGATGGTCACAAGATACGGGATCACCGATACCAGGTAGCTGGACACACCTTGCATACCCGAAACCTTGGTCCGCAGTGCCTGCGCCAAACCAAACAACAACGAAGAGAGCATGGTCCCCACCGGTTCTCCACGCCCCATGGCTGTGGCTGCCAGGGCAATAAAGCCACGCCCGGCTACCATGCCTGAGTTCCAGCCCTGGGAGTAGTACATGGACATAAACGCGCCGCCCAGACCTGCCAAAGCTCCGGAAATTCCAATAGCAATGTACTGGATTTTTTGCACAGAAACACCAATTGAGGTAGCCGCATTGGGGTTTTCACCCACCGCGCGAATATTTAATCCCAGTGGTGTTTTGTACAATATCACCCAAATCAGCCAGACGAATAAGAATGCCAGGTAGGTTAACACCGCGTGTCCGGAGAGAACTTGCCCCAGGAATGGAATGGATTTGATCAAGGGGATATTCACAGTCGGAATGAGCAGCTCTCGTGTGACCAGTGAGCCGGTGTTTCCTTTCATGCCGGTAAACATGTCGAGCAGGAAGATGGTGCCACCTGCGCCTAACATATTGACCGCAATACCACCCAGGATGATGTCGGTCTTCATTTTGAAAGCAAAGAAACCAATCAGCAGGGCCAACAAAACCCCGATAGCCAAAGCTCCGATCACGCCTATCAGCCAGGATTGTGTCCAATAGCCAAATAGGACGCCGAAGAGCGCTGAGATCATCATGATACCTTCGAGACCGATGTTTACCACGCCCGCTTTTTCTGCGATGACCGCGCCTAAGGCCGCGAATAGAATCGGCGCTGTGATGCGGATCACGCTGTAAAGGAAGTCAGCATTAAAAATTGATAAAAGCAGATCAGCGATCATTACTTGCTCCCTCCTTGGCTTGCTGCAGCTTCCTGCAGCGCCAGATCATGTTGGGCATTACGAACCACAATTCGCTGGCGGTATTTCGCCAGGAATTGCTCTGCCGCGAAGAACAGGAAAATGGCTGCCTGGATGATATCGATCATCTCAGAGGGTACGTCGCTGTAGGTGGCCATCAAATCGCAGCCCTTGTTCAGATAGGCAATAAAGAAGGCTGCGAATGGCACAAAGATTGGATTGTTTTTTGCTAAAATCGCAATCGTAATGCCAAGCCAGCCATACCCCGGAAGTTCGCGCCACAGGAAGGTGCCAAAGCGTCCAAGGACCTCGATACTGCCGGCCATGCCCGAGAGCATACCGCCAATTACCTGGGAAAGAATGATCACTGTTCCTACCTGCATGCCCGAATACTGTGCGAAGGATTGGTTGATACCGATCATGCGGATGGCATAGCCCCATTTGGTGCGGTACATCAAGAGGGCAATGATGACCACAAAAACCAGCGCGACCACGAAACCCCAGGTCAGTTTGGTGCCATTAGCGACAATCTCAGGAATTCTCGCTGTCTCCTGGAAGGGGAAAGTTTGGGTGGCACCCTTGGAACGATCCGCGAAAACAAAGTTGAGGAAATGCAGAATGACGAACATGACCACATAGTTCATCATCAGCGAAGTCACCATCTCACTTGCCCCCAGTTTAACTTTGAGAACCCCTGGAATGAGCATAATTAGCCCACCGGCAACCGCTCCTGCCAACACGCACACAACCTGGTGAAGACCCGTGTTCATCTTGAGGTAGATACCCAGCAAAGCGCCGACAAAGCCACCCAACATAATGGCTCCCTCACCGCCCAGGTTGAACTGGTTTGCTGAGAACATCACGCACACCGCCAGACCTGAGAAGATGGTCGGGATCATGGCGGCTAAGATCGTCAGGAAGCTCGTGGTGTTAAACACATTGCCAGTCGCTTTGAAGCTGACAACCGGTCCCAGTAGCAAGTATTTCAGCGCGGTTAATGGTTCATCAGAAGAGATGAAGATGAAAATTGCGGCAACTGCCAGTGCTAACGTAATGGCAGCTAGTCCGCGAAGTAAATTAAACACTAACAATTTTCGATCACTCATAGCTCACCTTTGCGATTTCTTCTTCAGTTTGGTGTTTCAAACCAAGCATATATTCGCCCATGGTCAAGTCGTCCAATTGGCTCGAGTCTTCAAAATAGGCGACGATCTTGCCGCCATACATGACGATCAAACTATCGCTAAGCTCAATGACCTCGTTCAGGTCAGCTGAGACTAACAGCACTGCTGATCCACTCCGGCTCAGTTCAACGATCTCGTTTCGGATGAATTCGGTCGCACCGACGTCGATACCACGGGTCGGCTGATCGGCGATCAGCAAGGTGGGCTTGCTTGAAAGCTCCCGCGCGACCACAACCTTCTGGATATTTCCGCCGGAAAGCATCTTGACCTGCTGTTTGGGGGTTTTGGCCAGGATGCGATAATCAACGATTAGATTCTGGCTCTCATGGTGGATCTCACGCATATTGAACAGCGGACCTTTGTTGAAGCGTTTAGTACCGAAGCGATCCGAAATAACGTTCTCTTCAATGCTTGCGATGTCTGCAATACCGTAGGTCATGCGATCTTCAGGCACCAGGGAAACTCCACGGTTGCGGATTTTGTCTTGCGACTGGTTGACAATCGACTCTCCGCAGACCGTTACCGTGCCAGCATCAGGTGTGTTGAGATTAAAGAGCATCTCAACTAACTCCCTTTGCCCGTTGCCTTCCACACCCGCGATTCCCAATATTTCACCTTTGCGGACCGAGAACGAGAGCTTGTCGAGCATCTTTTTATTCCAACGGTTCGTGTATTCCAAATCGCGAACTTTTAACACGGTGTCTGTGGGTTCGGATTTGTCTTTCACAACTTTGAGCACCACATCTCGTCCGACCATTAATCGGGAGATCTCGTTTTCACTGATGTCAGCCGTGTGATACACCCCCATAGACCTGCCACTGCGCATGATCGTAAGCCTGTCGGTGATTTGTTTAATTTCCTTGAGCTTGTGAGAAATAAACACAATCGTAAAGCCTTGCTCTTTTAGCGCAATCAGTTCTTTAAAAAGCTCTGAGGTTTCTTGGGTGGTAAGAACAGCCGTTGGTTCATCCAAGATGAGGATCCTTGCGCCGCGAACCAGGGCTTTTAGAATTTCCACCTTTTGCTTCATCCCGACCGGAATATCCAACACTTTGGCGTTGGGATCAATCCGCAGGTTGTATCGGGCTGCATTTTCCTCGGCGATTTGCACCGCTTTCTTGTAATCCACGAGCAGGTGGGATTTATTAGTGGGCGCCATGCCCAGGACGATGTTCTCAGCAACAGTCAGGCTGGGGACCAGCATGAAGTGCTGGTGGACCATGCCGATGCCGAGAGAAATGGCTTTGTTGGGAGATGTGATCGCCACCGCTTGACCATTTATGAGGATCTCCCCGCTGGTGGGCTGTTCCAAACCAAACAGGATCTTCATCAGCGTTGACTTTCCTGCGCCGTTTTCTCCCATAATGGCATGAATTTCACCCCTTCTTAAGGAAAAATCCACATCTTTGTTGGCAGCAATTCCATTGGGATACACCTTACTAATCCCTCTCATCTGGACAACAAAATCTTCTTGTTCCACAATTTCTTCTTGTTCAACAATAACTTCTTGTTCCATAGGTAGGCATCCTTTTTGGAGCTATTAAGACTCGAGGGGAGCCAAGTGATTAGCTCCCCTCGATTGACGACTTAGAACATTATGCTCTCAGACTTGATTATGGCTGGAGAGAATCTCTCAGAGTCGCTACAGCATTGGCAGTGTCACCAATAGCGGTCGGGACAGTGATCTTGCCAGCGACAATATCAGCCTGGGCAGCCAGAACGGCGTCCTGGACAGTTTTTGGGGCTTTGGCGGCAAAGTTTTTGTCGGTCACAATGCCCACACCACCTTCAGAGATGCCTAGGCGAACTTCCTGCCCCCAATAGGTGCGGCCAGCATCCCATTCGTCAAACAGCCAGATGATTGATTTGCCAACATTTTTCAGACCGGAGGTCAGGGTGATGGCAGCCTGATCAGTGGGGAGAGTTAGTTCCTGGTCTGAGTCGACGCCAATGAACCAGGCTTTGCCAGATTCGAGGGCGGCTTCAGCGGCACCATTGCCAGAGAGACCGGCCACACCCCAGAGGATGTCAGCCTTTTTGTCGTTGATCATCGAAAGACCCATTTCCTTAGCGGTGGCGGTGTCAACATAGCTGTTGACGTAGCGGGTGTCCACTTTGATCGCGGGATTGGCGGCTTGCGCGCCGAGCAGGAAACCGTACAAGAAGTCATTGATTACGGGGCTGTCAATGCCACCTACAAAACCGACAACAGCTTCGGGGTTGATCTTATCAACACCAGTTTCGGTGGTCATTTTGCCAGCGAAAGTGCCAATCAGGTAACCCATGTCGTTCTGCTTGTAGGTAATATTGACAACATTCTGGTTGACGCCAACATAAGTGTTGTCGTCATAGATCAGGAATTTCTGATCAGGATAAGTGGTGGCAGCTTCTTTCAGGTAGTCAGGCATCTGGTAGGTACCGCAGATGATGAGGTCATACTCACCACTGCTGGCAACTTCGTTCAGAGTCTCAAGCCATTTCGGCTGATCCTGATCCGTACCGCCCATTTCAATGGACTTGTAGGTGATGCGACCAGCAGCAGCTAATTCCTTCAGACCGGATTCTGCAGCATCAAAGAAAGACTTGTCACCAAGGTTGCCATTCACCAGGTTGGCCACATTGTAAACCTTGCCTCCCGGGGCGACAGGCGCGTCGGTTGCGGCCGGTTTTTGCCCGCAGCCTACCATAGACACAGCCATGATCGCAACGAGCACGAACAATAAGAACTTCTTCATTTCTCTCTCCTTCTTGGGGTGTAGTAGCAAGAATTTTGCATGGTATGATTTTATTCTCAGACGTCGGTACTGTCAATGAGATTACAACAATCATAATATTTGTCAGGATTAGTCAATAAATCCAGGGGCTTGTCTTAACTTGCAACTTAGGCTGATTGGATCTGGTGATCCTTTCATTGACTTCAGGAAAGTGCCCACCTCTGAGAGGCGTGTTTGGGTGATAGACACAGCGTAAGGATAACCAGTCTTTCGTTGTCGGGATGTTATAATCCCGGGAGGTAATCATCCAATGTCCCTTTCATCCCGCGGTAAAGCCATTCTTCTTGCCCTGTTTGTGACCATGCTTTGGTCCAGTTCCATCATCCTGGTCAAAAAATATCTCGTGGACGTTCCGCCGCTGGCATTTACCGGCATCCGCTATATGTTGGCTTTTCTGTTCCTATTACCGGGTTTGCTCAAACGCAAGGAAGAAGTGAAAACACTGAGTTCTTTTGACTGGCGCTACCTGATTATCCTTGGGCTGGTTTACTACACGATCACGCAAGGCGGGCAGTTTATGGCGTTGGTACACCTGGATGCGATCACGATGAGCCTGCTGCTGAGCTTTACCGGTCCGATGGTGGCGGTGTTGGGCTTGATCTTCCTGAAAGAGCGTGTCACACGTCTGCAGTGGATTGGGATGGCAATTTTTCTTGCTGGTGTGGTGGTTTACTTCCTGCCAGTAACGACAATTCCAAAGAGTGCATTTGGAATGGGGTTAGCGGTGTTTACGACCATTGCCAATTCGGTTGCCGCGGTGATGGGGCGGGGTGTGAACCGCCATCAGCGCCTGGACCCGATGGTGGTGACGGGCATCAGCATGGGCATCGGCGCGGTTGTGCTGCTGGGAGGCGTTGTCGTTTTTCAGGGCTTGCCACCGCTTGACCTGAAGGTTTGGATGTTGTTGCTTTTGATCGCTGGTCTCAATACCGCGCTTGCTTTTTGGATTTGGAATCGCACGCTGCAGTCCCTGACTGCAATGGAATCGAGCATGATCAACAATTCCATGCTGATCCAGATCACGATTCTGGCTTGGATCTTCCTGGGGGAAAGCATTTCACCAATCGGATTAATCGGACTGATAATAGCGGTAGTTGGGCTCTTCCTGGTGAATTGGCAGCCGGCGAAACGACCCATGTAATCCCAGGCTTAATTTACTGGTATCGCAAACCTCAATTTACTAATCAGGAAAGCCGGCGCTTGCGCAGCCACATCCATAACGGCTGCACCAGTTTACGGATCGTATATTTCAGCGTCAACCCCGAAAGCTTCTTTCCCCCGTCGCGGTAATGTACCCGCAGCATCTCAGGCCAGCAGCGGTCATCCTCGGCAATGGATTTGGCGCCTTCGTGCAAGCGGAATGCCGCCCAGAGTTCCCGCACATAGAGCAACGGGGCTTGCTCAGCCAGGCGCGTCCAGAGGTCGTAATCCATGGCGAAGTAAAAACTGTCATCCAGCGGTCCCACCTTACGCCAGAGATCCGCGCGGAAGAAAGCCGTTTGCTGCGGGATGTGCACATAGCCACGGCGCAGCTTTTTCAGGTCGGTTTGGGCGGCAGGGAAATCCCCAATGACCTTGCCATCGGCGTTGATCCAGTGGCAGTCTGCGTAGACCATGCCCACGTTCGGGTAGCTCTGAAGTTCCCGCACTGCAGCGCTGATCGCGCCTGGATAGAGAATGTCGTCTGAGTTAAGCCATGCCAGTATCTCGCCTGTGGCACGCGCGAAGCCCTGGTTGAGGGCGTCGGTCTGCCCCTTGTCTTTCTGGCTCTGCCAATATGCCAGGCGATCGGCATATTTTTGGATGATCTCAAGGCTGCCATCGCTCGAACCGCCATCGATGACGATATATTCGATGTTCGGGTAATCCTGCTCGAGCACACTGCGCATGGTCTGCTCGAGAAAACGTGCCTGATTAAAGGAAGGCGTAACGATGCTGACTTTGGGTTGATCAGGCATGCTTTCCTCCTTTTTCATGGCGTTTTTGATAGTTTTTCATGCGCCAGTTGGCGTAATTTTGCCTTATGTTCTGAGCTCCAAGCGCGCCAAGGGCGGCGTAGCCCATGCGCTTGAACGTGCCCTTTGACGCGGACGGCGCCAGACGTAGCATTTTAGCGTAGGACCGCAAGGCTGGTTTGTATTGCCCTGCTTCCACCAGGTAAAAGGCGTTCAAGCGGTGGGCTCCCGCCCAGATCTTGTTGAACAACTTGCCTGAAAGGGGATAAAACCGCTTGTCCTCGCAGAGCCATTTGGCAAGGCGGAAGGCTTCCGCGCCAAAATTCTGGGCATGGGCAACGTTCTTGGCGTCCGAGTGGATCCGTGCCGCTGCCCAGATAGCCCCGGGTACGTAATGCGGCTCGGCAATCGCAGCCATTCTGAGCCAGAGTTGCACATCCAGCAGGTAGTTATAACTGAGGTCGAGGTAGCCGGCTTGTTCCAGCACCGCGCGGCGCATAAACACCCCGGGCTGACCGATAATATGGAAGGTCATGAGGTCTTGCAGTTTCCAATCGCCATAGTGCATCAGGTTAAAGGCATTGCCATGCTCGTCAACCGACTCGACGTCGCTGAAAACAAAAGAGGCTTCAGGGTGCAGGCGAAAGGCTTCGACAGCCTCTGCAATCGCTCCTTGATAATAGAGGTCGTCCGAATTGAGCCAGCCGATGATCTCACCTGCGGCCTTGGCAAAGCCCTTATTGACACCATCAGCCTGACCACGGTCTTTTTCGGAAACCCAACCGGCAAGCCTGGGCGCGTATTGCTTGATGATCTCAACGCTGTTATCCGTTGAGCCGCCGTCTATGACCCAATATTCGATATTTGGATAATCCTGTTCCAAGACAGAGCGAAGTGTCTGCTCGAGAAAGGCAGCCTGGTTATAGGAGGGAGTGACAACGGAGACCAGTGGATGGGTGGGCATGCTTGAATTATAGTGTAAGTTTAAGATCAATGGCTATGATAGCGGTGCTTGGCGGTAGGTAAGCTACGTAACAGTGATGGAGTCGAACTGGACACCTTCGGTGAATCCCTGCGCTCGGTCCCACAGGGAGGCTTCGCACTCAGGAGACCGGCGCAATCCCCCTTTTCTTACCCAAACAAACTCAGGTAATCAACCTTCTCGAAGATATCCAGCTTGCCGCCGATAGTTGCGTCCAAAACGCGCCGACCGGATTGTTCGTAAGCCTGGCGTGCCATGCGGTACCCCAGTTCCGAAGTCTCCAGATCCGGCAGTTGCCAGCGGAAGCCTTTGCCAAAGTAAGCAGCCGAGAAATGGTTGGGGTCGTCGCCCTGGGATTGGATGGTGGTGTTGGGTTTGCCCTTGGTGGCAAAGCTATGGTCGACGCCAATTAAAATCACTTCGTTAAAACCCATGTGATAGGCGAGCTGCAGGCAGACGTTGGTAACCGTGGCGCCCTCCCAAACCCGTCCGGTCACGTCTTTTGAGAATCTTGGCGAAGTATAGGAAGTGTAGATAAAATGCGACCAAGGATCCATCTTCAGCCACTTGCGCGCGCGCCAGGAGAAAAACTTGGGCATCTGCAAGTTGTTGAACTCTTCAACCGATTGTTCAACTACCAGGTCGTTGACACAAACCAAAATGTCCGGGCGAAAACCAAGCTCGTCAGCAGCCAAAAAAATGCGATTCATGCCAATGCAAAAGTCGTTTTTCAGCATGGAGAGGTCCGTATTTTTTAATGAGGGACCGTTGCCCACGACAAAACAGCGTTCTCCCTTATGGGAATCCTTGAGGGAAGCGAGCCGGCGCTTCGATTCCCTGCGCCAGGGGTGCAGGTGAGCCGCGGGCAATTCGGGAATGCGGCGCAGTCCGTCGTACCCCCACCGGGCAAAATTCATCAACCGATCTCGCAAAGATGTTGTCATACCCAAACCTTACTCTGTGCTCAAACGGCAGGTTGCGCCGCCATCAGCCAGCAGGCCTTGCCCGGTAATAAAGCTCGAAGCAGCATTATCGCCCAGGAAAAAGATGACCGAAGCAATCTCTGTTGGGTCTGCAACCCGCCCATTGACCGTTTTGGCGGCCAGGGCTGCCAGTTGCGACTCTTCAGATTTTTCGTTTTCGCGTCCGCGGTGAAAACCAGCCCGCAGCATGGGGGTGTCGACAGCGCCGGGTAATACCGCGTTGACGCGGATGTTATCTGGTGCGAACTCAATTGCCATGGCGCGGGTGAGGGCGAGCAAACCGCCCTTACTGGCAGCATAAGCGGCAATATTGGCGGAAGTCGCTACCGCGTGCACCGAGGATACGTTCACGATCGCGCCACCACCCTCTGCCTTGAGCAGCGGATATGCCAGCTTGACACCCAAAAAGACGGAGCGGAGATTTGAGCCCATCACCGCGTCCCACTCTTCCGCGCTGGTTTCAATCAGCGGCTTTGTAACCTGGAAGGCGGCATTATTGACCAACACGTCCAGCGTAGGTGAGAATTCCCTGGCTTTGGCATAGATCATTTCAAGGTTTTCTGCCACGGAAATGTCCGCCTGAATATACAGACCATCTTCCGGGAATTCGTCATACTGGGGCAAACGATCGACCCCAATCACTCTAAAACCCCGCTGACTGAAATAGGCAACAGTTGCCCGTCCGACTCCGCCTGCGGCACCGGTGATCAGGATGGTTTTCTTTGATTCGCTCATGTTACGTCCTATTCTGTCGGCATTATGCGTGTTTTTCGAGAGCTTTGAGGCTGGTGATATCGCCAACCGGGATATCGAGCCCGATCAATAAATTGCGGATGGTGTTCCAGTGTACGCGTTCCCAATAGAAGGGGCTGCTGTTGGTGTTGTGGGGTGAGAGCATAACATTATCCATCTGCAGCAGTGGGCTGTCCAGCGGGAGTGGTTCCTGCTCAAACACATCCAGCGCCGCGCCCCGCAGGCGTCTTTGCTGGAGTGCCTCAATCAGTGCAACTTCATGTACCACCGGTCCGCGCGACGTGTTAATCAGCACCGCGCTGGGTTTCACCAGGCGCAGGGTTTCCGCGTTGATCAGGTGATAGGCGGAGGGGGTCAGGGAAGTATTAAGGCTGATGTAGTCCGCACGTTGCAGAAGGTCTTCCAGGGTGGTCATTTCAACGCCGTTTTCCACCAAGAAGTCTGGCGCGATCTCCACGATGTCGTTTCCCAAAAGCTTCATACCGAAGGCACGTGCCCTTCTCAGGACTGCTTTTCCACAGTTACCCACGCCAACAACGCCGATGGTCGATTCGCTCAGGGTATGGCCAGGAATTTTGTCCCAAATGCCATTTTTCATAGCACGGTCCATCCAGGGCTGCAGTCGGGCAAAGTTGAGCATGCTGCTGATAACGCTTTCAGATACGGGCACAGTGAAGGCGTTTGGGGTGTTCATCACGCGCACACCCATGGATTCCGCGGCTTGCTTGTCAATCGAGTCGATACCGGTGCCCCACTTGGAAATGACTTTCAGGGCAGGCAGGCAGGCTTTGATGACATCGGCGTTGTAGCGGTCATCGCCGCAGATAGCGCCATCGAACTGACCAGCATATCGCAGGATCTCCTCCGCTTCAAGACGTTCGTGCACTTCCGGGATGATGGGCTGGATGCCAAAATACTCCAGAACCGGACCAAAGCGGTCCATGAAAGGCAGCATGTAGGGGGCTGAAACTAACACTTTCTTCATTCGAACAACCTCATTATTTATTTTGGTGAGTCATCAGCGTCTCAGCGATGACAAAATCCAGCTCCACGTCAATATCGGTGGCTTCGCTGGCATCAATCTCGAACATCATTGGTCTTTCGCCCAACCGATTGCGTCTTGAGATCAAGGTGTCGCGGGTGAAGAGGTAGATGCAGGAGTTTTCTTCGTAGATCGGAGGGAGATCCTGCGTACGCAGGAGAACCGCCGGGTTATGGTTTACGGCACGCCCAAGTTCGTCCCATAGGCGGGTCTGCAAGCGGGTGACGCCAAAAAGGGAATCGTACTCCGGGAAAGACTGGCGCAGTTGCTCGATGGCGCGCTGGATCGTTTCGGCCTTGAGCAGTGGATTGGTGCTGTGGGTCTGCAGGTAAAGTTCCGCGGGCACCTGGGCAGTGTCGTGGACCAGGATTTCGTTGGTGGGGGTGGTGTCGGCGCGCAGGTCTTCAGGCCGCAGCAACACTTTCACCTGCGGGTAGTCCCGCGCGAGCCCCTCAATAACCGGCGGAGAATCAGTATCCACCACCACCTGGCTGATCGACTCAACGCTCAAGAGGGTCTCGATGATGTGCGCGTAAAGCGGTTTGCCGCACATCAGGCGGTAATTCTTCCCGGGCACGCGTTTGGAATCGTGGCGCATAGGTACCAGGGCAACAATTTTTTCGAGTTTCATTGGGGGTCCTCCTTGAGCATGAAATCCCCACCGCGCAGGATGCCATCATGGATTGTTTGCAGTGTGGCTGAGTTCTCGGGCAGCAGTGCCTGCAAGGGGAAGTCCTTTAGGGTCACATATCCTGCCCAGACACCATCCGGCTTGAGGAAATCCTCAAAGCTAAGCGAGGAGCGGTATAGCTGCCAGTAGAGGAAGCGGCGCGCGTTTTGCTTGAACTGAGATGGTGCCTCAATTCTATCGGCTTCTAAAAGAGAGTCGAGCTTTGCCTGATAGGCAGCTTTTGTTTCTGGCAGCCAAACCACATCGGAGGCGGTAAAGCGCGCCTTGCCAGCCGAAAGTACGGCCGCGCCGAGAATGGACGCTTCCAGTCCAATGGTGGAGTTGTAAATCAATATAAACTTCGCCATGCGGATCAGGTCATAGGAATTGACGAATTCATGGGGCGGGATAAAGTGCAGATTGGGGATGTCCTTCACGCCGCGGGCTTCAGCCCACTCAGCCACCGATTCTTCGCTGGCTTTGCCAACACGGGCTTCGTCGGGATGGGCACGGATGACAAACAGGGTGTCAGGATGCGCCCTGGCAGTGGTAAGAAGGGAGTCAAGCCATGTGAACATGTCTTCAAACACAACGTTGGCGTGCGGTTGGCTGGTATCAAAAATGACGTTGGTAAAGACAGGTACCAGCTGTTTAAAGCTGGCTGCTTTTTGCAGAAGTTCCGGTTTGAGCTCGCTCATTTCCGGCCAAAACTTGACCCCTGCCATGTGAAAATCGCCTTTGAAGCGCTTGCTCAAATATCCATCGAGGCGTTGGTTTTGCTCGTCGTTTAGTTGGAAATCCCCCGGGATATTGAGATCGTAGGCGGTGGCATCCCCTTCGGTGAAATACGCGCTGAAGGGACGAAACCCTACTTCGTGGCTGATGACGCGGATGCCGTGACTGCGTGCCACCCATCGGGCAGTGGCTTCGGGGTACTGCATGCCATTAAATACCACCACTGCCTGGGGCTGGGTCTCCCGGACGAGGGCTTCAAACTGCAGTGCTAATGAGTAAGCGGAACGGATATAGTTCCTGAAAAGCGAGCAAGTAAGTTCATCATCGCTCAAGTGGTGTTTTCGCAGGATCCAACGCATGGAGGGAAGGCAAAGCTGACCAAGAGGTAGGTCCGCGAATGTGAAACGGCTCAGCTCGTCAAGCCCAAGTTGTTCCAGCAAACCCTGGGGCAGTGCTTCAGCATCAAAACCAAAAGAAACTACCTCGGAGTGACCAAACAGCGCTTTGGATTGCAGTATACATCCTCTGCAAGGAGGATTGTGGTGCAGGGCATTGCGTTTCGTGCCGAAAACACAGGGAGCAAGCCCTCGATGGCACACAAAATGAACTACGCGCACGCCCTTCAACTCAAGCGACCAGGCACTCAGCGCGGCAAAAGCTGCGTTCAGGCTGGTGCCGGTCAGGCGTGTGGAGACATCAAAAAAAATCACCGGAGCTGCGATTTGCTCGGCGGTTGCTTCACCTACCTGGTTTGCCAGGGCGGCAAAACGGCGATCGTTGGCACGATGTGCCAACTCAAGCTTCATGCGCCGGCGCAAGCGGTCGATTACCTCGGGGGTTTTCATCTTACTGGCTGATCCGCCTTAGTTTCTTAATTGAAGATTGCTCGCTGTCGTACACCTGTTTGACGCCATCACCGAGTGATTTTTCGGTCACGCGGATGTACTTGACCAACGTGGCGATACCCTGCGGTTCGACTGAAGCGCTTTGGTCAGAGCCCCACATGGCGCGGTCAAGCGTGATATGGCGTTCCACCAGGCAAGCGCCCAGGGCAGAGGCGACGACGGTAGGAACCAGACCAACCTCGTGCCCGGAATAGCCGATTGGGCAGTGGAAAGCCTCACGCAGAGTCTGTACCATTCGCAGGTTCAATTCTTCTGGCGGGCAGGGGTAAGAGCTGGTGGTGTGGCACAAAACCAGGTTATCTTCCCCCAAGAGTTCAACCGCCTCTCTGATCTGCTCCATAGTGGACATACCAGTTGAAAGGATGATCGGTTTACCTGTCGCGCGGTGCGCGCGCAACAGTTCTTTATCAGTCAGCAAAGCTGAAGGAATTTTGTGGGTGGGAGAGTTGAATTTTTCCATAAACTCAAGGGACGGAATGTCCCAGGAAGAAGCAAACCAATCGAGCCCCAACTCTTTGGCATAACGATCGATCTCTGTGTAAGCCGCCTCGTCAAATTCGACCTTGTAGCGGTAATCAAGATACGTGATGTAACCCCAGGGGGTGTCGCGCATTTGACCTTGTTGTTCCAACGGCACACAAATCTCGGGGGTCCGTTTTTGGAATTTTACAGCATCAATTCCTGCGTTTTTGGCTGCCAGCATGAGGCTCTTGGCAACTTCAAGATCGCCATTGTGATTAATCCCAATCTCGCCAACAATATAGGTCGGTTGGTCATCACCAATAATTCGTTCACCAATTTTGACTGAATATCTCATATGTTCCTTTATTGGGCTAAGTAGCTGCCAATCAAGTGCATATCACATTGTTCGGTGCACTTGATCCCGGGAGTTAACTGGAAATGGTCATCACGGAATTTCTGGTAAGCTTTACCATTCCAAATATCATACAGGCTTTGCGTGCGGGCATCGCCCAGGATGATCTCATTATTGAAGTCTTCGACGCATTGAGCGCATTCACCGTTCGATTTGATTGTCATGGATGACCAGGGGAATTGGCAAAATTCCTGCCAATGGATGGATGCGGTAGTCTGTTTATTATCCTCATACCACATTTGGTCCTGGCTCTTGAGGTAAACATAAACATCCAGCCCTTCAAAAGCCTCCACCAGTTTTTGATATTCATCCTGCTGCCAGGGTTTGTTCAGGTTGATCATGGTGATCACGATGGTGGTTTTGTAATTTCTCTGGGCTTTCAATTCCAGTAGCCGCAGGATGTTGCGGTAGGCTTCGGTGAAGTTTGAGGCTTCACCACGTACACTTTTATGCCGCAGATCATCAACACTCTCGATGGAATACTTCACCAAGCCTAAACCGTTTTCGAAGGTTTCAATTGTGCGGTTCATGTTGATGTTGGCTGGATTACAGGAAAAGTAAGATTCGAGACCCCGTTCTGTCATCCACTTGACGTATGTGGGGATGTTTTTGTCTAACAGCGGGTCGCCGTAGCCATGCAGGACGATGACGCGGGGGATCTTGTACAGGAAAAAGTGATTTTCGCTCATGCCGTGCCTGGGCACACCATAATAACTCTCCGCAAAGTCTTCCCAGCGAGCCAATTGTTCCTGGCTGAACGGAGAAAGCTGGTCAATGACCCTTTTGAAGAGCTCGGGAGACATGGTTTCCACCGACCTGGTCATCATGGTTGTTCGGGGGCACATTTCGCAACGCATATTGCAGGCATTGGTGGTTTCAATATTGTACGCCACCGGATTGGGGCTGCGATAGCTCTCAAGCAACGCCTTGAGCCCATCTTCCGAGAAGTGTTCACCAGCCTTGAGCCGTTTTTTTAGTTCGCCAACCTTCATATAAAATTCGATATCGATCATCTTGTGCAGCTTCCTTTAAATTGGTTAATTACGATTTATTTTCCAAAATTTTTGCTATTAGTTCTCGAACCGCGCCTTTACCGCCTGAGTGGTTGAGGACCAGGTCTGCCTGCCTGAGAACCTGGGGATGGGCATCAGACGGACACACAAAGTATCCCACCAGCGGTAAGACTACCAGATCGTTCAGGTCATTCCCAATATAGATAAGTTCGCTCGGGTTGAGGTGCCTTTCAGTGATCAGTGCCTGGATCGCCTGATCTTTGTTCAAGACGGATTGAAAAACCTCGATTTCCAACTTGCGTGCCCTGGCAGTGACGACCGGGTTGCTCTCCCGTGAGAGAATCATTGGCTGAATGGACGAATTTTGTTTGAGCATCATGATGCCAAACCCGTCGGAGCGGCTGCAACGCACGCTCTCGCGCCCGTCCTGGTCAACCTGAACCTTGTCATCCGTGAGAACGCCATCGAAATCCATGATAAGGTAAGTGATTTTTTCCGGGAAAGACCTGCGGCCTTTTAGCGGATCTACGGCTTTAATGCGAGGATCGTAGATCAGCCTTGCTGAGTTCTGAAAATCCTCAATGGTATCAATATCAACCGTAAAGAGGGGGTCGATCAGCAGCGGTAAGATCACATCACCCGTCAGGCTGTGTTTGTCCAGGATCGAGGTGGCGCGAATGGCGTCGATATGCCCGGTCTGCCAGTAAGTCTGCGGAAGCGCCTGCCGGGGCGCGTTGTAGGGTTCGCTAACCCCAGCGACTTTTAGAAGAGGATCGAGCTGACCATCGTTGTTTATCAACCACATTTTGAAGGGGTTTTGCCCAGACGGAACAACCCCCCGGACACAATCAGCTTCGGGATGCTCCAAAAGTATTCCGATGGCTTCATCGAGCAGCCCAACGGGTCTGATCGGTGATGTCGGGCGGAGTTGGATGACGATCTCAGGTTGATAGCCTTCATTTTCGCGGAGCCATCGCAGGGCGTGTTCGAATACTGGTAAATCGGTGGTGTCATCCTGGGCGAATTCAGCAGGTCGCAGGAAAGGTGTTTCGGCACCCCAATCGCGGGCAACAGCGGCGATTTCTTCGTCATCGGTCGAGACGATCACACGCGTTACAAGTTGCGATTGCGAGCCAGCAGCGATGCTGTAGGCAATGAGAGGCGCGCCAGCAAAATCGCGGATGTTCTTGCGGGGAATACCCTTTGAGCCGCCCCTTGCCGGGATTAAGACAAGCACTTCGGGTTTGGCTACCATGCCGTCCATCCTCCATCGACCACCAGGTTGCTGCCGGTCATGTAACTGCTGGCGTCCGAACACAGGAAGAGCATGGCAGCACTCATTTCGTCAATGTTTGCCATACGCCCCAGAATGGTTCGGGCGGAATATTTTTCGGTAAAGACTTCATCGTGCCCGTTGTAAACCCCACCGGGGGTTAGGGCGTTGACCCGAATGTTTTTGCCAGCGTAATAGGCCGCCAGATATTTGGTGAAACCAAGAACACCTGCTTTTGAAACAGAATAATAGACCGGCTTATACTGCCGCGTACCGTCCGGGCGTTCGTATAGACGCTGGTCCGGACCAAATTGACCATACATGGAGGAGATGTTAACAATTACGCCCTTGCCTGCCGCCAGCATGGGCTGTACGGCAGCCTGCGAGGCGAGGAACATGCCCGTCAGGTTGACATCCAGCGCCTGGCGCCAGGAGTCGAGCGAATAGCTTTCAAAAGCATTGTCCCCTTGCGCGACGGCATTATCAGGGTCAAACTTGGGGTCAAGCGCAGCGCTGTTGACCAGAATGTCGAGCCCGCCAAAGATTTCCTGGGCGGCCTGAGCCATTGCCCGTGTGGAATTGGGGTCGGTGACATCCACAGCAAGCCCTTCAACCCGCAAGCCCTGCTCACGTAAAGTGAGGGCGCAGACATCTGCAGCAGTTTGTGTCAGGTCTGCCACAAGGACGTTCGCGCCTGCCTGGGCAAGCGCCAGCGAAAACTGGCGCCCCAAGAGACCAGCTCCGCCGGTGACGACAGCTGTTCTGCGTTGAAGGTCAAATTTTTCCAGAATACTACCCATCAATTCCTCGTGTTGTTAACAATTGAATTCTACCATCAGGCAAGCCTGACCATGCAGCCGTCTTGAGCCGCGGATTGTTTGATCGCCAATACAATTTCCTGAACCCGAATGCCGTCCGCGAGGGTGCAATGCGGTAAGACTTCACCCTGGCAAAGGCGCACAAAGGTCGCCATTTCGTCAAGGAACATTTGGTTGCGTTCAAAGCCTTCCGGGGGCACGAGCAGGTCGGTTGCGCTACTCTGTGCGTAAAAGATGTGGGCTTCGCCGGTGGCATTATCCCAGAAGATTCGCCCACCCTCGCAGATGATCTCGAGTGTGTGCGAAGGCGGGCGTTGATAGTAATCAAGATGCACGCTAGCCACCGCCCCGCCAACAAAACGAAGCAGGATATCAGCCTGATCCTCCACGTCCAACTCAAGCTGGCTTAACTTAGCTGTCCAGGCGCTGACGGTTTCCACCTCTCCCAATAGCCAGCGCAGGTAATCCAGCGGATGCGAAAGCGTGTTCACCACACCCCCGCCAAGATCAGCACGGGCGGCGTAGGAGCGGCGGTAATCCTCCCAGGGATGCCAGCCTGGCAGGTACTCACCCCAGTAGGCGCGGGCGGAGAGCGGCTTGCCGAGCTGACCGCTTTCCAGCAAGGTCTTTACCTGGTTCAAAACCGGATGAAAACGAAAATGGAAGCCTACCATGGTCGGCTTAAGGCTTAGACTGAGCGCAGATTGTAGTTCGCCAAGACCGGCAAGATTGTCCGACACCGGCTTTTCAATAAACAGCGCAGCGCCAGCCTTGGCAGCAGCAATTGCCACCTCCAGATGCAGCGCGGTAGGGTTGGCGACGATGACGCCATCTGGTTTCTCACCAAGCGCGAGGCTTAGCTCTGTGTAAGTCGGTAAGTCGCCAAGCTCCGCGTCTGGCAGAGTGGCTTGATGGGTGCGGTAGAGGATAATGTCCTCCTGCCCCAACGCGCGTAAATTCCGCAAATGACGCCTGCCGATGGAGCCTAAGCCTGCAATTAGGAATTTCATTTTTCTCTCCAATAAACATTGAAGATCCAATCGTAAAGCCGCATCAAGGGCCATTTGATGACGCGGAGGTTTTTTAACTGGAAGCCACTTTTCTTTTCAACTGTTTTGGCAGGAGTAGTAGCATTTTGCTGCTTAACCCAATCAGGAACCTGGTTGCTCATGTTTTGTATGTAAGGAGTGGCGGTCATCAGCCGCAGATAGCCCGCGTCGTTGACCTTGCCGTCAAGGCGCTGCACCTGCCCCATGGGGCGGTCCATATCAAAGGGCAGAAACTCCTCCAGCACGCGTTTGTATGCCAGAAACTGGTAATGGATGGCTCCCAGGTAAGCTGGGACGCCTTTGTACGTAAGCGTGGCATCCTCAAGCACAGCATAGCGCTGCTCAGCTTCTTCATCGGTCACGCCGAGACTGGCAACAAACGAGCGAAAATCCTCCCATTTCAGGAACTTGCCAAAATGGATTTCCGCCTCGGGTTCACCTTCCGCCCAGGCAACTGTGCTGGAGTTGTAGGCGTTGTCATTGGCAATCGGGCGCGAGGTGACCATGCCCACGTTGGGGTAGGTCTCGAGAATCTTCATGGAATTGGATAGCCAACCCGGAAAAAAGTAGCAGTCATTATCCGTGTAGGCGATCACTTCGCCAGGAGCAGCAGCCAGCATGATATTCCACGCTCCGCCTTTACCCAGGTTGGTGTCGGAGAGGATCAGGAACTGGATCTTGCCCTCTTGCTGCTTCTCGACCAGGTATTGGCGCACCTCTGGGCAGGAGGCATTGTCGAACACCAGCAGGTCGTAGGGTAGATCGGTGTTTTCCCAGATGCTGCCAAGACAAAGCTTGAGCACGTCAAACGTTTCCGCAAAGAAACCGCTCATAAATGGGATGTAGTTCAGCACAGCAACCGTGATGCGTTTCGGCTTCGCCACTTCTTTGACACTTTTTGCAGGATTTTGCCCAACTCGCATAGCCCACTCCTCTAATTCGATCCGGATTCCCGGGATGTTTGCATGATTTTTTGCATTTCCCGGTTTTTCCAAAACTCAACCCAGGCACGCTTCGGCTGAAACAAGGAAAAGAGCAGCTGGGTGAGGGCAAAATTGTTGTTCTTAAGCATGGGGCGGTTCTGGAACTCGCGCAGTTTGGCCTTCCAGTCGCGCGGCATAGTTTCTATCTTGCCGTAGACCAGGCGATGCGAGGCATCATCGAGCTCAAAAATGGTGCGACGTCCGCCTGCCAGGCGGATGTTTTCACCTGTTTCGGGCAGTCGGTAGTGCGGTTGTCCATTCGGCAAATGACTGTAGTTGTGATTTTGGTGGATAATGTCGAGGTCGGAGGTGCAATCCACCACGGGCCAGTTTTCCTTCCTGGCTTTGAAGATCATCCAGTTATCCCAACCCGCGCGTCCGACTGTGAAATCAGGGATTTCCTGGAAACAGGCACGTGGAAAAACGAAATAGTCACTCCCTGCCCGCAAGTGCAATGTTCCATCGCGCCATGTTTGCCGGCGCAGCGGCTCAACCCATTCGCCTTCAAAATTCAACAGTTCCGTGACTTCGAGATCCCATCGCTGCCCCACCAACAGAAACTTTGGCAACTTCGCCGCAACTTGTTGAGCAACACCCAAAAAGTTTGGGAAAAGGATGATGTCGGCATTGACGTAAGCCAGCAGCGGGCTCTGATTAACCTGGCGACCCAGCTTGAAGATGCCGCTGATGAGGGGTGTGCCGAGCGAATTGACGGGCACGTCCGGCAGATGCCTAAAGCCAAACTCAGCTGCAGCTTCAGCAATGCCCTCGTCGGAGCCAATCAGCACGATCTCAACCGACTCTCCCAAAGCCTGCCAACTTCTGAGCGCGTTGCGCTGGATCAGGGCAATGTGTGGGTTGGTAAACGGTTTGGGAGCCGTGAAAAGGGTCAGAACGGGGGGCATCAGGCGTTATCCTCCAGGGGCAGCCAGGTCTTGCCCGGCATGAGTTTCGTCAGTAAATTCCGTTTGAGTGTCCCCAGGTTGCGCTTGAGAGAAACATCATGTTCAGCGATAATCGTCGAAGGTTTTCCCGGCTCGCTTTCCGGGCGGGCAAGCACGGTCAGGTAAAGGTCGAGCGTCTCCGAACGTGGATAGCCGTGTTTGCGCAGGTGCATGATCTTGTAACCAGCCTGCTTGAGCATTTCTCTCAGGGTGTGTTCTGTGAAACAGCTCAAGTGCGCCAGCTCGTAGGATTCGTGCGCATAAAAGTTGGGTACTTCCATTAGCAAAAAGCCGCGATCATCTAACAAATGTTCTTTTATCTCCACCAGTGTCCCAAGTGGGTCTTCGAGGTGCTCGAGTACGTGCATCATGGTGACCAGGTCAAACTTTTCGGTTTTATCGGCTTCCAATTGCTCAATAGAAGGGTAAAGCTTGAAGCCCTTCTCTTCTGCCAGCTTGCGGTAGGCATTACCTGGTTCCACTCCGATAACTTCTCCCCCGTAGGCTTCGTGGATGGCTTGCATTAGTGTGCCAGAGGAGGCGCCGATATCCAACGTGCGTCCTAAGCGGCAAACACCATGCTGCTGCATCAAGGAGAGCTGATAATCCGCGCGCAGCCGCTGCTGGCGCAGGTCCTTGGCGGTGGGTTCTTCAGTGGACTGGTAGAGCTTGCGATAGGTCTCCGTGTAAAAAGCTGGGTCTGAAGCGGCGCTTTCGCCGGGATTCTGGAAAACAAACCCACAAGCCTCGCAGAGGTAATATTTGACCTTAAAGCCGAAAGAGTCCAGGGTAGAGAGAACTCTCGCGTTTGATTTACCACACAGTGGGCAGTGAAGCTTGGAAGGGATATTATTCGCCGTCATGCGGAGCCTCGTTCCTTTCAACCGGTTGTCCTTTGTCCTGCTTTTTTGAACGCTCGTCAACCTCAAAGAGCTCCTTATGCCTTACGCCAATCAGCTGCGCCTGCCATGCAGGGTGGCTGGCATTGGCAGCCAGCAAGTCTTGCAGGGTGAAATCGTCGCGATCCTCGAAAAAGGTGTAAACCTGGTTGGCGACGTCGAGGTCTGCGGCAGTATCGACCGTGAAGCGCAATTGGCTGAGGTCTTTCTCCCAATCAGCTACGCTGATCTTAAACCGACCGGGCATGTCGTAAAGATATGGCATGACATGTTCGCGTTCAAAAGGCTCGGCGGCTTCCTGCCAGGCACGTTCCAGCGCGGCAAAAGAGACCACCTCAGTGTCCATCCCGACTGCAGTAGTCCGTCTGAAAGGTGGCGGCAGGCGGTTGGCGGTGAAGTCGGCGCAGGTCTGGTGGAAATGTGTGATCGTCCGGTCAATCTCTTCCGGGTCGATGAAAGGGCAATCCGCGGTCAGTCTCACGACCACATCCGCGCTGCTAACCCTGGCAGCCTGGTAATAACGGTCGAGCACGTCATAGAGGTCGCCCCTGAAGCAGGGAATCCCTGCATTTTCACAGTATTCTGCAATTGGTTCATCGCTGGGATCCGTGGTGGTTGCCACCATCACCTCATCCACCAGGCTGGCGCGATTGGCGCGCGCAAGCACGCGTGCCAGCATCGGCTGGCTACCCACCAGGCGCAAGACTTTGCCCGGCAGGCGCGAGGAGCTCATGCGTGCCTGGACGATCGCTACGGTTTTTGGTTCGCTCACAGTCCTCCGTTAGGGTGTTGGTTGAACGGCGTCGATCAAGATCGAGCCCACGCTGATCTCAAAATCAGCCATTTCAACTGCCATGTTGGCAGGGGTGGTCAGGAACAGCGTCAGCCAGAGGTAATCGGCTTCTTTGAACACATACACAACCCAGGCGGTGGAATCCTTTGCATAACTCAACCTTGTGATGTCCCGACCTCCAAGTCGGATTGAGTCGCTATCGACAAGAGCGGAATCGCCGCCAAGGACTTGCTCAAGCCCCAGGGTGATCATGCTGACCGGTAATTTCGAGAAAGCCTTGTTGCGCAGGATGATCAGGCGAGTGGGATAGACCGCTGCGTTATCGCTGTCGTAGCCATACCAACCGATGTTGCCCTCGATACTGTCCACCAGACCCGCGAGCGGTCCCGATTCCCCACCCACAAAATCCTTAATGGTGGCAATGATCGTCGGCAGTTCATTATCAATATCTTCTGCGACATAGGAAGGTGGCAGCATGATCTGCATACCGGTGCCGTAGTAAAGCTGCATGCCGATGTCGGGGGTGGGTGTTGGGGGGATGGGCTTGTCCTTTTTGCCAAAAGGCAGGCTGCACGCCACGGTCAAGATCATCAGGACCAGTAGAATTATTGGAATTCTGGTTTTCATTAAGACCCTCCTTTGGAAGAGGTCAAGGCTTGTTCCCAACAGCGGAACAGCAATTGTTTATTTTGGCGCCAGTCGGCACGTTTCTCGGCGGCTTTGCGCGCGTGCTTTCCAACCACGGAAAGATCAAATGTGGGGATTCGCAGGAGTAATTCTGCCAGGGCGTGATGATCAAAATCCGGGAATAGCCAGCCGGTTTGCCCTTCGGCAATCCACTCGGAATTGGCAGGGATATCAGATGCGATGGAAGGCAGACCGCAAGCCATGGCTTCCATCAGGGAGACCGATGAACCATCGACGTGGCTTGGAGTTACGTACACGTCTGCCGCCCCATAAAAGGTGGTCAGGTCCTGGTTGGGCACACGTCCACCCAAAAAGACCTTGTCCATTACCCGCCCATCACGCAGGATTGCGGGCAGCTCTTCGCGCTGACTGTCGTCTCCAAGCAAGATCAAGCGCAGGTTGTCATCTCTTTGGGCTGCCTCAACGAAAGCCCTGAGCAAGATGTCCACACCATAGTTAGGTTCCCAACTGCGCAGGCAAAGCAGCACGCGCTTATCGCCCCAGCCATGGCGTTCGCGCCATACCGTCCCGCGGATGCGGGCTGAAGCTGGCGTGAAGTGCGCCAGGTCGACCCCCCAGGGGAAAATGCAAATTTTCTCCGGGTCAATGCCCATCTTAACCGCCTGGGCAGCGGAGCAATGGGCGTCTGTTATCAAGCGGGCAGAGTGACCAAGCGCGAAACGTGCTTTCTCGGCGGCGTCAGGGCTGACGAGCACGTCGTGCATCAGGTCAAAACCCCAACTCATGCTCAAAAGCGGGGTGAAACCAGTCCTTGCAACCAGGAATGCCAGGTCATGAAGCGGTCCAGCATGCACAAGGTCTGGTTGAATTGCCTTGAGCACTTCGTCAAGCTCCTGGGTCAGGCGGGGGATGTCGTTTTCGGTCAGCTGGCTTTTGCTGCCACTCCACTCAAGGGTTTTAATGCCGCTGGGTGTGGGGTATTCCCCGGGGTGAAGGCGCAGCACGAAACCCTCGTGCCCGCTTTCTGCCAGGGCGGTCAAAAACCGTTGGTCGTGCACAGAATCGGCACGCGTCAAGTACAAAATGCGCATCAGTTCCTATCCAAGCTGCGTCCAGCGCAGCTCCTGCCCGGCGAGAATGTCCTGGCGGGCAACGCGCCCCACAACCTGTTCAATTTCATAAGGCATAATCGCGCCAGGCGTGGCAGGGCGCAAAACGTCGATCATTTCGCGGGTCAGGGTCTGCCCAGCCTGGATATTCTGCGAGGCACGCAGACAGCGTCGCTGTACCACAGCCGTGTCGTGCTCGTTTTCGGCAATGGTTTTGTTGGCAGAGCCCATAGCGCGTTCCAGTTGGCGGGTGGCGGTAACCATCTCGGCCCAACTGGTGGGGTTCATGGCAAAGGCATGGTCGGGACCTTCGCGGTGGTTGTCATCGGTAAAGTGTTTCTCCACCACGCGCGCGCCCAGAGCCACGGCTCCGAGAACAGTAGCATGCCCGTGGGTATGATCGCTCAGCCCCAAAATGAGGTCTGGCCACATCTTGCGGTAAACCTTGAGCACGTTGAGGTGGATGCTGTCGAAGTTGCCGTCAGCAGCCGTATAGTTCGTGTTGCATTGCATCAGTACCAGTTGCGGGTTCACCGGCAGGATGGCGTCAACCGCCCGCTGCACGTCGCCGATGGTGGAGGCACCCGTGGCAAGCAGGACCGGCTTGCCTTTGCGAGCCATGCGCAAACAGGCTTCGATCCAGGTGATATCACCGGAGCCTATCTTGTAGGCGGGCACGAAGGGGTCTAGCATATCGATGGCGTCGAAGTCATAGGGGGCGGAAAAGTAGGTGATACCCACTTTGTCGCATTCTTCCTTGAGGATTGGCGTCCAGTCGAAAGGTACGGAGGCTTCGTCATATACCTGGGTGACAGATTTTTTCCATTTTGCCTGGTGCGAGACCTGGGCGTTCATGTGGCTGAAGCCGTAATCCGAAACGATTTCAGGTCCGCGGAAGTTCTGGAACTTGGCGGCATCCGCGCCTGCTTCGGCAGCGAGATGGATGAGCTGTAGAGCACGCTCAAGGTTGCCGTCGTGATTGGCGGCGATGTCTGCAATGAACCAGGTGGGGTGATTATCTCCAATCAGGGACTTACCAATTTTGAGTTCCATGCGTCCTCTCCTTAGTGGTTGAGTGAAAGTATTTTCTGGCGCAGACCAGAATCCAAGTCGGTGTGCAAGGCGTGTAAGCCTTCAGCCTGGTTTGACAATGGCTTGCCAAGGGCAGACTGTAATTTTTCGGTGTTCATGCTCAGATTGAGTGAGCGACGCGTGAGCAGGTCGGAGTCGAGCGCGGAAATTGGGCGGATCAGGCTCGCGTCCAACCCCAACTCGTTCGCAAGGCGCACACCAAAGTCATACTTGCTCAGGCTTTCTGGCGAATAGACGTGATATATACCGCTCAAGTGTTTTTCGAGCATTTCTAAAAGCGTATTCGCCAGGTACCCGACATAGAGCGGAGAGAAAAACATGTCGGTAAAGCCGTTCACAGGCTTACCAGCAGAGAGGTTGTTGTAAAAAAATTCCGCCAGGCTGCGCGTTCCCGTTAGAGACCAGCCGTAGAACACCACGCGAGCGATGGCTGCCTCGGGGTTCGCTTCCGCGACGGCTAGTTCTCCCGCCAGCTTGCTCCTCGCATAAGTGTTTTGCGGGTTGGGGGAATCGGTCTCTTTGTAATCGCCTTTTGTGCCATCAAACACCGCGTCTGTTGAGAGGTGGATGATCGGCACATTGGCTTTGCGAGCCATACGTGCCAGTTCTCCGGCTGCTTCGGCGTTGACGCGAAAAGCATGCTCAGGATGTTTCTCAGCCGCGTCCACGTTTGCCTGCGCGGCGCAGTTGATCACGGCGTCTACCTGGGCGGCTTCGAAAGCCCTTGCCAGCCCTTCCGGGTTGCTGAAGTCCACCGCGCGGGTGGCAAAAGGCGCGTCAACCATGGGGCGGGAATTTGTCCAGCCCAAAACCTCAAAGCCCATATTTTGGGCAAGGAGGGCAAGGTTTGCGCCAAGCATTCCGCTGGCGCCGGTGACGAGCAGGCGGGTCATTGTTACTTCGTTTCTGCAGCCAGTTCTGCTTCAATCGGTTTCAGGATGGCATTGATGCCATCCACATCCAGCCACTCAGTGTTGTTAGCGCTGGTATAGGTGAAGCCTTCGGGCAGTGGGCGTCCTTTCTCATTCCAGGAGTGACCAAACCACAGCGGTTCGCCAGCCGGCTGGACCACATACATGTCATCCAACTCGACGGTGGTGCGAGCTTCATCTTCTGAAATCAGGGATTCGTGCAGTTTTTCTCCCGGACGAATGCCAATTATGCGGATTTCTGCTTCCGGAGCCATTGCCCTGGCAAGATCGGTCATTTTCATGCTGGGGATCTTGGGGATGAAGAGCTCGCCGCCCTGCATCTGCTCGATGCAACTGATCACAAAGCGCGCGCCTTGCTCCAGGGAGATCCAGAATCGGGTCATGCGGTCATCCGTGATGGTAAGAACGCCGCTGGGGCGCTGTTTGAGGAACAGTGGCACGACCGAACCGCGCGAGCCAACTACGTTACCATAACGCGTGCAGGAGATGCGCGTGTTGCGTCCGCCGGCATAGGCGTTGCTCTGAACCATCAACTTCTCGGCGGCCAATTTGGTGGCCCCATAGAGATTGACCGGATTGACGGCTTTATCGGTGGAAAGCGCCATCACCTTGCTGACGCCGTTCTCGATTGCGGCTTCAATCACATTGCTGGAACCAAGGATGTTGGTCTTGATGGCTTCCATCGGGTTGTACTCACAGGCAGGCACCTGCTTGAGGGCAGCGGTGTGCACCACGATGTCAACACCGTAAAAAGCGCGCGAAAGCCGCTCGCGGTCACGCACATCCCCAATAAAATAGCGGATCGAAGGGTGGTCGAAGCCGCCAGTGGTGCGCATTTCGTGCTGTTTCAGCTCATCCCGGCTGAAAACGATGATCTTTGCGGGGTGATACTCATCCAGCATCAGGCGAATGAATTTTTTACCAAACGATCCGGTACCGCCGGTTACCAAAACAACTTTATTCTGCCAATCCATAACTTCTCCTTGACGCCTAAGCGCGTTTTTACTTTTTAATGATAATCAGAGGATACTGACCTTTTTCGCCGAAGAAGTGAGGAAACCATTCCTCAAGCCGATACAGTATTTTTAACCAAAAGCGCCCGCCCCATTCGGGTTGGATCACTGAACGTAAGAATTTTACCGATACACTCCGCCAAACGCGAATCTCGTAGGGCAGTTGGTCTTTCATGACGTTGTGGAACCATTTTGCGCTGGTTTTGAGCACAAAGGTACCTGCAGGGAGTTTCACGGTATCACCGTTTTGACTGTTTGGCTGCACGTCCGGGGGCATCTTGGGGGCTTCCTTGCCCGTCCAACGGCGCAGGCGGTTGGCAACGCGCATAAAGAAGCTCATCGCATCTCCAAGCGGTACTTCCGCCCAGCCGTCCACGGTCACCATGCTACGACCGGGCTTGAGAACACGATGCAGACCTTTGTAGACGCCAACCTTTTCTTCGATCGGCACGTGATGGATGGTGTGCAGGGAGACGATGCCGTCGAAGGTGTCATCCTTGAATGGCAGGTTGGCAATATCGGCGTTAACGTAAATACCCTTTTCGCCCAGGCGCTTGCGGGCTTCCTGCAGGGCAACAACTGAGAGGTCCATGCAGACACGATAGCGATAGTCCTGCGAATAGGTCAGGTATTCGTCGTATTGTACGGGACCGGAGCCGCCATCCAGCAGGAATTCCCCTGTTGGCGCGAGGTGACGCTTGACGCGCATGTGGCAGCGGTGAATGTAGTCGGCTGAAACAGGGCGCAGATCTTCGTAACGGGCGTTTTGGTAAACGTCGCCTTCCAGTTGCCAACCGATCTGGTCATAGAATTGACCAATTTCTTTTTTTACGGGATCCTGACTCATGGGCGAGTCTCCTCTTGTTCTGAAAGTGAGGGCAGTCTTGCCAAACCGCGGGCTGCCCAGTCCAGCGGCTCGCCGAGCAGATAGCCAAAGGTTTGAGCGTAACGATGCTGACCTTCCGGTGAAAGCACGAAACGCATCGGGCGGGCTTGAAAGTCCTCGTGCAGCCATAGCAAATGCCATGGGAAGGGCAGCGAGAACTCGAAGAAGAATAAGTAAGCATAAAGCCAGGCTTGTTCCACCTGTTTTTGGCTCAGCCGCATGGCGCTGGGGTCAGCCGCGAGTTTGGAGAGGATTGCTTCGTAATCCTGCCAGTTGGCTGGGTCGAAGGTGAAGCCTTTTTCAGCGTAGTGGGTCTTGCCGGTGACCACCACGGGCAGCCCGGTCATGGCCATTTCCAAGCCGACGGTGGTGGTATAGACAATGCCAAAGTCGGCTGTCTCCACCAGATCATAGGTGTTGGTCTTGTCGGCGGGGAGCACCACGTGGATGTGTTCGGGAAGTTTGGGGAAGTTCTTTTCAATGACTTCCACCATCGAGGTGCCGTGAGTCTTGAGCTCGCCAGGATGCACGCGGATGACCAACTGGGCTTCCGGGTGACCCGTGAACCAGCGGATGGTGCCCACGATCATCTCTGCCATGGTATCCGAAATGCGTTGGCGCCCGAGTGTCAGGCTGTCGCCGAGCACGTTGGTTGCCAAAAGCGCCACAGGGCGCTCGTCCAGCCCCAAAGCCTGGCGCACTTCCGAGCCTCCGCGGGCAGGGGTTTGCTGCCACTGGCGGGCGAAGTCACCCCAGAGTTTTGCATTTTTGCGTGCGAAAGTGAGGTCCCCCACAGCTTTGCGTGCGGCTTCGGGGAGCGGCTGCCCGCCCAAGCCCTGCCAGAGCGCTTCAGTATGGTGGCTCATGATCTCGTCGTCTTGCGCCAGCCAGATGCGTTCGCGTTGGTCGGCAAACTCAAATGTGACCGTCTTGATGCCGAGCAGGCGGGCAATTTGATACGCCACGCCCATCTCAAGGATCGTGCCGTTGGGCAGGATCAGGATATCCGGTTGAGATGCTGCCAGCCAGTCATAGATCGCCATGGCTGCCTGGGTATTGCGCTGCAGACGCAGCTTGTAGAGCTTGCTGTGAATGTCGGTTTCTTCGACTTGCAGCGTGTACTGGGTGTCGTAATCTGAAACCTGGCGTACGATTTCCCTTAACTCAGGAGGATAGTCTGAGAACTTCACTTTTTCATCTGAATCGTTAAGATAAGAAGGGAAATTCATCAGGGGCATGATGCCCATCACGTCACCAGCCGGTAAAAGCACTTGCTGACTGTAGAGGTGTTGTATGCGCAGATCAAAATTGGAGATGGACGTATCCCACTCGGCGTAAGGCAGGTAGGCTAACTCCACGTTGTGCCCCTGCCCGGTGAGAGCCAGCGCCACCAAGCCCGCCTGTTCAATCCAGTAATGCAGGGTGGCGAAGATGCAGACTCTTTGGGACGTCTCAACCTTTAAGCCAAATTGTTTTACTTCAGCCACAGCCTGCGGCAGCACTTCTTGCAGCCGGGTAAGCTGATAGTGGGCGTTCCAAGGCTTCTTCGAGCCCGCATACAGCCAATAAGCTTCTACCGCAAAGGGTACTTTTCCAAGCAGATTTTTAAGGAAGCTTTTCATTACGCGCCACCTTTCTGCTCAATTTCCCAACCCAATACGGGACGTACGGGTCCCGGACGGGGTTCGGGCCAGTGAGTGCCAGGCGCGCCGGAGGCGTCCACCGAGAAAGAAAGCGCCTGGTCGTCCTGGAAGTAGCGCCGGATGCCGTAGGAGCTGGCGTTGACCCCCAGAAAGAAACGCCCCTCATTGAGTGTGTCGGCTGGGATGGTGCAGCGGCTGGCGTAGACGCCCTTGGGGCGGGCGGTGTATTCCTTGAAAAGTTCATCGGAATCGATGTCAAAGCTGGTGAAGACGGGTTCGCCGCGGGTGGTGAAGAGATAAAATCCAACTCGCAACCCGGTGACATCCTCAGTGAGTTCGTAATCAATCTCGATGCGAATTGGGTCAACGCTGCGCACCGAGTCCGAAACCTGACCGATTTTATCGAGGATGCGAATTGCCAGTGGTCGGAAAGGCGCGCTGGATACCGGCACCTCATCTTCCTCCCAGAAGCGTTCGCCCAGCTTGGAAAGCCCGCGATTGAGGTAAAAATCAACTGCCTCAGCGGAAGGCGCGCGCAGGAGCACTTTGCCCTTGTCGAGCACGATCGAGTCTTGGGTGAGGCGCTGGATAGCGGACATGTTGTGGCTGACGAACAACACCGTTCGCCCCGAATTCGCCACATCGCCCATCTTCCCTAGGCACTTGCGTTGGAAGTCGGCATCGCCTACCGCCAGCACTTCGTCCACCACCAGGATTTCTGGTTCCAGGTGGGCTGCCACGGCGAACGCCAGGCGCAGGTACATACCCGACGAATAGCGCTTGACCGGCGTGTCGATGAACTTTTCCACTTCCGAAAAGGCGACAATTTCGTCAAAACGCGCTTGGATTTCTTTTTTATGCATGCCAAGAATGGCGCCGTTGAGGAAGATGTTTTCGCGCCCGGTCAGTTCCGGGTGAAAACCAGTGCCCACCTCCAGCAGCGAGCCAACCCGACCACGCATTTCGCCATAGCCTTCGGTTGGGTCGGTGACACGCGAGAGTACCTTAAGCAGCGTGCTCTTGCCGGCGCCGTTTCGTCCGATGATGCCCAGGGCTTGCCCGCGTTTGACTTCAAAGTTGACGTCCCGCAGAGCCCAAATGTGATCTGTCTCGCTGGACGCGCGGCGCTTCCCGCGCAGGCTGCTGCCGATGCGTTCTGCCTGGGCGGTGATCAGGTCGCGCAGGGTGTCTGGGCGCTGCTGGGTGGCGCCGATCTTGTAGCGTTTGCCAATACCATGAACCAAAATGGATAAGTCGCTGTCCATCATCACACCACATCCGCGAACGTTTTTTCCATGCGTCGGAAGAAGAACAAACCCGTAATGAGAAGAACCAATACCGCCAGGCTGGAAATAATCAGGGTCATATCTGGTGGAGATCCGCCAAAGAACGCCCATCTGAAGCCCTGCACCACTCCCACCATCGGGTTGAGGCTGTAAATGTAGCGAAAAGTGCCTTCGGGGATGGTGGTGATGGGGTAAACGATTGGCGTAGCGTACATCCAGATCTGGATTAAAAAGGGCACCATCTGCTGCACATCGCGATACTGCACGTTTAGCGCCGAAAGCCACAACCCCACAGCCAACGCCGCCAAAATGGTTAGCAAGGTGAGTGGGATGATCCACAACACGTTCCAGGTCAGGGGGAGCTTAAAGATCGCCATAGTAACGAAGAGCAAAATCAACGAGATGGCAAAGTCCACCAGGGCTGCCAGCACCGAACTGAAGGGGATGATCAGGCGGGGAAAGTAGACCTTGGTGAGCAGATTGGCGTTGCCTACCAGGCTGATACTGCTTTTTTGCAGAGAAAGTTGGAAGAGGTGCCAGGGTAGCAGCGCCGAGAGTGCAAACACCGGGTAGGGCAAACCGTCTGATTCAACCTTGAGCAACACGCCGAACACCACTGTTGTGATGGCGGTTGTGAGCACAGGCTGCAGCACAGACCAGGCAATGCCGAGCACCGCCTGCTTGTAGCGCACTTTGATGTCGCGCCAGGTTAAAAAGTAAATAAGCTCGCGGTAATGCCAGAGCTCTTTCAGGTTGATCCCCAGCCAGCCCTTGGCGGGCTTGAGTGTCACCACCTGGGCTGCGGAATTCAGATTAGCCTCTGCCATTTGCCCTCTCGTTGGCGTACCAGGCAATTGTGCGCTTGAGACCCTCTTCAAAGTCGGTTTTGGATTCAAAGCCGAAGGCTTCGCGGGCACGGGTGGTATCGAGTTTGCGGCGCGGCTGACCATTGGGTTTGGAAGTATCCCAGCAGATCGTACCGTTGAAGCCGGTTAGACGCGCGATGGTTTCGGTCAAGTCCTTGATGGAGATCTCGAAGCTTGAGCCGATGTTGACCGGTTCGGAGTCGTTGTATCTCTCGGTTGCGAGGGTAATGCCCTCGGCGGCATCTTCCGCGTAGATAAATTCCCGGGTTGGGCTGCCGTCGCCCCAGGCGACGATCTCAGACGCGCCTTGTTCTTTGGCTTCAAGGTATTTACGAATTAGCGCTGGGATAACATGCGAGCTGGCGGGATTGAAGTTGTCACCCGGACCATAGAGGTTGACAGGCAGGAGGAAGATCGAGTTGTAGCCGTACTGCTGGCGGTATGCCTGCGACTGCACCAACAGCATCTTCTTTGCCAGCCCGTAGGGGGCATTGGTCTCTTCGGGGTAGCCGTTCCAGAGGTCTTCCTCTTTGAATGGAATGGGAGTGTATTTGGGATAGGCGCAAATCGTACCGATGGCAACGAACTTTTCGACGCCCTTCAGCCAGGAATGGTGAATGAGCTGCACGCCCATCATCAGGTTGTCGTAGAAAAATTCGCCAGGCTTCTCCCGGTTGGCGCCGATGCCGCCGACCTTGGCTGCCAGGTGGATGATGATATCCGGTTTGGCAGTGTCGATCATGCGAATGATGTCGGTTTCGCGTACCAGGTCATATTCGGGATATTGCGGTACGAAAATTTCGCGCGCGCCGTGTTCCTTGAGCCTGCGGATGAGGTGCGTGCCTAAGAATCCGGCACCACCGGTGACGCAAATGCGTTTAGTGGCAAGGTCAAGAGCCTTATCCATGTTCGCCTCCAGTGTGAGTTGAATGTGAGGGTGTGGAGTCTGGCACACCTTCGGGTAATATCAGTGCAAGTTTTAGACCGTCGATACTAATTTTTGGCGCATATCTTGACTGGGTCAACGAAACACCAGATTCAAGACAGGTGAGGCTGATTACCTCGGCGATTTCACCATCACCTAGGATGTAAACCTCACTGAAGCCGGCTGTTTTGAGCTGTTCTATGCAGCGGGTGCTGCGTTCGCGCACACGTCGATAGAGGTCAAAGGAAGTCTTGATGTAGTCGACAGTCAGGTTGGCGCGCAAGGCGATGCCTTCAGGCGTGATGATATAGCGCAGTTTTTTGCGCTGAGCCCGTTTAACCTTGACGTAGCCTTTGGAGATCAGGCGCTTTAGGTGCCAGTTGATGGTGCCTACGGCGACGCCAAGCTCATCCGCGAGGGTCACCTGGGAAATGTCGGGGTTGGCTTCGATGTGGGTGAGCATCTCCAACGCGCGCGTGTTTTCTTGTTCGGTCAGTTGCGTTTCCATATAATTCAGAAATTGAATTATAAACGGAATGGCAGTGTTGTCAAATGCGGGTGAATGGGATTTGCCAAGCCCCCATTCGAAGCGGGGCTTCTAATTCGCCTTCACGCTAAGCGGACTATGGCGCAGCGTTCGAAATTGGTTGGGAAAGCGTCTGCAAGTCTTCCAGCGGGATGGCGCAGATCATGCCGCTGGCATCCAGTGTGCCAAAATCCTTAACCACACCCAGGATCAGCCTGTCATCACTAACTTGCGGGAATTGCGGCATCAGTTCTTGTGTCTCTGTGCTGACTATGATCTTGTGACCATCATCCAGCGACATCAAAAAAACCGTTGGAAAGGCTCTGGTCGGCTCACTTGGGTCTATCCACGTCAGGTACTTCTTGCTGAGATCAAAATTGGATGGCTGCTCGCCTTGAATCAATAACGGCCACGAAAGCCCGTTTTCGAAATCGAAGATTTTAAACATTTCAGGTAATTGATTTGGACCCTGCTCAGACCAGGCTGCGAGCGGCCAGTCCATCAGAGGATGGGAGCCTGAGATTTCCAAAAGGTCTTCGAGTTGCTTGCTTTCAAAACTGTAAAACAGAATTGGCAAAGTGGCATCCTGGTCTTTTCCGCTTACGCTCTGGCTGATCATTAAGTACTTCTCCGAGACCGCCAGCTGGCTGAACAGAAGGTCAGATTCCACGTTCAACAAAGATTCTTTCGTGCCCTCTGCGAGGTTGAAGGCTTGAATGGTTGAAATTTGCTTTGATTGATCCTCTATTACGGCATGGGTCAGGAAGTAGAGTAGGTCGCCCTGCAGTTCCATATCGAGATAGACGATCTTCTCATTGGCTTCGATGTTATCAACCAGGCGTCGCTGCTCGTTCGTCTTTAAATTGAGCACTTCCACACGCCAGCCTTGCACATGCATGGGATGATCAAAAATCAGCATCACCAGCCACTGCTCATTAACCCGCAGCGACTCGATGAACTTACCGTCTTCCGCCAAAGACCCGGCGATTTTTGTTCCACTTGGTTCATCCGGTAGATAACGCCAGACGCTGCGCGAGTCGCCACTCTGTACACTGAAATAGGATCCGCCGTGAAAGACGAGGCTGCTGAAGGGACCAGAACTGCCAGTTTTGCAGTAGGCTTCGCTCAGTTCATCCGACCATTCCAAAAAGGCGTCCTTTGGAGGCACTTCGAAAGTGGGGATAAATACCGGGCTTGGTTCAGGAGCGGTTTGAGTTGGATTTCCAGCAGTTGGAAATGCTGGAAGGCGAATGGGAAGCCCGCTGCAGGAGGAAAGCAGCAGAATGACCAGAACAACCAGAAACAGGGTTGGTTGCCAAGAGAGCCGTTTCATGTCAACTCCTTTCTTGACCTGTATTGAGGCGACAGGGTGCAGGCAAAGAGAACAATCTAATTGTAACCATAATTTTGAAATAGTATGCAGCAACGGGTGGCCAACTCCCCACCCCCCCCGGCTTACCCTTCGTTTCACTGCGGGCACAGGTTGCCGACCCCTCCATGAAAGGGGTAAAAAAAGCGAACAACCAGCTAAGCTGTCGGACTTTCGGGGCGGTGAAAGATCAGGGAGTTTCGATGTCTTTTGCCCACTCACGATTGGTGAAATACCAATCCACCAACCGTTTCAGCCCTTCATCCAATGAAACCTGGGGTTCCCAACCCAACTCACGCCGAGCTTTGGTCACATCCGCCACGTTTTCGAACACATCCGCCGGGTGGGAGGGGATGTAGGTGATGTTTCCTTTTTTACCCAGAAGCTGTTCGAGCTTGTGCAAAAGCTGGTTCATGGTGATCACCTCGTGCCCACCGAGGTTGAAAACATCAAACCCCACCGGCTTGAGTGCAAGCAGGGTACCGCGTGCGATATCTTCCACGTATGTAAATCCGCGCGATTGCTCACCGTCGCCAGTGATCGTGACGGGTTTTCCTTCAGCGATCCATTGGCAGAAGCGGAACATGACCATGTCTGGTCTGCCGTTTGGACCGTAAACCGTAAAGTAGCGCAAGACAGTCACGTCGATGCCGTAGAGGTGGTGATAGGAGTAAGCAAAAGCCTCAGCGCCCTTTTTGCTGGCGGCGTACGGCGCCAGAGGGTGCTCAGTGGAGGCGGTTTCGGCATGTGGCGGCTTGCCTTCGTTGCCGTATAGGCTGGAAGTGGATGCCAGGATAAACTTGGGCACATTTTGGTGGCGGGCGTACTCGAGCATATTCAGATTGCCAAGCGTATTCGTGTTGAGGTAGCTCCAGGGGTCGGTAGTGCTGGCACGCACACCTGCAATGGCTGCCAGGTTGATAACGGCATCTGCCGACGGAGCAACTGCAGCCAGCCTGGCGATGAAATCGCGGTTGGTAATATCATCACGGAAAAAGTGAAAATTTTCCTGGGGCAGGAGTGCCTGCAGGCGATGTTCTTTCACCCGGACGTCGTAAACGTGGTTGAGGTTGTCAACCCCAAAGACGGTGTGCCCATCACGCAGCAATTCTCCGGCAACCACTGAGCCAATGAAACCTGCCGCGCCCGTGACGACGTAGATACCCATCAGAGCTTGATCACTTTCAGGTCGTTTTTAGCAATGTCTTTCATGGCATTGCGAGCATCAAAAATCAGCTGAGACTTCTCAAGGATCAGCTTATAGTCGAATTTGTCGTGATTAGTGATAATTGCCACCAGATCCGCCTTTTCAAGGAAGGTTGGAAGCTCTTTTTCAGAGAACATTTGAACGCCTTCAATCTCAATCTCAGGCACATAAGGGTCATGATAAGCAACAACAGCGCCCTTCTCGCGCAGTAAATGAATAATATCAAGTGCTGGCGATTCGCGCATATCGTTGATGTTGGGTTTATAGGACACACCCAGGATCAGGATCTTGCTGCCATTGAGTGGTTTTTTATACCTGTTCAAGGCGTCCTGGATGCGAGTGACCACATAACGCGGCATGTTGGTGTTGATTTCAGATGCGAGTTCAATGAAGCGCGCGGTGTAATTGAGAGTCTTCATTTTCCAGGACAGGTAAAGTGGGTCGATCGGGATGCAGTGCCCACCCAAGCCTGGTCCAGGAGTGAATTTCATGAAGCCGAATGGCTTGGTAGCGGCTGCATCAATCACTTCCCACACATCCACGCCCAGCCGCTCGCACATCTGCGCCAGCTCATTGACCATGGAGATATTGATCATGCGGAAGGTGTTTTCGAGCAATTTTGCCATTTCAGCCACTTCGGTGCTGGAGACAGGTACAACTTTTTCAAGCGCCTGCTGATACCATGCCACGGCAACGTCGGTACAAGCCTGGGTGATGCCGCCAACGACCTTTGGGGTGTTATAGGTGGTGTAATCCGTACGTCCGGGGTCTACACGTTCGGGAGAAAACGCCAAAAAGAAGTCAGTGCCGACTTTAAGGTTGCTGTTTGCAATTAGTTTTGGCAGAACGAACTCGCGGGTGGTTCCCGGATAAGTGCTGGATTCGAGCACGATGATCATGCTGCGGTGAAGGTAAGGGGCGATATCTTCGCTGGCATTGGCAATGAAGGACATGTCAGGATCGCCGGTTTTGCGCAGAGGCGTGGGCACGCAGATGGAGACAGCATCAATCTCACTCAGGGTCGCGTAGTCGGTTGTGGCACGGATGCGGCCATTATCGATATGCTTGCGTAATTGGGCGTTGCTTATATCGGATATGTAACTTTCACCGCGGTTGATCATATCCACTTTTTCCTGGATAGGATCAATGCCTGTCACGTTAAAGCCGGCGTTGGCAAAAGTCACCGCCAGTGGCAGCCCCACATACCCCATACCAATCACGGCTATGTTTGCGCGTTTTTTCTGAATATCCTGGATCAGGTCTTCTTTTACCATCAATTCCTTGCCTTTCAATTAAAACAGACTGAGCTGTTCGGGGAGATTGGGCTTTTCTTCTTTTTTTACTGAATTCTTTTCCGGGGCAGGCGCTTCCACTTTTGGTTGGACAGGTGCTTCGACCTTTGGCTGAACAACGGCTTTTTCTCTGCCAAGCAATTGAGGTAACTTTTGGAAATCTTCAACTAAAGCAGGTCTCAATGCGGGTTGATGAAGCGCTGCGGCGGGATGATACATCGTGACGATCAGGCGTTTGCCAATCTTATGAGATTTGCCGTGGATCTGGCTGATTTTGCCATTTTCAATGAACTTCGCCATTGAAAATCTGCCCAAGGTAACGATCACTTTGGGGTCAAGCAGGGCGATTTGTTCGTCAAGGTAGTGCGCGCAGGCGGTTAGCTCTTCGGGCATGGGGTCGCGATTGCTCGGCGGACGGCATTTGACCACATTGGTGATAAATACCTCTTGCCGTTTTAGGTCAGCTGCTGCCAGTAACTCATCGAGAAAGGCGCCAGCCTGCCCTACGAAGGGCTTCCCTTGCTGGTTTTCATGAAAGCCGGGTCCCTCGCCGATGAACATGATGTCCACCGAGGAAGGTCCTTCCCCGGGCACGGCATTTTTGCGCCCTTTAGCAAGCAGGCACTTCTGGCAGTGGAGGATTTCCTCCCGTATGGTATTCAATCGGTTTGTTTCTGACATACTTTTTTCCAGTGACAGATTCTACTCCACCTGCGTGGAATTAAGACGAAAATGACAAGATTAAGTTCCTGAGCGCTTTGACGTCCAATGGGTCCAGATCGAGCAAAAGGGCGTCTTCCTGTTCAGCCTGGTAATAATTGGGGCGCAGCCCAACCGCCTTAAACCCGAAGCCGTAATACAGATGGAGGGCTTCGGCGTTGCCCGCGCGCACTTCCAGCAGTGACTTCACCGCCCCACGTTCAGCCGCTTGCAGCAGCCCTTCTGCCAACAACCTGCGACCGATGCCGCGGTGGCGGTAGCCTGGGTGGACGGCGATGGTGGCGATGTGGGCTTCATCTGCAATCAGCCAGATCACCAACGCTCCGACAATATTCTGACCTTCAGTCGCGGCAAGGTCTTCTGCCACCAGGCACAAGCTGTAGTTGCTCGCTTTTAGTTCGTATTCAAAAGATCCCTGTGGCCAGGGATCTGCGAACGAGAGTTGGTCGAGAGCAGCGACTTGCGGAATGTCATCCGCGCGCATGCTTCGCAGCCTGATTTGGCTGTTTTCAGCATCCAGGTTCATAGATCGGGCACATTGCTCAATGTATGGACGTAAATTGGCGCAAGGCTGGCGGTATCATCGGCATTTCCTGCGTGGATCTTTGCCCAGGCAAGCTCTGCCAGGACCGCCGGACGGCGCAAGCAAAGGCTGGGAGGTGCCAGGCGTGCGGTTTTCCACTTGCGTCCCAGGATCTGGCGTTCTTCCGCGTCCATCTCGCCCACCACGTAGGTTGGGGATTTGATGGTTGCAGCCATCGCGCGAATATCGTTCACAGTGATGTCAGAAACGCCTTGCCATGAGCCATTTTTGTATTGATAACGGACATACGCGTAGCGCCCCCGTCCCACAGCCAGGAAAGCCAGCATGGGTCGGCGCAAGCCAGGTTGGGCTGCAGCCAGGATTTCGAGAGAGGGAATGCCTGCCACCGGCAAATTCTGCCCCAGGGCGATGCCCTTAGCTGCGCTGAGCCCGATCCGCAACCCGGTGAATGAGCCCGGACCGAGCGCCACACCAACACCGGTCAGACTGCTGGCTTTAGTTTGGGTTTTGGTCAGCATTTCTTTGATGGCTGGAATTAACTCGACCGTGTGATAATTCTTGCTGCGCCAGGTATGTTCGGCGAGGATGTTGGTGCCGTTAAAAAGGGAGATGCCGATCCATTCGGTGGAAGTGTCGATTGCCAGTAACATGTTTATCCTCCGAATAAAGCTTGTTGCAGTTTTTTGAGAATGGATACGTAACGCTGTCCATGCGGGACAAGAATCAAATGGCGTTGGTCGGGGTTGATCCAGCTCATTTGGATCCACAGGTTTTCTTTGGGAAGGCTGGTCTTCATGCGTTCCGCCCATTCCATCACGAGCACCCCATCAGTAAGCACTCGGTCCAGGTCCAGGATGGCGCTATCAAGCGCGTTTCCGGGCTGCAGGCGATATGCGTCGCAGTGGAAAAGCGTATTGCCACCCGGACGGGCATATTCGTTGACGATCACATAAGTCGGGCTGGTGACTTTGCCAGGCGCGCCCCACCCCTGGGCGATACCCTGTACCAATGTCGTCTTTCCGGAACCGAGGTCGCCCTCAAGGCAGACGACGTCTCCGACCTGGAGCAAACTGCCAAGGCGAATACCCACCCGCCGTGTTTGCTCGGGGCTATGCGAAAAGACTTCAAAAGCATGCGGTGGAAGTATTGGCATCTTAAGTGAAGATTATACCTTAGCATTGATGCAAAAACTCAGATATTTGGAATTTCGTGTGTGTGAATTCGAAATGAAACCAACACGTCATCGCGAGATTTTTTGCCAGGTCACACTAAGACTGAGAGATAGAAGAAGTTTGGCAAAAAATCGTGGCGATCTGCCTTGTAATAAATACTCAAGGCAGACTAGATCGTCGCAAGCAGGATGTGTTATTCATTTTGGTGAGTTGTAATCAACAAATATTTTAGATCGCCGCGGTCGCTTTGCTCCTTTGCGATGACAGAGAAGAGCAAAAGCAGATCGCCACGGTCGTTTCACTCCCTCGCGATGACGCAGGTTGATCGCCATGATCGGTTTGCACCCTTGCGATGACGGGGATTGATCGCCATGATCGGTTTGCACCCTTGCGATGACGAAGGTGCGGGTTGGCGACAGGTTGCTATTCGTTTTCGTTCTTTTCAATCTTAGGAATATGTTTCTTCAAGCGACGGCTCAATTCGCGTCGGCTGAGCATGACGCGATGTTTGCAGGTCAGGCAAACCAGCCCGATATCCGCCCCAAGCCGCACCACCTCCCACTCAAAGCCACCGCAGGGGTGCTCCTTGCGCAACGTCACTCTATCTCCAAGTTGAACCTCAGGCAGCATAGCCGGATTATAACACTCGCATGTTATAATCCCGCCATCGCTAAAGGGACCCTAACCGGGATTTTGGAGCAGGTATGAGTTTTGACCCACCTACATTAATTGCCAGAGTGCTCACGTTAATCATCGCGTTCACGCTTCACGAATACGCGCACGCCTGGACCGCTACCCGCTTCGGCGACTACACCGCCATGAGCGCAGGACGTCTGACGCTCAATCCGCTCAGTCACCTCGATCCATTCGGTACGCTGATGCTGATTGTGGCTGGCTTTGGCTGGGCAAAGCCCGTACCAATCAATCCCGCATCAATCCGGCGAAACAACCCTGCTGGTGTCATGTGGGTCTCCTTGGCAGGTCCTTTGACCAATTTGCTGCTAGCGCTGGTGGCTGCAATCCCATTGCGTTTTAGTTTAGTGAACGTAAACCAACCCTCAGGCGCTATTATCCCTTCGATTGGATACTTTTTGCTGATCTTCGTGTTGGTAAACATCACGCTTTTCATTTTTAATTTACTCCCACTGGCGCCGCTGGATGGTGAGAAGGTGCTCTCATACTTTTTACCCCGGTCGTGGCAGCCGGTAATGGAAGGCATCCGCCGCTACAGCCCGTACATCTTGCTCTTTTTGGTTTTTGTCGGACCGCGTTTGGGCTTTGACCTGATAGGAAAGCTTGTGCACGAACCCGTCATGGCCATCGCCCGCTTCCTGATCAACCGTTAGGAGCCGCATGCGCTACTATTGCTACATGCTCGAGTGCGCTAATGGAAGGTACTATACGGGCTGGAGCACTGATCCCTTCAGGCGCCTGAAGCAGCATAATGCCGGGTTGGGGGCAAAGTATACCCGCATGAATGGACCTTCCAAGCTGGTCTACGTGGAAGAAATGCCCGACCACAGCTCTGCGCTCAAGCGGGAAATTCGCATCAAACAATTGAAACATCCCAAAAAACAGGATTTGATTTCAGACCCTTCACGCAACAAACTTCCTGAACTCCTGGCAAGCCTGCAAAACAAGGGGGTAAATAGCCACAGCTTCATTATCCAGTCGCCGGGAAGAGTCAATTTGTTGGGTGAACACGTGGATTACAACGAAGGCGTGGTGCTGCCCGCGGCGATCGATCGCTACGTAACCATGCGAGTGGATGTGCTGGATGAGCCTGTCGTGCGGCTGATGGCTGCTGATCTGCAAGCCGAAGTCTCATTTTCATTAGAAAACCTGGCGGATAAGAAAGACCTCAATGGTCAGCCCCTGCCGGCGTTTGCGTTCTACCCCGCCGGGGTTGCCTTGGCGCTCCAACAAGCCGGGCTGCCCGTTAGAGGGCTGGCGGTGCAATACAGTTCCGACATCGCGATTGGCGCGGGTTTGAGCTCATCAGCCGCAGTGCAGGTCGGTTTCGCCCTCGCGTGGCAGACTGCCGGAGAGTGGGACATCCCGAAAATGGAGCTGGTGAAACTCTGCCATAAAGCCGAAAACGAGTATGTGGGGGTCAAATCCGGGCTGATGGACCAGTTTGCTTGCGCGTTTGGAGTTGCAGGGCATGCCCTTGCGCTGGACACGCGCAGCCTTGCCTGGCACACCCTTTCGCTGCCGCAGGATGCCGCAATCGTGATTGCAGACAGCGGCGTTCGGCGCAGCCTGGCTACCTCAAGCTACAACGAACTGCGTGCAGACTGCCAGGAAGCTGTGCGGCGTTTGCAAACCTGGTGCGGCAGCTTGGTTTCCCTACGGGATGTAACCCCGGAGTTTCTGCAAAACTACTTACCTGAGCTCCCCGAACGGGTTGCGAAAAGGGCTTTGCACGTTGTGGGGGAGATGACGCGCGTGGAGCAGGCAATTGGCTGCCTGACAGAAGGCGATAGCGCGGGTCTTGGCTCGCTAATGCTTGCCACCCACGCCTCACTGCGTGATTTGTATGGAGTGAGCTGCCCTGAACTGGATTTGCTGGTGGACCTGGCATCCAGCCATCCAGCTTGTTATGGCGCGCGTCTGACAGGCGCGGGTTTTGGCGGCTGCACAGTGAACTTGGTAAACAGAGATGGATTGGATGACTTTGTAAGCTGGTTTAAAGCGGCTGTGATGAAAAAATATGGTCGCGAGACACCCATTCACGTTTGCCAAGCTGTGGATGGCGCCCATCTTGTGGTTTGAACTGGTTAATTGATGCGGCGGGAGCTGATTACCAGCAAGACAACCCCAAAAATCGCCAACCCTAATACCCCTAAAGCCAGAAATTTGGCGTCGCTGCTCATGATTCGATTTAACACGCCGGGGTCTTCCATGGGCGTGGGCTCTGGCGTGAGCTCTGCTAAAACGAGAGCGAGCGTAGCGGTGGGGGTCTGGGTAAGTTCGGGGGTTAGCAACTGCGCTGGCACGTCGGGTGTGCTGGTGGGCTGACCAAGATTGATTTCGCCACCCTCACGGATGATCAGAATGTCGCCAGGCAGGATGATCGGTTCGGGGGTCAGCTCGTTCTTTGTCAACAACTCATTCAGATTGATGCCGTACATTTCAGCAATCATTATCGGATTTTGCCCTTCAAGCACCGTGTGGCGAATGCCGCCGTCCAGACCGGGGGTGGCTGTTTGAGAATATAACTCGACTGGCAGCGTAGGTGTGGCGATGGGCTGCTGTGCCTCGGGGGTTGCCTCCTGCGGTAGCCGGTTGGCAAATACGGGGCTGAGAAAGCAAAAAAGCAGGCAGCAGGCAAGGAGGGCTGGAAGGATGTGCTTTAGCGTGTTTTTATTCATGAATAATCTTGCGACTTTGTCTGACTTCTTGCCCCATTATATTCCAGCTTTAAAATTATCGTTGGGAGGTTAGCGTAAGTGGCCGTTGCCAGGGCAAAACCAGGGCAGGGGAACCAAATCCCGATCTCAGCGTCTGTTAACAGGAATAAAACCTGCAGCCTTAGGTTGCTTAACCTTAACCGCCTAAACTATAATCTGGGATGATTATGACAGAAGACACAACACAAGTTCCGGTCGCACCCGCGCCATCCATACCCGCGAAACGTGCGCATATTAATAAACAAATAGGTTTTGTTTTTATTTTTGGCATTCTCCTGGCACTGGCAGCGCTTTTTGCGATTGTATTTGGCTTTGAAGCAAAACATGAAAACGCCATCTTTCCAGGCGTGTCCGTCAACGGCACCGATCTTTCCGGGCTTACAATCGGTCAGGCTGTGGTCAAACTCAACGCGAGCCTGACTTACCCCAAACAGGGGCAAATCTTCTTCAGCGATGGAGACTCCCGCTGGACTTTCAATCCCGCCCAACTGGGCTACACCTTCGAGCCGATTGGCGCCGTTGAGCAAGCTTACCAGGTAGGTCGGGGAAGGGGCTTGGTGGCGGACCTGAGCAGTCAGTTCTTCGCCATGGGGTCAGGCGTAAATATCGACCCGAGCGTGGTCTATGACCAACGCAACGCGCATGCATTGTTGCAGGAGATCGCCCGGCAGATCGACAAGCCGATGATGGAAGCTGCCATCACCCTCGAGGGCACGGATGTGAAGGTCAGCCAGGGTCAGGTGGGGCGCAGAGTTGACATCCCAGCCACGTTGAAAAAACTGGAACCTTTATTCCTGACGCAAACGAGCGGCACGATCCCGCTGGTCATTGAAGAAACCACACCCGTAATCATGGACGTGCAGGCAACCGCTGATCTGGCGAAGAAAATCCTCAGCCAGGATTTTACTATCCAACCTGCGGATCCAGCCTTTGGTGTTGGACCCTGGGTGATCAAAGCCAAAGACCTGGCGAGCCTGCTCCAGCTTGAACGAACCACAGACGCTGGCGCGACAGGGTATCAGCTCAGCCTCAATCGTCAGTCCCTCCTCAACTATCTCGCCAGCATCGCACCCTCATTACTGGTGGAACCAGTGAACGCGCGCATGTTCTTTAACGACGAACGTAAAGAGATTGAGGTCGTCCAGAATGCAGTTATCGGTAAAGGTCTTGATCTTGAGCAAAGTGTGGATCAGATCCTCCAACAGCTCCAGGCAGGGCAACACGAAGCCACTTTGATCATGAAGGATGTTGATCCAGCAGTAAAAGATGACACAACAGCTGCCAGCCTGGGCATCACCGAGCTCATTTTCGAGGGGCACTCTTACTTCTATGGTTCTTCCGCGGATCGTCTTCAGAATATCCGCACAGCTGCAGCCAGCTTCCATGGCGTGATGGTTGCGCCTGGCGAAGTTTTCTCCATGGCAAAATACCTGACCGACATCAGCCTTGAAAACGGTTATGCTGAAGCCATCATCATTGTTGGCGATCAGTCAGTCCGGGGTGTGGGCGGCGGCGTTTGCCAGGTGAGCACCACACTCTTTCGCACTGCATTTTTTGCCGGATTCCCGATCGTGGAGCGTTACCCCCACGCCTATCGCGTCAGTTATTACGAGCAAGATTCCAATGGCTGGGTGAACACCAACTTTGCAGGTCTGGATGCCACCGTTTACGTGCCTGTTGTGGATTTCAAATTCCGCAACGACACTCCCTATTGGATCCTGATGGAAACCTACACCACCGATTACTCGCTCACCTGGAAGTTCTATTCCACCAGCGATGGACGCAGCGTAGATTGGACGACCACGGGTGTCACCAATGTCACCCCCCCTCCCGAACCAATTTATCGCGAGGATCCCACCCTTCCAACTGGCACGATCAAACAAGTGGACTGGGCGGTTAATGGCGCGAGTGTTTCGGTGCAGCGCACTGTCTATAAAGACGGGGCGGTTTATTTCACCGATTATATTCATACTACTTACGTTCCCTGGCCTGATGGGTATAATTACGGTCCAGGTACGGATATTGGTGACCGCTAAAACCATGTGAGCCAAATCCGCCCTATGGTAAAATTTATTCGCCATCGGAAGAATGTTCCGAGGGTAATTGATGGAGGCTGATGTGATCAGTAAAGAGTTGTTTGACAAACTGGCTTGTCCCGTTTGCGTAAAAGAGAATGCTGGAACGCTGGAAATGTTTGGCGATTATTGGCTGGTATGCCAGGATTGTGGCCGAAAATACCCGATTTGGGATGGCATATTAATCATGCGCATCGATGAGGGCGATAAGTGGCGTGCCACTGAGAAGGAATCCCTTCCAGTGCCCCCTCCCATGCCAGGATAAGCAAAGCCAAGCCTGATTAAAGGACTTATGAAAAATTCAGAAAAGAAACGATGGGAACTTCCTCACGGGAAGTCCTTGGTAGCGATATTAGTTCTATTGATTCTGGGGTTGGTTGGAGGGTATTTTCTCTTCCGCTTCACCAGTGATTTTGTTGCCAAGGCAACAATTTTTAATCCTGGCGGCGCGCCAATCATGGATGAGCCCACTGCTGATCCAAATGTCACGCTTGAACCAGGGATCACCCCAACCCCCACTGCTCCTCCACTGGATACCTTTACCATGCCCGAAGCCTGGGATGGCAAAACCCGCGTCAACCTGTTGGTGATGGGTATTGACGCCCGCAGTCCGGATGCTGCCAACCCGCTGACCGACACCATGATCCTTTTCACGCTCGATCCGGTCAACAACACTGCTGGAATGCTCTCAATCCCGCGTGACCTGTGGGTGAGGATCCCCGGTTCGGATTACGGCAAGATCAACACTGCCTACAGCATTGGCGAAAGCTTCCAACTGCCCGGTGGTGGTCCAGCGCTGGCGGCAAAGACAGTCGAGAATTTGCTTGGTGTGCCTGTGCATTATTATGCCCAGATTGATTTTGAAGCCTTTGTCAGTTTTATCGATCAAATTGGCGGTGTCAAAATTACCACAACTGAGAGGGTGCAGCTAAACATTGTCGACACTAAGTTCTCGCAATGGATGGATCCGGGGAGGTACACCCTTCCGGGTGACCTGGCGCTGGCTTACGTACGTTACCGCGAGCCAACTGGCGGCGACATTTCGCGCTCGCAGCGTCAGCAGCAGGTTATCCTGGCGATTCGCGACCGCATCATGGACTTTAATATGCTTCCCACGCTCATCCAGCGTTCGCCCGAGCTTTATTCCAGCCTCTCGCAGGGTATTCGCTCCAACCTAACTCTCGACCAGGTTATTCAACTTGGCATCAAGGTTCTCAATGATATTCCGCGTGATCAGATTGCTCATACTGCCATAGGTTGGCAGGACGCATCACCTGGCACTTCCCCGGACGGATTGGCGATCTTGCGCCCCATCCCGGATCGCATTCGCGAACTTCGCGACAGCGTATTTGGGGGAGGCGGGGCAATTGACGTACAGGACCCCGCAACCTTGTTGAATGTGTTGGCAGAGGAAGGCGCGACGGTTTCAGTTCTGAATGGCTCGAGCGCCCAGGGTCTGGCAGAGAAGACGGCGGATTACCTGAAGAGTCAAAGCATCAATGTAGTTGAGCAAGGCAACGCCGCTTATACCTCCTACACCACCATCACTTTTTTCGGCGCAAAGCCCTATACTTTACACTACCTGGTCGATTTTCTGGCGGTGATGGAAACTTATCAGGTCATCTACGCCTACGATCCGAACGCCCCAATCCACATTGTGGTGACGCTGGGTGATGACTTTGCCGCGAATAATACGCTTCCTTAAAGATTGAAGCAAGAATATGAGGCTGTCCTTTTCTGGGCAGCCTTTTTGTTAACTGTGTTTGGCTTCAGTTAGCTAATGCAAATTTTTTAGCGTCGGTTCACGGTGGCAGCGAAGTCAGCTAATTTTTGGGATAGATAATCCAACTGCCTGGGGCTGGTATATTGGTCAATCGCCAGGGTGAGGATGTTGTTGGTCATCTCCACCGCAAGCGTGTTGTGGTTGAGACGGGGGTCAGTGACCAGGTCTTCCCAATGGATAGTCAGACCAATCCCATTCTCACCTAAAAATTCGTTCAGCTGGTCTCGCAAACCATCGCTGACATAAACTGGCAAGCCCAGAGGCATCAAATCTGGTTGCAGAACTGGAAAAATTGGTGAGAGGACGGGAATGCTTGCGATGGATTTCATCAGATTGGCATAGTTATAGCGACGAAGCTGCTTAATTGCTGCCCAATCGAGGCTTTCGATCTGTTGGCGTTCTTGCTCATCCCCCAACACCACCTCATCGTGCGCGTAAACCGATTCGGCTTGCCCGAAAAGTGCCTCAAGTGCTTCGTGATCGCCTTTGTTGTTAAACAAATAGTCTCTCAACTGGCTGCGGTATTGGCGGATGAGCGGCAGCCGGTGGTTTTCCCTGCCCGCGTAAGCTGCCAGGTAACGCTGGATGTCGAGTGTGGTTTTCAGATAACCGCCATCGAAAGGGCAGAGTTTGCGCATGCTGTTAAACGTGAAATCACCTGTTGTGTGAGTTAAAAGTCCTGCCTGGGCGCTATCCTCGATTAAGATCCTTCCAGAATTTCGCAGTTCGGACAAGAAACTCAAGGTGGTCGGGCTGGGGGAGAAGCCGAAGTAGTTGATGAAGTAAACCGCTTGCTTGTCGCGAAGCTGGCGTTCAAGGTCATGTGTGTCAATCGAAAAATTTGGGAGAATGTTGTAGTAATTGCAGGTCAGTCCGCCTGCTTCAATTGTGTCAACGATGGTAGGGCAAAGATAAGCCGGCAGCAGCACCCGGCTGATGCCGTGGTTGCGCAGGTAATCACAAATGACCGTCAGGCAAGCCTTGCCGCCGTTTAGAAAGGTTGTGCCTTCAGTGGGAAAGTTAGGCAGGTCAGTTTTCCACTGATCGTCGTAATAAAACTCACCTCCCACGAACAGAAAGTTTTCTGCTTCCAGATCAGTCATCCGCGCCCTTCCGTAAAAGAAATTTCAGATGGATTATAACCATACCCTACATCTACAGAGAACAAAAAGAGGCTGTCCTTATTGATAGACAGCCTCTTTTGTTAGATCGCAGCTACTTTTTTGCGATGAGACCCTTGAGGAGCCCAACGATCGCGGTCAAAGCGCCGCCGCCAACGCCGCCACCCAGCAGGCTGATCAACATCGGAAGAATGTCGGTGCCGCCAGTGGAAGCGCCTAATAGACCTGCCAGCTGACCGCCGCCAAAGCCGCCGATGAGGCCGACAATGGTGTTGCCGATGGGACCGAGGTCCAGTTTTTTGAGCAGTTTAGCGATGAGGTTACCGCCGGCTGCTCCGCCAACCAATTGCAAAATGAGGGGTAATAAATTGTCCATGATTCTCCTATTTCATTTGAACGAATGATATTCGGATTATACGACTCTTTACAATTGCCGTTTTTTGGTAGTGTAACTACTGGAAAACATTATCAGGCATGTTGATTTCGTCAACCAGCCCTAAAATTTCCTCATTACTGGGGATGTCGCTCATGTTGTGCCCGTAGTGGACAAAGCGAGCGATGCCCTCTTTGTCAATCAGAACTTGTGCGGGCATGCGTCCCAGCTTGAAAAGGTTGACCTCCTGCCCATACAGCTTCAACACGCTGGCCTTGGGGTCGGGCAGCCCGATGAAGGGCAGGCTTTCTTTTTGAAAGTAGACAGCAAATTGTTCCGCATTTTCCGGACCAATGACTACGACGGCAACATTTCGGGATACAAATTCTTTGTGGTCTTGACGCAACTGCGCCATATGCCGTTGGCAGAATGGTCAGGCAAAGGTGCGGTTGAACACCAGCAATACGTTCTTCTGCCCTCTCAGTTCAGCCAGGCTGAAATCCCTGCCCGAGAAATCTGGGAGGGTGAAATTGGGGGCGGGCTGGTTGAGCGAGACACGGGGCATGAGGGATCCTTTTCTAATAAGTAGGGTTTCTCGGTTAATTTGCGGCTACGTTCGTGAGGACGATTGCTGCCAAAAAAGAGGCGATAAAGACAACGATCATCCAACCTAAGGTGGCAGAGTAATTTTTGGGTTCAATTTGGTTATTTCGATCCATCTTCCGGATAAGCGGAAAAAGCCTCCAAAAGAACGACGCGATCGAGACGACCATTGCCACACCGGTAAAGACCAAAGTCTGTCCGCGCGTTGTTAGGAGGATCACGATCAAAAGGAGGATGACGATCAGTTTGGTGCCCGCGACCCAATTGACCATATACCTGGCAAAGTCGTACAGCTCGGGGTCTTGTTTGGATTTCTCCCAGGCTTTGAAGACACCAACACCGTTTGCGAACTTTGAATCTGGAAAGAAATAGAGCATGACCATGTTCGTGGCTTCCATGATTAAAAACCCAAGCGTGACGATCGTTATCGCGTTCACAGTCAAAACCGGCTCCTATCTGCGCCTGTGTTGAGCTCCAAACAGCCCCTGTAGATCTTTTGCACAAAACTGGTAACGCTCTCGAGTTTCATTTTATTGAGCTGTTCAGCTACTTGCCTCGGGATCGCTTTGCATCCTTGATGATTTTTTGGGACGCGTACCAGCCGGTCATCATCGCGATTGGCACTCCCGCCGGGGAATATGCCCACTGCCCTGCCTGATATATGCCAGGGATGGGGGTCAGGACGCTCTTGGGAATATCCGCCAGTTTATTGACGACCGGGACATCCGATTCAAAGGACCAGCCGGTGATAGCTCCTTCAGAGCTGCCGGACACCTGCTGGATGGTCAGCGGGGTAGAGGAGAACTTGAAAAGGAGATCATCAGCAATACCCGGATAAACGCTCTCAGAAAGAATTCGGATAATGTTACTTTCGAGCCTCTCCTTGAATTCTGCATACCAGCCGGCTTTTTCGATTTTCTCGACCACGTCGTAATCCAGCAGGCAGCTGATCATCACACCCGTTTGCCCTTCCGGCGCCATGGCGGCATCACGCAGGGCAGGGATGGAGACCTCAAAAGTGTTCAGTTCGCAATAGCGATCCACCCATTCGAACACTTCAGCCTTGGATTTCCTGTCGAAATTTGTGACGAGATCCTCACGATCCAGCCGCATGGTCTCGCCCAAACCTTTCCTGGAAGGGGTATAGAACATGTGCTCGCCGCCTCTTGATTGGAAATAGGATGTCGGTCGGTCCACCCCGAGGAAGAGGATACAGACCGATTCAGCGCCCTTTGCCGCAAGCATTCGCTCAGTTTCCGATATTACTTCAGTGGTCAATTTGGGGTCCAATCCGGCAGGATTGAGATAGCGATAGAGTGATTTCAAGTCCGCTGCCCAGATCAACTGATCGTATGCATAACTCTCACCGCTTGCGTCGGTGACCGTCTTCTCTGCGGGATTGACCTCTACGATCTGTTTGTTGAGCCTGATTTCGCCGCCCTTTTCCAGCACCCTGTTTTTCAGCAGGTCCACCACCGCAGCGGTGCCACCCTTGAGGTAGAAGTAATCAAGGTAGACGTGGAAATACCCCAACGCGAAATAGGTTGGCGTTTTTCGGAAGAAATGCTGGAGGATGATATCGATCAAGGACTGATTTTTGGTCAACCCATGCATGTAAACTTCCATGGGCATCTTGTACTTGTTGAACTGCCTGAGCGCGTTTAGAAACTTGAAGGTCCAGGGGAGCAATTTTCTGATGACGAATTTTTTATCAGCCAACAGGTTGGTAGTGAAGTTGGGATTGTCAAACTCGTACAAAACCTTGGTGTATTCCGACAGTTTATAGATGATCGGGATGATCTTTTCGATATCCTCAACGCTCTCGGGATAAAGGCTAACCAGCATCTTCTGATACTCCTGCAGAGAATCGATGGAATCGAACCGGACGATTTGGTCTTCGACTCCAATGGAAATTTTGTTTTCCAGCAACTCCCAATCCAGCCCCAGATCTTTTAGCATGGGTTTCATGATGCCGGAATTAACAAAGGCTCTTGGCCCTGAATCAAAGGAAAACCCGCCATTTTGAAAAGTTTGGAGTAATCCCCCGCAGCGGTCATTTTTGTCCAGGAGTAAAACATCATAGTTATCCCTGAGCAAATATGCGGCGGCGGTTAGCCCCGCCATGCCCGCGCCAACGATCACGATTTTTGCTTTCTCTGCTGTCATCTCACTCCACCTAACTCACAACTTATCGCCCAAAGCTTCTCCGCTGCATCTCTATCCAGTGCCGGCGGGGCAGGCTCTTCTTCCGTTGTGAGATTGAAAAATTTTCCTGAAATACCAGCCAGTTTTTTCGAAACGCCGAGGTAATACAAGGCTTCCGCAGCAATATCAGAAGTTTTTGCCGCTCTGTCGATAAAGATCTTCTTGAAGAACTTATAGATCGGACCGTTGTTTTGCCCGCTATTCGTCTTGACATTGCCCGGGTGCATCGCGTTTATGGTGACGCCGGTTCCGCTGAAAGCCTCGTCAAGTTTGATCATGGAAAGCAACTGAGCTAATTTTGCGGCGCCATAACTCTTCGCTCCTGAATAGGCATGGCTCTCCCAAGCGAGGTCGTCCAGATGCAAGCCCCACGCCGCAAAGCGGTGGGCTTCAGAATTGACGAACAGGATCCGCCCGCTAGCCTGGGCGATGAACTTTTCCTTGACATGATGATTCAAAATAAAGGTGCTCAGGTAGTTGGTTTGAAACACGGCTTCCAGGCTATCGGCGGTGATGGTTTTCTGGGTATTAAAAACACCCGCATTGTGGATGAGCACATCGATGTTCGCCTCAAGGGCAGCCAGTTTCTCTCCGACCAAATGGACTTCGGAGAGCCTGGAGAGATCCGCGATCCAATAAGAGCACTTGGTGCCATACTGGCTGGTGATTGCGTCGCACAACGCTTTGGATTTTTGTTCGTTTCGGTTGATGCAGAGCAGCTCGGCGCCGTGAGACGCGTATTTTTGCGCGGTGGCGAAGCCGATACCTGAAGTCGCGCCGGTAATCACGACCAAGCGGTCAGTAAAGTCATCGGTGCAGATTTCCGGGTCTGATCTTAGGTTGCGCAACATCGCGCTGATATTCGACCATTTATATTCTTTGAAATACTTTACCAAATCAGCCTCACCTACACATCAATTTGTACATTCAACGTGACAATCACTCTAAAAACAGCATATTTATTAATCAAACATAATGTATTGTCATACCAAAAAAGTATGGAATCCCCCAAAATTATACCTAAACTTCTGGCATGAGAGAAATTTGGAAAGATATGCCTGTGGGGGATGGGAAGACAACTAATTCTTTACTTGGGTAACTGGACCTATAGCTCGTCAACCAGGTGTGCCTGGTAATTCTCAACGCGCCATCGCTGCCCAGCTCTGACTACTCTAACGCCTTCTTTTTCCAACAGCGACTTGTGTGCTTCATCTCCACCGGGGAACTTCTCGTTCAGGTAGCCGTCTGACTTCAATGTTCGCCAGTAAGGGATGCCCAAATCAATGCCTTCATTTTTGGCTTCCTCAACAGCGTTAGCAGCTGTCATGATAAAAATTCCGGTTGTCAGGGAGCAACACCCCTGGACTTGATGTTTTTTCGCAATGTGCTGGCAGATCTCAACGATCGTGACCACTTTGCCATACGGTACTTTTTTCATGCAGGCGACAATCTCGCTGGGATTGACCAGCACAACTTCCTCGCCAGCTTCAACACCCATCTTGTGCAGGGCGTTGTAACAGGGGTAATGGCTCTCCAGTTTCAATACCTTTGGCAATCCCCCTTTGTCAGCGAGCTTTTCCTGCCAGGTCTTTCTTTTTGATGTCATATCGGCTCCTCTGTACATGTAACCACGGAATGTGGAACCCTTGATTTTAAAACTTCTAAACCGTCACAGACTTGGTTTCAACCAAATCTACGCCCTTGCTGGCGAGTTCCCGGTTCCATTTCTCTATCATTCCGAGAGCGTCCTTGCTGAAGTTGCTGTGCGCATCGCTGACCAAAACCACCTTGTAACCTTCTTTCAGAGCCCCCAAACAGGTTGCTTTCACGCAGCCGTGGGTCACCAGGCCTGTTACTACAACGGTACTAACACCTCTTTTAATTAGCTCCTCCTGGAGGTTGGTACCTTCAAAGGAGTTGCCGTGGCGTTTGTGGATGATCGGTTCTCCGGCGACTGGTTGGATTTGCGGATGCAATTGCCAGCCATCCGATCCGAGTTTCAGATAGGTATCCGCGGAATGCTGCACGAAAAACACCGGTACGCCCTCCTGGCGAGCTTTTAAGATCAGGAATGTAATGTTCTGAAGAAGCTGGTCTGCTTTATAGATCGGTGTAGATTCTTCAAACTGTTCCTTTTGAACGTCGATAACCAACAATGCATATGAACTCTTTTGCTCTGGTTTTGTGGTCATAATTACCTCACTATTCTGTAGCCAAAACATCCACACCATTATTATAGTAACAAATTTGCTCTTTCGAGCAGCGGTCAAAATTCCATTTTCGGATTGCTGATTGATGGTGCAAATTCAGGCTCTTGGCCAGGCTAAGGCAACGGAAACCAGAACGGTAAACGCGACGGCGTAATAATAAAACCAGGGCTTCTTGCTTTTGTAAACCAGGAAGGCGCAGCTTGCTGTGATAACTGCTGTAATCGCAATCGCCCAGGCTGGCTTTTGATAGAAAGTCAGGATCGCGGTTGTAATAAAAAACCCCAATGGACCAACGAGGATAGTCGCTTTGAGAATTTCAGAAATCTTTGCGCGAAATAAAACCAAATAGAGAACCAGGAGTAATAAGGCTAAAACTCTGCGGATAATGAAGACAGGCATCGCAGTTGGGGCGTTGGAAAAAAGTGGCGATCGCCCCAGGCTATTGATCAGCAAAAAGAGTAAATAACACACCCCAAGTGCCAACAATCCGCCGAATGAAATGATTAGCAAGGGTAATACGGCGGAACGGAAACCTGCTTTTTTCATAACAGAAATCCCTTCCCGGCTAGACTCCGAAGAGAACCGCAGCTTTTTCCATGTTCTGGATCACTTCCACCCCAAATGGGCAGCGTTCCTCGCAAGCACCGCAGGCGATACAATCGGACGCGTGCGCGTGCAGCGCCAGGTAATGCTCGCGAATGGTCGCCGGCACCTCGCTCAGGCTCCTGGCGAGATCGTAATACTGATGCACGGCGGCGATGTCGATCTCTTGCGGGCAGGGCAGACAGTGGTTGCAGTACATGCACGCGCCGTTGGCTGAGTAGCGTTGGGAGGTGTTCAGCACCGCGGTGTAGTCTTTCTCTTGCGCGGAAAGAGATTCATATTGCAGAGCCTGGTGGACCTGTTCGCTGGAAACACAGCCAATCAGAACGCTGGCAACGGCGGGGCGAGTGAGAGCATAGTGTTCGCATTGGGCCACCGTCATGGGTTGCCCAAACGGGGAAGAGTCAGCCCCAAGCAGCAGACCGGCGCCCAGGGTTTTCATCACCGTGATGCCCACCCCCAGCCGTGCGCAGGTTTCATAAAGTCGCTGGCGGCTCGGATTGATCCCGCTGGACGCGCCATGTTCGTAAGTTTTCTGCTCAAAAAGGTCATCGATCGGGGTTTGTTCGGGCAATAGGTCGAACAATGGGTTGAGTGAAAACATCAATACATCGATCTGCCCGCTTTGCACCGCTTTCATGGCCACGTTGGGTACATGGGAGCTGAGCCCAATCGCGCGGATGATGCCTTTTTGCTTGAGCTGCAGGGCGTACTCGAGAATCCCCTGGGTTTCGATGGTGTGCCAGTCATCCAGATCGTCCACAAAATGGATCATGCCGATGTCGATGTAGTCTGTGTGGAAACGGGCAAGAAAATCGCGGACGAACTCATCGCATACTGCCACTTCGCGGGAGCGCTTGTATTGCCCGTTTTCCAGCGTCGCGCCGATGTGCCCCTGCAGATGGACTTTCTGACGGGCGTGCCGGATCGCGTCTCCAATGTGGGTGCGCACTTCCGGCTGGGGCATGAACACATCCATGATGTTGATCCCGCTATCCAGCGCGGCCCCCACCACTTCATCGACCAGGCTCTTTTCTTTTTTTTCAAGATGCTCGCAGCCCAGTCCGATCTCGCTGACACTAAAATCACAATGGGGGATCTGACGGTAATTCATGGTCGGTTTCCTTTGAAGAGTTGGTCTCAAATGTAATTGAGTTATTAGTTATGCGCAACGCCCCTTTGGGCAGTCTCCACCGAGTACATCGCCGGTGATGAGTATACTTTACCAGAAATCCACGAACATGACTGATAAATCCACACACCATCACAATATATAGAGAAGGCACTTTTTGTCCCTATACGCCGATGACCGTTCCCCAGGTTACCATTTATACCCGTACATCTGACTTGGTCCTAGCAAGGGGACCAAAAATATTGCATGTAAGCGGTTGATGCAAGTATTACTTGGGACCAGACAGTGACGCTTTGTTGTAACTAGCATCAATCAAATAGGACATTCTTACCATATGGCGACACCGACATGTCAGGTGCAAACATTATCAGATATTAAAAGAAAGGTTCTTGAACTAATTCTGATGGACTGACTTTTTTATCTAACCCATACTTTTCATTTACGTCATTTACTAGTTGTGTAAACCAACTTGGAGCACTCGGAGAAACAAAAACTTCTTCGATAAGAATAGATAAATCGCAAGGAACAATCTTACCTTTATCTGGACAATTCCTGTTGATTAACATTGCTCTGACTTCTTTCTCGTGCTCAAAGGACATTCTCTTGTACCAGAATGCGTGATCTGCACTCGCATAACTTTTTCGGAAATTAATGTAATTTACTCTGCCAATGTTAATTGATGGGTTGCAACCGAGAGCTTGATATAGACTGTGATAAGAAGTTCTTACTGCGATTGCATTTTCCAGAGAACTTGAATACAGTCTCCACATTGCTTCCGACTCATGTTCACTTTCATGCCAGCAATTTATGAATGTACTCTTTTTATCAATCTCACCACCAAATTCAAATTCTCCAAGCAGATGCTTTGCCTGTTTTTCCACTTCTTCATCTGAAAGCGTACATTCATAACCATCGGGGGGATTCTTGATCGCTTCTCGAAAAAAATGTAAATAATAATTGTCCCATTTTTCTTTGTTCTTTTTTAATCCTTTTGCTCCTTCAAATGAGTCTTGAAAACAATCGGCACGAGCAAAGTATAAGCTCTTGGTCGAAAGCATACTGACATATTTGGCAAAATCAATGTATCTCCAAAGTTTGCTTCCAATAGGGGGAATTTCAAAGGGTCGCGGCATAAAGTAATGCCGAACAACGGTTTCTTGTAGCTTTTTCGAGCACGCATCGCAGACGTACAAGGGCTTATCATTAATTCCGTAGCCCAGATGGGAGGTATCGCCTTCTTGAAACTTATAACCACATAAAACACAGTTATCATGGCATTCAAATGCCAAACGACTTAGTTCTTCAGTAATTCTATTTGTCATTTTTTCCATATTATCTCGTAAGTAATCAATGGGATAGGTTTACTTTTTTTGGGCCGGTGATATAGTAAGCAAGATGAAACGTAGAGCAAGGAAAAAGGCTAAAAATGAGCAAAAACCAAAATAATGCTCAGGCACACCATTTGAAAGCCATTTTCCCCAATCACTTTTCATTTGTAAGAATAATTCCTTTCACAGGATCAAGGGTCTCATGAACGATGGTTATCAAGAAAGAATGTAGCACCAAGAATAACTAAATAACCTAGCCATAATGCATTCAAAATTGGATCAGCGGGCGGTTTATTTTTTCTCAGAACCACGAGCAATATTAACGGGACAAGACTTAGTGATTGTAAGATCGTGATCTTCCAAAAGGTGGTGTCGCGACCTGTAATTTTTTGTATGCCAACTATTCTTCCATCTACCTTAATGTCATATTTGTATTCCACTATCACCATTTTTATGACCACAGTATCCCCACGATTAAGGAGGATAGGATTTAATATTGTGCATTTATCCGTGGTTTGTAATGTTACTGGGAGATTGGGCGGTATAGTATTGACCACTTCTGCGCTCAATATTTTTTCGCTACTAGTAATACTTAGGTTGATGCTTTTTTCATAATCTCCTATTGTTATCGGTCGGTTACCTGTGTTACATAATTTTGCGACTACTAAATGTACTTGTTTACGTGTTGACTTTTGTAACAGAATCTGAAGACGTTCAGAACATTCTTCATAAGGCATAAAAATTTCTTTTTCAGAAACAATTTCACAGGATAACCTCTTATGTTTCCTCTGAGCAAAAAAAATAATTACCGATATTACTATTGATAAAGCGGCGAGTAATACACTAACGAACTCCCAATTTGCTTCTTCTGGAAAATTTATCATTTTATGATTCCCTATAATTAGCATTGTTGTTTGAGTCAGAGCAGGTTAAGGGTAAGTATAAGACTCCTAATCTCTGGTTATCAGTAATATTAGTTGGTTTTGTGGCAGATAGACGACAATGCCAATTTATAATCTTCCTCTTTCACAACAAATGATGTGTAATCGATTTTATCAAGTTCCCCATCATTAATTGCTTTTCGCAAATCAACATTTCGCCTAAGGCAATTATATGCTCCTTCGCGGGCCACAAATGAAATTTCTGCGCCCGACAAACCAACCAGATTTTTTGAAAACATTTGTTTGTCAAATCCGGGTTCAATAGGCATATCCTTTGTATGAATAGAGAATATCTGATAACAACCTTCCAATGTTGGCTTTTTTAACTCGATTGAGTAGTCAAATCGTCCTGGACGTAAAAGGGCGTCGTCAATTAGCTCCGGTCTGTTTGTGGATGCAATAATTCTGATGTTTCCATAATCTTCGATTCCATCCATGAGTGTTAAAAGTTGGTTTACGAGCCTTGCATCAATACGCGAGCTTTCATCCCCTGACCTGCTTTGTGCTATCGAGTCAATTTCATCAAAGTAGATAATTGAAGGCTGAAGTTTAGTAGCATCTTCAAACACATTTCTGATATTTTCTTCAGATTCACCATGCCATTTGCTCAATAACTCAGGCCCTTTCACGGCAATAAAGTGCGCATTAATTTCATTGGCAATTGCTTTGGCGATAAGTGTTTTACCTGTTCCAGGTGAACCATACAACAGAATACCTTTATGAGGTTTGATCCCCAAAAACTTGAAGATCTCAGGCTTCTTGATCGGTAGTTCGATGACTTCTCTAACAGTTTCAACAATATCGTCTATTCCTCCAATATCAGAGAAAGTAACTTCTGGTATATACCGCTGTTTGTTAAATTCGTTTTCTTCATCGGTGCTTTTTCTCCCATTGCCCGATGTAGATAAAGATTGTGTAGCGTTTCTTGGGCTGCTTTTGGGCTCAATTCTTACAGGTTTTCTTTCAATAAGAGAGCCGTCAACAACATCTTCATAGATAATTTCCCATTTATCATCTGTACTGGTATCTATAATATCTGGAAGTTCGTGTAATATTGTTTCTAATATCTGATATGAAAAAACGGGGCAAAGAGAGACCTGCCTAACTTCAATTTCTCTCTGTAAAATTCCCCGAATTTTTTCCTTATCAATTTTCCATACGGTCTCAGACTCGAAACTACCAAATTCGTACCAATATCTGCTCCTGTCCCAAGAGTTTTCGGGTAAGTATCGATTAATTTCCACAAGAAATCTGCATCCCCATCCAACTTTGTTTGCATGTAAACGGCAATATTCCTCTTGAATAATAGCGCTTTTAAATTTATTGTAGCAATTCACAACATTTGAATAGACAATTAAGTTGGATACATTAGAAGGTTTGCCATTTATCAAAATCTGACTACTTTTCCAGCCACCAACCATTCCCCACAACACATTGATATTGTTGAATTTCTCGACAAATTCCTCTTGGGAAATCGTTACAGAATTAATAGAATCTCCGGATTCGGAAATTACAGAATTTGCGAAAGTCTTAAGGAGCTTAAGCGATTCAGGATAGCTCTTTGATGTAGACTTTTTAAAGCGTATTTCTAACGAGAAAGCCATTGTTCCTCCCCAAATTCGGTCTGTTTCTAAAAAAAACACACATCATTTTTTGTGAAAACAACCCAAACATGTTTTATGACTAAGTGTAAGCTTTGAGACAACCCAACACTATTATACTGACTTATAGGCAATGAAACACAAAACCGCCCTCCATCTCTGGAAGGCGGTTTTGATTTACATCAACGCAGAGTCTATCCCTACATCACAGGGCGGAATTTGTAGCCATAAACGATCATGCCGCGTTCGGAGCCGTCATTGCGGATCTTGCGCGTGACCATCTCAACTGGCATGCCGATGCGCACGGGCTCGGGACCCAGATCGGTCAGTTGGGCGGTCACAACCGGACCTTCATTCAATTTGACCATCGCAATGGTGTAGGGAGCCTGCTCTTCAAAGCCAGCGGGAGCATTGCTGTAGCTTGTGAAGGAATAGACCTGACCCTGACCGCTGAAGGTGAAGGGTGTTTTGGCTTCGCCGCCGCATTCAGGGCAGACATCGCGGGGTGGGAAAATCTTGGCATCGCAGTGCGGGCAGACTTCGCCCTGCAGGGCGTAACGTTGTTTTTTCAAACGCCAGTGGCGTGGAACTTCCATGTTGATCTCCTTAAGTTCGACTTACGGATTTTAGTTTAGCCAAATGTAACTATCAGGAACTCTCAAAATGGGTGAAAACGGGGTACTTTGGGCACTTTTTGGTCCTGGACGGGCGTTTTGGAAGGAAATGAACCATTTATTGATGGATGTGATATCAACCGGCGCGATTGAGGTCTGGCGTGCTATAATCGATTCTTGCAGGAGACACACATGAACGATCGCGTAATCTTTCCCTTTACAGCAGTAGTCGGGCAGGAGCGAATGCTCCGCTCGCTGATCCTCAACGCAGTTGATCCCCGCATTGGAGGCGTGCTGATCCGAGGCGAACGCGGCACCGCCAAGTCCACCGCAGCGCGAGCCCTGGCGGCTCTGTTGCCGCCCATGAAGGTGGTTCAAGACTGCCGCTTTGGCTGTGACCCTGCCAAGCCCACCACTTGGTGCACGGAGTGCCGTGAACGCTTTGTGGGGGGCGAGGACCCGATGCCTGTTGAAACCAAGGAAACGCCTTTCATCAACCTGCCAGTTTCAGCCACGGAAGATCGCGTGGTGGGCACGCTCGATATCGAACGCGCCATTCAAAAGGGTGAACGCCACTTTGAGCCAGGCGTGCTGGCAGCCGCCAACCGCGGTCTGCTTTACATCGATGAAGTCAATCTGCTGGATGACCACGTGGTGGATATCCTGCTCGACTCGGCCGCGATGGGCGTGAATATGGTGGAGCGCGAAGGCATTTCCTTCAGCCATCCGGCACGTTTCATCCTGGTGGGGACGATGAACCCCGAAGAGGGCGACTTGCGCCCCCAACTTTTGGACCGCTTCGCCTTTTCAGTTGAGATCCGCGGCATCCTGGATAAAGCCCAGCGCGTGGAGATCATGCGCCGCAACA